>JAKSOF010000009.1 GCA_024405735.1 Victivallaceae bacterium | reverse complement strand
ACGGTTTACCGTGTGGTGTGAGTGACGGCGAACGCAGGCGTATGGGAGTAAAAAAGGGACATCCACAGCCGTTTCGACTGCGATCGCACGGAAAAAGGGGTGGTTGAGGAGGGGAAAGCCGTAAGTAAACGGCTGTCCCCTCCTCACACCTTACACGTTAAGTATTTCCGCAAACCTCCCCGTCTTTCTCACCAAAGTATCCATCTTACGTCAATTGTGAAAAAATGTTTAGCTCGCGGCAGTGTCCGCGAGAGAAACATTAGCGTGGGGGGTGTCGCACATCGGTCCAGCCTGTGGCTGGTTGAGGGTGTCAAGAGGGGCGAAATCAGCCCCTCTTGCTCCCATCACGTCAATCATCTTACAGTGAATCCAACACAAAACGCGGGGCGGATTCGCCTTGGGCTTCGCGTGCTTGTTTTTCGCTGGTCAAACCGGTGAGGAGCAAAACGGAGACGAGCCCGTTGCAATTGGCGCCGCAGATGTCGGAAAGGAGATGATCGCCGATCCCGGCGATGCGTTTCATTTGAAAAGATCGGCCGGGATAGAGTTGTTTGAGCCGGTCGGGGACGGCTTCGTAGATGGGGGCATAGGGTTTGCCGAGATAGAGGAGTTGGAGTTTTTTCCCGGCTTCTTTGAGGAGGAGTTCGAGGAAACGGGCGATGCCTCCGGAGCCGATACCGCAGAAATTTTTCCAGGGCCAGAAACCGTCGGGATTGGGGACGATCAGCGGCGCGTCGGCGTGATGCAGAAAATAGTTGAAAAGTCCTTCGATCGCGGAGTGCCATTCATAATTGCCTTCGCCGAGGAGGACACCGGAACATTCGTCGAGGCGGTCGAGATCAAATGTCACATTGATGCGGGCATTGGCGGCGTAGTCGGGCTCGCCGAGGGAACCGCATTGGAAAAAAAGTTCGCCGCGGTAAAATTTTGCCGCCCAGTTTTCCAAAGCGTTTCCGGCGGAAAGGATCTCCTCCGGCGCGACTTGAAGCCCGTGGCGGCGCTGATGAAAGGCTTTTTCTTCGCACGACATCGAACTGTCGTTGGTCAGGATGAGATAGGGGAACTTTTCCCGTTTCAGTAAATCGAGCGTTTCCTGTGCGCCGGGAAGCGGTCTCCCCGCGAGGGAAAGCGTCCCGTCGACGTCAAACAAAAAAGCGTCGAAATTTCCGCGTTGCGCGCGGTAAAAGTCGCGGAGCGTCGTTTTCACGCGAGCGTTTTCCGGATGAAATTTGCCATTTCGGCGGGATCGACCGATGCCGGATGCAGCACTTCGGCATCGCGCAACGCGGCAAGCGGCGCGGGGATCGCGGTATGACTTTTTGCCGCAAGCATTTCCAGCATCGCGAAGCCGTCGGCGGGAAGATTTTTTTCGCCGATCGCGGGCAGGACCGCCTGGGCGAATTTGTAAGGCGAAGCGGTCGAAGCGATCACACAGACACTTTCATCTCCGGTAGCCTTGCGGTAGCGTTCGCAGACGTTGACGGCGACGGCGGTATGGGGATCGGCGAGGTAGTGTTGCTCCTGAAAGAGTTTCCCGATCGTCGCCTGCGTCGCCGCATCGTCGCAGAAACCGCCGGCAAAAAGAGTTTGCAGTTTGGCAAGCATCGCGGAGGGAATGGTATATTTCCCCTGTGATTTGAGTTGCGCCATATATTCCGCGACGACTTTTTCGTCGCCGTCGGCGAGCAGATAAAGCATCCGCTCCAGATTGGAGGAAATGAGGATATCCATCGACGGGCTGATCGTCAGGAAAAATTCGCGGTTGCGGTCGTAAGTCCCCGTGGCGATGAAATCGCTCAACACGGCATTGCGGTTGGAAGCGCAGATGAATTTTTTGATCGGGATGCCCATCTTTTTGGCGTAGACCGCCGCCAGGATGTTGCCGAAGTTTCCGGTCGGCACGGCGACGTTGAATGGCTCGCCGCGCCGGAGTTTTCCCGTTTTCACGAGGTCGCAATAGGCGGAAACGTAGTAGACGATCTGCGGCACCAGCCGTCCGAAGTTGATCGAATTCGCCGACGAGAAACACATTTTGCGCTGTGCGAGAAAATCTTTCATCGCGCCGTCGGAAAAAATCGTTTTCACGCCGCTTTGCGCCTGATCGAAATTTCCGGCGATGCCGCAGACGGCGACGTTGTTGCCGCGCTGGGTGGTCATCTGAAGTTTCTGCATCGCGCTCACGCCGTTCTGCGGATAGAAAACGATGATCTCGGTCCCGGGCACATCGGCGAAACCGTCGAGCGCGGCTTTGCCGGTGTCGCCGCTCGTCGCGACGAGGATGACGCTTTTTTTGCCGTCGTTGACTTTTGCCGCCGCCGTGGTGAGCAAGTGCGGCAAAAGTTGAAGCGCCATATCTTTAAAGGCGCAAGTGGGACCGTGCCATAATTCGAGTAAGTGCAGGTTTTTTTTCACTTCGACGAGCGGAGCGGGGGTGTCATCGTCAAAAGTTCCGGTGTAAGCCGCCTCGACGCAACGGTCGATCTCCTCCGTCGTGAAGTCGGTGAGATAGTATGACAAAATCGTTTTCGCGCGGAACTTGTAATCGCCGGAAATCAATTTTTCCATTGCGGCATCATCGATCTGCGGGAAACTTTCCGGGACGAAAAGACCTCCGTCTTCGGCGATGCCCCGGGCGATCGCCTGCGCCGATGTGACGAAACAACGACTGCGGGTGCTGGTATATCTCATGATCTCTTTCCTGAATGACTCAATGTTTTTCCTTATTAATATAAAGCGGGAATGATGATTTTTCTATCCTCAACACGATTTTTCCCGGGATTTCACGTCTTCCGCCGCAGGGATCCCTTGCAAAATTTTTTCTCCGGCGGTATATTGGTGTCGAACATTTTTAAAGGAGCAAGTTGTGACGGTTTCGGTATCGGATCTGGATGCGGTCGGACAAACGATCCGCGTTTTGCGCGCAGGGGGAGTCGTTCTCGTGCCGACGGAAACCGTTTACGGTCTTGTCGCCGACGCCGCTTTGCCCGGCACGGCGGAAAAAATCTACTTTTTGAAACACCGGCCGGCAGTAAAGCGGCTGGGGTTTTTCGCCTCTTCCTTCGCGGGACTTGACCGGGCGCGCTTCACGCTTGATGCGCGCGCTTCGCGTCTTTCCGAAATCTTTACGCCGGGTGCGCTGACGCTGATTTTACCAGATCGGGAACTCGGCAGCGCGGGGATCCGCGTCCCCGATCACCCCTTTTTGCGCGAAGTGTTGAAGCAATACGGCAGACTGCTCTATCAGACCAGCGCGAACTATTCCGGGATGCCGGACGCGCACAGCGTTAACGAGGCATTGGCGATGCTCGCGGGAGAGGTCGATCTCGCCGTCGACGGCGGAAATATCGCGCCCGACGCCAAAGGTTCGACCATCGTCGACCTCACGGTAAACCCCGGTAAGATCCTGCGTCAGGGGGCATTGACGATCCCGGAGGAATTTTTATGATTGCCGGGATCGGGGTCGACATCGTGGAGATCGCGCGCATCGCAGATTCGCTCCAACGCTTCGGCGCGGACTTTTTGCGCCACTTGTACAGTGAAGAGGAGATCGCGCAGTACGCCGGAAACCGCGCCGAATTTCACGCCGGACGCTTCGCCGCCAAGGAGGCGCTTGCCAAGGCGCTCGGTTGCGGTTTCGGCAGCAAGTGCTACTTTCACGAGATCCATATCGGGAACGACGCTTCCGGCGCACCCGTGATGCACCTTTCCGGCGTGACGCAAACGACGTTTGCCGCCAGGGCGGATCGCATTCACCTCTCGATCACCCACGAAAAAAGCAACGCCGTCGCAATGGTGGTGCTGGAGAAAGATCAATGAAAATCATTTCCGGATGCGCCGCCAACATTGAATTGGAAACGCCGCCCGACTTTACGGTGCGTCCGACGCTCGGCCGCACCCGCAAGGCGCTCTTTGACCATCTGGGAAATTTCACCGGACGGCGCGTCCTCGATCTCTTTGCCGGGAGCGGCGCGCTCGGTCTGGAAGCGGCGAGCCGCGGCGCGGCATACGTCGCGTCATTTGAGAGCGACGGGCGGCACGCGCAATTTATCGAGCGCAACATCGGCAAGGTGTGCCGCACGGGGTGCCGGGCTGAAATCGAACTTTTCCGGCGCGATGCGTTACTGGCGGCGCAGGTGTTGCCGCCGCAGAAATTCGATCTTGTTTTTGCCGACCCGCCCTATGACAAATCGGCGGAATTCTGCCGGAAACTCCTTGATGATCCAAAGTTTATGCAGTTGATCCGGGGTGCCAAAGTCGTCTGGGAAATTCCCGACGATCCCGGCGCCGTCGGCGAATTTCTCGATCTGGGACTTCCGGAAGAGGGGGGATTCCGCAAATTCGGCGTCACGACTTTTTATCTTGGAGTGTGGAAAAAATGAAGTTTTTCGGCGATCTGCCGTTTGACGAAGAAGGTTTTGTCAAATTGTGTTGCGGGGCGCAACTGGTCAAACGCAATCCGGTGCGCGAAGTCCTGCGCGCCGGGAATTTTTTCATCAAACACGACTTCCGCAGGGGAAAAAGTTTCCGGCAGGAATATGAAAACGCGCAGTTCCTCATGGCGCGCGGCATTCCCGTCGTCCGTCATCTGGGCTACGTCGAATCGGAAGAGGGGCACTATCTGGTCACCGAAGCGCTCGAAAACGCCGTCGAAGTCGAAGAATTTTCCAATCAGGGAAAAATCGACGCGGCGTTTTGCGACGCATTTTGCGGATTTATCAACTTCCTGCGGAAAAAGCGTTTGCGTCACACCGATTTTCACGCCGGAAACATCCTTTACGTGCCGCAGGAGCATTCTTTTGCGCTCGTCGACGTCAAGGACGTAAAGCGCGGGATTTTTCCTTTTTACTTTGACCGCGCCCTCCAGAAACCGATGATGGCGCTTCGTCTTTATCTGCCGCGCGAAACGATTTATGAAATGCTCGCCAAGGTCGGGGTTTCTCATCCGGCGCGCTTTTTTGCCGGAGAGATCCGTACCGATTTTCAACGCGTTTCCAAAGAATGGGGGAAACGGAAGCATCAGATCATGACCGGCTACCCGAAATTCACCCGTATCGACGGACACTTCATCCTCGACCGGCGCGCGGACAAGTCCGAAATCGAAACGGCGCGCCGTTATCCGGTGAGCACCGGGGAATTTCTCACCTACTATTTTATGCGGTTGATCCGCATCCCGACGGTACGGATCGTCGGCTTCGATTTGTCGTGCAAGGATCTGCTTTTGCCGCCCGAGCGCGAATACGCTCCGGCGGACCCGGCGCGCATCGCCGATTTACGTGACAGACTGCTTTTGTGCGGCATTGAGACCCGCGAGGAGGATTGGCGTACCGACCACGCCGGACATGTCGTGCTCGCCGACTGGAGTGTTGCCGCGAGGTCGCTATGGTAAGCAGGATCTATTCCGGAGCCGTGACCGGCGTCGCCGGTTCGGTCGTCGAAATCGAAGCCAATCAGACTGCGGGCGGCAATTTCGGACGCGGCGAATCGATGGTGTCGATCGTGGGGCTTCCCGACCTCGCCGTCAAGGAGAGCCGCGACCGCGTCTTTTCCGCTTTTGTCAACCGGGGATTTCTGCCGCCGCGCGGTTTCGTCGTCGTCAATCTGGCACCCGCCGATTTGAAAAAAGAGGGGTCGGCATTCGATCTCGGCATCGCGCTGGCGATCCTCGGAGCGACCGGGACTTTGGATGCGGCAAAGATTTTCCGCTTCGGCGCGATCGGCGAACTCGCCCTTGACGGCTCGTTGCGTCCGGTGCGCGGCGCGTTGCCGATCGCCGATGCGCTGGCGCGCGAAAATAAAGTCGAAGCGTTGCTCGTCCCGCAGGAAAATGCCGCGGAAGCCGCCCTCGGCGCCGGAAAAAAAGTCAAAGTTTTCGGCGTCCGCGACCTCGCCGAAGCCGTCGCCGTCGTGTCGGGAAAAATGGAGATCCCGCCCGTTTGCGCGACGATCGGGGATTTCGCTCCATCCCGGGAAAATGCCGCCGACCTCGCCGACGTCAAGGGACAACTGCTCGCCAGGCGTGCGCTTGAGATCGCCGCGGCGGGGGGACACAATCTGCTTATGTTCGGACCGCCGGGAACGGGCAAGACGATGCTCGCTTTGCGGTTGCCGGGCATCCTGCCGCCGATGACAAGGGAGGAAACTCTGGAAACCAGCCGCATCCACAGCGTGCTCGGGATGCTTTCAAGCGGCAGACCCATCGTCTGCGACCGTCCTTTCCGCGCGCCGCATCACACGATCTCCGATGCGGGGCTCATCGGCGGCGGGCACGATCCGCGTCCCGGCGAGATCAGCCTCGCCCACAACGGGGTGCTCTTTCTCGACGAATTGCCCGAATTCAAACGCAATGTCCTAGAAGTCCTGCGTCAGCCGCTCGAATGCGGCGAGATCACCGTTTCCCGCGCGGCGGGCAGTTGCGTTTTTCCCGCCCGTTTCATCCTCTGCGCCGCGATGAATCCCTGTCCCTGCGGCAGAGGCGATTACGCGCTTGGATGCCGTTGCACCGTCGAGGAGAAACGCCGCTACCTCAAAAAAATTTCCGGACCTTTGCTCGACCGCATCGACCTTAAAGTCGCCGTCCGCCAGCTCAAGGAGGAGGAACTTGTTTCCGCCCCCGCAGGCGAATCCAGCGCGGTCGTCCGCGAACGCGTCATCGCCGCCCGGGCGCGGCAGAAAGCGCGTTTCGGCAATGCGCAAATGATCCCCAATTCCCGTTTGTCCGGCAAACTTCTGCAGAAATTCTGTGCGCTTGACGCCGCCGGAGTCAAACTTCTGCGCCAAGCCGTTTCCGGGTTCAACTTGAGCCCGCGTTCCTACGACCGCATTCTGCGCACCGCCCGCACCATCGCCGATCTTGCCGGATGCGAAAACATCGGCGAAGCCCATCTTTCCGAGGCGATCATCTACAACCGCAATACATTCGGGGAATAAGCGCTCCGCTTTTATAATGCGGTGCTTGACAAATTGATGTTGCGGCATTATATTATGGTATTGCAGTTTTGGTTTTGGGAGCCTTGATCCCGGAAATGATTCCGGTATCGATGGCGGCAAAGTTGCCGCCGGCACCGAGAGGTTTCCGCTGAAAAAAGACGTTCCCGCTGGGGGAAAAGTCCTTTTCCGGCGTCGTTTCCCCGGTCCGGTACCCTCAAAAACAGAGGAAAGAGCGGGGTTTTTTTATGGAAATGGAAGAAGCCAAACACATTCGCGTTTACTCCGGTACGGCGCACCCGGAATTGTCGCAGCAGATCGCCGCTTATCTCGGCGAGGAACTCGGCAAAGTTCACATCACGCATTTTCCCGACGGCGAGATCTTTGCGCAGTTTGAGGAAAACGTCCGCCGCGCCGATGCGTTTCTGATCCAGCCGACCTGTAACAAGCCCAACGACAATCTGATGGAATTGCTCATCATGATCGATGCCGCGCGCCGCGCCAGCGCCGCCCGCATCACCGCCGTGTTGCCTTATTTCGGCTACGCCCGCCAGGACCGCAAGGACAAGCCGCGGGTGCCGATCACTGCGAAACTCGTCGCCAATTTGCTCACTTGCGCCGGAGCCGACCGCGTGTTGACGGTCGATCTCCACGCCCAGCAGATCCAGGGATTTTTTGATATTCCGTGCGATCACCTCTACTGCCGCCCGGTGCTGGTGCCCTATCTGAAAGAATTGATCGGTGATAACGGCGTCGTCGTCGCGCCCGATTCGGGCAGTACCAAGATGGCGATGACCTACGGCGATATGCTGGAAGCCGGTTTCGCCGTCGTTACCAAGCGGCGTATCAATGCGACGACGGTCGCGTCGAGCCACCTGGTCGGCGACGTGAAAGACCGTATCTGCGTCATCACCGACGACCTCACCAGTACCTGCGGTACGCTCTGCGCCGCCGCCAAGATCCTCAAGGAGCACGGTGCCGCCAAGGTCTACGCCGCGGTTTCACACTGTCTGCTCAACGACAAGGGGCGCGAAAAACTGCTTTCGACGCCGGAGATCGAGCAACTGGTCACCACCGATGCCGTGCCGGTCACCGATACGCTCGGCGGCAAGATCAAAGTCGTCAGCGTCGCGCCGCTTCTCGGTGAAGCGATCCGCCGCATCCACGACGGCAAGTCGGTCAGTTCTTTGTTTTACATCAAACATTAGTTTTGATATCCGTCATAAAATCAACCCACGACTTCGGATGAAAAACCATAAGAAAGGGAATTCATGAACAACGAAAGTCACAAAATCGCAGTTGCCTTGCGCGAGGAATTCGGCAATAATGCCGCGCGCCGGCTGCGTCGGGCCGGATCGATTCCGGCGGTCGTTTACGGCCGGGGCAAAGAGGCTCGCGCCCTCTCGGTCAATGCGGATGAGTGGAAGGTCTTTTCCGCGCACGGTGTCCAGCTGGTCACGCTGGTCAACGGCGACAAGGAGATCCCCGCGCTGGTCCGCGAAGTCCAGTACAACCATTTGAAGAACTACGTCGTCCACATCGACTTCCAGGAAGTCGACCTCAACGCGGAAATCACTTCCAGCGTGCCGGTTCACGCGCACGGCGAGTCCTACGGCGCCGCGCACGGCGGTCTGCTGGAGCAGGATCTCTTTGAGATCGAGGTCATCTGCCGTCCCGCCGATCTGCCCGAAGCGATCCGCGTCGACGTCACCAAGCTCAACATCGGCGATTCGCTCACCATCGCCGACGTCGTCTTCCCGGAAGGCGTCCGCAGCGATTTGCCCGCCGACACGCTGGTTTTCCATTGCGTGATGCCGCGTGAAGAAGCCGAAGTTGCCGCGCCTGCCGAAGGCGCCGCCGCGGAGCCCGAAGCGATCAACGAAAAGAAGACCGAAGCGCGCGCCGCTGAAAAGGAAAGCAAAAAGGAGAACAAGTAATCTGCTATGGATTCGTCGCGTGACGGCAGCAATGCGATTTCGCTTATCGTCGGTCTCGGCAACCCCGGGGCCGAATATGCGGCAAGCCGTCACAACTGCGGGTTCACGGTCATCGAGAAGCTCCTCGCGGGATTTCCCGCCGGTCGCTTCGAGGAGAGTTCGGTGGCGCAGAGCCGCGTTTTCAGCGGGAAATTCCGCGGAAAGCCCCTCACGCTGCAGATGCCTCTGACCTTTATGAACTTGAGCGGCAAGGCGGTGGCTCCATTGTGCCGGAAATTGGAGATCGCTCCGGAAAACGTGCTGGTTATCGTCGACGACATGGATCTGCCCCTCGGGCGGCTCCGGTTGCGGAAAAACGGCGCCTCCGGCGGTCACAACGGACTGAAATCGATCATCGAGGAATTGCAGAGCGAAAAATTCAACCGTCTGCGGGTCGGCATCGGCCACCCGGAAAAAAAGGGCGTCGTGGATTTTGTGCTGAGCGGTTTCGAGGGTGAGGAAAAAGTCCTTTTCGACGAAGTGGTCGAGCGCGCGGCGAAAGCAGTGCAATGTGTTCTGAAAGCGGGGATGGCGACGGCGATGAATGAATTCAACGCCGCGCCGGAACCGGTGGTACGGGAAAACCAACCCTAATAAAAGAGAGGTTTATTTTGAAAAAATACGAGGCTGTATTCATTCTGGACATCCGCAAGTCGGATGACGACGGTGCGGCGTTCTGCAAGGAGTTCTCCGAACTTCTGACGACGCTCGGCGGCACGCTCGGCGAAACACTCCCGATGGGCCGTAAACAATTCACCTACCCGATCAACAAGCGTCGCGCGGGGCTTTACTTCGATTTCGTTTTCGATCTCGAGCCCGCCGGTGTCAAGGCGATCAAGGAAAAGTACCGGCTCGACGAGCGCGTGCTTCGCAATATGATCCTGGCGTATGACCGCCCGGAAAAAGTGATCACCGCGAAACTCGGCGAAGAGTAATTTTGTCATCCGGCAAAAAGAGAAACTGAAAAACAGAATTTTTTAACGGGTAAGTATCTATGGCAAGTTTGAATAAAGTGTTTTTGTTGGGCAATCTCACCCGTGACCCCGATTTGCGCGGACTGCCCAGCGGGCAGAACGTCTGCGAACTGCGGTTGGCGGTTGGACGCCGTTATCAGAACAGTTCCGGTCAGGAGATCGACGACACCTGTTTTGTCGACGTCGTCGTCTGGGGACGCAGTGCCGCCAATTGCAAACAGTTTCTGACCAAGGGATCCCCCGTGATGGTCGAGGGGCGGTTGCAGCTCGACCAGTGGGAAGACCGCAATGGCGGCGGCACCCGTTCGCGGTTGCGCGTCGTCGCGGAGCAAGTCCAATTCATGGGGCGCCGTCAGGATGCTCCCGGCTCCGGCGCCGTGCCGGAGGGCGCGGGCAATCCGGCTCCCGTCGATCCCTACGCCCGGTCGGTGCGTCAGACTCCGCCGGCGGCGATGCCGCCGATGCCTGCCGCCACGCCGGAAATGCCGCCGGATGACGATATTCCGTTTTAAAGAAAAAATCTTCATAATTTGTTGAAAGGATCATCATTATGCAAGGACCGAAAAGACAGGGCCGCCGTCGCAGCGCGGCGAAGCCGAAAGTTTGCCGTTTCTGCGAAGCCAAAGTCAACTACATCGACTTCAAGGATGCCGAAACGCTGATGAAATTCCAGACCGAAAAGGGCAAGATCATGCCCCGCCGCATCACCGGCAACTGTCTGGATCACCAGAAAATGCTCGCCGCCGCCGTCAAGCGCGCCCGCATCATTGCGCTGGTTTACTAATTTACAGGAGCAAAGCATTATGGCTAACGTTACTTTGATTTTGCTCGATGACGTCGAAAATCTCGGCCTCGCCGGAGAAGAAGTCCACGTCGCGCCGGGCTATGCCCGCAACTATCTTTTGCCCCGCGGTCTCGCCGCCAAAGCGACCGCCGGCACGCTCCGTCTGATTGAGAGCCGCAAAGCCCTCATCGCGCAGCGCCGCGCCGACGAACTCGCCAAGGCGAAGGAAGTCGCCGGGAAACTTGAAACCGCCGAAGTCGTCATCCCGATGCAGGCGACCGAGGACGATCTCCTTTTCGGATCGGTCTCTCCCCGCATGATCGCCGACGAACTCGCCAAACTCGGTTTCGCCGTCGACCACAACAAGGTCAAGATCGAACCCGCGATCAAGACGCTCGGCGAATTTTCCGCCAGTGTCAAACTGCACGCCGAAGTGATCGTTGACGTCAAGGTCAAGGTCGTCCGCAGTTAAGCTGGTTGACTGCGATGGCGGAGGAGCGTACAGCACGTGATGCGTATCCGGTCGGGTTTCTGCCCGACCGGGCGCGTCCGCACGCGGAAGCGGTCGAAAAAGCGGTGCTCGGCGCAATGTTGCGCGAACCCGGTTCCGCAGTCGGAACCGTCATCGCATCGTGCCGGCAGGAACAACTTTTTTACTCCTCGGCACATCAGGAGATCTACCGCGCGTTGCTGGAGCTTCACCGCGACGAAACGCGCAGTGTAGATCTTGTTTCGCTCGCGCAATACCTGCGCGAAAAACAGAAACTCGAAGCCGTCGGCGGGGAAATTTATCTCGCCGGACTTTTCGACTCCATCGCCACGACCGTCAATCTCGAATCCTGGTGCAAGACGCTGACCAAGTATGCGACCTTGCGCCGGATGATCGACGTTTGCGCCGGCGCGTTGACCCGCTGTTATGACGGCGAGGCGGATGCCGCGAAACTCGTCGATCAGATCGAGAGCGACATTTACGCGATCCGCAACGGCGAGGAAACGCACGCCATCAGTGTGCTCGGCGATCTCTTGCCGAAACAGTTCAAACTGCTGATGGATATCCTCGACCGCAAGATCGAACCGGGGATCCCGACGGGCTTCATGCCGGTCGACGAATGCACCGGCGGGCTGAAAAAAGGGGAAATGTTCGTCCTCGCGGCGCGTCCCTCCATCGGCAAGACCAGTCTCGCGCTCAACGTGATCCGCAATATCACCGTCAACTGTCCCAATCCGCGCGCGGTCGCTTTTTTCAGTTTGGAAATGACGGACGAGCAGATCGCGCGCCGCTTGCTTTGCACGCAGGCGCGTGTTCCGGAATCCGCATTCTGGAACCGCAATTTTAAAACGTCCGACATGGAGAAACTCACCGGAGCCGTCCAAAAGCTTTCCAAGGCGCCGCTTTACATTGATCCGACGCCGGGGCTGACGATTTCCGAACTGCGCGCCAAGGCGCGCCGGCTTTACAGTGAAAAGCACATCGAACTTATCGTCATCGACTATTTGCAGTTGATGCACTCCGACGGCCGCGTCGACAGCCGTCAGCAGGAAGTCGCCGAAATTTCCGGCGGCATCAAAAAAATCGCCAAGGATCTCAACATCCCGGTGCTGGTGCTCGCCCAGCTCAACCGTGAACTCGACAAGGACAAAGGGCAGAATGCCCGTCCGAAACTTGCGCATTTGCGCGAGTCCGGCGCCATCGAGCAGGACGCCGACATCGTCAGTTTTCTCCACCGCGACCGCGAAAAGACCAAAGGCATGGAATCCGGCAGCGTCGAGGCGGAATGGATCATCGAAAAAAACCGTAACGGGCGTACCGCCAACTGCAAATTGGTCTTTTACCCCGAACGGATGGAATTTATGGCGGCGTCGCCCGAATCTTCGGAGTATGCGCCGCAACAGCAGAAATAGTCGGCTTATGCGGGGATCATTTACATTGCGGAAAAGTTTGACGGTATCGGTCTTTTTCTGTGCCGTATCGCTCTTTGCGGCGCAGGTGGCGGAGGTCGTTTTTGACCAGAAATCATCGGTCCGGATCCCCGACGCCGGATTGCTTGCGCGCATCAAGACTCATCCCAATATGGAATTTGACGCGGAAACGCTGACCGCCGACAACAAGCGCCTTTACGAAACCGGAAATTTCGCCGATGTCGTCAGTGAGAGCGAAAAGTTGCCGGACGGACGGATCCGAGTGATTTTTCATCTGCGCGCCCGTCCGCGGGTCACGCACATCGAGATCACCGGAAACGCGAAGTTCCCGACGCATGAACTCGGCAAGGAGATCACGCTCAATGAGGGCGGACTGCTCAACGACCGCCAGTTGCAGGAAAGCGCGCAGAAATTGCGTAAATTCTATCTGGAACGCGGTTTCCGCGACGTCGAAGTGATGCCCCATGTCGCCAACGATCCGGAAAACGCCGACGGCATCATCCTCACTTTCAAGATCGCCGAGCATTTGCGGCTCAAGGTGAAAGACGTTACGTTTGAAGGGATCACGGTTTTTTCCGAACGGGAATTGCGTTCTTCGATCGCCAATCAGTACAGTTATTTTAATTTACTGCCCTTTCTCAACGATTTTCTCAACCGCGGTCTTTTTGACCGGCACGAGCTGGAACTCGACCGCGCCCGGATCCGCGACAAGTACCTCAATCTGGGATACCTCGACGCCAAAGTCACCAAGGTCGAAACGACGCCGGATGCCGAAGATCCCGAATACGTCAACCTCAAGTTTTTCATCGACGAGGGCGAGCCTTACAAAGTGGTGAAAGTGTCCGTTTCCGGCACGGAAAAATTTTCCCCCGAAACGTTGCTGCCGCTTTTGAAACTGCGCGAAAACGAAACGTTTTCGCTGGAAAACGAAATGGCGTCGACGCGCAGCATCATCGGCCGTTACGAAACCTTCGGCTACTGTGACATCAACTGCCGTCCCGTGCGGACGGAAAAGTTTCAGGATCACACCGTTTCCGTCGATTTCGTCGTTTCCGAAGGACGTCCCTATCATGTGCGCGACGTCATCATCGTCGGCAACACCGATACCAAAGACAAAGTCCTGCGGCGCGAACTTGCGATCCAGCCGGGCGATCCGGTCGACCGCAACCGCATCGAAGTGAGCCGCCGCCGTCTGCTCGGAATGGGATACTTCACCAAAGTCGATGCCGATGCGGTCAACGCCGACGCCCTCGATGAAAAGGATGTCCGCATCACCGTCGAGGAAAATCACGAACGCTATCATTTCCGTATCGGCGCCGGTGTGTCGGATATCAACTCCTTTTTTGGCATGGCGGAAATTTCCAGTGAAAACTTCGACCTTTTCAATCCCGGGAACTGGTTCTACGGCGGCGGTCAGAAAATGCGTATCCAGGGTATCCTCGGCGTGGAAAACGCCGGATTCAACGTCGATTTCGTCGAGCCTTGGCTCGCCGATCTGCCGATACGTTTTGAGATATCGGCTTATATGAACTGGGCAAATTACGACCAGTGGCGCGAACAGCATACCGGGGTGCGGACTTCGCTGCAACGCAAAATTTTTGACGACTTCACCTCGATCGCCGTCGGTTACAAGTTTGAGATCGTGCGCATCGACGAAGTCTGCGGTCGTTTGGAAAAGCCGCTTTCCGAACTCGGTTTGGACGGCACGTCGCGCGTCGGTCAGGTTTCTTTGATGCTCAACCGCGACACCCGCGACAGCCTCATCGACCCGACGGAAGGCTATATGCTCAATCTTTTCGGTGCGATCGGCGCCAAAGGGCTGGGCGGCAGCAGCGACTTTTACCGTCTTGAAGCCAAGGGCAGTTATCATTACAGTTTCTTCGACAAGGCGATCGTCGCGATGGTCGGTGCGAAATTCGGCGTGATTTCCGGATTTGATCAGGAGCAGACCTCGGTGCCGCTTTCGGAACGCTACTTTTTGGGCGGCGGCAACTCGCTGCGCGGTTTCAGCTACCGCTCCGTCGGACCGCATTACAACGGCGAAAACGTAGGCGGTCTCACAATGCTCCTTTTTACCGCCGAGGTCAGCCATCCGATCTGGGGGCCGTTGCGCGGCGCCATTTTCTGCGATGCCGGAAATGCCTGGGAAAACGCCTGGGATTTCGATTTTTCCAAATTCAATATCGGCGTCGGTTACGGGTTCCGTCTGAAACTGCCGCAACTGAATATGCCGCTTAAGCTCGACCTCGCTTTCCCGATCCTGAACAATGTGGACAACGAATCGAGTAAACTGCGGATCCACTTCAACGTAGGATTTACTTTCTAAATGGGCAAAGAGTTGATGCTCGGTTTTTCGGCGGACGCCGATTCGCTTTTAAGACTTTTGAAGCGTTTGCGCGCACCGGGCGGCTGTCCGTGGGACCGCGCCCAGACGCGGCAGACGTTGAGCCGCTGTCTGCGCAACGAATGCGCCGAATTCGTCGAAGCGCTCGATCAGGGCGACAAGGAACACATCCTCGACGAACTCGGCGATGTGATGATGAATGTCTTTTTACAGGTCGCCGTCGCCGAGGAAAAAGGGGAATTCTCTCTTGAGGACGTCTGGGCGCACGTCATCGAAAAAATGATCCGCCGCCATGAACACGTTTTCGGCTCCGGACAGGCGGGGACTCCGGAAGAGGTGCTCGCCCTCTGGGAAAAGGTCAAGGCGCGTGAGCCCGGCCGCGCGGCGGCGAAATCGGCGATGGATAAAGTCGATCAGAGCCTTTCCGCACTCGACCGCGCGGAAAAACTGCAATCCCGCGCCGCCAAGGCGGGTTTCGACTGGCGCGACGTTTCCGGCGCCGCCGCCAAGGTCGCCGAGGAGAGCCGCGAAGTCGCCGATGCGCTGACAACTGCCGACGATGCCGCGATCGACGAGGAGATCGGCGATCTCCTCTTTGCCGTCGTCAATCTGACGCGCAAACGCGGCGGTCATACCGCCGAGGAATTGCTTCGTCAGGCGAATTACAAATTTGAACGCCGTTTCCGCGCGGTCGAAAAGAAACTTGCCGCGCGCGGCAAAAGTTGTGAAACTTCCACCCTCGACGAGATGGATGCCCTTTGGAACGAAGTCAAAAAAGAGGAGTAACTCTTGATGCGCAAGGAATTTCTGCCTTTTACCCGCCCCTCCGTCAATGAGAGCGATATTGCCGCCGTCAGCGAGGTGTTGCGTTCCGGCTGGATCACCAACGGTCCCGCCAATGCCGGGTTTGAAGCGGCGCTTGCCGGACTTGTCGGCAATCGTTATGCGGTCGCCCTTTCGAGTGCGACCGCCGCGATGCATTTGCTGCTCAAAGTGATGCAGATCGGTCCCGGCGACGAAGTCATTACGCCGTCGATGACGTGGGTCTCGATCGCCAATATGATCGAACTTGCCGGAGCCAAACCAATTTTCGTCGAAGTCGACCGCGACACGTTGCTCGTGCGTCCCGACGCCGTTGCGGCGGCGATCACGCCGCGGACGAAACTGATCGTCCCCGTCCACTTCGCGGGAGCGCCCGCCGATCTCGACGCGATCCGCCAGGTTGCGAAAGATATTCCCGTTGTCGAGGATGCCGCGCACGCCGTCGGCACCTTTTACAAAGGCGGGCATATCGGTAAACATCACAGTGCGATTTTCAGCTTTCACGCGATCAAAAACATCACCTGCGGCGAGGGCGGGATGTTCGTCACCGACGACGAGGCGCTCGCAACGGCGATGCGCCGCTGGAAATTCCACGGCATCGCGATGGATGCTTTTGACCGTCAGAACCGCGGGCGCAGTCCGCAGGCGGAAGTGATTTCCCCCGGATTCAAATACAACTTGACCGATATGCAGGCGGCGCTCGGCTTGAACCAGTTGAAACGCTGGCGCGAGATCAATGCCAAACGCACGCAACTGGCGATGCTTTACCGCGAACTTTTTGCCGATATGCCGGAAATCCGTCCGCTCGGCGATCCCGCCTACGATTTCATTCACGCGTGGCACCTTTTCATCGTGCGCGTCGATTCTCCGAAGCTCGACCGCAATACCTTTATGGCGGAAATGAAAGCGCGCAACATCGGCACCGGATTGCATTTCCGCTGTGCCCATTTGCAGAAATACTACCGTGAAGCCTACGGCTATCAGCCGGGAACGTTGCCGGATACCGAATACAACAGCGATCACATCACTTCGTTGCCGCTTTTCCCCGATATGACGGAGGACGACGTCCGCGACGTCGTCGCGGCGGCGCGCGAAGTCCTGGCGTAACTGATGCTCTACGCGGAAAACAAGGTCGCGACCGACGAGTTACAGCGCAACGAATATATTTTCTGGGGCGCGGCACTGATTTGCCTCGTCGTTTTTACCGGATGCGACGCCTGGTGGGGGCACGAAGCCTTTTTCGCGGAAGCGGTACGCGAAATGGTCACTCAGTCCAATTGCCTCATTCCGGTTTTCAACCGGGAAATCGTTTACAATGTCCCGGTGCCGCTTCTGTGGGAAGGTGTCCTTGCCGGTAAACTTTTCGGCGTTTCCGAGTGGACGCTCCGTCTGGTCGTCGCACTGAACGGCGGGGTGTTGCTCGCCGGTACGGTCGCGCTCGGCAAACTCTTTTTCAGCCGCCGCGTCGCGCTTTTTGCCGGGGTCCTGCTTTTGGGATGCGGCGCTTTTCTCTATTTGTCGCGCCTTTTTCTCGACGCGATCCCGGCGGCGGCGTGCGGCGTATGGGCGGTTTACATCCTGCTGTCGGGAAAGAAAAAAAACACGTTTCGTCCCGTGGCATTTATGTCGCTTTTGTTGCTGGCAACGCTTTTCGGTACGTTTTACGCGGCGTTACCGCCGCTGGTGACCGCGATCATCCTTTCCTTTGCCGGAAATTCCGACGCGCCGCGCCGCAAGCCCAAGTGGCTCGCCTGGAGTCTTTCCGTCATCGGTTTCGGCGCGGCGGCGTACCTTTTGCGAAATTACGGCGTATTGCCGCCGGATCTTTCCGCAGTCGCGGAAAAGTGGATGCGGCACGGAGTGCGCGCCGTTTGTTTCGACGGCTTGAGGATCGTTTTTCCGTGGAGTTTGTGGGGGATTTCCGTGATGATCCGGAATCTCGGCGCGATCCGGAAACAGGAAAAGAATTTCCGTTTTTTTACCCTTGCCGTACTGGCGGTGTGGCTGATTTCGCTGATCCCGGCGGCGGAAAACTGGCGGCGGATGATTTTTCTCGCGCCGGTGCTGACGATCCTGATGGCGGCGACGCTTTCCGAAGAGGACAGCTTGGGCAAAACGGAAATCGCCGTCGATACGCTGGTGCGTTATCTTGCCATGGTCACGGGCGCAGTTGCCGTCGCATCGGTCATCGTGATCCCGATCTGGAAAGCGCTTTTTAAACTCGATATGCCGAATTCGGTTTTGTTCGCGGTTCCGGCGGCGGGATTGCTCGCGCAAATCTTTTTGCTTTTTGACCGGGCGGCGGCGGCGCGTTTCGCTTTGCCGAAACGTTGCGGCGGCACCGTGCTCGCCGCGTTGACGCTGACGGCGGCGGCGATCTGCGTGATCCGTCCGAATCTTGCCGGTTTCCGGAGCGGACGCGAATTTATTTTAAACCATTTGCAATCGCCGTTGAAAAATCTGCCGGAATCGGCTATTTTATATTATGGCGAAAAACCGGATGCCGCCGTGCTCTTTTACAGCAATACCGATCGTCGGCTCCGTTGCTCCGGCAAAGAGGAGCGTATCAGGGCATTGCGCGAGTTTCTCACGCGCAACAACGAGGGTTTTGTCGCCGTGATCGCGGATGCCGACGCCGCACAGCAAATGGAAATCGCGACGGTCGCCGCCGATTTCAGTTTGTGGTGGGATTCGCCGTCGGCGCAGGAAAAGTTACCGGCTTTCCGCAATCACGAAAAACGTCTGACGCTTTATTACGGCAACACGGTGGTGAAAAAAGAAGAAAATTCAACTTCCAACAAGGAGGAATAACCCGAAATGGAAACAGCCAAACGTCTTGAGTTTATTTCCGTCGTCATTCCGGTCTACAATGAATCCGGGTGTCTCGACGAATTGCTGAAACGCACGCTTGCCGTACTCGACGGCACCGGACGCCGGTTTGAATTTATTTTGATCGACGACGGCAGCAGTGACGATTCCGCGGAAAAAATCGTCCGCGCCGCCGAGGCGCGTCCCGATCAGGTGATCGCCGTTTTGCTCAACCGCAATTACGGTCAGCACAACGCGATCATGGCGGGTTTTTCGCAGGTGCGCGGCGATCTCGTCATCACGCTGGACGCCGATTTGCAGAATCCGCCGGAGGAGATCCCCAATTTGATCGCCGCCGCCGAGGAGGGCAACGACGTCGTCGGGACGATCCGGCAGAACCGCCGCGATACTTTTTTCCGCCGTTTCTGCTCCAAAATCGTCAACTGCGCCGCGCGTCAGGCGACCGGGGTGGATATGCAGGATTACGGTTGCATGCTCCGCGCCTACCGGCGGCCGATCGTGGACGCGATGCTGCAGTGCAATGAACGCTCGACCTTCATTCCCGTGCTGGGCAACAGTTTCGCCCGCAAGACCTGCGAGATCCCGGTGGCGCACGCCGCGCGCACGGTCGGTGAATCGAAATACTCGGTCTGGAAACTGATCAATTTGCAGTTCAATCTGCTGACCTGCATGACGACGCTGCCTTTGCGCATTTTGACATATTTCGGGCTTTTGGCGGCGGCAAGCGGTTTCCTCTTGAGCCTTTACATTCTGATCCGCCGCTTCTGTCCGGGCGGTAACGAATGGGGCAACGCCGGTATCTTTACGCTCTTTGCCATCAGTTTCATCTTTGTCGGGATCCAGATGATCGGCATCGGCATCATCGGGGAATATATCGGGCGGATCTACACCGACGTCCGGGCGCGTCCGCGTTATTTCATCGACCGCGTCATCGGCAGAAAAGAAGCGGATAATTGAAATAAATCGGAGATTTTTTTAAAAGCCGGTTGAAAAAAAGTTTGTCGTGCTGTATACTATTAATGTATCCACAATTTCAAATCGCCGCTTGCGCGGAAAAATCGAGGGTTTTACTATGAAAAAAAGTTTTACGTTGATCGAACTTCTGGTCGTGATCGCCATCATCGGTATCTTGGCGTCATTGCTGATCCCGGCGCTCGGTACCGCACGGGAAAAAGCCAATCAGGCGAACTGCATGAGCAATCTGCGCAACATCGGGCAGAGTTTGCTGATCTACGCGGACAGTTATGGCGGCAGTCTGCCGGCGAAAGGCGGTGCGAAAGGCAATCCTGATGTCGATAACTATACGGCGATGGAGCTTGATGATCCCAAGACGACTCCGGCGCTCGATATTCTCTATTGGTATACGTTGCGGACTCCCAAAATCTACGTCTGCCCGACGACGGCGATCCGTCTTAATGCGGACAACAAGGGCAACGACGAGCAGTATTTGGATTACGGTGAAATCACAGCCAGCAAAGATAAAAAGCGCAACTTGACCTATGCGTATAATCCGTGGGGATTGATCAGCGGAAATTCGCAGATCGACGGCGGTCCGGATTCGGGCGTTGCCGCCGACTTCACCGGTGTGGTCGATTACGACAAGACTCCGACCCAACGCCAGCCGAATCACAAGGACTACGGTCTCATCCTCAAACTTGACTGCAGTACGAAAGGCTATGAGGGGCGCAAAGACAAGTGGTTTTCCAGGGAAAACGCCGGTTATCCGGACGAAAACGACAAGGAAAATTATGTCTATCCGAATGAATTCAGCAAGGATGCGGCGAAACAGAGCGGCAACTAAAACCGGAATAAATTTGCGATTTCAGCGGGCAGGAGAGATCCTGCCCGCTTTTTTGTTCCGCCCGCGGGGCAAAAAAAACATCGGCGCAGCCGGTGAGTAGCCGAAATCTTTAAATACAAGCGAGAAGAAAAAGCCTCCATGGGATTATAGTAACTAAGGATCACCAACCATTATTACAATATGTATATAGAGTTGAAAAGCGATATAGGAATAATCCTTCGTCAACTGTGTGAACAGAACAACGCAGATAATCGAGGCAGAAGCATGAGCAAATCATATCCATATGTTTTTGGGTATTTCTCCAAACATTAGCGTGGAGCAGTTTTTTATGTTACCCAAAAGTGAAAGGTGTCCGCTAATTAATTATTCCAGATAAAAATTTCGGACTTCACAATGTGATCGGCGATTCCTTTCCCGATGCGAAGGCAACGAATATTGTTCAGTGTTGTCGCAAAACATCTACCAACGACCTCTGGTCGTTATTCGGCTATAATGCTGGTCGGAATGAGGAACCGTCACATTTCCACAACGAAATGAGGAACTCGACAAGGCATTAATGCTTGCAAACTGTACGGAAAGGGTGTAAAGTAAGAGGAGGAAAGGCTCCGCCTTCACAAACCGACCTGCTCCTCCGGAGCTTCCCGGTCGGTCGGTTTGTTTCGGCTTCGCCAATGCACGTGGTTCTGCAATCAGTCAGAAACAAATGTGCGCAAAATATCGGACACTACCTAATTCTATCAATGAAAAATTGAAATAATTTTTAAAATAAGATGGTGTATTATGTTAAATTTTTTAAATGACGGCTATGGGGTTGTTTTCGCCGGAGGCGGGGCTAAAGGGGCATGGCAAATCGGTGCTTGGAAAGCGTTTGCAGAAAGGCAACTTCCCCCTGCTGGCATCATTTCCGGCACATCAGTCGGAGCATTGAATGCCGCATTGTATTCGCAATACGCTTTTGAGTCGGATGGGATCCGCATAGCGGAATCCATTTGGAAAAATTTGACTACGGAACTTATCCTAACCGGCATGGATAGCACAAAAATACCCGCCTTTTTACGAATTCCACAAGCATCGGCGACGGTCGCCGGTTGCTCCTCCAAAGCAGTCTATGCGATTTTGAAGCAGATCATCCCCATGTTTCTCTATCCAATCCCGCCGAAAAATTTTTGGGTAGATCAACTTTATGTCTTAAACAACAACCACGGGATTTTTACGCACGATGGCCTAAAAAAACTGCTTGACGATGGCTTGCAAAAAGAATCCAGTTCCTATAAAATCCCCACGATTATTTGCGCGCATAATAAGCATCGTGGAGAGGTAGATTACAGCAATATCGTTTCTTTTGATTTGGACGAAAAAAAGAAGTATCTGCTAGCATCGACGGCCATTCCATTTATTTTCCCCAACGTGCAAATTCACGATCAACTTTACTGCGATGGCGGCTTCGGCGTTGACGCACCGCTTTACTTTGAAGCCCACCATAACGCCGTTCTCGACAATATGCCGATCGCTCCGCTTTCCAGCTCTGCTTTCAATCCCCAGAAAATCAAAACAGTGATCACTTTTGCCTTGAATCCTGACGAACCTTTTAGTTTTAGCGATCCTCGTTACTGCAATTTGGACATTTATCCGATCATTCCTAGCGAAAATCTCGGTAATCCGCTGGATTTCAGTCCGGAAAGCATCCGTAATCGGATGGATTTGGGATATCAAGATGCAAAAAAATGGTTGGAAACGGCGATTGCCAATTCGCGCCAAACGCGCCAACTGCAATTTAGCGAGGTCGAATACCATAGACAACAAGCACTCTTGCGCGAATTGAATGAAAAAAGGGAAATGTTATCCCAAGTCTATCAGCAATTTATCAATGTGGAACGGCAGGAGCGCGAAGAATTGTCTGAAAGCCAACAGGCGCGCGAAACATATGTAGGAAAACATCCTGATATTCATATCGGTACCAATAAGCCGTTTTTGTTGCCGGAGGAATTCAGCGCAAACGACGACGATATTTGCAAGCAAAGCCGTGATTTTATTGAGGATGCCTGCAACGCATCCAAAAAACGGATACAATTGGTGCGTTACGAGGAAATTTTTGGGAATCTGCCAAAAATTCCTTTGTGGAAAAGATTATTTTCTTTAAAAGCGAGAAAAAGCGCGCTTCAGCGCGAAAACATCTTCAGCCAAAACATCAGAAGTATTGGTTTTCTAGTTAACGCTCTGATGAAGGGGTTGAACCTTTTTTCTGCTAAACTTAATCGGACGCAACGTGATTTAATCAAATCTCTGATCGCAAGTTGCAATACTGAATTCCAAAATACCATCAACATCATCAACATTACACGACAGGGGGGGCGCGAGCGTTGTCTTTTTGGTAAAAATGACGGTAAAAAACTCGGATTTACCAATTTCCAACGTTGCTCGTCGCGGTTTGTCGGGCGGCAAAAAGAGTTGCAAAAACTGCGCGAAATTATCTTGTCATCCAACGATATCATTCCCGTGATCTGGGGAGAACCGGGCATCGGCAAGACTTCGCTGATTTACAAACTGGCTGAAACTTGTCAGGACGACTTTCCCGGTGGACGTTTTTTCATTCCATCGGAAAATTGCCGATCGATTCCGGACGCCGTCAATACGTTGCTCAATGATCCCAAAGTCCTCCAGTTCTTCAATCTTAGTGAAAATGATAAAAGTCTTGATTGCGAGGCAAATTTTCAGTTGATCAAACAACGTTTGCTCGCGCTGGGTAAGCCGGTTTTGCTCTTTTTCGACAATGTGAGCGATCCGGCAATGTTGCGCGATGCTTTCCAATATTTCAGCGACGGCGGCAATGAGCGGATTCGCCTGATTGCTTCCTCGAGATGCGGAATTGTCAGCAACGGAGTCGGCGATTATTTGCAATTATTTCCGCTGTCCGGAATGGGAAAAGAGGATGCGCTGGCATTGCTTGGCGTTCAAGACACCACTGATGAGACGGAACGCCATTATGCCGAGAAGATTTATTCCTTGTTGCAGGGAAATGTGCTCGCGATGTCACTGGTTTGCAACATGATATCGAACTTTCCCCCTTTTCAGAAAGACAAATATAAACAAGTCCACAACACGTTGATGAAAAAACCGCAGCAAGCAGAACTTTTCAGCCTCGGAACATTGGTCAAATCGACGTTGGAAAATCTTTCCCCCCAAGCTATGCGTTTCGCTGAGTTTGCTGCCCTTTGTCCACCGGATTATATTCCGTTGACTTGGATTCGTAAAATGATGAATCTAAATGATGAAAATGACTTTCAAAATATCATTTTTGAGTTGTGGAAATATTGCGTGTTGGATCCGGATGCAGATCTTGAATATGCTCGGATCCACAGAATTGTTCGTGCGGGAATCCAATCCGGCAATGCGGAGCATCGGCGATTTAATGCCATTGAGTTCAGCAATTTTATCGCCCGTGAAATCCAAACTAAAGGAATAAACACGAAAGAGACGATGGTCTTTTCCGATATGATGTTCGACTGGCAACAAAACGATTTGCAAGGACATACTCTTTCTGTTTTCTTTTCTTTGAATTTGTATCACGACTTGCTTTATTACATTACTGTTTACCAATTTGTGGAATCTGCAGAAAAGGTTTTCCAAAATATGGGTTCAGTAATCGCAAGCGTCGAAAATCCCATACTTCGAAAAAAATATGATGCAAGTTTCCAGATTTTCTCGGGATTTGTGCAAAAAAGTCAGAATAATTTCCCCAAAGCAGTCTCTTGCTTCCAACAAGCCATAAACCTTAGAAAAGAAATATTCGGCAATCTTTCCGTGCTAACGGCATTGCCGATTTCCTACTTGGCTTCGGTATACAATAATATGGGAAATCAAGAAGAAGCTGCTCGCTGTTTTCAGGAAGCGTACAAAATATTTCAGGCAGAGCGTCCGTATAAACTTCAAGATCCCGATTCCTGCGTCGAATTTGAGGCTATGGCGATTTTTTACATTCAATATGCTGATTTCCTTTTTACTACTCATCACATCCCGGAAGCGGAAAAGAGTTTGCGCACAGCCACAGCGTACGCAGCGTGGGGCGCATATTGGGGAAGACCATCAAAAACCGCTATTGCCAGCTCTTTATTGTTGGGAAATTGCACATACCATCTCGGGGTTTATTATAAAAAAAGAAACGTTTGTTTATCTTTCGAAGATCGATGGTTGGCGCGCCATTATTTCACTTGGAGCAAACGGATTTTTCAACTGCTCAGCACTGCGGATCATCCTCACGAAAACATCGGGAAAATCGAGCAATTACTGGCAGAGCTTCAGTAGTTACGTAAAGCTTGTATCCTTTGCGATTGTGTAAGTTGTGCGGAAGCATACGCTCCCTATGGCGTTGATTTTTGCATCGCATTGATGTTGATGGACGATATGCCGACTTTGTCGATAGCGACGATCTTTCGACATCAGCGCGGCGTATACGGGATTGCTCTACGGCATTGGCATCGTTCATGCCTTGCTTGTCGCCCGTCACCGCCGGACGGCGTTACTGATCGGCGCGGAATTTACGCGGGGGCAACTCCTGTGTCCTTGACAAAAAAAGAACGCTCCCGCCGGATTGGACAAGAGCGTTTCAGTATTGGGATGAGATCGTGCTTTATTTCGTGATTTTGAGGATCGCGAATTCCTGACAGGCGATCGGTTTGTCGATGACGAGCGTCGCATCGGTCTGTTTGAAAGTGACTTCCTGCCAACTGCCGTCGCCTTGGAGAAGTTCCACTTTTTTGACCGGAAATGTTGCCGTCAGCGCGATTCCGTCGAGCGCGTCGTAGCCGAGGTTGTAGAATCCGGCGAGGAAATTCCCGTCCGGACGCACGCCGCAACGGAAATAAACGTGCTGTAACGCGTTGGCGTATAGCGGCAACGCCGCCGGATCCAGTTTTTTCAGCAACGCGATCGCCCACGCTTTGCGGTGATGACCGATGAAGTCAGTCGGGACGCTCTTGACGCTCAAAGCCGTCGTGATGACTTTGCCGCCGAGCGCGTTTTCAAAGTAGACCGCACCCGGCATCACGTACTTGGTCGTCGGCGCGTAACGGTAGGGGGAAGTGCGCACTTCGCTCAGCGGAACCGCCTTGGGATCGAGATCGGTGAGGAAAGGACACCCCGTATTCTGCAACGGGCATTTATAGGGACTTCCGATCAGAGTTTCCCCTTCGGTTTTGAAAGACTGCGCTTTGGGGTTCACGCCGAGGTAAGGAGCGAAACCGCGTTCGGCAAGTTTCAAGGCGGCGCCGCCGTCGACGAGCGCTTTGCCGCTCAGGACGAGTTTGAGGTCGTCGTCGCTCAAGGCGTTGACGGTATCGGCGGTCAGCGTGTTGATCGCGTTTTTGTCGATTTTGCCGTAATGCGACGGGATGCCGAGCGGATCGAGGATCGTCGCGCTCCAGTTGTTGTCAAGCAGCGGCTGCAAAGCGTGGCCGGGGTGGAACTGGAAAGCGGGGTCGCGCAGCACCGCATTGGGACCGCACCATTGGATGTGACCGACTTCGTTGAGCAACGTGTTGTAGAAACCGATGTGCTCTTTCAAAATCGCCCGGTGACGCGCGATGTCGAAATCGCATTTGTTGGAAAGATCGCTGATCCAGAGTTTGCCGCCGGAAACGCCGTTGAGGATGCCGCCCGTGATGTGCGCGTGCATACTGATCGCCGATTTGCTCCACGCATTGTGCGGATAGATGTCGCTCTCATCGAGGATGGTGTCGATTTTGCCCGCCGCCGACACTTTGAATGCCGTCTGGTACATGATGTTGTAGAAACTGTTGACGGGTCCCCAGGCTTCCATATAGGCGGCGTTGTTGATGCGCAGAAAAGATTCCCCTTTGCCGGCGAGAGTCCGGGCGATCTCGCCCGCAAGGAGATATTCTCCGCCGCCGGAGCAGTAGCCGCAGGGGATCGAGGGATCGACTTCATCGATCGCGTCGCGGATGAGTTTCGCATAGCCGAGGACGGTTTCGCGGCGGATCGTTTCAAAAAGCTGGACGGCGGGATCGTTCCACGCACCCGTCTTGATCTTTTCGATCAATTCCTCGCGGGTGAATTTCTGCGGGGAACGCTTATTGAATTCCGCCATATGCAGATCGCAGAAGCACTCCGGTCCGTTGTCGCTGTTGTTGATCGCGCGCAAGTCATCGTCAACGAGGAAAAACGCCGGCTTTTCGGCGGCGAGCATCTTGATCATATCCCTTGTGTAGGCGCGGACATCGGGGTCGAGCATACAGAGGCGGTGAAGCGTGATGCCCTTGATGTTGATGATCTCCGCCCAGCCGCGTTCGCAGGTGACGGCGCCCGCCCAGCCGTGACCGATCGTGCTCTGGATGAGGATGCCGCTTTCGATATTGTCGTCTTTGAGTTTTTCTTTCAGTTCGCGGAAAGCCTTGGCGCAGAGTTTCGGTTTCGCCATCACGTCCGTGCCGTCGGGCTGCATCGTCAGCATGTAGGCGTTTTTGCGGACACCGCTCGCCTCGGCGGCGTGACGCGCCTCCTTTACGGTATAATCGATGTCGTTCGGGAAAAACGGGGCGATGCTGATGAAATTCATCTTGCGTTCGGCACCGGATGCGCCGAACGCCATCGCAACGGCAATGGCGGAAATAAAAATCTGTTTCGTCATAAAAAACTCCTGTTGACGATTGAAAAAACGTTTATTCCTGAAAGGTTTCCCACTGCGGCGGATTTTCCGCGCTTCCCGTGAGGATCTGGATCTTGCGCTCCAACTGGTCGAGGCGGGTGCGGCAGATTTTGGCGAGTTTGCCGCCCTCCTCGTAGGAGGAGATCAGTTTTTCCAGAGGGAGCTGTCCCGTTTCCATTTTGGAAACAAGCGCTTCCAATCGGTTGAGCGCTTCCTCAAAGGAAAGTTCCGGCTCTTCGGCAACTTTCTGCTCCGGAGAAGTCTCCGGACTCGGCGCGGCATCGGGAAAAAGCAGATCGCCCATAACTTACATCCAGTGTTTTAAAAGTTCCGTCCGGCTGAGCGGCGAGAAATAGGTCGCCGGGATGTCGAGAATGGTGAAAGCACCGCTTCTCTTTTCGGCGGCGAGCCGCGCGGCGGCGCGGGCGTGGGCAACGAGGACGTTGGCGGTCGCTTCGGGGTTACTGCCCCAGACGCAGCGGTATTCCGCCAGCGCCGGAGTGCCTTTGGCGGTTTCTCCGGCGGTGATGACCAGCCCGTCGTGGGGGAAGCCCTGACAGCGTTCTTTCAACTCCTCCTGCGAAACGAAGTGGATCGTCGTATCGTAGGGCGCGAAATATCCGGGCATCTCGACGATTTTTTTGGTGACTTCGGCGGGATCGGCGCCGGGGGCGAGGACGACGAAGCACTCTCTCGTATGCATATCTCCGGGCTCGAATGCGGGATTTTCTCCGCGGCGGACGCGTTCGACGGCTTCGGGGACGGCGTGGGTGAACTGGCGCGCGTCGACGACGCCTTCGATCGTGCGCAGTGCGTCGCTGTGCCCCATGCTGAGACCGCCTTCGGGCCCCAGTCCGTAGAAGCCGTAGGCGCGGCTGCCGGGC
Organism: Victivallaceae bacterium; assembly: GCA_024405735.1. GTDB lineage: Bacteria > Verrucomicrobiota > Lentisphaeria > Victivallales > Victivallaceae > UBA1784. The sequence continues at coordinate 76,923 of JAKSOF010000009.1, read as the reverse complement.
ATAAAGGCGCCGCCGAGGACACGTTCAAGCGAAAAAATGCCGGGGTCCCATCCGGTCGACATAATGGCGACGTGGTTCGCCTTGACTGCGGCGGCGTTGAGCGTCTCGAAGTATTGGGGGATCTGGCTGTGGTTGTCGAAACTGTCAACGGTATTGACGTACTGGCAGATCGCGGGTCCCTGCTTGGGGAGGTCGGCTTTGGAGCCGCCGCAGAGGATGGCGACGTCGGGGCGCAATTCCCGGACCCAGTTTTCGGCGTCGGCGATCGGAAGCACCGGAATATCGGAAATCTCTTTTTTGACGCGGTCGACGTTGCGGCTGACAATGCCGCAAAGTTCCATATCCGGCTGTTTGCCGAGTGAAAGGCGCACGCCCCGACCGACATTGCCGAAACCGGCGATCATCACACGAATTTTACTCATTTTATCTCCTTGTGGCGCCCTTTTGATCAAAGGGCATTGTGATTTATAATTCCGGGATCGGCTCCGGGTCGATCTCCGAATACTGGATCCTGCCGGGCCGGGATTCTCCGGTGAAAAGTTCCCGGTCCAGAGCGTAGTGGATCTTGTCGCACTTTTGCAACCTGCCGTCGCCGCGGATACGGCAGTATTTGTCGTCGTCGCAAGTGATGACAAAACGTTTGGCGTCAACGAGATAAATTCCGTGATCGCCCTCGGCGCACACCCGCTTGCCGTCGTTTTGCCGACTGATGATGACAACGTCTTTTTCGCAGATGATCTTCTCCAGTTCGCGGTCGCCGGAAAGCATCACGCGCGACGGCGCGTAACTCTCGCTGCTGACCAACTCGAAAGGATCGGCGTCGGGATCGTCCGTCGAAACGGCGATTTCCTGTTTCGGCTTGCCGACGATGAACATATCCTGACACATGAGCTTGGTCGCGTCATCGCGGACGATGACGTGACCGTGCAGTTCCGTATTGTTGGTGACGACCTCGCTTTTCATGTAATCGGAGAAAAAGCGCCGTCCCGAACGCCCGTCGCTGCCGAGCGCGCCGAACATCGACGACTGATCGCTGGTGTCGCTGGTCGTGCCGATGACGTGGCCCTCGGCGACGACGACCGACAATTCCGATTTCCCGGAGTGGAAAAGTCCGGAAACATTCTGATTTTTCTTTTTGCCCGTCTTGAAAAACATCGTAAGTTTGTCGCTTTCGAGCGTCGATTTGGCATCGACGGTTTTGACATTGCCGATGGCGACGGCGCGGTCGAGTTTCCGGCTGCCGGAACTTTCCCCGATAACGCGGTCGGAATCGCCTTTTTTCGCCGGTTGCAGATAAAGTTCCAGAAGATCGCTGTCGAGCGTGCCGGACCGATCTTCGACACGGACGTTGCCGGTGAAAAGGATGTAGTCGCGGTTGCGGAAGTAATCGACGCGGTCGGCGGTGAGCGAACTTTCCGGTTTGCCGGAAGCGTCAAAGCCGGAGTAGAGGCGGATGCGCTTGGGATTGTCTCCGCGCGCCGCCGAGTCGACGGTGAGCGTGATGACGTTTTCCAAAAGGTCGTGCACCAGATGGTCGGAGAACATCTTTTGCATCGCCTTGACGTTTTTGCCGGGAGCCGGGATCTCGTCGTAAACCGTGCCGACGACCTGATCGTCGCAGACGACTTTGGAGAGTTTGGACGCCCCTTTGCTGAGCGGCGTCGTTTTGCCTTCCTCCTTGCGCTGGAAATAGAGCGTCATTTTACTGCAGTCGAGGACGTCTTTGCCGTCGACCATATGCACGCTGCCGATGGCGACGGCGCGTTCGATTTTCTGCCCGACGCCGCCGCCGATGATGCGGTCGGACTCCTCCTTGGTCGCCGAAGAAAGGAAAAGTTCCAGTTTTTCGCAGTCGATCGTCCCGTTTTGGTCTTTGGCGCGGACGTTTCCGGTAAAAAGCACATAATTGCGGCTGCGGTAAAAATCGGCGTGATCGGCGGTGAGAGTTCCCTCCACCTTGCCGGTCGCGGGATCGATCGAGATCAGCCTGATCTGCTCCAAAGAGCCGCCTTTTTCCGGCGGATCGACCGTCAGCGAAATTTTATTGCGCTCCAAGTCGTAGTGCAGATGGTCGGCGTCGGCTTTCTGATTTTCGCCGTCCGCCATTTTGACGTTGCCGTCCGCGAGGATGTAGCGGATGCCCGACTGGGCGCCGCCGATGGTACTGCTGTTGCCGGATTTTTCCCCTTCGCGGTCGTTGCGGCCGAGGAAAATCGTCATGCGTTCGCCGTCGAGCGTCGTATCTTTTTCGCGGACGTGCGCGTCGCCGATGAGCAGGATCTGGTGTTTGCTGTTGTCGATGAGCAGCGTGTCGCCGGTCGCCGTCATAAAGTTGTATTCCTTGGGCACTTCGGCGCCGTTGCGCAAAATCGTGTTGACATCGCTGGATGCCGGACGCATCACGACGTCGATGTCGCTGTTGACCTGGATCGTATGGCGGTTGAAATCGGCGACGAAACCGATCCCGTTGAGGTCGATCGTCGGACTGCGGAAATAAACGCGTTCGCCGCCGTAACAGCGCCGGGTTTTCTGATCGACGTCGCCGCGACGGGTGGTCATCGCGCCTTCGCTGTAGTCGATGCGGTTTTTCCAGAAAGCGAGGATCTCGTTGAGCGGCGCACCCAGTTTGTAAGGTTGCGTTTTCCAGCCGTCGCCGATTCTGTCGACGTCGGCGTCGGGACGGATGATGTCGAGGACGATGCCGTCGCCGTTGAGGACCGTGCCGTTGCGTTTGCCGCGGTCGGCGTAGATGACCATCTGCAACTGGCGCCCTTGATAAACGGGGATCTTGGCGTTGGTAAAACTCAACCCCTTGAGCGTTTCCAGATTCTCACCCGCACCGAAAAGCGCCGGAGCGATCAGCGCGCAAAAGAAAAAAACGGAAAACTTTTTCATCGGCGGTACCGTTCGAGAATTTCATCGAGCTTGCCCTGTCCGGCAAGGAGTTTGTGCATCACTTCGCAGACGGCGCCGTGACCGCCCGGCGCGGCGGTGCGGAAATCGGCGACTTCATCGAGTTCGGGGACGGCGTCGGCGACCGCGACGGCGATGCCGCAACGGCGCATCACCGGCAGATCGATCACGTCGTCGCCGATGTAAAGGCATTCTTCGGGCAAAAGGCGGTATTCCTTGAGGATCTCCTCAAAGGAACTTAACTTGTCGGTACAGTTTTCCTTGAGAAAAGTGATGCCGAGTTCGCTGGCGCGGAGCGTATTGGCGCGGCTTTTTCTGCCGGAAAGCCAACCGACCATCATTCCGGCGCGCATCGCAAGTTTCAGCCAGTGCCCGTCGCGGTAGTGGAAAAATTTCAGAAAATCCTCCGCGCCGTAACCGACTCTGCCGTCCGTCAGGACGCCGTCGATGTCGCAGATCACGAGTTTGATTTTTTGCCAGTTGTCAGAGGAGATCATAGATGGCCTTCACTTTGCCGATGACCTTTTCGGCGAGGGCGAAATCAAGCGAATTCGGCCCGTCGGAAAGCGCCTTGTCGGGATTGGGGTGGACTTCACAAAAAAGCGCGTCGATGCCGACCGCCGCCGCCGCACGGGCGAGCGGCGCGATGAATTCGCGGCGTCCGCCGGAGCACGTGCCGTTGCCGCCGGGCAACTGTACAGAGTGCGTCGCATCAAAGACGACGGGAACTCCGAAATCGCGCATCGTGACGAGCGAACGCATATCGACGACCAGATTGTGATAGCCGAAACTGGAACCTCGCTCGGTGAGCAGAACTTGCCGATTGCCCGTCGAACGCACTTTTTCCACCGCGCCCGCCATATCTTCCGGCGCCATGAACTGCCCTTTTTTGATGTTGACGGGCAAGCCGCTTTTGCCGGAAGCAAGAAGCAGATCGGTCTGACGGCAGAGAAACGCGGGGATCTGCAGCATATCGACGTGCCGCGCGACTTCGGCGACGTCGCCGCTTTCGTGAACGTCGGTGATGACCGGCACATTGAAAGTTTTTTTCACTTCGTCGAGATAGGCAAGCCCCGCTTCCATCCCGGGGCCGCGGCGGCTGGCGCCGCTGGTACGGTTCGCCTTGTCGTAAGAGGCCTTGAAAACGTAATTGACATCAAGTTTCCGGCACAGATTGACGAGAAATTCCGCGGCGGCGAGACAGACGTCGCGGCTTTCCGCCATGCAGGGACCCGCGATGACGGTGAGCCGGTCGCCCCCGATTTTGAAATTGCCGACGTTAATGCTTTCCATCGTTGAACTCCGCAAGTTTTTTCTCCGCCCGCGCGAGGTCGGCGGGGGTGTCGACGCCGATGCTTTCCAGATCGGAAATGAGCACGCGGATCGAAAGATTGTTTTCCAATGCCCGCAACTGCTCCAGTTTTTCGGAATTTTCCAGAATCCCTGCGGGCAGTTTGACGAATTTTTCCAAAACATCGCGACGGTAGGCGTAGATGCCCCAGTGCAGATAGACCGGCGCGGCGACCCCGCCCGTGCGGACGAAGGGGATCTCGGCGCGGCTGAAATAAAGCGCGCGTCGGTCGGTCGTCATCACGACTTTGACGTTGTCGGGCGTGAGTTTCCCGCGGACGGCGGGCACGGCGACGGTCGCCATTTCAAAAGAAGCGTCGCTGCGCATCAAATCGATCAGTGCGTCGATCACGCGGCTCGGCATCAGCGGCTCGTCGCCCTGGACGTTGACGACGAGATCGAAAGTTTCATCCAGACTTTGCACCGCTTCGGCGATGCGGTCGGTGCCCGACGGGTGATCGCTCCGGGTCATCACGGCGTCGCCGCCGAAATTTTTCACCGTGTTGAAAATGCGTTCGTCGTCGGTCGCGACGAGGACGCGGTCGGCTTTGGAGGCGCGGGCGTGCTCCCAGACGTGTTGGATCATCGGTTTGCCGGAAAGCATCGCCAGCGGTTTTCCGGGGAAACGGCTGCTCGCATAGCGGGCGGGGATGACGATGACGCTTTTCATGATTCTTTCTCCACTTCGGCGATGATTTCGTTGCGGTATACGGGGGCGGTACCGACTTTGCCGACGACGATACCGGCGGCGCGGTTGGCAAGTTCCGCCGCCTGACGGGGGGCGGCTCCGGCGCACAATGCGAGCGTGTAGGTCGCGATGACCGTGTCGCCCGCGCCGGAAACGTCGTAGACTTCGCGCGCCCGGGTCGGGATGACGCTGACGCGGTTGTCCGCAAAGAGCGCCATTCCCTGCGAGGCGAGCGAGATCAGAAGCTGTTTCGGCGCCCATTTGTCCGCGAGTTTGCGGGCGACGATCTGCAGATTTTCATCCTGTTCGGGCGTGTCGGCGGGGGGCATTTCCGGAAGTCCCGCCATGGCGAAGGCTTCGCCGCGGTTGGGTTTCATCACGGTAATTCCCTGCACCGGAGCAAGGCGCCCCGGTTTCGGGTCGAGCGCGGTGATGATGTTTTCCTTTTGCGCCGCGCGGGAGATCTCGGAAACGAGCTCCGTCGTCAGCAAGCCCTTGGCGTAATCTTCAAAGATGACCGCGTCGATCCGATGGTCGGAAATCATTTTCAAAAGCGGCGCCGCGACCGCGTCGCAAACGCTTTGACTGATCGGCGAAGAATCCTCGAAATCGACGCGCAAAAGCTGCTGATGACCGGCGAGCACGCGCCGTTTTTCCGTCGTGCAACGGTCGGGCGTGGTGACGAGGTGCCGGGTGTCGATGCCGAAGTTGTGCATTTCGTCAAGCAACGTTTTTCCCGCCGCATCGCGTCCGATCGCGCCGAAAGCGATCACCTGACCGCCCAAAGTCGTGACGTTGCGCATCACGTTGGCGGCGCCGCCGGGGCAGGCGGTCTGTTTGCGGACGTTGACGATCGGTACCGGCGCTTCCGGCGAGATCCGCGACGTCTGACCCCACAGATAAACGTCGAGCATCACGTCGCCCACTACGGCGACGCGGCACTTCGGAAAACGGTCGATGAGATCGAGAAAAAATTTATTTGCCATTGTTTTTCCCCTTTTCTTTGGGTATGACGGAATCGACAAATTTTGTCGTAGTCAAAACATTTTCACGGGAAATCGACGAACTTCCCCTGCTGCGGGCGATGGCGCCGTACATCGAACGGACCCGTTTGCGCATTTCCGCGATCTCCTCATCGGAAAGTTGTTTCTGGTGGGCGCGCAGATGATCCGCCGTCTTGTCGAGATCCCATTTGGCGACTTTGAGTTCGGCGGTGTAAAGCAAACTTTTGGAATTTTTGATCCCGGCGTTGATGCTGTAACGCAGTCCGTCGAATTCGGAAAAAAGATTCAACCGCGCGACTTCGTTTGCCATCGCGTTTTCCCGCCCGAGGTACCACGGGATGCTGATGGCGAGCGATACTTCGGCAACGAGGATGAAAAAGAAGGAAAAGAGCGCAAGACGCTGGATGTAGTCGCGCTTGAATTCCGCCGAAAGCTGTAAATCGGTGTATTTGACCCGAGCCATTTGTCTATTTCTCCCAATCAAGGATTTCCAAATTATTTTCCTGCGCCGCTTTTGCCAGCGCCGGAGAGGGATTGACCGCGAAGCCTTTGCCGACGGCTTTCAGCAACGGCAGATCGTTGATGCTGTCGCCGTAAGCGCGGCAGTCGGCGAGCGAAGCGGATCCCTTGCCGGCAATTTCCCGCGCGGCGGAAACTTTGTTTTCGCCGCAGGGGTAAAGCCCCGTCGCATTGCCGGTGACGATGCCGTCGGCAATTTCGATTTCCGCGCCGAAAAGATGATCGATGCCGAAAAAATCGGCGACGGGCTGTGCCAGAAAACGGCAGGTCGAAGTGAGGAGCCACAACGTCATTCCCGCTTCGCGGCAACGGCCGACTTCCGCTTGAGCTTTGGCACGGCAAAACGGCAGAACTTCCGCCGTGAAATGTTCCCGGCAGAGCGATTCCACGTCGGCAACGCTTTTGCCGATGAATTCCCGCCACTGGAAGCGGAGAAATTCCGCGACGTCGAGCGTCCCCGCGTCGTATGCCGCCATAAAGCGGTCCGCTTCGGCGAGCGCGTCCTCATCTGCCAGATGACACTTGACGGCGAAACGCTTCCACGTATAATCGCAATCCACGCTCAAAAGCGTGTGATCCATATCGAAAATGGCGATTTTCTGCATAAAACCCCCTGCTTATTATAATATACCCCTTATATCCCCTGATTGTCAAGGAGAGATTGGGGAGTTTTAAGTTTTAAGTTTTAAGTTTAAAGTTATAAGTTTACAGTGCTTGGTCGGGGGCTTTGCCCCCGTACCCCTACAGCGCAAACGCATCGCGTTTGCTTACAGAACGATATAAAACGGCAGTACGCAAATTGTTTCGGCAATGCGTACTGCCGATTGCTTTTTTTAGTGTCGCGCCGCGGGCGCGAAAAAACGTGAGTAAGTGGGAACTGTGAGAGCTGTGAGAGTTGTGGGACAATACGCTCTCTATCGCGCTCATTACCGCAGAGTTGTGATTATCGCAGGCTTGCCTTATCTCAAAAATCCCACAATTCCCACAAATCTCAATATTCCCATTGCCCCGCAAATTTCGCGGCGAGCCGCGAGAGCAGCATTTTGCCTTTTGCTTTTTAAGCCGATGCGATGCATCGGCGCTGTCGGAGGGTCAGGGAGCCGAAAAGCTCCCTGCGTAGCACTTAAAACTTATAACTTATTTCACTTCCACATGGAGGTCAAAAACTTTCGCCGGGCGGACATTTTTTTCCCAATTCCGGCGATAACACAGACGGATCATGGTCGTGCCGGGAGCGACGGCTTGAAAGATCCATTGCTTTTTGCCGCCCGCTCCGGCGAAATAGGGGTCGGTGGAGGACGGTACATAACGCGATGCCGCGATTTTGCAGATTCTTTTGTCGGGCGCGCGTAAAAATTCCCACGTGTAACCGGTGGAGGCGTTGGCGTAAAGGGAAACGGTAAAGGATTCCCCTTTTTCGAGCGTGATGGTGGAGGCGCTGTCCATTTCGGTGAGGACGACCGGAGCCGTCGAGCAACCCGCAAAAAGGAGCAATGCCGTAAAAAACGCCAACGCTCTCATCGCCATTGTCCTGCTTACAGCGACCCTTTGGTGGAAAGGACGCCCTCGATGCGCGGGTCGATCGCCGTTGCCATATCGAGCGCGCGCGCCAGACCTTTGAAAACCGCTTCGAAAAGATGGTGGTTTTCTCCCGTGGCGATTTGCCGGATATGGAGATTGAGACCGCATTTGACGCAAAAAGCCTGAAAGAATTCGTGAAAGAGGCAGGCGTCGAAACCGGCGACGAGTTCGGCGACCGGGCGGACGTCGTAGTAAAGGCCGGGTCTGCCGGAAAGGTCGAGCGAAATCATCACGAGCGTTTCATCCATCGGCAAAAGACATTCGCCGTAGCGGCGGATGCCCGCCTTGTCGCCGAGCGCTTTCAAAAACGCTTCGCCGAGGACGAGCCCGAGATCCTCAAAGGTGTGATGAGCGTCTACGGCGAGGTCGCCGTGGGCGAGGACGTCGAGGTCGAAAAATCCGTGACGCGACCACAATTCAAGCATGTGATCGAGAAACGGCACTCCGGTGTCGATATTGCTTTTGCCGACCCCGTCGATCGCGATTTTGACCTTGATGTCGGTCTCGCGCGTCCTGCGGCTGACGGAAGATGTGCGGGATTTTTTTACCATTTGCATTATTTGTGTTTGCTCTAATTGTTTTGCTTAAGTTTTCTTGCCCCACTGCTCGTCGGAGCGAAAATTGTCGGAGATTCAATGGCGCTGCCGGTAGGAACGGCAATAGATTCTGAATGTCCGTCCAAACAAAAAATATTGGCTTCGCCGCGATGAGCGTCGTATAGTCTGAAATTTTTATCGGTTACATCAAAGTTGGGAGATCCCGGATTATAGCAACCGCCGATGAAAATGTTTGTAGCCGCTACACTGCCGCCCCCTGCCTTTTTCGTATAGGTGTTCCCCCTGAAATCAAGAACGGTATAGGATGATTTCTCCCCGGGAACGGGAGTCCAGGTTGTGCCACCCTGGCCAACACCATAAACATTTTGCAACGAAGAACTGGATTTGTCGTCAACAGTAGTTGTAACGCCATCCGGGTATGAATAAGTGATGCTCGGACATTGGAAAGCCTTAACATCAGAAATGAGATTGCAAAATGCAAGATAGTTTGACCAAGCGGGGAGTCCCAAGGAGCTACTGCCGGTTACCAGTCGATTGTCTGTCCCCGCCATTGATATAAGAATGGTTTCCATCGTGTTTTTCTGATTGCTGATGCAATTGGTCTTTTCGGCGGAGGCGCTGGCGCCGCCGAGGGCGGGCAGGAGCAGTCCGGCGAGGATGCCGATGATGGCGATGACGACGAGAAGTTCGACAAGAGTGAAAAAGCGTTTTTTCATAAAAATCTCCCTTTTTTTGGGTTATTGACGGAAGCTTTCCTTCATATAGGATACAGTTTGCGCCTTGTTTTGTCAAGCGAAAGAGACGGAAAACCTCCGTTTTTTTCAAAAAAAATGCAAAACCGCATTGAAAAATTGCGCTTGAAGTGATACTATTCAAACACAGCAGCGTTCTCTGCAGTTTGGCAGAAAGGAAAAAAATGTCGTTTTTCAACCAATTTTTCAGAGCTTTTTCCGGAATTTTCCGTCATTTTATCCGTCGTCCGCTCGTTATAATGAGCTACAATTTGCGGACGGGGGGCGTTGCGCGGGAAAATGATGCCGCCAAAGGATTGAATTGGGATGTCCGTCTGCCTGCCGTGCTGGAAATGCTGAACCGCCATCATCCGCATCTGGTCGGCACCCAGGAGTTGCGCGATTATCAGCTTAATGAGATTTTACAATCGACCAATTATCAGAGCGTCGGCATTGCCCGTAACGGGCGTTTAAGCGGCGACGAATTTACGGCGATCCTTTACGATCCGCTCCGTTTGGGGTTGATCAGCTCCGGCACTTTCTGGCTTTCGCAGACGCCGGGGACGCCCTCGGTCGGTTACGACGCGCGTTTCCCGCGCATCGCGACGTGGGGAGTTTTTCTCGACCGCAAAACCGGCAAAAAAATCGCTTTTTACAATACCCATTTGGATCACATCGGCGCGATCGCCCGTCAGGAGGGGGTCAAAATGATCGTGCGCCACGCGGAAAAATCGGCGGCGCATCTGCCGCTTGTACTGACCGGGGATTTCAACGCGATCCCGGGGACGCCCACCTACCGCACGGCGACCTCCTGTTTGCGCGATGCACGGGAAGTTTCCGCTAAAAGCGGTGGCGCGCAATACACCTTTCACGGTTTCCGCGACATCCCGGCGGGACGCAGCGGCGCCGTCCTCGATTATATTTTTGTTTCGCCGCAGGTCAATGTGTTGTGGCACTACGTCGACGTCTATAAACCCAAGGGCGTTTTCCCGTCGGATCACGCACCGCTGATCGCTAAAATCACTTTACCGTAAAGAGAAAGGAAAAAATATGAAAAGAAAATGTTTCACCCTCGTCGAATTGCTCGCCGTCATCGCCATCATCGGCATCCTCGCCGGCATCCTGATCCCAACGCTCGGCAGTGCTCAGTTGCGCGGCAAGATCACTCAGGCAAAGAGCGATATGAAGACCATCGAAACTGCGCTGGAAGCCTTTGCCGCAGATAACGGAGGAAGATATTGTACGAACACGACCTGGGCAACAGCAGGCGACTTGTCCGGTAGCACGAATCCTAAAGACAACGATATTGCAAAGTATACTACTAACAACAAAGGGGGTCGTTCATGCGGCATTATTCAAGAATTGTGCGATCCGGGAAAAGTCACTCCGAATAACAACAAGCGCAAAATCCGTTATTTGGAGCCATCCAGCGCATATGTAAATGGTAATTCGGAGGATCAACTTTGGCCTGATCCATGGGGGAATTCCTACAACATCTGGATTTGTATGGACAACACTGGCAAAATGACACCGCATGCAAGTCATAATGTCTACAGCAACGTCATCTTGTGGTCGAATGGTCCCGATGGGGAAAATAATGATGGCAAGAATTCGGAATCGGACAGTTGCGGTAGTACGACTCCTACGGACGATGTCGCCAGCTGGCATAAGTAAAAGGCAAGAGTTTTTAGTTAGAAGTTTAAAGTTTTAAGTGCTTGGCTTGAGGGCACCAGCCCTCAAGACTCCTGAAATGCGCCGATGCAATCGCATCGGCTTACAGAGCGACACAAAACGGCAGTACGCGATTTGTCTGGTCAATGCGTACTGCCGTTTGCTTTTTAAGCATCGCGCCGCGGGCGCGAAAAAAAGCGTGACCAAGTGGGATTTGTGGGAGGAGTGGGAATTGTGATCCTCCGTCGCTCTGCGAGCTTTGGAGGACAGGGAGATGTGGGACAATACGCTCTGTTTCGCACACATTCCCGGAGAGTTGTCCTGTCTCACAAATCCCACAATTTCCACAACTCTCAATATTCCCATCGCCCCGTAAATTTCGCGGCGAGCCGCGAGAGCAGCATTTTAGCGTTTGCTTTTTAAGCCGATGCGATGCATCGGCGCTGTCGGAGGGTCAGGGAGCCGAGAAGCTCCCTGCCAAGTACTGTAAACTTTAAACTTATAACTTAAAACTAAAAAACTCCTCTTTTGTTTTTTCCATTTCTGTGCTATATTATAAAAGAGGAGTTTTTTATGCCGATATACCGATTTCATTGTCCCGAGTGCGACCGGCATTTTGAATTGCTGTTGCCGCGCTACGATGCCGAAGCGCATTGTCCTGCGTGTCAAAGCGCGGAATTGGAGCGGGAAAACACGAGTTTCTCCGCAGTGACGAAAAACGCTTCCGGCTGTGCCGCAAGCGGAAATTGCCCCCATGAATCCGCCGCGTGCGGTTGCGGCTGCGGTTGCGGCGGACACCACCATCATTAAGCGATGAATAAAAAAGAGTTGATCAAAACGCTTGAGACGCTTGATATGCGCCCGGGGAGAGGCTTGGGGCAGAATTTTCTGCTCGACGGCAATCTGCTGGATTTTATCGCCCGCGCTTCGGGATTGGAGGAGGGTGATGAAGTCCTTGAGGTGGGACCGGGGTTCGGCGCGCTGACGGAAAAACTCCTTATCCACGGCGGCAACGTCACCGCCGTCGAATACGATCACCGGCTCGCGGCTTTTTTGCGCAAAAAATTTGCCGGTCAGCCGCTGAAGATCGTCGAAGCCGACGCCTGCCGCGTCGATTACCGCGAACTTTTTGGCGTGCGTCCCTTCAAGGCGATCGCCAATTTGCCCTATGCGATCAGCACGGTTTTTATTGCGCGTATCCTCGACGGCGCGGTACAGCCGCGCACGATGTTTTTCATGCTTCAAAAGGAAATGGGCGAGCGGCTCGCCGCAACGCCGGGAAGCAAGGCGTACGGCGCGCTCTCGGTGCGCTGTCAGTTGATGTACGACGTTTCGATTTCGCGCATCGTGCCGCCGGAAGTCTTTTATCCCGCGCCCGAAGTCGAATCCGCGCTGGTGAAATTCGTCCGTCACGACCGCTTCGATTTGAATGACGGCATCGGCAAAAGCGTTTCGGGCGTCGTCAAGCTCGCTTTCAGCCAGCGGCGCAAGCAGTTGGGCAAAGTCCTTTCCCACGGTTCTTACGGGGCAGAAAACGTTTCCGCGGCATTTGCGCAACTCGGACTGCCGCTGGAGATCCGTCCCGACCGCATTGATGTGGAGCAGTTTTACCAACTCGGCAAACTCTTAAAAAAGGAGTCGCAACTATGAACGCCTTGCAGGAAGAAATTCTCCGTCTGAAAGTGGAGCGCCGCGCCCTGATCCTCGCGCACAATTACGTCGATTCCCCGTTGCAGGAGATCGCCGATTTCGTCGGCGATTCGCTCGAATTGAGTCAGAAAGCGGCAAAATCCGATGCCGAAGTCCTCGTCGTCTGCGGAGTGCGCTTCATGGCGGAAACGGCAAAACTTCTTTCCCCCGACGCGATCGTGTTGCTGCCCTGTCCCGATGCGGGATGCCCGATGGCGGATATGGCTTCGGGCAATGCCGTCCGCGCGGCGCGCGCCGCGATGCCCGACGCGACGTTTGTCGCTTACGTCAACACGACCGCCGACACCAAGGCGGAAGTCGACATCTGCTGTACGAGCGGCAATGCCGAAAAAATCGTTTCATCGCTCCCCGATGACAAACCGATCCTCTTTTTGCCCGACCGCAACCTCGGTCACAACGTCGCCCGGAAACTTGACCGTCCGATGAATTACTGGAGCGGCTGTTGCCCCGTCCACGATGCGGTCACAATAGAAATGATCGAAAATGCCCGCGCCGCGCACCCCGGCGCCGAAGTTCTGATCCATCCCGAATGCCGCCCCGAAGTCGTCGCCGCCGCCGACCGCGCACTCAGTACCGGAGGAATGTTGCGGTATGTCCGCGAAAGCGAAAGCAAAAGTTTCATCATCGCCACCGAATGCGGCATCCTTTTCCGGCTCCGCAACGAAAATCCCGGCAAGGAATTTTTCACGCTTCAAGAGCCCATCGTCTGCCGGGATATGAAAAAGATCACGCTCGATATGGTGCGCGACGCTTTGATCGATCTCCAGCCGCGGGTGGAATTATCCGCCGACGTCGCGGAAAGAGCGCTCAACGCGGTGCGCCGGATGATCGAAACGAAGTGACCTCCCGCACGCGCATGTACATAACGCGCGCTTGAAAAAATCTTTTTCCCGTGCTATATTAAAGCGATTCATTCTATAAACGGGAGTTTCTGCCATGAATCCAAACTGGAAATTTGATACTCTTGCGGTACAGGCGGGTTACGAGCCGAAAAACGGCGAACCGCGGATCGCGCCGATCGTGCAGTCGACGACTTACAAGTATGACGACGTGCAGAGCGTCGCGGATCTTTTCGACCTCAAAACGCCGGGGTTTTTTTACACCCGGCTCGCCAATCCGACGGTCGACGTTTTTGAAAAGAAAATGGCGGCGCTCGAAGGCGGCGTCGCGGCGGTCGCGCTGGCGAGCGGTCAGTCCGCCAATGCTTTCGCGCTGCTCAATCTCGCGCAATCGGGCGATCACATCGTCGCGGCGAGCGCGCTTTACGGCGGTACGGTTTCACTTTTTACCAACACGCTGAAAAAGACGGGAGTTTCTTTCTCCTTTGTTTCGATCAACGCCGATGAAGAAGAGATCCGCGCGGCGATCAAACCCAACACCAAGGCGGTTTTTGTCGAAATGCTCGCCAATCCCGCTTTGCACGTCTGCGATCTTGAAATGTATGCAAAAATCGCGCACGAGCATCAGATCCCGCTGATCGTCGACAACACCTTTCCGACTCCGGCGCTGTGCCGCCCCTTTGAATTCGGTGCGGACATCGTGACGCATTCGAGCAGCAAGTATCTCGACGGTCATGCGACAAGCGTCGGCGGCGTCGTGGTCGAAAAGGGCACGTTTGACTGGACGTGCGGCAAATTTCCCGAATTCACCGAGCCGGATGCAAGTTATCACGGTTTGGTCTATACGCGCGACTTCGCGGCGGCGCCTTTTTCGGTGAAACTGCGGGTGCAGCTGGTGCGCGATTACGGAGTGCCGATGATGCCTTTCAATGCGTTTTTGACCAATCTCGGCACGGAAACCTTGAGTTTGCGGATGCGCAAGCACAGCGAAAACGCCCTCGCGCTGGCGAAATTTCTGCAGTCGCATCCCAAGATCGCCTGGGTCAAATATCCGGGACTGGAGGGGGACGACGATTACGGGCGCGCCCGGAAATATCTGCCCCGCGGCGCTTCCGGCGTGTTGACGTTTGGCGCCAAAGGCGGTTTCAAGGCGAGCGAAAAACTGATGAATCATCTGGAGCTTGCCGCTATTGTCGTTCACGTCGCCGATGCGCGCACCGGAGTGTTGCATCCGGCGAGCATGACGCACCGTCAGCTTTCGGAGAAGGAATTGATCGCCGCCGGTGTGTTGCCGGAGCTGGTGCGTCTGAGTGCGGGGCTGGAAGATGCCGAAGACCTGATTTCCGATTTCGATCAGGCATTGTCGAAGTTATAATTTGCGGGAAAAATGATGGATTCCTACCGTTTCAGCAACGTGGACAGTTACGATACGCCGGAAAATGCGGCGGAATCGCGCTTTTTCCGGTTGACCGGCAGGAGCCGTTTTTATTTTTATTTCGACAATTTCCGCACTTATATCCGTTCGGGGATCGCGGCGCGGCACGGCAAACTCGATGCCGATTGCCAGATCCGCAACTCCAACCGCAATCTCGACCTTGTCGAACGTTGCGGCGGGCACATCCACTTGCGCGGATTGAATTTTCTGCGCGAAGTTGCCGGCGAGCCGATCGTCGTGATCGCCAATCATATGAGTATGTTGGAAACGTCGACGGTCCACGCGATCATCCGGGAGTATCTTGACTTTTCCTTCCTGGTCAAAGCTTCGCTTTTGCGTACCCCGTTTATGAAGGACATATTGACGGCATTCAAGGCGGTGCCGATGACGCGCACGAACCCCCGCGCCGATCTCAAGGCGATCCTGACGCTGGGCAAGGATGTGATCGATGCGAAACGCTCGATGATCGTGTTTCCGCAGGCGACCCGGAGCCGTGAATTTCAGCCGGAGCATTTCAGTTCGATCGGGGTGAAACTTGCGAAACACGCCGGAGCGAGGGTGCTTCCTCTGGCGCTCAAAACCGATTTCATCGGCAACGGCAAGGGGATCTTCAAGGATTTCGGCCCCATTCATCCGGAGCGTCACGTCTGGTTTGAATTCGGCGCGCCGATGGCGATCACCGGCAACGGTCAGCACGAGCAGGAAAAGATCATTGAATTCATATCGGAGCATCTGGATTGCTGGAACCGTTTGGAAAAGGAAGCGCAGAAATGATTTCCCGCAAAATAAAATCCCTTTGGACGATGCTGGCAGTTATTGCCGTGCCGCTTTTTGCCGACGACGGCACGCTGAAACTTGAAGCCATCAAATACATCAAGGCGGGGCGCTGGTCGGTCGTCGGGAAAAATATCTTTGCCGAAAATCAGGTCCATTTGCCTTTCGGTGAATATGAGTTATACGCCGACAAGGTGGTCGTCAATACCGAATCGCAGGATATCGAAGCGGTTGGCGACATCCGTTTTTACCGCTGGCAGACGCAGACGTTGACGGTGACGCCGACGCAACTTTCTGCGCTTCAGCGCCGCCCCGGAGTCATCGTCAAGACGGAAGGTCTGGTGGGCGACGAGTGGGGAAATCAGAAAATTTCGGTCAAGGCGCTGGTGTTGATTGGCGATCTTTCGGCACAGCGGATGACCGGCAACCTCAAGAGCGGGTATTTCCGCTTTGACAAACTTGTCCTCCGGATGACGATGGCGTATTGCCGTGCGGAAACGGCGGAACGTTTCTCCAACGGCACGATCGAGGTGCACAACGCGGAATTCAGCAGCTGCGAATATCTGCACGGCAACAACGCGCACTATTCCATTTCGGCGGCGACTGCCACTTTGACTCCGTATATGTCGGATCTGCCGGGAATGGAGGGAGTCAAAACCAGTTTGGGAGATTATTCGATCCTTTGTGCAAACGGCATCATAAAGGCTTACGGCATTCCGGTTTTGTGGCTGCCGGCATTTTATGCGCCGCGCGATCAGCCGCTGGGGCTTTTCGGATTTCAGGTCGGTAAAGACAGCAATTGGGGGTATTTCCTGAAAATGTACCGCCATTTTAAATTTTACGAATATCCGAATGTCTACGGCAAATTGATGGTCGACCTCTATTCCCGGCGCGGTGTCGGTCTCGGTTTTGAGGGGAGCGCCGTGATGGAAAACAGCCGGACGGATTTCTTCGCCTACACGATTTACGACCGCCATCCGAATGAAAGAACCGATTACGACAAGTACTGGCTCCGCGTCCCGCACTTCCGCTTTGATTTGCGTTTGAGCAATGTGACGCATATCACGCCGCGACTGGATTTCCGCGGGGTGATCGAATATGCCAGCGATCCGTTCTTTACCCGCGACTTTTTCAACAGTCGCTATTCCGCCGATCCGAATCCGGCGACGTATGCGGCGTTGGAGCAACAGTTTGACCACTTCAGCGCATCGATCTATTTCCGGCCGCGCATCAACGATTTCTACACCGTCGTGGAAAAGATGCCGGAAGTCCGGCTGGACGTCCACCGTCAGGAAATCTTTGATACCAATTTGTATTATCAGGGCAACATGACGGCAGGCTATAACCGGATGCGCTGGATCAATTTTACCGAGCGGAAAATCCCCAAGGGTACGAAATGGACGGATTTTTACGATTATTCGGCATTCCGTTTTGATATGACCCATTTCCTCTACTATCCGATCAAAACGGATTATTTCACCATTATTCCGCGTGCCGGCGTAAAATTGACCGCCTATAGCAATAGCAGTAAAAACGAGGTCAGCGATGAAAATCTGATGACGATGTTTGCCGCCGCCAATCAGACGAATACGAGAAATTACGTCTTTGAAAATTTTGACAACAAGGGCGGTGCACAGGTGCGTTTCGCCTGGGAACTCGGTGTGGAGGCATCGACCAAGATCCACAATACCTGGAGCAACGTGCGCAACAAATTTATGAATATCGACGGATTGCGCCACGTGATGCGGCCTTACATCAACTATACATATCTGGACTATATCGGCACGGCTTCCCGTGAAAACCTCTATTACTTTGACGAAATGGATCGGCTTCAGCGGCAGAACTTTTTCCGCTTCGGTGTGGAAAACCGTCTGCAGACGCGCTCGGGGAATTCGATCCGCAATATTTTTGCGATGGACAACTACTGGGATTTCTATCTTACGGAAACGCAGGCGGGCAGCAGCGACCGGACTTTCAGCCGTTTCGGCAACATCTGTACGCAGATCGCATTTCAGCCGATCAAACAGTTGACGCTCTCCACCGCGTTTGCCATCGACCCCTCCAATTTCAACGGCGATATTCCGGATACGATCCGTACCGGAAAAGGCGGTACCAGTCACAACGCCGGGAAGCCCGGACTTTCCTGCAAGTGGCTGAACCGCTGGATGATTTCACTTCAATTTACCCCGATCGAGGACGTCAATCTGACGATCAGCTATATTTACCACCGCCCTTATGCGACGCGCAGCGGTTATTCGATGGGATCGACCTTATCGCAGTTCGACGCCGGCGGCTTCTTTACCAATTACTATACGGATCATAATGAACGCATTACCGGCAACGTCAGTTTGCCGCTCACGCCGGATCGCCGGACTTTCGGCGGTTTCCAGATCGATTACGATTTTATCCGCGGCTATGTTTCCTCCTATTCTTTCTTCATCCGCCGCCGTTTCCACTGCATCGACGTCATTGCCAATATCGGGATCGACCGCAATACCGATACCGATGAAGAACGCAACTGGGATACGAATTTTTCGATCCAGGCGCAACTGGTCAATACGGGCTTCGGCTCGGGATACAGCGACAATCAGATGCTCAATGTCACCAACAACGGGCTTACGACTCCGGATCCGCTTGGCGATTTGTAAAAAAGGATAGTTTGTTATGTTTATTGTTACCGGTGGTGCCGGTCTCATCGGCAGTCTGGTCGTCTGGAAACTCAATCGCGAGGGCATTGACGACATCCTCGTCGTCGACCATCTCGGTACCTCCGACAAGTGGAAAAATCTTGCGCCGCTGAAATTCAGCGACTATCTGGAAAAAGACGTTTTCCGCACGATGGTGCGCGACAACGCCTTTGCCGGCAAAAAGATCGACGGTATTTTTCATCTGGGCGCGTGTTCCTCGACGACGGAACGCGATGCCACTTATCTTATTGACAACAATTTCCGCTATACCGCGGAATTGGCGACGTTTGCCGTCGAACGGCAAATCAAAATGATTTACGCTTCCAGTTGCGCCACCTACGGCGACGGCAGTTGCGGCTACCGCGACGATGAAAACGAGATCGAAAAACTGCGCCCGCTCAATATGTACGGATACAGCAAACAGCTTTTCGATCTCTGGGCGAAACGCCGCAATCTTTTCGACCGTCTGATCGGCTGTAAATTTTCCAATGTCTACGGTCCCAACGAAGCGCACAAAAACGAGATGCGCTCCGTCGTGTTGCGCGCTTACGAGCAGATCACGTCGACGGGCAAAATGAAACTTTTCCGCAGTTACCGCAACGATTACGCCGACGGCGAGCAGAAGCGCGATTTCCTCTATGTGAAAGACGCGGTCAATATGCTCTGGTTCCTTTTCAATTCGCCCAAGGCGGCGGGGTTGTACAATATCGGCAGCGGCAAGGCGGAAACGTGGAATCATCTGGTGACGGCGGCGTTTCACGCGCTCGGGAAACCGGTCGACATCGAATATATCGATATGCCGGAAAGTCTGCGTGACCGCTACCAGTACTACACCTGCGCTGAAATGGATAAGCTCTACGCGCTCGGTTTCGATCAGGCGGTGCTTTCGCTCGACGATGCGGTCGCGGATTATCTGCAGAATCATTTGATGACCGGCAAGCGTCCGGGCGACGAATGAGACCCGAAGGCGTATCCGGGGAATCGTTGCGCGCCGCCGCCACCGGTATCGCGGAAATCGAAGCCGGACGACTGACGCTCGACGAATATCTCGACCGGAGAGAAATTGCGTCTTTCCGGAAAATCGTCGCGCATTTATTGCTCACTTATTTTCGGCGCAAGCGCGCGCTTGACGCGCGCGTCAATTCCTTTATTACGCGCGCGCCGCGCCCGGAAGTAGCCGCTTTGTTGCGCGCGGCGGCGACACGGATCTTCTTTCAGACGGCGTCGCCGCATGAGATCACGGTGAGCGTTGCCGTCGATCTCGCCAGAAAATTTCACGCCGACAAGTTTGTCAACGCGGTTTTGCGTCGTCTGCTTGAAATAAAAAGCGCGTTTCCCGATGCTCCGAATGAGGTGTTGCCGCCGGAAATTTTCCGTCGCTGGTCGGCGCGTTTTGCTCCGGAATTCCTGCAAAATCTCACGCGGCTTTTTCTTGAGGAAGCGCCGTTTTCCTATCGTGCGGAATGCGGCGATTCGGCAATTCCGGATTCGAAAACATTGCCGGGATTCGGAAACTTTTCCTTTTTTACGGCACCGGCGGCAAAGGTGCTGACTTCTTCCGCGATGAAAGAGGGCAAGATCTACATTCAGGATCCGGCGGCAAGTTTCGCCGTTTCCCTGATCGATCCCGACGGGATCCAAAGTGCGGCGGATCTTTGCGCCGCGCCGGGCGGCAAGGCGCTGATGCTCGCGCAGATTTTACATCGGGATGCCGGACTTTTTCTCTTTGACGCTTCGGCAAAGCGGCAGATGCTTACCCGGGAAAATTTCGCGTTGCGCCAAATCAAGGCAAATATCCGCGTTTCCGAAGCGCAAAAAGTCCGGGGCGTTTACGATCTTGTCGTCGCCGACGTGCCGTGCAGCAACACCGGCGTTTTCCGCCGCCGCCCGGATGCGTTGTGGCGTTTCGATGAAGTGATGCAGAAAAAATTGCTTGAGATACAGCAGGAGATCCTTTTTCACGCGGCGACGCTCGTTTCGCCGGGAGGACAACTCCTGTTGAGCAGTTGCAGTATCGAGGAAGAGGAAAATACTTTTCTCGCGGAAAAACTGGAAGCCGCCTTTCCCGCTTTCCGGCGGATGGCAGGCGGCATCATCTTGCCGGAAGCGACCCGCGACGGCGCGGGTGCTTTTATCTGGCGAAAGGAGTCGTGATGGCGAATTATCATTTTATCGGGATCGGCGGGATCGGAATGAGTGCGCTTGCCGCAATGTGCCGGGCGCAGAGAGATGTCGTGACGGGCAGTGACCGCGGTTACGCGCAACGTGCCAACAGCCGGATCTTTGCTCCGCTGGAAGCGGCGGGGATCCGCATTTTTCCGCAGGACGGCTCTTTTGTAAAGGAAACGCATCCCGATTTTCTGGTCTGGTCGAGCGCGATCGAGGAGGACAATCCCGATTTCGCCGCAGGAAAAAACATTCCGCGGCTCCACCGCGCGGAATTGCTCCGCGATCTGATCGGTAATTTTTCCGGTGCTTCGATCGCCGTGACGGGCAGTTGCGGCAAGAGTTCCGTCACGGCTTATCTTGCCTGCGCGCTTGATTATCTGAACCTGGATCCCGATTGTCTCAACGGCGCGCTCGTCAAGCGTTTCATTACGGAAGGCAACGCCGGAAATTATCATCGCGGCGCGGGCAAGTTTCTGGTCTTTGAAAGCGACGAGAGCGACAAAAGTCTGCTCCAATATCAGGCGGATTACGCCATCGTGCTCAATATGGGGTGCGACCACTACGACACCGCGGAACTCGGGCGCGTTTTCGGGACTTTTTTAAGCCGTACCCGTCGCGGCGCCGTTGTGGAAGAACACGTTTTTGAAGCGGTGAAAGAGTATCTGCCGCCTGAATTGCCGGTCAAAGTTTTCGGAGAAGGGAAAAATTGCGATTACCGTCTGGAATCTTACAAGGTGCGGGATCACCGGCCTTTCGCCAAAATTGCGGGGATGCCGGAAGTCGCTTTGCCGCAGAGCGGGCATCACGTCGCATGGAATGCCATGAGCGTGCTGGCGATGCTGGAAATGATCGGCGTCGAAAGGGGCGCCGCATTGAAGTCGCTTGAATTTTTCGACGGCGTCTGGCGGCGGAGCGACAGCCACGGCACGACAGCTTGCGGTGCGAAAATTTTCGACGATTACGCCCACAATCCGGAAAAGATCCGCGCCTGTCTTGAAGCGATGCGGGAGATCACGCCGGGGCGGATCTTCGCCGTCTATCAGCCTCACGGGTACGGACCTTTCGGCTTTATGCGCGATACGTTGCTCGAATATCTTGACGCGGATCTGCGCAAAGACGACCGCTTCTATTTGTGCGAGCCCTATTATGCGGGCGGCACCTCCAGTTTCCGGCCGACGGCGCACGAAGTGCTTTCCGACTGGCGGGCGCGGGCGCGTCATCCGGAGCGTTTTTTTGAAGTCGCTTCGCGCGATACGCTCCGGTCGGAAATTCTGGCGATGCTGAAACCGGGCGATACCGTCGTCATCATGGGGGCGCGCGACAATTCGCTGAGCGATTTCGCGGAGAGCTTTCGGCGATAGCTTTCGCGTTTGTAAAATCGCGCAAGTTGTGATATATTAAAGATTTGGATGTCATTTATCAACCTTCTAAAAGGAAATGGATGCGATGAGCAACGAAAAAATCGACCGCGCAACGCTGACTTTCGGCGACCGATCGGTGGAACTTCCGGTCGTGACCGGCACCGAAGGCGAATGCGCTCTGGACATCTCGCATCTGCGGGAAAAAACGAAACTGGTGACGCTCGATCCCGGATTGGGCAATACCGCCAGTTGCTTCAGCAAGATCACCTACATCGACGGGGAGCGCGGAATTTTGCGTTACCGCGGGATCCCGATTGAAAAGTTAGTCGAAAAAGTGATGTTCATCGACGTCGCCTATCTGCTTGTCCACGGCGTTCTGCCGACGGAGGAGGAGCGGCATAACTTTTCGCAGTTGCTGAATTTCAATTCGCTGATGCACGAGGATATGCGCCACTTTTTCGATCTTTTCCCTCACGACGCGCATCCGATGCACATCTTGTCGACGATGATCAACGCGATGGCGGCGTTTTATCCCAACGTCGATTCCAAATCGCTCGTCGAAAACATCGATCAGGCGACGGCGCGCGTCATTTCGATCGTCCGCACGATGGCGGCATTCGTCTACAAGAAATCGATCGGCGAACCGGTGGTTTACCCCCGGCACGACCTTTCGTACTGCGCGAATTTCCTCAATATGATGTTCGATTCGCCGGTGAAACCGTATCAGATCCGCCCCGAAACGGTGCGGTTGCTCAACATCCTTTTCATTTTGCACGCCGATCACGAGCAGAATTGCTCGACGACCGCCGTGCGCGTCATCGGCAGCGCGCAGGTCAACTTGTACGCGACGATCTCCGCCGGGATTTCCGCCTTGTCGGGGCCGCTTCACGGCGGTGCCAATCAGGCGGTCATCGAGATGCTCCGCACCATTCAGGAGGACGGCGACGTCGATAAATTCATCAAAATGGCAAAGGACAAGAGCAATCCTTTCCGGTTGATGGGCTTCGGGCACCGCGTCTACAAGATCTACGATCCGCGCGCCTCGATCATCCGCCGCGAATGCGAGCAGTATCTCAAGACGATCCACTACAGCGACCCCTTGCTCGACGTGGCGCACCGCATCGAGGAAGCCGCGCTCAAAGATCCCTATTTCATCGACCATCACCTCTACCCCAACGTCGATTTCTACAGCGGGATCCTCTACCGGGCGATGGGCATTCCGGAAAATATGTTCACCGCGATGTTCGCGCTGGCGCGTCTGCCCGGATGGGTCGCCCACTGGCAGGAAATGATCGGCAGTCAGACCAAGATCACCCGCCCGCGGCAGGTTTACGTCGGCAAACCGTTGCAGACGAGCGACGTTTTTGCGTCGAAAAATCCGCTTCTTATTTGAAACGGGCTTGAAAAATCCAAAAAAAGATTGTAGTTTAAAGTATCGTAACCAAACAATTGCATCAAAACGGGAGAATATCGGGATGAAAAAGTTTTTTCTGATCCTTGCTGTCGCCGCCACCGCCTTTACCGGGGCTTTCGCGGCAAATCAGGAGCGTGAATTCAACATCGGCGAGGCGGTCGCGCTCTATCTGCCCAACCGCATCCTCGATCTTCTTGACTGCTTCAGCGTTTCGCTCGGGATCGGTCCGACCGTTGAAGGGCGGCTGATGTTCACCCGCGCCTGCGATGTGGGCGGCGGTATCGGATACAGTTGCAAGGCGACCAAGGAATACGGCCGTCAAATCGGCGTCGGCATCGAGGAATTCTGGTACTGGTCGTGTGTTTTCGTCGGCGAGGAAAGCTACTCGATGAACGAGGGGTCCGCGTGGGTCAAGAAATATCAGGAAGACCGTCTCGGCGTGCCGGATTTCCGCACCCGCACCTATGATTTCTTTGAAGGTCAGCGCGACTACTGGGCGATCGGCGGCGCGCTCGGTCTCGGGATCGACGGAAGCGTTTACATCCATCCCGTCGAATGGGTGGATCTCGCGCTCGGGTTTTTCCTGATCGACCTTCGCAACGACGATCTGATTTTTGACGATTTCCGGTAATTTCCGGTTTCTATGAGTGATTGCTCGACGGCTCCGGAAGAAACTTCTTCCGGAGCGTTTGTTTGTAAGCGGTGCGGCAACTGCTGCCGTCGCGAAGGGGAAGTCGTCATCACCCCCGACGAAGCCGTTGCGGTCGCCGCGTTTCTCGGCGTTGCAGAAGAAGTTTTTATGAGAGATTTCGTCGCGCTTTCCGCCGACCGCCGCGAACTTGTGCTCGCGGGCGGGGAAAGTCGTCCCTGCCGCTTTTTGGAGGAAACGGCATCGGGACCGCGCTGTAAGATCCAGGATGTCAAACCGCGGCAGTGCCGCGACTTCCCGCTCCGCTGGAATTATCCGGGGTGGGAAAAAGATTGTGCCGGAGGTAAAAATGATTTTCAGCGGTGATCTGATCGTGCTTTCAGGACCGAGCGGCGTCGGCAAGTCGACGCTGGTCAAAGCGGTGCGCGCTTCCCACCCCGAACTGGGCTTTTCCGTTTCCTGTACGACGCGCGCGCCGCGTCCCGGCGAAGTCAACGACCGGGAATACCACTTCCTTACCGAAGAGGAATTTGCCCGGCGCAGCGCCGCCGGCGATTTTCTGGAGGAAGCCGGCATTTTCCGCCACCGTTACGGTACGCTCAAGAGCGAAGTCGTCGCCCAGCTCCGGCAGGGCAAAAGCATCTTGCTCGACATCGACTTGCAGGGTGCAAAACAGATCCGCGCCGCCGCCGAAAAGGATGAGGAATTGAAAAACGCAAGCGTTTTCGTGATGATCGTCCCTCCGTCGCTCGCCGTATTGGAGCAACGTCTGCGCGGCCGTCAGAGCGAAAACGAGGAGCAGATCCAGCTTCGCCTCGGCGCCGCCAAAAATGAACTTGCCGGATTCCGCACTTACGATTTTCTCGTCGTCAACGACGACCTGGAGACCGCCGCCGCCGATTTGAATCAACTGCTTGATGTTTTCCGTATGCGTACTTCGATCGTGAAAGGAAATCCGTTTCAATGAAAAAAAATCCCGTCATCGTTCTCGGCGTCACGGGCGGCATCGCCGCTTATAAAAGCGCCGAATTATGCAGCCGCCTCGTCCAAAATGATTGCGAAGTCCACGTCGTGATGACGGAAAACGCCGCACGTTTTGTCACGCCGCTTACTTTCCGTACCTTAAGTCAGCAGGATGTGCTCGTTTCCCTCTGGGAAAACGACAATTGGCGTCCCGGTCACGTTTCGCTTGCCGACGTCGCCGATATTTTTGTCGTCGCCCCCGCTTCCGCCGACTTCATTGCGAAATACACTTACGGTATCGCCGATGACGCTTTGACGACCTTTGCCGCGACATTCAACGGTAAAACGCTTCTCGCCCCCGCGATGAATCCCCAGATGTGGCTTCACGCCGCCTGCCGGGAAAATATCGCCGTGCTGAAGCGGCGCGGGGTTTCTTTTTGCGGTCCCGTCAACGGCCGTGTCGCCTGCGGCGCGCCCGGCGAAGGACGTATGGCGGAAGCGTCCGACATCGCCGATGCCGTAATGGCTCTCTTAAAAAAATAATTGCGCGCAGCGCTTAAAAATCCCGCGTAAGCGGGCGCCTGGGGTGAGTGCGAGAGGGGCGGCGTGAGCCCTCTCGCTTATCGGACGTTATGCGGTGTTTCATTCAGAGGGGGCTTGTTTCGCCCCCCCTCTGCAACTCCCCTCAACCCGCCAAGGGCGGGGGTTTGTACTTTCCGCAGATATTTGCGGACTGACGCTTTTATCGTACTCCCGACGAATATTTCCGCAAATCTCAGCGGGCTCGTCTGTTTGTTACTGCAAAAAAAGATGCGTCCCACGCGGGCTAATGCTTCCGTCTTCGCCCTGCGGGCTACGCCGTGACAAGCCGCCCGCCCGCCCGACTGTCCGATGGGCGATGCACTATGCCTAAGCGTTAAATTTTAAACTTTTCCGATTTGTCATCGCCTCTGATCTGCTGTATATTATACATTATGAACAAATACGAAATCGACATGTGCCGCGGCCCGTTGGCGGGCAAGATCCTGCTTTTTGCCGTACCGTTGATGGCGACGTATATATTACAGTTGCTTTTCAACGCGGCGGATCTTGTCGTCATCGGTCATTTTTCGCATCACCGTTCCCTGGCGGCGATCGGGGCGACGATGAATCTCAACAGTCTGGCGATCAACGTCTTTTGCGGACTTGCGATCGGCAGTAACATCATTGTCGCTCGTGCTTTCGGCGAAAAACGCCCCGATTTGATGAAAAAGGCGGTGCCGACGACGATGTTGCTCGCTTTGGCGGGCGGGATATTGCTGATGATCGCGGGATTGTTTGCGGCGAAACCGATTTTGCAATGGATGAAAACGCCGGAAGAAATTCTGCCGCTGAGTTGCATTTACATCCGCATCTGTTTTTGCGCGATCCCCTTTATCATGCTCTATAATTTCGGGTGCGCGATCTTGCGCGCCGTCGGAGACACGCGGCGGCCGCTGTACTTTCTGATCGCCGCCGGTATCGTCAATGTCGGACTCAATCTGATTTTCGTATTGATTTTCAAACTGGACGTCGCGGGGGTGGCATTGGCGACGGCGTCGTCGCATCTCATTGCGGCGTCGCTGATTTGCCGGACGCTTTTGAAGTGCCGCGAAAATTATGCGCTGTCGCTGAAACACCTTGTTTTCGACCGGAAAATCTTTACCGAGATTTTGCAACTCGGGGTTCCCGCCGCCGTGCAGAGTTCCGGCTTTGCGCTGTCCAACATCATCATCCAGTCGGCGATCAACACTTTCGGTCCCGCCGCGATCGCGGGGACGACCGCTGCGCTCGGTTTGGAGGGATTTGTTTACGTCGGCTCATTCAGTTATCACCAGACGGCGTTGAGTTTCGTCGCGCAGAATCTCGGCGGCGGCAAATTCAAACGCATTTTGTCGAGTCTCGGCTGGTGTTATTTGTGGGGCGTGCTTTCCTGCGGCGTGATCGGCATCGGCTGTTACCTCGCCGGAGAATCGCTGCTCGGCGCATTTTCCAACGATCCCGAAGTCATCGCGTGGGGATTTTTGCGTATGAAAATGCTTTTTGTCGCCTATATGCTCTGTCCGCTGATGGATGTTTCCAGCGGCGGGTTGCGCAGTCTGGGGTATTCGCTGACGGCGATGACGGTCACTCTGATCGGGGCGTGCGGTTTCCGGATATGGTACGTCAAAGTGATTTTGCCGCGCCGCCCGACGATGGAAACTTTGCTTGTTTCCTACCCCGTTTCGTGGGCGCTTGTCGCCGTGGTCAGTTTCGCGATCCTCCTCTACGCCTACCGGAAACTTCTCTGCCGCCGTTGCGGGATCGCGACGCCGTGGCTTTTGCTTCAGCCCGGCGTTACGCGCGGTATGCGCTACCTCGTCAACCCGAAATAGCGTTTATTTCTGCGGGAGCGGCGCAACGGCGGGAGCTTTTTCCTGCGGCACGATCAAGGCTGTACCCTCCGTTTTCATGTCGAGCCAGTCGGATCGTCCCTGCAACTGGATGTTGACCTGAAACGGCTGTTGCAGATACTGATTTAATTCATGCGCCTGCTGCAAATGTTTTTCGAGGATCTTCGCCGCGCGGTAGGAATCGTGGAGCGCCTTGCGTGTTTCCCGCAGGGCGGAACGGCTCGCGATAAGGATTTCCCTGGTTTCTCCCCGCATCCGGAATGCGATGCGGAGCGCCTTGGGCAAAATGCAAAGCGCGGAAATGAGAAAAACGAGTCCGATGACCGTCCAGAAAGTTGAAAAGAAGCGTTCCACCAAAAAGTAGTGAAGATACTTTTTCCAGCATTCACGAGTTGTGTCTTTCATGGAAAACTCCTTATTTTTCTTTGCTGATCCAGTCAGGATCATTCAATTTGCGTTTTTTCAAACCGGATATGACCGCCGCGACCGCCGCCGCGACCGCGACAGCGGCGCCGCAGATGTAGGCGGTGTTGAGATCCAAGCCGAAGCCGTAGGCGCCGTTGCCGCGCCCGGGAGAGACCCAGAGGATGTAAGTTGTGACGATAAAAGTTATGAACATCCCCGGCACCAAAGTGATGACGGCGTTTTTTCCGAGCGACACGAGCCAGATCGTCGCAATCATCAGCGTCGCCGCCGCGAGTACCTGATTGCCCCACGCGAAATAGTTCCAGAGGATGTTGAAACTTTTTGCACTCAAATTCGACCAGTAAAGCAGTAACGCTGTGAGAATAATCAGCGGCAGACAGAGCAACACGCGGTTGAGGAATTTCTTTTGCGGTATGTGAAACATTTCCGCGAGCGTCAGGCGCAGACTGCGCATTGCCGTATCTCCCGAAGTCACCGCGAGGATCACCACGCTGATGATGGTGATGTCGTCGATCTTGTCGCCGAGGAAGTGATTGGTGATCTTTGCCAGCACGAGATTGGGATTTTCTTTCATCAATGCGGGGAAAATATTGTAGAGCGCGAGTGCCGCGCCCGCCCAGATCATCGCGATGACGCCTTCGGCGACCATCATCCCGTAGAAACAGCGCCGCGCATCGCGCTCCGTCTGCAATGTCCGCGCGACGATCGGACTTTGCGTCGCGTGAAATCCGGAAAGGATCCCGCAGGCGATCGTGACAAAGAGCATCGGCAGGATCGGCTGATTGTTGGCGGAACTATACATATTGGCTTTGAAGCCCGCGCTTTCGAGGAGCAGATTTCCGTCGTGCCCCGCATCGATCATCAGTTTGACAAAAATGGCGAGACTTCCCAGCAGCAATATCGCCCCGAAAAGCGGATAAAATTTCCCGATGATCTGGTCGATCGGGAAAAAGGTCGCGACGATGTAATAAAGGAAGATCGCGCCCATCGCGATCCAGAAATCGGCCGCGAATTGCGGAAAGATCCCGCGGTCGATCAACTGCGTCGGCACGTTGATGAAAACGGCGACGAGCAACAACAGCATAAAGCACATAAAGACGGAAAAGATCCCGTAGCTGAAGCGTCCGCAGGTGCGGCGCACCAATTCCGGGAGATTCGCGCCGTTGGCGCGCATCGACATCATCGCCGCGACGAAATCGTGGACCGCGCCGCCCAGAATGTTGCCGACGGGAATGATCCAGAATGCCGCAATTCCGTATTTGATGCCGAGGATGACCCCGATCACGGGACCGATGCCGGCGATGTTGAGCAACTGGATCAGCATCGCTTTCCAAGGGGGAAGCACCAAAAAGTCGACTCCGTCGGTGCAACGCACCGCCGGGGTCGGACGGTCGTCGGGAGAAACGATCTTTTCCACCAGTTTGCCATAGGTGAAATAACCGATCGCCAGCAATGCCAGCCCGCCGAGAAAAAGCAACATTTTCATCCTCCGATTTAGAAATCATTTGATTTCTCTTAATATACCATCGCCGCTTCCGCTTGTCAAAAGAATTTCAGGACGCCTTGCGAGAATGAAAATCCTGTGCTATATTATAAAACAAAGTCGAAAAATTTTCCAAATCACAATCTAACAGGGAGATGGCACGATGTCCGGACACAGCAAATGGGCAAATATCAAGCACAAGAAAGAAGCCGCCGATAAAGTCAAAGGCAAGGCGTTTTCGCGTATCGGCAAGGAGATCATGGTCGCCGCCAAGATGGGCGGCGGAGATCCCAACGCCAATCCGTCGCTTCGCGCCGCGCTGACCGCCGCCAAGGCGGTCAATATGCCCAACGCCAATATCGACCGCGCGATCAAAAAGGGCATCGGCGAACTCGGCGACGTCACCTTTGAAGAAATCGTTTACGAGGGCTATGCCGCCGGCGGCGTCGCCGTCCTGGTCGACTGCCTGACCGATAACCGCAACCGCTCCATCAGCGACGTCCGCATGGTGTTTGACCGCAACGGCGGCAATCTCGCCGGAAGCGGTGCGGTCGCCCGTATGTTCACGCGTATGGCGCACTTCGTCATTTCCGGCGAATGGGCGGACGAGGACAAACTGATGGAGATCGTCCTCGACGCGGGCGCCGAAGACCTTTCGGTCGAAGACGGCGTCGCCGAAGTCTGGGCGGACCCCTCCGCTTTTGAAGCGCTGGTGAAGCTCTTTGAAGAAAAAGGCATCGCGACCGACGAAGCGGAGATCACCCGCCGTCCCGAGATGACCGTCGAACTCACCGATCCCAAAGTCGCCGCGCAGGTGATGCGCCTCGTCGACAAGATGGAGGAGCTCGACGACGTCCAGATGGTCACCGCCAACTATACGATCGCCGACGCGATCGCCGATCAGATCGAGGAGTGAGAGCGTCAAAATGGCGAAAAACTTGCTGATCGAGCCGGAAAGCGGCTTTTCGATTGATTTTTCCGGGATGGGATTCGGCGACGCCGAATTGTCCCCGATGGCGGAGCGTTTTGCCAATGCCGCCGTCGAAATGGGAAAGATCGAAGCGGGGGAGATCAAAAACCCCGATGAAAACCGCAAAGTCACCCACTTCACCGATCGCATCGAATACTCGTCGAGCGCGCTTTTCGCCGAAGTCGAAAAATTCAGCGAAGGCGTCCGCGAAGGACGCATCAAGTCCGGCACCGGCAAGAAATTCGATGCGCTCGTCGTCAACGGGATCGGCGGTTCCGCGCTCGGGCCGCAGTTGATGCAGTTCGCCATCAACGGACCTTACTGGAATGAACTTTCCTCCGACCGCCGTTGCGGCGCGCTCAAAATCTATTTCCTCGACAACACCGATTCGGCGGAATTCGCCGATCTCCTCGAGGTGATGGATCCCGAAACCACTTTGCAGCTTGTGATCTCCAAGTCCGGCGGCACGCGCGAGACCAAAAACAATATGATCGCGATGGAAAAGGTCTATGCCGAGCGCAACCTTGATTTCGGCGCCAACGCCTGCGCGATCACGATGAAAGGCAGCGATCTCGACAAGCACGCCCGCGAAAATCACTTCCTCGCCGTTTTTGAAATGGCGGAATCCATCGGCGGACGCACCAGCGAGACCAGTATCGTCGGTCATCTCCCGGCGACGCTCTGCGGCATTGATTTCGAGCGTTTCCTTGCCGGAGCCTGTGCGATGGACGATTGGACGCGCACCGGCAACGCGCTTGAAAATCCCGCGATGCGGCTCGCCGCGATGTGGTATCTCGCCGGCAACGGCAAGGGCGACAAGAATATGGTGATCGTCCCCTACAGCGACCGGCTCGTACTGCTTTCGCGTTATCTGCAGCAGTTGGTGATGGAGAGTCTCGGCAAGGAACTCGATCTCGACGGCAAGGTCGTCCATCAGGGATTGAATGTTTTCGGCAACAAGGGCGGCACCGACGCGCACGCTTTCATCCAGCAGCTCAACGACGGCCGCGATGATTTCTTTGCGACCTTTATCGAAGTGCTTGCCGACGCGAAGTCGATCCCGATTTCCGACGGCAGGGTGATCGGCGATTATCTCCACGGTTTCCTCGCCGGACTCAACCGCGCGCTCCTCAAAAAGGGCCGTAAGACGATGATGATCAAGATCGCCCGTCTGACGGAATTTGAACTCGGTCAAATCATCGCGCTCTACGAACGAGCGGTCGCGTTTTACGCCGAATTCATCCATATCAACGCATTTCATCAGCCGGGAGTTCAGGCTTACAAAAAAGCCGCCAACGGCGTGCTGGATCTGGCAGACAAACTCGCCGTCTTTTGCCGCGACCATCAGGGTTTCTCCGGCAATGCGGAAAAATTCGCCCTTTCGGTCGATGCCGCCGACAGCATTTTTGAAGTGCAGGGGTTGCTCGACAAGGCCGCTTTGAATCTGGACGGCGTCGGGCGTGAATTCGACGGCGCGGACTGGGTCTATCTCGTCAAGTGAATCTCCTTTTATTGGAAAAAGAGGATTTCAATTCCGACGGTACGGCGGTCGTTCGCGGCCGCCGCTGCCGCCAGTTGGTCGACGTCATCCGCGCCACTCCCGGGAAGATCTGCAAGGCGGGCATTCTCGGCGGCAAATGCGGCAGTGCGGAGATTTTAAGCATCACTTCCGATGCGTGTCATCTGAATTTCACTCCGGAAAAAGAACCGCCCGCCAAGCGTCCCATCGTATTGATCGCCGCTTTGCCCCGGCCGCAAAGCCTGTGCAAAGTGCTCCATTGCGCGACGACGATGGGCGTGCGGAAAATCTGCTTCATCCACACCTTTAAGGTCGAAAAAAGCTACTGGGCATCGCCGCGTTTGAGCGAAAGCGCCGTCCGCGACGAATTGATCCTCGCGCTCGAACAATGCGGCGACACCGTTTTCCCCGAAGTCGCATTTTTCCGCGCTTTCAAACCGTTTATCGAAGACGAACTGGAAAAAATCGCCATCGGTAAACGTCTCCTCGGCGACCCCGCCGGGACGCCTGCGGAATTTCAGGACGCCGCCACTTTGGCGATCGGTCCGGAAGGCGGTTTTACCGATTACGAAAAACAAGCGTTTTATCAGCGCGGCTTTCTCCCTGTTTCCCTCGGCGACCGCATATTGCGCACCGAATTCGCCGTCGCGGGGCTTCTTGCCAGAATTTCGTATTAAGGAGAGTCGCTTCGCGACAGTTATAACTTCCCATGCCCCACCGCACGGCATATGGTCAAAATCCTGACGCTTTTGGCTCCCGCTTGCAGAAGAATTCGGGCGGCGGCATCGCACGTCGCTCCGGTCGTGAAAACGTCGTCTACAAGCAGAATTTCCTTGCCGGAAATGCTTTGAAAATCTTTGACGGCAAAAAGGTGTTGCGTATTCTGGTGGCGTTTGGCGCGGTTGCGCGCCGCCTGTTTGCCTTGTGAATAACGGCGTTCAAGGGCGTTGACGGTATAAATGCCGAGATTTCTGCCGATCTGCCGCGCGAAAAGTTCCGCCTGGTTATAGGTGCGTTTCCACAAGCGGGTGAAGTGCAGCGGGATCGGCACGATCACGTCGAAATGCCATTTTTCGGCGCGGAGCGTTTCCGCCGCGATTTTGCCGAGCGGACGGGCGATGACGGGATGATCGCCCGATTTGAATTTCAGGATCATTTCACGCGCTTCCTTTTCGTAGCGGAAAAGGCTCAGCGCATCAAGCCACGGACGCTTCTTTTCCTGCAGACAAAGGGGGCAGACGGCGAGGACGCCTTTTCGTTCGCCGCCGCAACCGCGGCACCGGGTCGCGGGATCGATCCTGCCGAAATTTTTCCGGCATTGCAGGCAGAAATCATTGACACCGTTGCCGTCGCCCTCACCGCACGCGGGGCAGGGCAGTAAATTGAAAAAGCGCAAAATTTTCTGCAGGAATTTCATCGGATCGGCTCCGGCGGCAGAATGGGCAGATAATCGCGCGTATGGTAGACTCCCGTGATGCGAAGTCGCCGGTCACAGCAGATCTCAACGAGATCAAAACGCGCCTCGAAATGCGTCGCGTGAAAAATTTTGCGGTAGAGTTTCGCCGCGTGGCGGTTGCGCCGCATCTGGTAATTGGAAAGGTTTTGCGCGGGACGGAAAAGCGCGGACTTTTTCCGGTAACAGCGGGTTTTGACTTCGACGAAAACGACGCATTCTCCGTCGAGGGAAACGAGGTCGAGTTCTCCGGTACGCGTGCGCCAGTTCTGCGCGAGGATCCGGTAATTTTTGCTTTCCAGAAAACGCCGTGCGGTTTTTTCGCCGAAGCGACCCGCTTTGAGGTGAAAATTCCGGTCAGCCATCGTTTTTTGCCGCGACAAAGCGCGCCCGTCCGGTCAGGTCAGGATGGATCTTGCTTGAAAATCCCGCGCGGGAGAGAAGCCCGGCAACGGTTTCCGCCTGCGGCGGAGAAAGTTCAAAAAACGCTTCCCCTCCCGGATTGAGATGTTGCTTCAAATGGGAAACGGCGCGTTTGATATGCTGTAATCCCGCGTCGGGGGACGTCAGCGCAAGTTGCGGTTCAAAATCGCGCACTTCCGCATCGAGTGTCGGGTATTCCTCCAGTGTGACATAGGGCAAATTGGCGGCAATGACGTCGAAACGCCGTCCTTTTACCGCCGAAAAAAGGTCGGAAAGAAGAAATTCGACACGGTCGGTCAATGCGTATTTTGCCGCATTTTTCCGGGCGACGGCAAGCGCGTTTCCCGAAATGTCCACCGCCGTTACTTTGGCATCGCGCCGTTCAAAACCGACGGAGAGGGCGATCGCCCCGCTTCCCGTGCCCAAGTCGAGCAAAGTGCCGTTTTCCGGCAACGCGTCGAGGCAGAAACTTACCAGCATTTCCGTTTCCGGACGCGGGATCAGCACATCCGGCGTGACGTACAAGTCCAGTTCACGGAAAGGGGCGCTTTCAAGGATATACTGCAACGGCTCTTTTTTCCGCCGCCGCGCGACGATAGCGTCGGCTTTCGCCTGGGCTTCGGGAGAAACGGATTCCGTCATCAGTTGAAAAAACCGTTTTCCCCCCGCCGCTTCCGCGATGAATTTTGCTTCCGCTTCCGGCGACGCGACGTCTGCCGCGCGGAGTTCCGCGCAGATTTCCGATGAGAGCCGGGAAAAGGTTTTCATGAATTTTCTCCTTACGCGCATAATATATCAGAAAGTTCTGGTTTTACAAGAATTTAGTCCGCGCGGACGGAATAAAAACACTCTCTTTTGTTAAAAACAACAATTTGATTTGCAAAATCTTTATTGCGGCGTTATTGTATGCTCTTGTCAGCCGTTAAAAAGTACGCAACTGCCGTTTTACGGCAAAAAAGAAAGGACAAAGAGTATGCGCGCACTTTCCAAGATCTCCGCCGACTGGTGGGATTACACGACCCTCGACCGTTCGATCCTCGACGAAGCCGCCAAGATCACGATCGACAACCTCAAGAGTTTTGAACGCCCCGGATTCAAGATCAATATTTATGACACGTTGCAGGAATTCTACTGCGCCGAGGCTCTGGAATACATCAAGTGCTGGCAAAAAGCCACGGCGGACAATCCGTGCGGCATCTGCGGTCCGATCGGCCCCACCGAGCAACTTCCGCTCGTCGCCGAGATCGTCAACGCGATCGGCCTGAACCTCAAAAACGCCCATTTCTGGGGAATGGATGAATGGGCGATCGACGGCAAGCCCGTCGACAAGGATTTCCCGCTCGGTTTCGCCAAGGCGGACTGGGATCTCTGTTTCTCGCGCATCCGTCCCGAATTGCGGATGCCGATGGAAAATCTCCACTTCCCCAACGGCGACCTCGAAGCCTACATTCAGAGCTACAAGGATTTCAACTGCCTCATCATGCAGGGCGGTCAGGGCGAGACCAAGCACTGGGCGTTCAACGACCCCGTCCGCCGCGAAGGCGCCTACAAGGACAATCCGCCGAGCCCCGAGGAATACCGCAAAAAGGGCACCCGTCTGGTCGAACTGCATCCGATCACGCTGATCCAGAATGCGCGCACCAGCGGCGGCGGCACCGTCCAAAACGTCCCGTCGCAGGCATTCACCGTCGGTCCGGTCCAGACCTGGCAGTCGAAACAGGTTTCGATCTGGCATCCCGGCCATCACGACAATCCTTTTGGGATGCGCCTCTCGACCTTTATGATCTCCAAGCATCTGCCGGATTCGGCGGTGCCGATGTCGCTTCTCGCCGATCACGATGATGTTGTTTTCAACTTCTACCGCGGCGGTTTCGGCGTCTGCGACGTGGAGATGCACTGATTATGGCCAAGCGTGCATTTGCCGTCTGCGCCCATCCGGACGACATTGAATTCATGATGGCGGGGACCCTGATCCGTTTGCAGGAACTGGGGTATGAAGTCCACTATATGACGATCGCCAACGGCGCGCTCGGCGGCAATATGATGTCGTGGCAGGCGCTTGCCGACCAGCGTATGCAGGAGGCGATGAATGCCTGCAAGGTGATCGGCGCGATCTACCATCCGCCCGTCACCGGCGACCTCGAAGTTTTCTACAATTTCGAGACGCTTGCCAAGGTCGTCAAGGTGATGCGCGAAGTCGATCCCGAGATCGTGCTGACCCACGGGCCTTACGATTACATGGAGGATCACACCTGCGCCGGCAGACTTGCCGTTTCCGCGGCGTTTGCCCGCGGAATGGGCAACTTCCGCACCGTTTCGGTGCCGCCGGTCGATACCGACGTCGCCGTCTATCACTCGGTGCCGCTGTCGCTCAAGGATCAGCTCAACCGTCCGGTGATCCCCGAACTTTTCGTCGACGTCACTTCGACGATGGAAAAGAAAAAGGCGATGCTCAGCTGCCACGTCACCCAGAAACAGTGGCTCGACGAAAGTCAGAAACTCAACGCCTACATCGACGATATGGTCGACCGCGCGGCGTTTATGGGCAAACGCTCCGGTTTCTGCGACTACGCCGAAGGGTGGAACCGCCACAATCCGTGCGGTTTCTGCGCCGAAGATTTCGATCCGTTGAGCGTGATCGCCCGTCCGGCGAAAGCGTAAAACGTGTCCAAAGGGGTGTTCCGGAAATTTCCCGGACGCCCCTTTGAGGATTTCAATATGGACAAATACTTGCAATTTTTGTAAGAAGATGGTATATTAAGTATTTGTCCGAGAGAAAAACAACCCGTTTCCCAAGGTGTTCGCTTTGAAGAATTTGCTGTGGCTGATTTTAGCGCCGTTGCTTTTGCTTGCCGGTTGCCGGTCCGCTGAAAACAATCATCTTCAGCCGGAAGATTTTGCCAGTTACCTCAAGCGCGCCAATCTCAAAGTCGACAATGTCCGCCCCGTTTTGCCGGATCCCTTCCGGGCGACGAGCGCCGTTGCGATTCTGATCGACGGTTCGGAGATCGGGGTTTACAAGTACGACCGCAATGCCCGGGTGCAGGCGGACCGCATCCGTCGTCTTGAGG
The DNA here is from genome assembly GCA_024405735.1 of Victivallaceae bacterium. Taxonomy (GTDB): domain Bacteria; phylum Verrucomicrobiota; class Lentisphaeria; order Victivallales; family Victivallaceae; genus UBA1784. Next base: position 40,152 of record JAKSOF010000009.1, on the reverse strand, counting down.
AAACCGGATGCACCTACATCAACGGCGTCCCCTATCCCGTCGCCGTGCGCGGTTCGTTTATGCTTTTCGGATTGGACAAGAGTCCCAGAAAGAAGGAAATTCTCGAAGTCTTCAATCGTTTTGACTGACGGGCTTCGTTTTTTTATTTCCGCGGGAGGGTTGGATTTCCTGCGGAAAAGCGGTTAGCAGTAGTAGAGAGTAGTAGAAAGGAAAAAGTATGGAAAAGAAGTATGTGTATTTCTTCGGCGCCAACCAGACCGAAGGCAACGCCAATATGCGCGAATTGCTCGGCGGCAAGGGCGCGAACCTCGCGGAAATGGCTTCGCTGAATTTGCCGGTGCCGCAGGGTTTCACCATCTCCACCGAGGCGTGTACCCGTTATTATGACGACGGCAAAAAGATCGGCGACGATATTCAGGCGCAGATCATGGAGTACATCGAGCGGCTCGAAAAGAGCGCCGGCAAAAAATTCGGCGACGCGGAAAATCCGCTCCTCGTTTCGGTGCGTTCCGGCGCCCGCGCTTCGATGCCGGGCATGATGGACACCATCCTCAACCTCGGTCTTAACGAGACCGTCGTCGAGGCGCTCGCCAAAAAATCCGGCAATCCCCGCTGGGCGTGGGACTGCTACCGCCGTTTCATCCAGATGTTCTCGGACGTCGTGATGGAAGTCGGCAAAAAGTATTTTGAAAAACTCATCGACGCGATGAAAGAGAAAAAAGGCGTCAAACTCGACGTCGAACTTGATGCCGACGATCTCAAGAATCTGGCGATGCAGTTCAAAGCCGAATACAAATCCAAGATCGGCAGCGATTTCCCCTCCGACGCCAAAATCCAGCTCTTTGAAGCGATCAAGGCGGTTTTCCGCAGCTGGGACAATCCCCGCGCCAACGTCTACCGCCGCGACAACGACATCCCCTATTCGTGGGGCACTGCCGTCAACGTCCAGATGATGGCTTTCGGCAACCTCAACGACGAATCCGGCACCGGCGTCGCCTTTACCCGCGACCCCGCGACCGGCGAAAAAAAACTGATGGGCGAATTCCTGATGAACGCCCAGGGCGAAGACGTCGTCGCCGGCGTCCGCACCCCGATGCCCATCGCCAAGATGGCGGAGGTGATGCCCGAAGTTTTCGCGCAGTTCCAGGAAGTCTGCAAAACGCTGGAAAATCACTACCGCGATATGCAGGATATGGAATTCACCATCGAAAACAAGCATCTCTTTATGCTTCAGACCCGCAACGGCAAGCGTACCGCCAAGGCGGCGCTCAAGATCGCCTGCGATCTCGTTGACGAGGGAATGCGCACCGAGGAGGAAGCGGTCCTGATGATCGAGCCCCGCAACCTCGATACGCTGCTTCACCCGCAGTTTGACAGCGTGATGCTCAAAAAGTCGACCCCCGTCGGCCGCGGTCTTGCCGCTTCTCCCGGCGCCGCCTGCGGCCGCATCGTTTTCAGCGCCGAAGACGCCAAAGCGTGGAAAAAACGCGGCGAAAAGGTCGTCCTCGTCCGTCTGGAAACTTCCCCCGAAGACATCGAGGGTATGAAATCCGCGCAAGGCATTCTCACCGTCCGCGGCGGTATGACTTCGCACGCGGCGGTCGTCGCCCGCGGCATGGGCACCTGCTGCGTTTCCGGCTGTCAGGAAATGGCGATGGATGAGGAAAACAAGTGCTTCGTCCTCGCCGGAAAGACCTATCGCGAAGGCGACTGGATCTCCATCGACGGCGCCACCGGCAACATCTACGACGGCGTGATCCCGACGGTCGATGCCGTCATCGCCGGCGAATTCGGCCGCATCATGGCGTGGGCGGATAAATTCCGCCGCCTCAAGGTGCGTACCAATGCCGATACTCCGCGCGACGCCAAAAAGGCGCGCGAACTCGGTGCCGAAGGCATCGGACTCTGCCGTACCGAGCATATGTTCTTTGAAGCCGACCGCATCGCCGCTTTCCGCGAGATGATCTGCTCCGACACGCTCGAGGAACGCCAGATCGCGCTCGCCAAGATCCTGCCCTATCAGCAGGACGACTTTGAGCAACTCTACGAAGCGCTGGAAGGAACTCCGGTCACCATCCGTTTCCTCGATCCGCCGCTTCACGAATTCGTCCCCCACACCGAGGATGAGATCCAGATGCTCGCCAAGGCGCAGAAAAAGCCCGTTTCCCGCATCAAGGAGATCATTGATTCGCTCCATGAATTCAACCCGATGATGGGTCACCGCGGCTGCCGCTTGACCGTCACCTATCCCGAGATCGCCGAAATGCAGACGGTCGCCGTCATCCGTGCGGCGATCAACGTGCAGAAGCGTCACCCCGACTGGAAGGTCAAACCCGAGATCATGATCCCGCTCGTCGGCGAGTTCAAGGAATTCAAGTTCGTCAAGGACATCGTCGTCAAGACCGCCGACAGCGAGATCGAAAACGCCGGCATCAAACTCGACTACGAAGTCGGTACGATGATCGAGATCCCGCGCGCCGCGCTTACCGCCGACGAGATCGCCAAGGAAGCGGAATTTTTCTGCTTCGGCACCAACGACCTCACGCAGATGACCTTCGGTTTCTCGCGTGACGACGCCGGCAAGTTCCTCGGCGCCTATTACGACCAGAAAATCTATGAAAACGACCCCTTCGCCAAACTCGATCAGATCGGCGTCGGCAAGTTGATGGATATGGCGGTCAAGATGGGCAAGAGCGTCCGTCCGGAGATCCATTGCGGCATCTGCGGCGAGCACGGCGGCGATCCCACCAGCGTCGCTTTCTGCCACAAGATCGGTCTGGATTACGTTTCCTGCAGTCCCTACCGCGTGCCGATCGCGCGTCTCGCGGCGGCGCAGGCGGCGTTGAGCAGCAAGTAACGTCAAGTCGCATTCAGAGACTGTTGCCAATTCTTTGAGGAGTTGGCAACAGTCCTTTTTTTTGTATCAGTACGCTTGGATGCAATGGGAACAAGCGGGCGCTCACGCCGCGCCCTCTTGACTCCCCGGGCGCCCGCCAAGGCGGGATCTGTACTGCCGCAGATATTTGCGGAATGACGCTTGTATCGCACTCCCGGCGAATATCTCCGCAAATCTCCGCGGTCGTCTATGTTTGTTACTGCAAAGAGGACGGGCGTTCCACGCGGGCTAATGCTCCGCTTTACGCTCCGCCCGCCCGACTGCCCGATATGCGATACTCCCCACGCCAATGTTTGTCTCGCGGATGTCACCGCGAAATTTACGGGGGAAATACTACATACGTTTTATTTGCTGTCGGACGGGTGCAAGAGGGCGCTCACGCCGCGCCCTCTTGACTCCCCGGGCGCCCGCCAAGGCGGGATCTGTACTGCCGCAGATATGTCAAATCATTTTTTTTCAGCGGGTTTTGCCGCCGACGACCATCGTGAGGTAGATTTTTTGATGAGCGGCAAGCGGCAGTGCGGCGGCAAGTTTTTCCGCGTTGAAACTGCCGCAGGCGCAAGTGCCGAGATCCAAAGCGGCACAGCCGAGATAGACGTTTTGCATCATCGCGCCGACTTCAAGCGCGGCATAATCCTGACGGTTCCGCTCTGCCCAGACGCTTTCGTCGAGGACGAAAATCAAAGCGAACGTTGCAAGTTCGCACATTTTCCGGTTGTTGGCGCACGCTGTCATATAATTCCCGCGCGCGACTTCGGTGAGCGTGTTTTTCTGACGGTCGAAGCGGTAGACGGCGTCGGCATCGACGACGTAGAGCGTCGCGGCGTAGCGGTTGATCGCGGCGGGCGTGACCCGGTGACCGTCCGGACGGTTTTGTCCCGTGGCACACCAGAGCAGATCGGAAATATACTGCATTTTCTTTGCGGGGGCAACGGGGGCAAAATCGCGTATCGTCTTTCTTTCGCGCATCGCCTGTCGGAGCGTCATCGGCGTATCGAGCGTACTTTCTGGCAAGGTGACGACATCTGCCGCGCAAGCGGAAAATGCGATCCCTGCGCCGAAAAGACAAAGCAACATTTTTTTCATCGTTTTTCTCCTTGTTTTTTATGAAAGGCTTTTCCGGAAAAGCCAGGTTTCAAATTTTCTGCCGCAGAGCCCGCAGGGGGAGGCGAAATGTCCCGCTTCGGCAAATCCGTTGCAAAAATAATAATCGAAATCGCAGGTTTCGTCCGTCCAGAGCAGTATGGACGAAATCTTTTGCGCTTTCAGGCGGTTTTCCAATTCGGCGAGCAGGAGTTTTCCCGCGCCGCGCACGATACTGGTGAAAAAAAGCAGGATGATCTCGTTTTTTCGGGCTGCTTTTTCCTCGGCGGCGCGGTTGCCGTCAAGGTAGCGGCGGTATTCGCCGAAGTAGCGGCTTTTTGCGGGATCGCTTTTTTGGGGGAGCGCGTCGAGCCGCGCGCTCCCCGGCAATGCCGCCAGCAGACAGCCGCAGAGTTGCCCTTCCTTTTCCGCCGCGAGGTTGAAAGGTGAATCGGGGGCGAAATAGTAACGCGCGAGATAGCGGTAGATTTCCGGCTTGACGCTTTGCGGCATTTCGGGTATTTCATCGCCCCAGAGCGTCAGGGCGATGCGCCCGGCATCGTTCAGATCGGCGTCGGTGAAATCGCGGATGAGAATGTCGCTCATTTCAATTTCAGACCGTCGCGGAAGGCGGCGCCGACGACTTCCCCGAGCGCGAGATAGCGGTGATGGACGCTGTCAAACGTGATCGGCGCAAGTTTGACGGGATCGATTTTGCCGTCGGAATCCAAAACGCTTTCATCGGCGCTGACATTGACGATTTCGCCGACGGCGCACCCCGTTGTTTCGTCGTAGGAAAGCAGTTTGCACTCCAGCGTCATCGCGAGTTCCCCGATCACGGGCGCGTCGACGAATTGCGATTTTTGCGTATGAAATCCCGCTTTGGCGAGTTTTTCCTTTTCCTCGTTGCCGGAAACAAGCCCGACGTAATCGCAAGCGGCAACGTGGCGGACGTCGCCGACGGCGACGCAAAAAGCGCGGCGCGCAAGCAGATTTTTTGCCGTCTTGTGGTCGGGGGCAATGCAGACTCCGAGCTGATTGGTGTCGTGAATCCCGCCCCACGCGGCATTCATCGCATTTGGGACGCCGTTTTCATCATAAGTTGAAACGATCAGGACCGGCATCGGGTAGAGCCAGGACTGCGGGCCGAAATTTTTACGCATAAACTCTGTACTCCTTTATTTGCCGCTTTGCTCAAGACAAATCGTTTGCGTCGGAAAGGCGATGTCGAGATTCGCTTGTCCGAATTTTTCGAGGATCTGGAAATTGATCTCCTCTTTCGCCTTGACGAATTCCCCGAAATCGGTCGTCTGGAAAAAGCAGACCGCCTGCAGATTCAGCGAGTAGTCCGCCATTGCGCTGAAAGTGATGACGGGCGGTTGTTTTTCGTTGAAAAGAGGATGCTTGTCGAGGATCCCGTGCAGAATTTCCTTGCCGCGGCGCAGATTTTCGGCGGTCGTATTGTAATTGAGCGTTATCACAAAGACTTCCTTGAAATTCGGACGTTCGGAATAGTTGTGGATCGGCGTATCGGTCATCGTGCGATTGGGAATGCTCCAGACGGTGCCGTCGAGCGAACGAAGCCGCGTACTGCGCAAGCCGATCGTTTCGACGACGCCGTCCTTGTCGCCGATTTGGATGCGGTCGCCGATGCGGAAGGGACGGTCGACGATCAGCGACACGGCGCCGAAAATGTTGGCGATGGTATTCTGCGCGGCAAAGGCGATCGCCATCGCGACGATGCCGGCGCCGGCGAGCAACGCGCCGATGTTGATGCCGAAAACGTTTTTCATCAGCATCAGGATCGCGATGATCCAGAGGATCGTTTTGAAAAGCGGCCGGAGCAGATTGGCGAGCAGATCGCCGTAATCGATGTTTTTGATGTTGATGACGGAAACGAGCACTTCACTTAAAATTTGCGTCGCGCGGAGCATCAGTTGCAACCCGAGCAAAATCATCACTCCGAGATAGACCCGGTACAGGAAAAAGGACATTCCCGGTTTCAGATGAAGAAAGCGCAAGCTGAAGTAAATGCCGCTTACGGCGAGCATCCACACGATAGGCGTTTGCGTCGCCTGAATGAACTGGTCGTCGTGCCGTGTTTTGGTTTTGCGCGTCCAGTTGCCGATCACTTCGCGGAAAATGAAATGAAGCAGTTTGGCGGCGACGATGGAAAGAACGATACATCCCGCAAAAGCGAGATAGCGGACCGGCAGTGAAGTCGTGCCGGCATTCAGTTCCCGGATAAAATCGGCGATTTGGTTGAAAGTCTGCATAAAAACCTCCCTTTGTTTTCGACATATTATAAATGCCCGATCCGCAAAATGCAAATTTTCCGCCCGGGAAAAAGGAGCTTTTTTCTTGCTTATCGGGGATTTTGGCGATATATTGTATTCATGCAGAGCAAACCGTAAACGATTGAGGGAAAAAATGGCTGAAACGAAATGTTCTTCCGGAAAAAGCTGTGAAGAGTGCAAATTGAAACACGACTCCCAGGAGTGCAAGATCCATGCGGCGCTGGAAAAAGTCGGCCGCCGTCTGATCGTGATGTCGGGCAAGGGCGGCGTCGGCAAAAGCACCGTCGCCGTCAACCTCGCCTTGAGTTTCGCGCTGCAGGGCAAGCGTGTCGGATTGCTCGACGTCGATTTGCACGGTCCGAGCGTTCCCAAGATGCTCAAACTGGAGGATTACCGTCCCGAAGTTTCCGGCAGCGGCAAAATGCTTCCGGCGGAGATCGGCAGTCTCAAGGTCGTCAGCATCGGTTTCCTGCTGGAGCACTCCGACAGCGCGGTCGTCTGGCGCGGTCCGATGAAAATCGGCGTCATCAATCAATTCATCACCGACGTGGAATGGGGAGAACTGGATATCCTCGTCGTCGATGCGCCTCCGGGGACGGGCGACGAACCGCTGACCGTCTGTCAGGATCTCGCGGGCGAAAAAGCGGAAGCGGTCATCGTGACGACCCCCCAGCAGGTGTCGGCAACCGATGTTTCCAAGTCGCTCACTTTCTGTAAGGAACTCGGCTTGAAAGTCGCGGGGCTCGTCGAAAATATGAGCACTTTCATCTGCCCCCACTGCGGCAGGGAAACGGCGATTTTTTCCTCCGGCGCGGGCGAAGAACTGGCGAAAAAATACGATGTGCCGCTTTTGGGCAAACTTCCGATCGATCCGATCGTCTGTCAGGGGGGCGACGAGGGGACGCCTTTCATCCGCCGCTTTGCCGGAAGTCTTACCGCCGCGAGTTTTGCCGGGATCGTCGACAAGTTGTCGCAGGAATAAGGAGATTTGAGGATGAAAGACATCGCTTCCATCGCGCGCGACCGCATTACTGTCGCCCCCTCTTTGCTTGCCGCCGACTTCACGCAGTTGGAGAGCCAATGCCGCGAAGTCGCCCTTGCCGGTGCGGACGCGCTCCATCTCGACGTGATGGACGGTCACTTCGTCCCCAACATCTCTTTCGGCGTGCCGGTGGTGAAAAGTCTGCGCAAAAAGTGCGATCTTTTTTTCGACACGCATTTGATGATCTCGCATCCGAAACAATATGCCAAGGCGTTCGTCGATGCGGGAAGCGATCTTCTGACCTTTCACGTCGAGTGCGACGACATGATCGATGCCGTGCTCGACGAATGCGACAGACTCGGCGTCCCCGCCGGACTTTCGCTGAAACCGGGAACTCCGGCGGAAGCGGTTTTTCCCTATCTTGAGCGCGTAAAACTCATTCTCGTGATGACGGTCGAGCCGGGCTTCGGCGGACAATCCTTTATGGCGGATCAGATGCCGAAACTTGCGCGGATCAAGCGCGAGATCAAACGGCGCGCGCTTCCCGTGATCGTCGAAGTCGACGGCGGCGTCGCACCCGCGACCGCGCCGCAGGTGGCATCGCACGGCGGCAGTATGCTCGTCGCCGGGACGGCGGTTTTCCGCGCTCCCGAGGGGATGGCAAAGGCGATCGAAAGTCTCAAAGCCAACACGGCGATCCTCGACTCCGCGCTTTGAAAAAGCGATGAAAAAATTCGGTGCCGACGTGGAATTTCCCGGTTTCGGGGCGTGGCGTATCGAAGATGACGGAGAACGGCTCTTTTATCTGCGCCCGTCGCTTTTCGGAGCAAAAGCGCTTGCCCCTTCGGCTCTTACGCGGCAGGTCATTTGTGAGCTGAACGATTATTTCCTCGGGAAACGGCGGATTTTCGATTTGCCGCTTGCTCCGGCGCAAACCGTGTTTCAGGAAACGATGCGGCGCGCGCTTTTGACCATTCCTTACGGGGAGATCACCACTTACGGCAAACTTGCCGCATTGATGGGGAGTCCGCGCGCCGTCCGTGCCGTCGGGCAGGCGTTACACGTCAATCCGATCGCCGTGATCGTGCCCTGCCACCGGGTCTTTGCCGCAAACGGTATCGGCGGTTTCGCCTTTGGCGCGCCGCTCAAACTGCGGCTTGTCGGGTTGGAAAAAAGAATGATCCGTTGAAGTCGTAAAGATGTTTGGCGCAAGCCGGAGCGATGCCGTTTAATTTTTCCGGCAGCGCACGAGAAAACGCGCCAGACGCGGCGCGTATGCCGCAAGGTGTAAAACGCTTTGCTTGAGGGCGCCGAAACGCGCATCCCGCCAGAATCCGTCCGGCAGGCGCTTCAGCAGATCGCGGGTTTCCGAAACGGAAAAACCATCGGCGCGGAGCGTCGTCATCAGCGCGTCGACGAGGAGCCGCTGACGGGCGCAGTCAAGATCCCTGTCGTTGGTCAGCATCGAAGCGATCTCAAGTGCCGCCGCAACGGAACTTTTCGCCTTTTCTTTTGTTTCCTTTGCCGTTGCGGAAAAAGGATTACCGACATAGTGGTACAAGGTTTCGTCAACGACCGTGATTTTCCGGGCGGCAAGGAAATAACGCGCGTTGAAAAGCAGATCCTCCGCCGTAACGGACGTTTCGTCAAACGAGATCGAATGCGTGTCGATGATCTCTTTGCGGTACAGTTTGTTGCAGCAGGAATTGAATTCCATAGAGGGCATCTGCCGGGCAATGAATTCTCTCCCGGTCGACGCAGGGGCGATTTTGAGAGGAATCAATGTGTTGCCGTTTTCGCGGGAAAAGGCGCAGATCGCGGCATCCGCGCTGTCCTGTTTGATCTTTTCGACAAGTTTTTGTAAAAAATCACGCTCGACGAAATCGTCGGCATCGCAAAACGCGATGAATTTCCCGGTCGCGGCGGCAAGACCGGTGTTACGGCTCGCGGCGACGCCGCGCCGTGAGCGATGACGCAAAATCGTAAGATTTTCGCAAGTCATTGCGGAAAGTTTTTCAATCGAGCCGTCCGTGGATGCGTCGTCGACGAAAATCAGTTGGGTTTTGCCGGGGATCGCGGCAAAAACAAGGGATCTCGCGCACTTTTGCAGAGCGCATCCGGCATTGAAACAGGGGATGATGACGGAAATTTCCACAGACCGGACTATTTTTCCTGATGTTTCTTTTGCGAAAAGAGCCAGTCGAAATTTTTGGCGTCGCGGTAGACGGGGATCCAGATGAAATGGCCTGCGTCGATCTCGCGGTATTCAAATTTTCTGCCGCCCGCTTTTTGCAACGCTTTTGCCATGTCGCGCGAGCGCGAAACGGGGACGATGGTATCGTGATCTCCGTGATAGAAAAGGATCGGGATTTCCGTAAGGCGCGGCGCTTCTTTGACGTCGGCGCCGCCGCAGAGGATCAAGGCTCCGGCAAAGAGACCGGGCTTGCGGCAGAGAATGTCCCAACTGCCGTATCCGCCCATCGAAATTCCGGTCACGTAAATGCGGTCGGGATCGACGGCAAATTCGGCGCACTTTTGATCGAGAAGCTTGAGGAGCATCGCCATCGGTTTCGACGGTTTTTTGGGAATCGTGTGCGATTTTCTGCCCCAGTCGACTTCGACCCAGCGGCACTCTTTCGGGCATTGCGGCGCGAGGACGACGATTTTAAGTTCGTGTTTCCGGCAGTACGCCATCACATCGGGGAAGTTGTTGATAAGCTGTTTCAAATTGTCGTTTCCGCGCTCGCCCGCGCCGTGGAGAAAGAGCAAAAGCGCGTATTTCCCCGGTTTTGATTCACCGATAAGTGCTTGACGGTAAGGAAGTTCATCGGCTCCGTCGCGGAAAACTTCCGCCGTCATTCCGAGATCGTCGATCGCCCCGGCGGCAAACGCCGCCCAAGTGCCCAGAAGCAGAAAAAGTTTTTTCATGGTCAAAAAATCCGTTATTTTGATGAGTTGCTTTAATATAGACTTTTTTTGCCCTTTTGCCAACTCCGCTTTTGGACAAATGCGTTTTTTTGTGCTATATTGATACGCGTACATCAGAAAAAAGAGGAGTTTCCCGATGATAAAAATCGATCCTTACTACGCTTATTACCTCGCCGACAACGACGAAGTCTGTCTGGTTTCCGGCGATAAAAAATATACCCGTCACCAACTGCTCTGCGCCGTCAACGCCAATGCGAAACGCTATACCGCCAACGCCGGAGACCGCGTCGCCATTTTGTGCGAAAACCGTCCGGAATGGCCGGCGGCATTCTGGAGCGCGTGGTGTCATCACGCGATCGCCGTGCCGGTCGACGCGATGGCGAATGCCGAAGACATCGCCTACATTTTGGGCGATTGTCAGCCGGTCGCGGTTTTCGTTTCCGCCAAGACCCGCGAAACGGCGGAAAAAGCGATCGCAATGGCTCATCTTGAAACCAGACTGCTTTCGATCGACGATTTCGACACCTGGGGCGACACCTCCGACAATACGCCGATGCCGCATCACGGGGACGACGATCTCGCGCTTTTTATCTACACGTCGGGCACGACGTCCGCTTCCAAGGGGTGTATGCTGACGTTTCACAATCTGGAAGTCAACTTCAAGAGCATGACCGAGGAAGTCCCCGTCTGGCTGCCCGACCAGACGACGGTGGGGCTTTTGCCGTATCACCATATTTTCCCGTTGCAGGGATGCCTTCTGATGCCGCTTGTCCGCAAGGGGTGCAAGGTGGTTTTCTGCCCCTCTTTCAACGGGCCGGATATTGTGAAAACGATCCACGACAACGAGGTCACGGTGTTTATCGCCGTGCCGCGCGTCTTTCAGCTTTTCCGCGACGCGATCCTCAAAAAAATCAATGCCAATTTCGCGGCGAAACTGCTTTTCAAACTTTCCAAAGCGGTCGGAAATCTCCATTTTTCCCGATTGCTTTTCCGCTCGGTGCAACAGGCTTTCGGCGGCAGGATGCGGCTTTTTCCGACGGGCGGCGCCGCGCTGGATTACGGTGTTTACGACGACTTGTACGCGCTCGGATTCCAGATGCTTCCCGGCAGCGGCATGAGCGAGACCAGTCCCGCGCTCGCCTTTACCCGCATCGGTCATCCGCGCCGCGACTCCGCCGGGCAGTTGCTCGACATTTTTGACGCGAAAATCGCCGAAGACGGCGAATTGCTGATCCGCGGCGAAAGCGTTTTTCAAGGCTACTGGAATAAGCCAGAGGAAACCGCAAAGGCGTTTACGGAAGACGGCTGGTTCCGCACCGGCGACCTCTGCCGGATCGACGAAGACAAATTCCTCTTTTACGTCGGGCGCAAAAAAGAACTCATCATCCTTTCCAACGGCAAAAACGTGCCGCCGCTCGTCATCGAGGAAAAACTGGCGGCTTTGGGCAAAGGTTTGATCGAGGAAGTCGCCGTCGTCGCCATCGGCGATGTGCTCGGCGCGATCATCCTGCCGGATTTCAAGGGGTTGCAGGAGCGCAAGATCGTCAATATCGCCGAGACCATCCGGCAGGAAGTGATCGCCAAATACAATCAGGGCGCCGAAGGTTATATGCGCATTTTGAATTGCAGTTTCGTTTCGTCGCCGTTGCCGCGGACGCGTCTCGGCAAACTGCAACGGCATAAACTCAAGTTCGTCGGCGAAACGGCACAGGATGACGTCAAGGCAAAAAGCGCGCCCGAACCGGATCTTGCCGAATACCGCGTCATCCGCGATTTCCTGATTTCCGAGCAGAATTGCGCCAAGGTGCATCCCGACGATCACTTTGAGATCGACCTCGGGATCGATTCGCTTGCCAAAGTGGAACTGATGGTTTTCCTCAACGAGGCGTTTGACACGGAGTTGACCGAGGAGATGCTCGCCGATCATCCGACGCCGCGCCAACTCGCCGGATTCCTGCACGAAAAATCCGGCGGCGCCGGGGCGAAACTCGCCAAATTCGACTGGGGCAAACTGCTTGCCGACGCGCCGGAGAAGGCAATCCCCGTGTGCGGATGGCGACACCGCGCCTTTCAGTTTGTGACGAAATTTCTCATCAAAGCATTGTCGCGCACGGCATTTTACGGGATGGAAAACATTCCGCAGGGCGCGGCGATCTTTGCCGTCAATCATCAAAGCGCGATCGACGGCGCGCTCGTCGCTTATCCTTTGGATAAAAAACAGTTGTGCGACACTTATTTTTACGCCAAAAAGGCGCATTTTTCGACCCGTTTCGGTCAGAATTTCGCCGCGCGCCACAATACCATTCTCATCGACCTCAACCGGGACATCAAAGGTTCCTTGCAGGAGTTGACCGGAATTTTGCGGCAGGGCAAAAAAATCGTGATTTTCCCCGAGGGAACGCGCTCTTATGACGGAAAACTCGGCGTTTTCAAAAATTCCTTTGCGATTTTAGCAAGGGAATTGCAGTTGCCGGTCGTTCCCGTCATGATCGACGGAGCCTATCGGGTGTTGCCGCGCGGACAGCATTTCCCGTCGCTTTTCCGCAAAATCGACGTCCGTTTCCTGCCCGCTTTTACGCCGTCGCCGGAAATGACGTACGCGCAAATCGCCGCGGAAACGGCGGCGCGCATCGAAGCGTCGCTCCGGAAATAGTCGCGCGCGTGTTGCGCTTTGGCTCAAGTGATGCTATATTAAGTTACAGGTTATGGATTTAACACTTTTTTAGGGATAAAAATATGGCTGAAAATCAGGTGATGGAAAATTCTGCGGTCGACTTCATCCGGGAGATCGTCAAAACCGACCTTGCGGCGGGCAAAAACGACGGTAAGATCGTGACGCGCTTCCCGCCGGAACCCAACGGGTATATCCATATCGGACACTCCAAAGCGATCTGCCTTGATTTCGGCATCGCAAAGGAATTCGGCGGCAAGTGCAATCTGCGCTTTGACGACACCAATCCGACCAAGGAGGATACGGAGTACGTCGAATCCATCATCGGCGACGTGAAATGGCTCGGCTGGGAACCCGCCAACATTTTTTACGCGAGCGATTATTTTGAAAAGATGTACGAGTGCGCCGTCGAACTCATCAGGCGCGGTCTTGCCTACGTTTGTGAACTTTCTCCGGAGGAATGGGATGAATCCTATCGCGGCAACCTCGTGACTCCCGGCAAGGAATCGCCTTACCGCAACCGCTCCGTCGAGGAAAATCTCGACCTTTTCGAGCGGATGAAAAACGGCGAATTTTCCGACGGCGCCAAAGTGTTGCGCGCCAAGATCGATATGGCGTCGACCAACATCAATATGCGCGACCCCGTCATCTACCGCATCCGCCGCGTCAGCCACTTCCGCCACGGCGACAAGTGGTGCATCTATCCGATGTACGATTTCGCGCATCCGCTGGAGGATGCTTTTGAGGGCGTGACCCATTCGCTCTGCACGCTGGAATTCGAGATACACCGCCCGCTTTACGACTGGGTTTTGGACAGCCTCGGCTATCCGGTCGACCACCGCCCGCGCCAGATCGAATTTTCGCGTTTGAATCTCACCTACACGGTGATGAGCAAGCGCAAACTTCTGCAACTGGTCAAGGAGCATTACGTTTCCGGTTGGGACGACCCCCGGATGCCGACCGTCTGCGGGATGCGCCGCCGCGGCGTGCCCGCTTCGGCGTTGCGCAAACTCAATCAACTGGTCGGTATCACCAAATTCGACGGGCTTACCGACGTCGCCTTGCTGGAGCATTGCATCCGCGAAGAACTCAACGCGACCGCGCCCCGCTTCATGGCGGTGCTCGATCCGCTTGAGGTCGAGATCATCAATTATCCCGCCGGAGGCATCGAGGATCTTGAAGCCCTCAACAATCCCGAAAATCCAGCCGACGGCGGCAGGAAACTCAAATTCGGCAAAAAACTTTTCATCGAGCGCAGCGACTTTATGCTCGAACCGCCCAAGGGCTATTACCGGCTCTCGGTCGGCAAGGAAGTGCGTCTGCGTTACGGCTATTTCCTCAAATGCGAAAACGCCGTCCTCGACGCCGACGGCAATGTCGTCAAACTCGAATGCACCATCGATCTTGCTTCGCGCGGCGGCAATTCGCCCGACGGGCGCAAGGTCAAGGGGACGATCCATTGGGTCAACGCCGAAACCGCCGTGCCGGCGGAGATCCGGCTTTACGACCGGCTTTTCACCGTGGAGCAACCCGGCGCCGACGGAGTCGATTTCCTGACGCAACTCAATCCCGATTCCTTCCGGACGACGACCGGTTATCTCGAACCCGCTCTGGCGCAGATCCCCGCCGGGACGAGCGTCCAGTTTGAACGCACCGGATATTTTTCCGCCGACCGGGACGGTTCGCCGGAAAAGCCGGTTTTCAACCGTACCGTCAGTTTGAAAGATTCCTGGAGCAAACAACAGAAAAAATAGGTTTCGGATGGTGGGCAAAATGGGTAATCTCTGGAAGCGTTTTTGTGACATCTTGAAACGGAGTTGGACGTGTTATCGCGACAATTTAAACAGTCAGCGCGCGTCAACGCTCGCTTATTGTACGCTTTTTGCGATCGTTCCTCTGGTGGCTTTGCTCTTTGGCATTACCAAAGGATTCCGGTCGGAAACGATCCTACAGGAATCGCTTTGCGCGCGTTTCCCCAATCAGCAGCCGATGCTCCAGTGGATCTACACCTTTGCCGGAAATACACTGGAGCGCACTTCCGGCAGCGTCGTCGCCGGCATCGGCATCGTCGTATTATTGTGGAGCGGTTATATTCTCGCTGACACCGTGGAAACCTCCTTCGCAGCGATTTGGAATCTGCCACGTCGCCGGAGCGTGCTTTACCGTTTCAACAGTTATTTCACCATCCTTTTTCTCGCGCCGCTTCTGATGATGGCGTTGAGCAGTATCGAGGTTTGGGGAAACTCGCTGATCTGCCATTTTCTGGAAGAACGTCCCGGTATCGGCAGTGTGATGACCCCCTGGTATAATTTGTCCGTCAGCTTTTTTCCCTTCCTCGTCACGGTCGCGGTCTTTTTCCTTATTTACTTTTTTATCCCCAACACCAAAGTCCGCTGGTGGCCCGCGTTGCTGGCGGCGATCCTTGCGGGATGCGTCTATCAACTGGTACAGGAACTTTATATCATCGCCCAACGAAAAATTTTTTCCTATAATCAGGTTTTTGATAATTTTGCCGTGCTACCGCTTTTTCTGATTTGGGTGCAATGGGCGTGGCAGATCGTCCTCTTCGGCGCGGAAATCAGTTTTGTGACGCAGACGCTGGATACCGGACGATTTGATCAAAAGCCCAACCACTTTACCACCTTGTTGCAACAGCAGCTGGCGGTGGCGAAAATCATTTTCTGCAACATCCACGAAAACCGCGGAATGACGAAGCGCGAAGAATTGCAAACGCGGCTCGGGATCACCGAAACGGAGATCACCCGTGCCGTCGAGGCGTTGGAACAGGCGAAATTGATCGCCGGAGATAAAGAAACCGGTTTCCTGCCGACGGCATCCAGCGAGATCACCTTGTTTGAGTGCATCTGCCGCCTGCGCGGCGATGACAGCTGCAAATGGTCGGAGGAAATCGAGCGCGAATGCGCCCAACTGAAAAACGCTTTTCAAGATTTGCAGGAAGCGGAAAAAACCGTTTCTAACGACATCAAACTGTATCAATTGTAAAACGTGGTCCGGTAGCTCAGTGGATAGAGCAGTAGCCTTCTAAGCTATTGGTCGAGGGTTCGATTCCCTCCCGGACTACCAATTCTTTACGCCAGAATCCCCCGCACGACAGGAAACAGGATTTTGAATTTTTGATTCAAATCCCATTTTCCTTTCGTGCTTTTTTTTACGTCCTGCCTTTGGCAGTCCGCGGGGATTCTTTGGGAGGGTTGCTCTCGCCTTCGGCTTCGCGCTCGCCGCAAAACGGCCGTTTTGCGTCGTCGATTCCCGCCCGGACTACCATTTTTTTGCCCAATGGCAAAAAATATGAAACCTGTCAAGGTTTCGCTTCATACGCCGTCAGGCGTGTTTCATATCGCGAAGCGATGCTTCATGCACCGAAGGTGCGCTTCATGTTCCCCCTTGACAGATGAAGCACGTTTTCGCTTGCGCTCCGCCGTATGAAGCATTGCCCGCTTCGCATCTCATCATGAAGCGTTCGCCATATGAAATGGCGAATATAAAGCGGACATCCTGACCGCGTGACACTACACGCGGTTTGGAGAAAGCTGTAAGTCGTTGAAAATCAACACGCATCTTGGCAAATACAACGAAAAAAGACCCGAATTTTGTTCAACTGGCAGGTTCTTAAATAAAATCCGGGGGGAAATCTGTTTTTACCGTTTTGTCGAAATGATAGCAGGGAATGAACTTGAAAAGTTGCTGAAAGATGCCTATTTTAAAACTTTGTCGGATCTCCTACGCTCAAATGAAAGACACCGAATCCCTTTAACATAGCGCAGGATCCGGCATGATCAATCATATTCGGATTTTTTACCGGACAGTAGTGGGGGGAAGCGGATGAAAAAGAAGATGTTATGGCAGGATTTCTGCTGCGCGTTTGATTTATTGGCGGCAGATCACGGGAGCACGGATTCTATTGTCATCAAAGCTCCGGCACAAGAATGGATCGAGAGCTTTCCCGTCGGCACGGGGCGGCTCGCCGCGATGGTGACATCCCAACGCAACGCGGACAAGCTTTTCCTCAATCACGAGGCACTCTGGACGACGCGCGGCGCAAAACGTACTTGTACCGAGATGGCGAATTTTCTCCCCGAGATACGCGAGCTGCTCGCGGCGCATAAAAGCAATGAGGCGACTGACCTTATGATCGCCAAAGGCAAAACACTCAACTCCGCGCCGGGAACTTTTCTCGATCCCTATATGCCGGCAGGCGAGATCGAATTGATCTATTTGCTCCCCGAAAAGGGCAGCACGTCTTTTCAGCGGTCGCTCGACTTTCCCACGGGGTACGCTCACGCGCAATGCGATCAACTGGTGCGTTCTTTTTACGGAAATCCCGCAAACGATCTGCTTGAGGGCGTGATTGAGACCGAAAGACCGATCGATGTCGAGTTGAAACTTTCCCGCCGTGCCACCCGGGAAAAGGACGGGGATTCGCGCCCTGTTTTTACCTTTCATGATGGTCTTTTGAAACTTTCCGGCACGATCCCGGACGAGGTTCATTACTGCGTTGCGTGCCGCGTTTCCGGCGACTTTTCGCACCTTGATGCGACGGCAACCGGCGTAAAAATCGCGGGCGTGAAAAAACTTCTCCTGCGTTGTAACATCGGGCGCGGCGACACGCTCACCGAAGCGGAAAGAGA
The DNA here is from genome assembly GCA_024405735.1 of Victivallaceae bacterium. Taxonomy (GTDB): domain Bacteria; phylum Verrucomicrobiota; class Lentisphaeria; order Victivallales; family Victivallaceae; genus UBA1784. Next base: position 22,646 of record JAKSOF010000009.1, on the reverse strand, counting down.
GGCGTCGATTGCCGCCTTTGACACAGCTTTGTTTCACCGGGATAGAGTGCGGCGCGACGAGCTCTACCGCAAAAAATATCTCGACGCCGCGTCATTGGAAATCGCGGTAACGCCAGAAATCGTTCGCTACTTCAACTTTGCGAAACATCTTTATCTTAACGGCGCGTGGCGAGGCTCCTACCCGCTGAATTTGCAGGGCAAGTGGAATATCGAAACGAGGCCGCCGTGGGATTGCGCGTACTTTTTCGACATCAATCTGCAAATGACCTACTGGCCCGCGCTCGGTTTCGGCTTCGACCGGGAAAATCTCGCTATGGTGAAGTTTCTGACCCGTATGTACCCCGGTGCGCGCGAAGGGGCGAAAAAAATGTTCGGCTGCCGCGGCTTGTGGCTCCCTTATACGGCGGATCCCTCGTTTCGTCCTGCCGGGGCGAGTGCTTGGGGAGTGAGCCCCTGTGCCGTAGCGTGGCTGGCGGCGCATTTTTATCAGCAATATCGCTACACGCAGGATCTGAAATACCTGCGCGACACCGCTTTTCCGTTTCTGCGCGAAGCGATCCTTTTCTTTGAGGACTACCTCACCTACCGCGCCGACGGCACAGCGTGCATTTCGCCCTCGGTGTCGCCTGAAAACTGCTACGTCGGCGCGGAAAAGTACCCCATTGCCAACTGCGAAAATGCGTCCATCGACGTGGAACTGGTCGGCGAACTGCTCGACAACGGCATTGCCGCATCCCGATTGCTGGACGCTGATCCCGCACAACGGGAAAAGTGGATCCAGATGCGCCAAGCGTTGCCGCCCTTGAAAATCGGCGGCGACGGCCGCTTGCTCGAATGGGAAAACGAGGTCAAGGAGATTGAACCGGGGCACCGCCATATGTCGCATCTTTACGGCGTGTGGCCGGGGTATTCGATCCGCAGGGGAACGACACCGGAACTCTTTGCGGCGGCGAAAAAATCGTTCGATTTCCGGTTGAAATCGGGCGGCGGTCAAACCGGTTGGAGCCGCGCGTGGTGCGCCAATTTTAGAGCGATTTTCGGCGACGGCAACGGCGCGCTGGCGGAATTGCAGTCGCTCGTCAGCAGACAAAGCACGATCTCGCTCTTGGACAAACACCCCTATGACAACGGCTTCGGCGCGGTCTTTCAGATCGACGGCAATTTCGGTGGCGCGATGGCGGTTTTCAATATGCTGTTGCAGGATTCGGCAAACGGCGACATCACCTTGCTGCCGGCACTCCCCGATGAATGGGCAGACGGCGCGATCCACAATCTGCGCGCACCGGGTGGTTTCAAGTTCGATTTTTCATGGAAGGCGGGACGCGTCGAAAAATTGACGCTAACAAGTCAAAGCGATCGCAGGCTGAAGTTGACCTGCAACGGGATAACGCAAACACTTTCCTTAAAAAGGGGGGAAAACACCATTGTCTTTTAATGTTACCAATGCTCCGTCTGGGGACGCCTTAAACAAAAAAGGGGCTGTAAAATAAAGATTTGTTGGCAATGCCGACGATGGTGAGAGCTCTCTGCGATGCTTCATGCACCGAAGGTGCGCTTTATTTTCCGCCTTGCCAGATGAAGCACCTGGCGGAAAATCGTAAAAATGATCTGATTAAACAAAAGATCCCGGATGCCGAAACAACCGGGATCAACGAATGCGGATGAGATGACAAATCTTCGGGATACGAGGGTTGCCTCTTTCCAAAGTTCAACATCAAAATCTTGAAGCGGAATACGACAATTTGTAGCCGAAGCGGCTACAGGGATCTCTTCTATACCGTGTCGATCAGTTCGTTTTCCGCAAGTTTATCTAAAATCGCACGGATCGCAGTACCGCGCGGCGCGGCGTTGAGGATCGCTTGAAGCAACGCTTCGCCGGTTTCTGAAAAGCAGAATTCTTCGGCATCTCCGGTCGTGCTGTCTTCCACGATGATGTAGCGTCCGGCAAGGCAAATCTGATACTCAAATCCCTGATAGCGAAAAAAGATTTCGTTCACGGACGGTTTTTGAGCGAGCGAAAGAAAATGGTCTAATGCTTTTGCCATAATAAATCAAACCTTTTGGTTGCTTTTTCAATAGTTGGTTTGTATTTTTGTATTTCTGTTGGAGTCAACATCCGGTGTGTCGTAGATCGGATCCCGTTTTCCCATGTATGCGCATGAACTGTCCCGATAGGATTCCCTTCGAAAGCATGCCCCCAATCAATATCCATCTTTGCGTTTTTATATCCGTCATATAAACGCATTTGTGTGATTTTTCCGGACGAATTTGTTCCAAAATATTTAGCACGAGAGATGGAAGATTGACGCGGAAGCCCTTTCCCAGTTCGGATATTGCGTATAACATGAACTCCGTCGATCGAATCAACACGTCGATATCCCTTTGGAGTTTTTCCGTTTTTTCCGCCGGAACTGGCTCCTCTACCTCCCATTGTTCATTTCCCTTAATTTAACGCCATCAGCTTGTTTTTTCCAACTCAATGTTGAACTGTTGATTTGAATATAAGGAATATTCAGCGGCATACCGCTTACAAGATTTCCATAAACAATGATCTTTTCCGGTTGAATTGTATCGATCATCGCTTTCAGTCCTCGTAAAAAAAGTTTTTGAGTCGTAATTTGAGATTGTATGCCAATTGTACTTATCGTCACAACACTGTTTTTCTCAATTCCGTCAAAACAATATTTAAAAGAATCTGCATCAGCCCAGGAAATGGTCGGGATTACGTGAATTCCAGCATATTGCATTCGTTGCCCTAAAAGACGAGAACGATAAACATTCCAAATCTTCATTGAGGTCGGCATATCAATATAAAGTGAAAAATCCGGAGAAAATACACCCCGAAATTTCTTTAATGATGCCAAATAGCGTTCCGGTTGCTTCCAAAAACGCTCAATACGATAATCATCCAGATAAAAATGAACCCAATTGGCATACGAAGGATGGTACATCGCTGTAGAAAAATCAATTACACTGGTTGGAACAGATAATTCTTTCTTTAGTTTGGGAATTTGATAATAGCCGGTCACATTATCGTGATCCACCTGAAAGGTGTAAAAAATCCCTTTTTTCTTTAACAAACTTCATTCTTGGCAATCCTTCGTTTATAAATTTATGCCATCTTATATATTGGTACTTTTGTCAACCATCCATTTTAATCAAAATAAAAAATTACAAATCAGACTCAATCTCCGGAAAAAATTACACGTTTGTTAGGGTATATCCCCCGCACAAAAGAAAAAGGCGGGCGATTTGCGCTCGCCTTCGGTTTCGCTTCATACGCCGCGCCGAATTTGCGGAAACGGGAGATTTATGCTATATTACGCATTGTTTGCGTATATTAATAAAAATTTTTCAGAGGATCGAAAAATGAAAAAAAGCATTGTTTTTTTGTTGATTTTCCGGCTTGTTCCGCTGTTTGCCGAGCAGGCGGCGTTGACAATTCATTTCGATCAGGAAAACGGCGTCGTCAAAAAATCTCTGCACGGCAGTAATTATATGCCGTCCATCATCGGCGCCGACCGCGACGGGGATTTCCGGGCGATGCGTTTCACCTGTTGTCGGACGCACGATCAAGCCCTTTGCAACCCCGGACAGCGCATTGTCGACACGCACTTCATTTTTCCCCGCGAGGACGCCGATGCCGCCGATCCGGAAAATTATTACTTCGCGGCGACGGATCATCTTCTGAATACTCTGAACCGCAACGGGAGCACGGCTTATTACCGTCTGGGGACCAGTATCGAAAACACCGCCGGCACGGTACACTTCAACACGCTTCCCGTCCGGGACGCCAGGCGGTACGCGAAAATCCTCGCCGGGATCATCCGGCATTACAATTACGGGTGGGCGGAGGGTTTCAAAATGGCGATCCCCTACTGGGAAATTTGGGGTGAGCCCAACAACATTCCCTATCTGTGGGCAGGGACAAAAGAGGAATTCATTTCATTTTTCGCGACCGTGTTGCAGCATCTCAAAACGGAATTTCCCGATGAAAAGATCGGCGGTCCCGGGCTGACCTGGCCCGATCCCGAATGGATCCGTCCGCTTTTGGCGGAATGCCGAAAACGCGGCGTCACGCCGGATTTCATCTCGTTTCACACCTACGTGGACAAGCCGGAAGTGATGGCGCACTTGGTGAAAGATTGCCGCGCCATCCTCGATGCCGCGGGGTGCCGGGAAACGGAAGTTCACCTCAACGAATGGCATTATCTGCGCGGGAAATGGGCGGAATTGACGGCGGAAATGGATGAAGCCGGCTACGATGATCTGACCCGCGGCGTTTCCGGAGTGTGGGGAATTGATTCCGCCGCTTTCAACGTCGCGATGATCGCGCTTTTTCACGATGTGCCGTTGGATGTGGCGTGCTATTACGGTTTCGGCATTTCCGGCAACGCCGGGACTTGGGGATTTTACCGTCACGGCAGAAAGAAAAACAAAAATTTCTACTCGATGAAAATGATCGGGGAGTTTGTCGATTCCTATTCCCGACGGGTCCGGTGCGAAAGCGCCGCTCCCGGGATTTACGCGCTTGCGGCATTCACCGCCGACCGGAGTCGCGGCGCGATTCTGCTCTCGGATTACCGGAGCAAACTCGGCAGCGTCAAACTGCAACTGGCGGGGCTTCCGGAGATCCGCGATTTCGAGATCGTCCGTCTGGATCAGAACCACGACGAAAAAAAGGAAACGGCGGAATTCAAAAATGGGATCCTCACGCTCAACAAGGACAACGTTGACTCCGCCGTGTGGCTGATCCGTTTCGACGTCGCGCGTTAGCGCGGGCGCAATTATTTTTGGATATCCCGGAGCAGATCGTTTTCCGCCGCTTGAAGCAATGCCGGGACCTCCGGCACGTCGGTCAGAAAAGAGCTGTGTTCTCGCCCGGGCTTCTATCGTCCAATGTCACGCTAAATTCCTCTGAAGTGGAAGTTTTTCCATTTTAAGGGAATAAATTTTGGTCAAAATACTTGAAATTTGCATTCGTTATGCTATGTTATTCCCGAAAACTGGAAGAAATGCCAAAAAACAGGAATTGGCGAAATGAGAATCACACGGGACATTTACTTGGAAAAATTGAAGCGCGGAATCGGCAACGGCATGATCAAGGTCATTACGGGAGTGCGCAGATGCGGCAAGTCTTACTTGTTGTTTGAGCTCTTTCGCGAATACCTTGCGTCAATCGGCACAGATGAGTCCCATATCATTGAAGTAGCGCTGGATGACCGCACCAATGCCGCTTTGCGCGATCCCGATGCGATGATGGCTTATGTGAAGTCGCGTATCACCGATTCCGGACGCTATTTCATCTTGTTGGATGAAGTACAATATATGGCCGATTTCGAGGATGTCCTTAACAGTTTTCTTCATATTCGCAACGCGGAAGTCTATGTTACGGGGAGCAATTCCCACTTTCTTTCCACGGACATCGTGACGGAATTTCGTGGACGGGGGTTCGAGATACAAATGCATCCGCTCTGTTTCAGGGAATTCGTCTCCGCTTTCAACGGGAATGAGGACGATGCGTGGGATATGTATTTCAACTATGGCGGTATGCCTGCGCTTTTCAATTTGCCGTCCGTAAGTGACAAGATCGCTTATCTCGGACAGTTGTTTCAGCAGGTCTATATCAAGGACATTCTGGAACGCCATGCCATACGGAATCTTGACGAGTTTGATGAATTGCTGGATATCATCGCCTCGTCAGTCGGTTCGTTGACCAATCCGTCCAAGTTGACCCGCGCCTTCGCCAGTATGAAGAACAAGAAGATCGACCCCAAGACATTGCGCCTTTACCTTAAATATTTCAAGGAGGCGTTTCTGGTCAATTCCGCCAGACGATATGATATCAAGGGCAAGAAATACATCAATTCGTTGCAGAAATACTATTATGAAGATGTTGGTCTGCGCAACATCCGGCTGGGACTTCGCCAACAGGATCCCGGCCATATTATGGAAAATATCCTCTACAATGAGTTACGTGTGCGCGGTTGCAGCGTTGATGTCGGCGTCGTGGAGCTTCGCGAGACGGATGGGGACGTAAAGCAAAAGCGTAAACAACTGGAAGTGGATTTTGTCGTGAACCGCGGTAGCGAGCGCATCTACATCCAGTCGGCTTTTTCCATACCGCACGAGGAGAAGCGTGCGCAGGAAGTGCGCCCCCTGGAGCGCATAGGCGATTCATTCCGAAAAATCATCGTCGTACACGACAACATCAGCGCGAGACGAGACGCATCGGGCATCACGACTGTCGGCATACGGAAGTTCCTGTTGGACGGGGACAGTCTTGAACTGTAAAATGTTTTAAGTTTTCCGTAGAATCGGATCATTCTGTCAGGGAAGTTCTAAAACATAAAAACTGCGTGACGTATTGAGTCGCAGAAATAGACATTCTGCGAATTTCGTTCTGGGGCATAACAATCGTTACACTCTAACCTTCGTCTTGCCTTCAACAGATCGTTGCGGACGGCTTATTTTTGTTTTAAATCGTTTTCCGCCGCTTGAAGCAATTCCGGGATCTCCGGCACGTCGGTCAAAAAGGCGCCGAGTTTTTTCAGCAGTCCACGCTCCAGAAAAATTTTCCGCGCCGTCGCGGTATTCAAATCGTAAGCCCACTGGATCTTGGCGGCGAGAAAGTCGACGACGTTTTTCATTTTTGCGTGATCGGCGGGGCGTTTTTCGCGGATCGCCGCTAAAATTTCCGGCGAAACGGTACGGGTATTGGCAAGCGAAAAAGTAATTTCCGGATCGTCGTTTTGCGGCAGATATTGAAGAAATACGCGGAAAATGTCGATCTTGTCGGCGTCGCGGACGATCCCCGCAAGTTGTCCGGCGCGCAAAGAGGGTGCGTCGCCGATCATCATCTGATTGTGGCGGACGATGGCAAAAAGCACGTCGCGCCGGGCATCTGCGGAAAGGTCGTCGAGCCAGTGATCCGCTTCGGCGAGTCTGCCGGATTCCGCTCCGTGATCGAAACTGGATGCGTCGCGGAAAGTCCGAAAGCGTATGATCTGCTCGAAGCGCGAAAGATCGTGAAGCAATGCGGCGGTTTCGCCCAGAAGAAATGTCTCCGGCGGAACGGCTTCTCCTTGCATAATAGTCCGCGCTTCCTTGAGGACGCAAAAGGTATGCTCCTCCTTGAGGCGGAGATTGCGGTCGACGTTTTCATCGCCCGTCAGGAAACTTTGGGCGTAGCGCGCAAAGCGGTCTTGTAATTTCATATCCATAGTCCGCATAATATATCATTGGATTTACGATATTCAAGTCGATTTTACGCCTTGCAACTTGTGCGCACGCGTGATATATTACACGACGATAGACCAAAAGGATCGCAATGCCATGAAAGAGATCGCCTCGCGACTGCTGACGTTTGCCGGAAAAGTGTTTCCGGCGGATGCGTTGCCGGAGTTGTTTCATGACAACTGGTGCGTCGGAGAACGCGCATTTTTGCGTTTCGGCGACCACGCGGTGATCTTTTTGGCGCAAAAAGGCGGAGAAATGCGCCTCGGCGTCGCCGCTTTGCGGGAAAAGTATCTGCCGGAAAATTTCGTCGGGGAAAAGGAATCGCTTCCCGGCGGAGCCGTGTTGCTTTCGGCGCTGTGCGATGACAAAAACGCTGCGGCGTTGCGTCGCCACTGCCCGAAGTGTGCGCCGTCGTTTCCGGCGGATAAAAACGCTTTGGCGCAGATGGAAATTTTTTCCGGCGGCGAGGCGCAGTTGGCGTGTTTGCGCGACCGCTTGACGTTTGCCGCCTTTGCCGACGGAATGCGTAAGAAGTACGTTTTGTGCGGCGTGGCAAAAGATCCGGCTGCCGCCGCGCGGCTGTTGGAGTATGGTGCGACTTGCATCGTCTTTGCGGCGGAGGGAAAAACGGCACAGCCGATGCCGGAGGAGTATCGCGGCAGGCGGTTCGTTTTGTCGGCGCGGCACGCGGTGAAGATCACGGGGGATTTCCCCCTTGGCGAAGTTCTCCGCGAGGCGGAAAAGATCGCAGGGCTTGCCGCGGCGAAAAATGCGGCGTGGATGTTGCAGATGACGGAAAAAATTTCCGTTCCGGAGCATCTCGTGCTTGCGCGCGAGTTGTACTCCCGCAAGGCGGCGCCGTTGCGGTGGGTCGCTCCTGCGGATGAAAAAGATATGTCGGATCACGCGGCAATTGCCGCGCAGTATGGAAAATATGAGTTCAAAACGGTTGAAAACGAAACCGAAAAAAACAAAAAGGAGTAAGGAAAAATGTTGTACGATTCTTTGATTCTCGCCGAGGGTGGAGCTGCGGGGGGCGCTGCCGGCGGCGCCGCAGGCGGACTGATGTCCTTTATGCCGATCATTCTCATTATGATCGTCTTCATGTTTTTCATGTCCCGCGGTCAGAAAAAACAGCAGCAGAAGCGTCAGCAGATGCTGGATTCCATCGTCAAGGGCACGGAAGTCCTGCTTGCCAGCGGCATTTACGGCAAAATCGACAGCGTGGCGGAAGATTCCTTCCTCGTCGAGATCGCGCCCAACGTCAGGATCAAGATCGCCAAGGCGGGCATCGCCGAAGTGATCGTCAAAGAGGAAAAATCCGCTGAAGCCGCCAAAAAGGAAGAAACGAAATAATGGATAAATCGATGTTGATTTTCCGCACGGCGGTCGTCGCGCTGGTCATCGGCATTTTCGCCTTTGCGGTCTTTCCGCTCGGCGAACGCGATTACTACGACGTCTTTGCGGAATTGTTGCGCGACAAAAAAGATCCCGTCGCCGCGGCGGTCGTCGCGGACGCGCGCCGTCTGCAGCAGGAAAAGCCCGACCTCTTTCAGTCGCAGGCGTTGCTTGAAGCCGCCGAGATCAAAGGCGTGGAGCTCGCTCCGATGCTCTCCGTCAACGACGGTCTCGAAAACAACCGCGACGTGATCGGTCTCGTCCGCAAGGAAGCGGCGGGCAGGATCCGCCTCGGGCTCGATCTCGCCGGCGGCGTGGAATTTTTCCTCGAACTTGACGACAGCAACGCATCGGATGAGGTCAAAAGCAATTTCGACCACTACCGTGACGTCCAGATCGAAACGTTGCGCAGCCGTCTGGAAAAGCAGGGTATTTTCGAGGCGGAAATTTCCCCCTCCGGCGACAAATTCATCTCGTTGCGCGCCCCCGTTGTTTCCAAGGACGAAAAGGCGAAGTTGCAGGAGTTGATCTTGATGAGCGCGAAATTGCGTTTCCGCCTCGTCCATCCTGAAAGCGATAAACTGGTTGCCGACGCTCAGCGCAACGACCCCGAATTTTACCGCCATCCCAATTTGCATCGCGTGCGCGGATATGAATTGATGAAGTGCGTTTCCACCGATCACGCCGGAAAACCGCGCGTCAATTACTACTACGTCGCCGAAAAGGTCGAGATGGAGGGCAAGGACATTTCCAAGGCGATGCCGACCAAAGATCAATTCGGTCAGCGGTCGATCGCGTTGCAGTTCAATCAGCAGGGCGCCGAGGATTTCGGCCGCGTCACCCGCGCCAACGTCGGCCGTCAGCTGGCGATCGTCCTCGACGGCAAATGCTACTGCGCGCCCAACATCAAGGACGCGATCACCGGCGGCAGTGCGTCGATTTCCGGAAATTTCTCGGAGGATGAATTGAAAAGCATTTCCGATGCGCTTTCCTCCGGCAGCGTCCCCTTTGAGATCAAACTCAAGGCGACTTTTGACACCGATCCGAAACTCGGCGCCGCGCACATTTCCAACGGCGTCTGGGTGGGGTTGCTCTCGATCTGCTGTGTCGCGGTCTTTATGCTCATTTACTATCACGCAAGCGGTTTCATCGCCGTTTTCGCGCTCGCGCTCAACATCTTGCTCATCCTCGGCTCGATGGCGGCATTCAACTGCACGCTGACGTTGCCGGGCATCGCCGGCATCGTGCTGACGATCGGTATGGCGGTCGACGCCAACGTGCTGGTTTACGAGCGTATCCGCGAGGAACTCAATTCCGGCAAAAGTCTGCAGATGGCGGTCGACCGCGGCTACAAAAAGTCGATGTCGGCAGTCCTGGACTCCAACTTGACGACGTTGCTCACTTCGATCATTCTGATGTATGTCGGCACCGGCGCGGTCAAGGGGTTCGCCGTGACGTTGAGCATCGGCATTCTCTCGAGTCTCTTTACCGCGCTCATCGTGACGCGGCTCTGCTACGACTATCTTTTCAAATTCCATAAACTTCACAAGATCACGATGTTGACGACTTTCCGCAATACGAAATTTGATTTCGTCGGCAATTACAGAAAGGGGCTTGTCTGTACGCTCGCACTGGTCGCGCTCTGCGTCGTGATGCTCGCCGTGCGCGGCAGAAACGTCCTCGGCGTCGACTTTACGGGCGGCACGACGGTGACCTTTGACTACGCGGAGCAGATCCCGCAGGAAAAAATCGAAAAAGCGCTGACGCAAGCCGGATACAAGGAGCCGCAGGTGACTTACAAATTCAACCTCGGCGCCAGCACTGACCGCAAGGACGTCAAAAACAACGGCACGCTCGAGATCCTCATCCGCGCCGACCTCTCCGAGCGCGATGCGGGACACAGTCCGAAAGAAGCGATCGGCGCGTTGCTCAACAAGGAGTTCCCCTCCGCCAAGTTCGAGGGCGGGCAGGAAAGCAGTGTCGGCGGTTTGATCGGCTGGCAGTTCACCAAGAGCGCGCTGATCGCGATCGCGCTGTCGCTGATCGGCATCGGTCTTTACATCGCTTTCCGCTACGAATACACCTATGCGATGACCGGCGTGGTGATGCTTGCGCACGATGTTCTGATCGTGCTCGGCATCTACCTCGCGCTCGGCCGCACGATCTCGCTCAACGTCGTCGCCGCGCTGTTGACGGTGATCGGTTACTCGATCAACGACAAGGTGGTCATTTTTGACCGTATCCGCGAAAACATCAAACTGATGCCGCATGCGCATTTCAGCGAGATCGTCAATGCGTCGATCAACCAGACTTTGAGCCGGACGACGCTGACCAGCGTGACGACTTTCATCGTCGTTTTCATCCTGCTGATCGGCGGCGGCGTGGCGATCAACGATTTCGTATTGATCATGATGCTCGGCGTGGTGCTCGGCACGTTTTCCTCGATTTTCATCGCGGCGCCGACGCTCGCGGCGTGGCAGCAACTCCGGGCGGACCGCAAAGCGGGAAAAGCCCGGCTTATGACGGAGAAAAAATAAAATGTTCGGTAATTTGGGACAAATGGCGTCGCTTCTCGGGCGCGTCAAGGAAATTCAAGCGGGCATCAAGACCTTTAAGGAGGAGTTGCCGAAACTTGAATTCACCGGCAGTTGCGGCGGCGTGACCGCCGTGGTGAGCGGAGACTTGGAAGTGCGCCGTCTTGAAGTCGCACCGGGCACCGATCCCGCGGCGATCGCAAACTTGTCGCGCGACGCCGTCAATCAGGCGTTGCTGGCGGCAAAGCAGGCGATGCGCGCCAAAATGCAGGAAATTTCCGGCGGGATCGACTTGCCGGGACTTTTTTAGTATGAAAAAATGAGAGCGATCGCCTATCCCCCCGAGATCGAAGAACTCATCGGCCGTTTCAAGCAGTTGCCCGGCATCGGGCGGCGCGGCGCCGAACGGATGGTGTCGGCGCTGTTGAAACAGCCGGAGGAGGAGATCGTTTCGCTCGGAAAACTGATTTCCTGTCTGCCCGAAACGGTGACGCGCTGTCCCCGTTGCGGCGCGCTCGCTTCGCACGGGAAGCTCTGCGCCGTCTGCGATGACGAAAGCCGCGACGCTTCGGTGATCTGCGTCGTTGAAAATATGACACAGCTCATCGCCGTTGAAGCCAGCCGCGAATTCCGCGGCGTTTACGTGGTGCTGGGCGGCAAACTGGATCCGCTTGCTTCGGAAAACGGCGCGAATCTCAATTTGAAAAACCTGATGGAGCGCGCGGCTTCTCCCGAAGCCAAAGAGGTGATCCTCGCGCTGACCAGCGACGTCGAGGGACGGGCGACGGCGGTATTCTTGTCGGAATTGCTCGCGAAATACCCCGTCAAGATCACCCGTCCCGCGCAGGGATTGCCCGCCGGAGCGAATCTTTCCTTTGCCGACGCGGCGACGATCGCCGCCGCTTTCAGTGGCAGAAATTAAGGGGAGTTGGCAATGGCACATCAGGAATTGAAAACTTATACGGCCGCCGAGGAACGGGTGAATATTTGGACGCACCTGATCGGCGGATTGCTTTTTCTGCCGTCGGTCATTCCGTTGCGGATGCTTTTTGCCGCCGATCCTTTGCGTGTGAAAATCGGAGTTTTCGTCTATTATCTGACGATCCTCGGCTCCTTTTTTTCCTCGGCGAACTATCACGCGGCGAAAGCCGAAAAAATGCGCATTTTTTCGCGCAAGATCGACCACTGCGCGATCTATTATCTGATCGCGGGGACGTACACGCCGATTTTGCTCGTCGATCCGCTTTACGGGAAGTTCAGCATGGGATTGCTCGCGGCGCTGTGGGGTCTCGCCGCCGCCGGGACGGTGATGAAATTTACGCTTTCCCAGAAATTTCATAAAATCGATCTGATTTTGTACGTTCTGATGGGGTGGTGCGCATTGCTTTACATCGTCCCGATCTGCCGCGCGTTTCCGCGCCTTGCCGTGATCTTGCTTTTTGCGGGCGGCATCGCCTATACGGGCGGCATCGCACTGTACGTCAAACGCGTGCCGTTTGCGCACGGTTGGTGGCATGTCGCAACTTTCAGCGGCGTGCTGTTGCACTACTTGTCTATTCTCGCTTTGCGTTGGTAATTTTTAAAGAAAGGAAAAAAGAAAATGTATCTCGGCAGAATCGTGGCGATCGGGCAGACCCTTTCGGGTAAAAATGCGGCGCTTTACCGGGTTTCCTCCCGGAGTTTCCCCAACCGTCAGGCGGTCGTCAACGACAAAGGCATCGCCATCGTGCCGCGTCCCGGCGCGGAGGGCGATCTCGCCAAAAACCCCTATATCAGTTACAACTGTCTGCGCGTTGCGGGCAAAGTCTGGGCAGTCGCGACCAATGGTTCGCAGACCGATCCGATCGCCGAAAAGATCGACAGCGGCATGAATGTCCGCGACGCGATCAGTCTGGGCTTGCTCGCGCTCGATTACGAGCACGATTCGCTCGATACGCCGCGCATCGTCGCGGTGACGCACGTGTCGGAGCCGGTCGGCTTTTTGGGCATCATCCGCAAGGATGCGTTGCTTGTGCGCCAGTTCCAGTTGACTCCGGGCGTCGTCCGGTATCTCTCGACCTACGAATGCAACCGTCCCAGCGACGACCAGAAAGGCGAGGGCTTTGAAGCCGCCTGTCAGGATTGCGCGGCGCAGTACGTCATCGACGGCGGCGTTTTTGCCGGTTTCGATCATCCGGTGACTTCGGCGGCGGCGCTTGCCGACGACGGAGAATTCGCGCTCGGATTGCAGATCGTCCGGTAAGATGGATATTCCCGCGCTGATTTTTTCGGGCGTTTCCGGCGTGCGGGGAATATCGGCGTCGGGAAATACGCTGACGCTCTACTTTGCCTGCGGCGCGTCGTTCCGCACGGAAACGCGGAATTTCCGCTATCCGCTTTTGCACGCCAAAGCGGATATGCTTCCCGACGCCGAAATGCTTTCGGGGAGCAATGCGCTCAACTTTTTGAGTTTTTTCCCCGATGAAGCGGCGTTGGATGCCGCCATCGGTCAGCTGAAAGACCGCGCGGTCCCTTATTATAAATGGCGCGACGCGGCGGGCGCGGCGTTTTTCGATCAGAAAATCCGGCTCTATCAGGATCTTCCGTTTCACGATCTTCGCCGTCTGCAACTGGATTTTGCCGTCAGGGAGGGGATTTTTACCGCCGAATTGGGCGACACTTCATCGTGGCGGGCGTCGGTCGCCAACGCTTCGGCAAAAGCATTTCTGGAGGAGTTGACGCGTGTCGTTTCGTTGCGCGATCCCGACGTGATCGAGGGAATGGAATTATCTTCGCGCGTCCTGCCGGAACTTGCCGCGCTCGCCAAAAAGGAAAAAATCCAGCTTGCCTTCGGCAGAGGCGGCACGCCGCTCGCTTCGCGGCGCAGCCGTTTCGTCACCGACGGTCGACAGCAGAATGTCCTCGTCTTTACGGCGCCGGGACGCGAATTCGTCGATTTGACGCATCTTGCGATCTTTCACGATGCGGTCTACCGTGACTTTGAGGCATTCGATCTCGACTATCTCGCCGGATATTTCCGGCTTGCCGGAAGCCGCACCGAAATGATGCGTCAGCTCGGCGATATGTGGTTGCCGAGTTACTTCTATCAGACGCAACTTCTGCCGATGAGTCTGCAATCGGTCATTCTGCGCGGCAACGGCTCGTCGCTCGACGCGCTTTTTGTCGACGCTTACGGCACGATGCGCGCTTCGGTGCCGTTGCCGGAAATGCCGCAGTTTTTCGAGGGGGCGTTGACGCGAAGCGATGCCGCCGGGGTCTTTTTCGACGTGCTCCACTGCGACGTGCGTTCGCTTTATCCCTCGATATTGCTTGCGGAAAAACGCGCTCCGCGGCGCGACGAAAAAAATCTTATTCTTTCCCTGCTCGGCGAATTGCGCCGGTTCCGGCTCGCCGCCAAAGACCGCGCGCGCAATGCCGCCGATTTGGTGGAAAAGCGCGAAGCCGATGCCGTGCAGAGCGCATTCAAAATATTGATCAACAGTTTCTACGGGTACCTCGGTTTTGCGCAGGGGAGTTTCAACGATTATGCGCTTGCCGCGCGCGTGACGGAGCGCGGGCGCGAGATCATGCGCAATATGCTCGATTTTCTCGGAGAACGCAACTGCCGGGTGATCGAGTTGGATACCGACGGCATCTATTTTCAACTGCCGCAGGGCGTGTCGGCTCCGGAAATCGAAACGGCGTTGCGGCAGAGTTTGCCGCCCGGCATCGAGGTCGAATTCGACGGCGATTACCGCGCGATGTTTTCCTACAAAAGCAAAAATTACGCATTGCTTGACAATTCGGGCAATATGACGCTTGCGGGCGCTGCGCTCAAATCGCGCGCTTTGGAGCCGTTTCAGCGGGAATTTATCGCCGATTGCGTCCGTGCGCTTCTTGCGGGGGAGCCGCAAAAAGTCGCTTTGCTCGCCGACGAATTGGAAAAAGCGATTTCGGAGCATCAACTTCCGCTTGAAAAATTCGCCAAAAGCGAAGTCCTCAGTGATTCTCCGGAAAATTACCGGAAAAAACTTGACTCCGGCACCGGCAGGCGGAGCGCGGCGTATGAACTTGCGCTTGCTTCCGGCAGAAAATACGCTTCCGGCGACCGCATCCGTTTTTATGTGACGGGCGACCGGAAAAAAGTCCCCGTCGTCGGGAACAGCCGACGCCTGGAAGATGCGCCGCAAGTCCGCGACGAAAACGTCCCTTATTATCTGGAAAAACTCGCCGCCTTGCGCGCGATGTTCGCCCCCTTTACGAAAGAATGATATGACACAGCAGGAAATCCTTGCCGCACTCAACCCCCAGCAGGGCGAAGCGGCATCCACCATCAACGGCGCCGTACTGGTGCTCGCGGGCGCGGGCACGGGCAAGACGCGCGTGATCACCTACCGTATCGCGTATATGCTTGCGAGCGGCATTCCGGGGTCGATGATCCTCGGGATGACCTTTACCAACAAAGCGGCGCGCGAAATGCGCGAACGGCTCGCCGGACTTGTCGGCGAGGAGACCGCAAAAGAGGTGACGCTCGGCACGTTTCACAGTTTCTGCGGCAAAATTTTGCGCCGCGAGATCGGCAAACTCGGTTATCTTCCCGGGTACACGATCGCCGATGAAAGCGACCAGCAGGGGATTTTCAAGCAGGCGTGCGGCAGGCTCGGCTGTAATTACGAAGGCTTCCCGTCGAACGAGGCTTTCAGCCGCATCGGCAGGTGGAAAAATCAGCTCGTCCTGCCGCGCGATGCGCGCCGTCAGGCGGAAACGCCTTTCGATTCGACGGCGGCGCAGATCTACGAGGAATACCAGTCGATCCTGGAGGAGCAGAATCAGATCGACTTCGACGATATGCTGTTGCTCGTCTGGCGGATCTTTTCCGAATTTCCCGAAGTGTTGCAAGCGTGCCGCGAGCATTACCGTTATCTTCTCGTCGACGAATATCAGGACACCAATTTCGCGCAGTACACCATTTTGAAAATGCTCGGCGGCGAGCATCCCAATCTCTGCGTTGTCGGCGATGACGACCAGAGCATTTACAGCTGGCGCGGCGCCGATGTCGGCAACATTCTCGACTTCCCCGAAGATTTTCCCGGGGCGAAGGTGATCAAACTGGAGCAGAATTACCGTTCCTGTACGGCGATCCTCAACGCCGCCAATATGGCAATTGCTTCCGGCTCCGGGCGGCGGCACCGCAAACAGCTTTGGAGCGCGCTCGGCGAGGGGAGTTTGCCGCGTATCGTCCAACTGGAAAATGCCGAAGAGGAAGCGAAATTCATCTGCGAAATGATCCGGCAGATCCGTTCGCAAAGCGAAATGCCGCACTACAACGATTTCGCGGTGCTATACCGCTCCAATTTGCTTTCGCGACAACTGGAGCAGACTTTCCGCGCGGAAAACATTCCCTACCGGATGTTCGGCGGCCAGCCTTTCTTTCAGCGTCAGGAGATCAAGGACGCGATCGCCTATTTGCGGCTCGTCGTCAATCCCAACGACGACCAGAGTTTATTGCGCATTCTGTCGACGCCGCCGCGCGGACTTGGCGGCAAGGTCGTCGAACTGCTGAAAACTCGTCGCGGCGTCGAGCATAAGCCGATGTTGAGCGCATTCTCCGATGCGGCGTTTCTCGGCAAACTTTCCAAGGCGGCGCAAAGCGGCGCTTCGGCGCTCGCTTCGGCGATCCGGCAGGCGGCGGCAAGTTTTGCCGCCCCCGGCAATCTCGCCGCCAAAAGCGCGGAATATCTCGAAAACGCCGGCTATATCGACGGGCTTCAGCGCGTTTACAAAGATATTGACGACGCGCGCAAACGCCGCGAAAACGTCGATGAATTCATTTCCGCGATCGCCCAGTACGAAACGCGGCAGACGGAGCGACTTTCGCTTGCCGATTACCTTGACAGCTGTCTGCTTCTGGAGGAAAAAGACCGCGATTCGGAGGAGGGCGGGGACGCCGTTACGTTTTCGACGGTCCACGCCGCCAAGGGATTGGAATTTCCGGTCGTTTTCGTCGTCGCGATGGAAACGGGACTTTTTCCGCACGACCGCGCGGTCGAGGAAGGTTCTGTCGACGAGGAAAGACGGCTTTTTTACGTCGCGATCACACGGGCGAAAAAGGAATTGTATTTGTTGCGTACCGCGCGCCGGATGAGCCGCGGCGTCACGCGCCCGTCGCGTCCGTCGCCCTTTCTCGCGTTGCTCGGCAACACCGCCGAGCGCAAGGAAAGCGACGAGTTGATCGAAAAAGCGAGCGAGGAAGATCTGCGTGCCGCTTTCGCCAAAATCTACGAATCGCTGATGAAAGACAAAAAGGGGTGATCCGGTGGAACTTGCGATCGGTAAATTTCATGCACAGCTGCTTTCGCTCGACGCGGCGCTCCGTCAGGTGCTGACGGGGCTTTTCGGCAGGAAATTGCCGCCGGATCGTCTGCTCAACGATTTTTTCCGCGCCAACCGTCGGTGCGGTTCGCGCGACCGCCGTCTGATCGCTTCGGCGGTTTACGCGGTCTGCCGCTACTGGGGATGGTTGCGCCGACTGCCTGACGAAAATCTTCTTTCCGGTGTCGAACGAGGCGAAAATTTGTTTTCCCGCCGCGAAATGATGACGCTTGCTTGCGGTGCGCTTTTCATCGCCGCAGAAGAAATCGAGTGTTGCCGCGCGCTTTGCCGCGAACTTGAGATCGGCGAATTTCGCGTCGGCGCCACGCCGCTTGAGCGCGCCGGGATTTTCGCCGCCAGGATCGGACGGGAAATCGCGTTTTCGCTGAATGACCTCGTTCCCGGTTTCGCATTGGAAGCGATGAATGAGCGATTGCCGCGTGAAAAAGTGCTGGAAACATTGATGCGCCGCCCGCCGATGTGGTTGCGGTTGCGCGAAGCGCGCCGCGATAAAGTTCTCGCCGCGTTGCGCGAGGCGGAGATCCCTTTTGAGGAAAGCGATTTTCTGCCGACGGCGTTGCGGGCGATGCCATCTAAAAGCAATTTGTTCACGCTGGAAAGTTTCCGCCGCGGCGATTTTGAAGTTCAGGATCTCGCCAGTCAGGCGATCGGCCGTGTTGCCGCCGCGAAGCCGGGCGAAAGATGGTTCGACGTCTGCGCCGGAGCGGGCGGCAAAACGCTTTTGCTCGCCGAGATGATGCAAAATCGCGGCACCATTCAGGCATCCGACATCCGGCAGAATGCACTCGACGCTTTGAAACTGCGCGCGCGTCGCTCCGGATATTCCAATATTTTCACCAAAGTCCACCCCGGCGGCGCGTGGAAAGGCCGTCATCCTTTTGACGGCGTTTTGATCGACGCTCCCTGCAGTGGTTCGGGTGTGTGGCGCCGCAATACGGGGTGTCAATGGCAACTTGCCGCCGATGACATCGGTCGTTATGCCGCGCGGCAGAGCGAAATTCTGGAGCGTTTTGCCGCCGCGGTCAAGCCGGGCGGCGTGCTCGTTTACTCGACCTGTTCGCTCTTTCACGCCGAAAACGACGGTCAGATCGCCCGTTTTTTGCTTCGACATCCGGAGTTTGAACTGGAATCTTTCGCCCATCCCCTTACGGGCGAAATGCTTCCCGGTATGATGACCGTTGCCGGAGAAAACTTTGACTGCGACTGGATGTTTGCATCGAGAATGCGCCGCAAAGCGTAAAGGAATTTTTTTATGGCTCACTTCAATCTTGTACTTGTCGCGCCGGAGATCCCCCAGAATACCGGAACCATCGGGCGTATGGCGGTTTCGACCGACTGTACGCTTCATCTTATCGAACCGCTCGGCTTTTCGCTGGAGGACAAATACGTCAGACGCGCCGGAATGGATTACTGGCAACATCTTGATCTTCAACTTTACCACACCTGGGAGGATTTTCTCGAACGCAATCAGCCCGGGCGGATGTTTTTCTTTTCCACGCACGGTGAGACTTCCTTTTGGGATATTCGCTACGAGATCGGCGATTATCTTGTTTTCGGCAGGGAATCTGCGGGGCTTCCTCCGGAATTTTATCAGCGGTATCGCGACCGGCTTGCGCTGATCCCGATGCCCGGCAGGTTTTCCCGCAGTCTCAACCTCGCCAATGCCGCTTCGATCGTTTTATATGAAGCGATGCGCCAGACGCGCGGAGCGTGGTGATCCGGCGTGACAGAGAGAATAAATGCAAAAAAATCGCTTTTTTTCAGTTTTTTTTGCGAAACAAGTTGACAAGTGGACTTTTTGCATTATAGTTTATAAAGGTACATATTGACAATTCAAAATCTTTTGAAATAAAACGGGGTGACTATGAAAAAGTTTCATGTCGGTGTGAGTATCGCGGTTGCGGTTCTGGCGGTCGTCAGTGCGGTTTTTGCATTTTTTATGATGCAAAAAAACGGTAAGACCCAGCAGGGATGGGCGGCTTTTGTCAGCGAAGTCGGCAAAACCGCAAAAGCGCTTGATCAGAAAAGCGGCAAGCCGATCGCCGGAAAACTTTCCGCCGCCGCGCTTTCCATCGATTCCGCGGATCAGGTCGAGGGCGCGCTCAAAGTCTTGTCCCGCCGCGCCAAGGAGATCGTTGCGGAACGCGATGTTTTCGCCGATACGCTTTCGCGCATCGCCAACAACGTCGGTGCGACCGATGTCCCGGAGGATGCCGAAATGTGCGGTTTGGAAACTTATATCGCCAGCAAGGACAAGGTTTTCAATGCCGTCGATCAGGCGATGAGCAATCATACCCGCGTTTTTGAAAAACTCAACAGCGTCGCGCACAGTCAGCTCGACGCTTCGCTCGATGTCGCCGCGCTCCGCAAAGGCGATACTTCTGCCGTTGCGCCGCTCGTCGAAGCGATCAACAAGCAGGCGGGAAGCAATCGCACCTATGAACGCGAGCTCGGCAATATCGCCCGCTTGGTGCATTCCGATTTCAACAAGGAAAACGTTCCCGGCGTTTTCAAAGGAGTTCATACCGCGTTGCGCGGTCTTGAGGCCCAGAAACGTCAATTGGAGCGCGATCTGAATACCGCCAAAGGCACGATCCGCGAAAAAGAGAGCGCGTTGAGCGACAGCGCCGCCAAAGTCGCGAGCTTGCAGCAGGAAGTTTCCAAGCGCGATCAGGCGATCGCTTCCTACAAACGTGCGCTCGGCCTTGCCGATGCCAAATCCGAGGAAATGCCGTGGGTGGACGGTTCCATTGATGCCCGCCGTGCGGTCGTCGGCCGCGTGATCGACGTCAATGAGGATTACGGTTATATTACCATTGACATCGGCAGCGCCACTACCGTCGAGCAGAAACTCGGCAGCAAGACGCTTCCCGTCAATCCGCAACTTGCCCGCGGTATGGAAATGATCGTTTCCCGCGGCGCCATCGGCGATGATGCGAAGTTTGTTTCCCGCATCAAACTCGGCGAAGTCGGGGCGAAATGTTCCACCGCCGACATTCCCGCCGAATCGGACGAGATCGAAAAAGGCGATTACGTCTACGTGAGCCTTTAAGGGAAAAAGGGAAACGGAATGAAAGCGTTGGAAATTTCCGGTCTCGTTGCGTTGGTTCTGCTGATCGCCGCAGTCGTTCTGCAGAGTATGCAGCTTTTCTTTTAAGAGTCGGGTATGATCCGTTTCACGGTTGTTTTGGCAGTCGTGTGCCTGGCGGCGTTCGGCGTCGGCGGCTGTACGGATATTGAGCGCGCCGGCTACAGCCCCATTCCGCAGAATTCTCCGAGTCCGTGGAGTTACCGTCCTTACGGCGATCTGCAAAACTGATTTGTCTTTTTGGTCGTGGAATATCTTTTCGATCACTTTTCCGTCGATGTCTGCGGTGCTTCCCGCGACATCGATTTTCATTTAAAAGAGCGGATCGCCCGTCAACTGCGGATTTCTCCCGATGAGATTTCGCACTACCGTATTTTGAATCGCAGTGTCGACAGCCGCAAGGGACTTCAATTCGTCTACAAGATCGTCGTTTCTTCGCCGCGTGAATTGCCCTTGCCGGATGCCTCCGATGCGCTGTCGCTCTTTGACCGCACGGTGGATCTGCCGCTTGAAACGCATTCCTGTCGGCATCCCGTCGTGATCGGCACCGGTCCCGCCGGGATTTTTGCCGCGCTTGTGCTTGCCCGCGCGGGGGCGGCCCCGCTTGTTCTCGATCGCGGATTTGACATGGAGCGCCGCGCTTCCGACCGGAAAAAATTTCTTGCATCGCGTGAACTTGACCCGGACAGCAATCTCCTCATCGGCGAGGGGGGGGCCGGAGCCTTTTCCGACGGCAAACTTTATACCGGTACCCGCGATCCTTACGGCCGCTTCGTTATCCGGACTTTGGTGGAATCGGGTGCCGCGCCGGAATTGCTTTACCGCGCCCGCCCGCACGTCGGGTCGGACCGGCTCTATCATATCGGGATCGCTTTGCGTAAAAAAATCGAATCGCTCGGCGGGGTTTTCCGTTTCGGGGCGAATGTCGCGGATTTTCTCGTCCGCGACGGGAAATGTGCCGGCGTCAAACTTGCATCCGGGGAAATCATCGAAGCGCCGCAAGTGCTTTTTGCCGCCGGGCTCGGCGGCAGAGAGTTGCTGCAAAATCTCCGCCGCGTCGCCGCGTGTGAGCTGAAACCTTTTCAGACCGGATGCCGGATCGCGCACTTTCAGGAACTTATCGACCGCCGCCAGTATCACGGCAGCCGTCCGGAGGCACTCGGCGCGGCGGAATATCACCTCGTCGACCGCCCCGGCGGAAATCGCGCCCAGGTGAGCAGTTTCTGTATGTGTCCCGGCGGCAACATCGTCAACGCTTCCGCGTGGCGCGGACACAGCGCCACCAACGGCGTCAGCGATTATGCGCGCAACGGGAAATTCGCCAACAGTTGCCTCATCGCCACCATTCTGCCGGAAAAGATCGGTTCCATCGACGACGCTTTTTCCTGGATCGACCGTCAGGAAGCCGCCGTTTTCGCTTCGGGCGGTCGCGATTACACTTTTCCCGCGCAGGATGCCGCAAGTTTTCTTGCGCGCAAAGAGGGGCTTTCCCATCGCGACTGCGGCGTCGAAACCGGCATCGTTTCCGGCAGGATCGATCTGCTTTGCGGCGATTTTCTCGGTCGTGCGCTTGCGTCCGCGCTGAAAGACTTCGACCGCAAGATCCCCGGCTTTATCCGCGGCGGCACGCTTGTCGGACTTGAAGTTGCGGTTTCCTCTCCGGTACGCGTGGTACGCGGCAACGATCAAATGACGACGCTTCCCCGGCTTTATGCGGCGGGCGAGGGTGCCGGTGCGGCAGGCGGCATCGTTTCCGCGGCGTGCGACGGCATCCGCACGGCATTGGCGATGATGCAAGCGTGATGTCGTTTTTTTCTTCCTCCCTTTAAAAAATCCGCGCTACGCAAGATGATTTTTTCATAGGGTAAAACCCTATGAATTTTGTTTCCGACCGGGAAATCGGGAGGTTTCGCCTCAAAAAGATGAAAAAAATATTTGCAAAAATACATATTTGTGGTACATTATACGACCGCGACGCTTCCGGACGGATGTTCGGGAGATGGCGGAGCTGATAA
>JAKSOF010000008.1 GCA_024405735.1 Victivallaceae bacterium | reverse complement strand
TCTGAACGCCCGTGTCCTCTCATACGTGGCGGAGAGAGAGGGATTCGAACCCTCGGTACGGTATTACCCGTACGACGGTTTAGCAAACCGTTGCTTTCGGCCACTCAGCCATCTCTCCGCTGTTGGGTACTACAATATACACCGTCTTTCCGAAAATGCAAATGGCAAACGCTATTTTCCCGTCAACTTTTGCGGATGAGGAACTTGCTTTTTGACGGGATTCGGATTATCTTAATGAAAAAGCGGGAAACAGGGGTGAAAAATGGCAAAAGGCAATCCGGAAAAATCGTTTTGGGGGATCCTTTTTTCGCGTCCTTTCCGCCGTATGTTTTGTGCGATCATGGCGATCAATGTCGCAGCCGTGATCTTGCGTTGCGCTTCTCCGTTGATCCAAAAATATCTGATCGACGCCGTCACGAACTACCGCCGGGACAAGTTGCTCATTGCCGTCATCGCGCTTGCGCTCGCCTTATCTGGAACCCTTCTTCTGGAAACTTTTTCCGGCTGGCTGTGCGGCAAATTCCTGATTCAGGCGCGGAATTTTTTAAAGGGCTCGATCTTCCGTCATTTGCTGACGCTGCCGGAAGATTTTCTTTTAAGCCGGGGTGCGGGATATTTTTTCAACCGGATCCAAAACGACATCGGCGAAGTCTTGGCAAGTTGGAGAAGCGGGATCTTTTCGATGCTGACGGATTCGCTGAAACTTCTGATCGCGTGGATCGCCATTGCCTGTGTCAATATCCGGTGCGCTTTTTTTGTCATACCTTTTTTGCTGATCCAGGGATGGATCTGTTTCCGTTTCCGCAAGCGGCAATACCGGCTTTCGCGGAATTTGCAGGAATGTGTCGCTTCCGAACGGCACGTGATGCAGGAATTTCTCGCGGAACACCGCGCGGTGAAGACCCATTCGGCGCTGCAAAAGGCAAGTGACCGCGTCGAGACCGGCTTGTCGCGCTGGAGCGATCTTGCCCGGCGGCGGTTGAGCAACGAATATCTTTTCCGCAGTTGCATGCAGTTGCCCGTGTGGACGTGCACCGGCATCATCGCAATTTACGAACTTTTTCTGGTGATGGAAAAATCCGCGACGCTCGGAGATGCGTGGGCGCTTATCACGCTGACGATGCTGATTTTTGCGCCGTCGCGGACGCTGGGCGGGATCTTCGTGCAGATGGAATCGGCGCGCTCGGCGTGGCACCGGCTTTGCGAATTGCGGCAGATCAAAGGAGAAAACGACGGTGCGGCGGAAACGTCCGTTCCGGTGCGTCTTGACGGCGACATTGTCTTTGACGATGTTGCTTTCGGTTACGGTGAAACGGAACTTTTCGATCACATTTCCTTTGCCGTTCCGGGAGGAGAACTGCTTTTTCTGCGCGGGACAAACGGCAGCGGCAAAAGCACGTTGCTCGCGCTTTTTATGCGGCTTTTCGACCTGAAATCGGGTCAGATCACGGTCGGCGGCAAAAACATCGGGGCATTCCCGCTTGCGGCATACCGTTCGCGCATCGGCTACATCGGTCAGCACCCGGAATTCATCAAGGGCAGCGTACGCGACAATCTGCTGCTCGGCAACAACGCGCTTGCCGATGAAACTTTGACTGATATGTTGCAAAAGCTCGGCATCTGGCAGATGATCGCATCGCGCGGCGGACTGGATGCCGAAGTCAGGGAGTCGGGAAACAACTTTTCCGGCGGGGAAAAACTCCGTCTTGCGCTCGCGCGCGAACTTCTGCGCGATACCGATATTTTGCTTTTTGACGAACCGGCGGCGCATCTTGACTCGCAGGGACGCGAGCAATTTTACTTGCTGATCCAGTCCCTGCACGGTAAAAAGAGCGTGATCGCGGCAGTCCACGAAACGCTGATGAAAGATTTCGGCAGGAATTTTGTCCTGCCGGAGCGCGATTAAAAAGGTTTCGAGCGCAAAATGCTGTAGGCGGCATTGCGGGTGATGACCAGATGGTCGTAAAGCGTGATGCCGACGCTTTCCAATGCCCGCATCAGATTCCGCGTCAACGCGACATCCTCGGCGGAGGGGTCGCAGATCCCGCTCGGATGATTGTGGGCGGCGATCACGCCGCTGGCATGCACAAGCAATGCCTTTTCGACAATTTCACGCGAATAGACCGCCGCGCGGTCGACCGTGCCCGCAATGCTCTGGTAATCGATCAGCATATTGTGCGAATTAAGATAGAGCAAAAGCATCGTTTCCTTTTTGCCTCCGGCAAGTTTCATCCGGCAGAAGTCGATGACGCGCCGCGGCGTATCGAGCAGAAGATCGCGCTTGACAAGTTTCTGCTCAAGATATTTGGCGCACAATTCCCGAACCAATTGGCAAAGCGCCGCGCTGGCGGGCCCCATCCCGTTGACGGAGAGCAACTCCTCCGGCGTCGCGTCAAGCAGACGGTCGACGGAACCGAATTTCGCCAGCATTTCCTTGGCGATCGGTTTGACGTCGCGCCGGGCGATGGCGTAAGTCAAAAGAAGTTCGATCGCTTCGTAATCCTGCAGCGATTCCAGTCCGTGCGCGAGGAAGCGTCCGCGCAAACGGCTGCGGTGTCCGGCGTTGAGGGATTTATCCATGCGACCCCCCGATCCATTCCTTCATTTTGGATAGCATTGTTTCCCGGTCGCTGATTTTCCGCGCGATCTGCCAGTCAAAAAGCCGATCGAGCAACTCCCTGAATCGCGGCGACGGAGTCAATCCCGCCGCGATGAGGTCGCGCCCCGTGATCAAAGGCGGCGGCAATTCCACTTCAGGCAAGGTGCCGAGGAAATCAAGACAGCGGACAAACGCGCCGAAAAGGTGATTGGAAGCAAGACAGTCGAGGCGGTTGAGTTCCAGTTCCAAGGCGAAGTTTTCCGTTGCGACAAGTTGCCGGAGCTTGCCCTCTTTCATCGTTTCAACGGAGGCAAAGCGCATGTGATTTTGGATCGCCGTTTCCACGACCTTGATCTCGTTGCGGGAAAAGTGAAGCCGCGTCATAATTTCGACGGCAAGACGCGCTCCCTCGCTTTCGTGCCCGAAAAAGCGGATCCGCCCCGTTTCATCGCGTTGAAAAGTCGCAAACTTGCCGACGTCGTGCAACAGGACGCTCCACGCCAACAGCGGCGACGCGAGCGCCATGTGGCGAAGCATCAGGATCGTATGCGTCAAGACATCTCCCTCGGGATGAAACTGCGGCGGCTGTCCGACCTGACGGAGCCGGGCGATTTCCGGCAGGACAAAGGACAAAAGGCGGCTTTTTTCCAAAAGCGAAAGTGCCTTGTCGGGGAAGCGCGAAGTAAGCATCTGCGTCAACTCGTCGCGCACGCGCTCCGATGCGATTTGCGCGGCGAGCGCGGCATTTTTTGCGATCGCCGCAAACGTGTCGGGCGCCAATTCAAACCCGTAGCGCGCCGCGAAACGGATGGCGCGGAGCATCCGCAAATAATCCTCGGTGAAGCGGCGTTCGGGGTCGCCGACCGTGCGGATGACGCCGCGCCGCAGATCATCGATGCCGTTGTGGTAGTCAAAAAGTTCTCCGGTAACGGGGTCGCAACTCATCGCGTTGACGGTAAAGTCGCGCCGTTCGGAATCGACGCAAAAATCGGTGGTCGTTTTGACCGTTTCGGGGTGTCTGCCGTCGAGATAGGTGCGCTCTTCGCGCGCGGTCGCCGTCTCGAACTGGAAATCGCCCGTCTTGAGCAAAACGACGCCGAAACTTTGTCCGACCACGCGGCTGCCGGGAAAAAGTTCGACGACTTTCAGATAAGGCGCCGTCGTGACGAGGTCGAGATCGTCCGGCGTTTTGCCGAGGACAAGATCGCGCACCGCGCCGCCGACCAGACGCGTGGGAAATCCGGCGTCGAAAAGTTTTTTCGCCGCATTCCGCAGGGCGGTGAATTCCGCCGTCGCCGGGAGAGTAAGGCGCATAGTCGCCGTCAAAATCCCCGGATGATCATCATAAATTCCGCAAAACTTCCGGCGGTGAAATCGGGTTTTTCATCGCGGGCTTCGCCGAAGCCGTAGGTGACGAAAACCCGCCGGAAACCGGCGCGCCGCCCTGCTTCGAGATCGGTGTAGTGATCGCCGACGATCCAGCAATTTTTTGCGGGAACGGCAAATTTTTCCGCGAGCGCAAGCAAAGAATCCGGCTCCGGCTTGAGCGGATAAAGATCGTCGCCGCCGACTACGGCATCAAAAAAGGCGCCGATTTTCAATCCGTCGAGAATATTCTGACACGCCGATGCCGGTTTGTTGGAAACAAGCGCGATCCTGACGCCTTTGGAATGCAATTCCTCAAGCCCCTGGGCGACGTCAGGATAAAGGCAGGTCGTATCCAGCAGATGATCCGCGTAGTAACGTTTCATCCGGCGCAACGCTTCTTCACAGTCGATTTCCACGTCGGCGACGGCGCGTCGCACGAGATTGCTCATCCCGTTGCCGACCATTTTCACGATACGCTCGGTCTGCAACGGCTCCAGTTGCATCGTGCCGCGCATATAATTGACCGCCCCGGCGAGATCGAGCCGGGTATCGGCGATCGTGCCGTCGAGATCGAATACCACCAGATCAGCCATAATCAAAAATCCTTTTCACTTGATGGAATTGGCAAACGGCACCCGGACGAACTTCGGCAACCGCGCAAACGAATCGATATTGAAATCGGCAAATTCCTTTTTAAGGAAGTGACAGTAACCGACGCCGCCGACCATCGCCGCGTTGTCGGTACAGTATTTGGGAAGCGCGATCTGAAGCCGGATGTTCCCGGGCAGTCTTTCCGCGAGATCGGCGCGCAAGACCTTGTTGCAGGCGACGCCGCCCGCGAGGACGACGGTACGCGCCCCGAAATCGCGCGCCGCGCTGAGCGTTTTGCGCACGAGGGTATCGACGACCGCATACTGATAACTCGCCGCCGTGTCCGCCAGCAGTTTGCCGCTCAAAACGCCGTCATCGCCGCCGAATTTCCGCACGTGGTAAAGCAAAGCGGTCTTGATGCCGCTGAAACTGAAACTGTAACGCAAGGCGGGATCGAGCGGCTTTCCCGCCGCTCCGGTGAGAGGACGCGGGAAATTGAATGCGTTGATGTCGCCATCGGCGCCCGCTTTCTGGATGGCGGGGCCGCCGGGATAACCGAGTCCGAGCAGTTTGGAACCTTTGTCGAGCGCTTCGCCCGCCGCATCGTCGATCGTACTGCCGAGCTGACGCGCATTGCCCTCCCCGTCGACGAGGACGAGCGAGGTGTGCCCGCCGGAAACGACCAGCGCGAGCAGGGGATAAGTCGCTTTTTCGCGCAAAAGATGATCCTCGCCGTCGAGAAATGCGCCGTAGATATGCGCCATAAAGTGATTGACGCCGATCAGCGGTTTGCCGTGTCCGAGCGCCAGCCCTTTGGCGTAGTTCAAACCGACGAGCAAAGCGGGGATCAGCCCGGGCCCCTGCGTGACGGCGATCGCGTCGATGTCGTCGAGCGTCGTACGGCTTTCGCGCAACGCCGCTTCGACGCAGGGATCAAGTGCCTTGAGATGCTCGCGGGCGGCAAGTTCTGGGACGACTCCGCCGAGCGGCGCGTGGACGGCGATCTGCGAAGCGATCACGCTCGACAGCACGTCGCGTCCGTCGCGGACGACGGCGGCGGCGGTCTCGTCGCAACTGGATTCAATGCCGAGGATGAGTGCCATAGGTCAAACGCCCCGATCCCGGTCAGAAATTGTGCGACACCAGTCCGTCGCGGAGTTTCGGCTCGAACCAGGTCGATTTCGGCGGCATGATCTCGTTGGCGTCGGCGATCTTCATCAGCTGATCGACCGTCACCGCCGGCATCGAAAAGGCGATCGCGAACTTGCCGGAATCGACGAGTTTCACGAGTTCCTGCGTGCCGCGGATGCCGCCGACAAAGGAGATGTTTTTATCGGTGCGCGGATCGCCGATGCCGAGCAGCGGCGCCAGGACGTGCTGCTGCAGCATACTCGCATCGAGCGCGTCGATCACACCGAGTTTGGAAACGTCGAATTCCGGTTCGGCAAGATACCATTTGTGATCGAGATAGAACTTGAAGCGGCAGGGTTCGCTGACTTCGCCGTCGGCGGCGGGAGTGATCCGGTACTCCTTGCCGAGCGCGGCGAGGAACTGCGCGCCGTCCATGTGATTGAGGCTCTTGACCACGCGGTTGTAAGGCATGATCGCCAGTTCCGAAGCGGGAAACGCCACGGCGAGGAAGTAATTGTACTCGGCATCGGGATCGCCGGAGCCGTCGCGCGGAGCGCATTCGATCGCGGTGCGCGCTGCCGCCGCACTGCGGTGATGTCCGTCGGCGATGTAGAAAACGGGGACGAGTTTTTCGTAAAGCGAAGCGAGCTTCTCGCTCTTTTGCGCGTCGATCCGCCACAAACGGTGTCCGACGCCGTCGGCGGAAACGAAATCAAAGAGCGCGGGCGATTGCTTTTCGGCATTGACGAGCGCGTTGATCTCCGCCTGATCGCGGTAGGTGAAAAACGCCGGACCGGTATGCGAACGCAACGCCATCACCTGACGGGTGCGGTCGTCTTCCTTGTCCTGACGGGTCTTTTCGTGTTTCTTGATGACGCCGGAACGGTATTCCGCCGCGCTGGCGGCGCCGATGACGCCGGTCTGACTGCGGCCTTTCATCGTCAGTTCGTAAATGTACAAATGACGCTCTTCATCGAGTTTGAGCGGCGCTTCGCGGCAGATGCGCTCAAACGCCGCCTTGCTCTGGGCGTAAACGCGGTCATCGTAGAGGTCGATGCCCTTTTCCATATCGATCTCGGGGCGGGAAACGTGCAAAAAGGAAAGCGGATTGCCTTCGGCAAGCACGGCGGCTTCCTCGCTGTTGACGACATCGTAGGGGACGGCGGAAACCTGCGCGGCGCGCTCCGGCGTCGGCAGAAGTCCGTGAAATGCAAGTAAACGTGCCATAATGAAAACTCCTTCCCGTAAAGGTAAATAATGCGTTTATATAAAATAACACGCGCGCGGCGTTTCTGCAAACGCGAGAACTCACTTCCGGAAAAAAAGAAGCGCCGGAAACGACAAAAGGACGCTGACCGCGATCCCCGTTGCAAGCCCCGCCGCAGTACCGTAAAAATACCGAACCGCCCCGCCCCCTGACGCCGCGATCAGCAAAAAGGCAAGGAAATAAGCAACGCTTTGCCGCCCGATGCCCGATAACACCGGCGGCAGGATCCCCGTCGCCGCCGCGACGGCGTATACCGTGCGCCCATCCTGAGCTTTCAGACAGATGACGGATGGGATCAGCAACCACAGAAACATCCCGGTCAGCAACGCTTTGACATTCTTTTTGCGCGCGGCGTAAAAAATTTCCCAACTCATCACGAGAAAAAAGGCGATCAAAGTCGCGACATTGAGCGACCGCGGCGTCAGACTGACTAAAAAAGCGCAACTGTAAACGGCGATGACCAAAATGATCTCAAGCCAAAGATAATGGCGGACGACGGGAGCGTTTTCCGTCTTTTCCTTTTTTTCGCGCTTCGCCTTTTTGGCGGGGGAAATACCGCGTTTCAGCAATGCCGATGCCGTTTCAAGCGCGTCGCGAAGCTCGTCGTCGTCCACGCCGCCGGCGTGAGCGCAAGTGTTGCGGATATGCCGGACGAATTTCAATGATTTTTCCGTTTCCGCGTCGAGGGGAACTTGCGCCATCAATTCCTTCAAGCCGCTTCCCGTCGCTCCGGCGTCTCTCAACGCCGATTCGATCTGCGTGCATTTTTCGATCAGTTGTCCGACCAGCAAAGAATCCATTTCATCCTCTTACGTATTGCTTTACTATACTTTCATACGGCAAAAATGCAAATAAAATACCGCGTAAAAGCATAAAACATTGCCGGATGACAGCGATCTTTCATATACAAAAAAACACCCGGTGCGCCATGGTGCACCGGGTGAATCTTCGTGCTTCAACAAACCCGAATTTTACTTCAACACGCAAATCTGCGAGGCGTATTTGGAGAATTTCTCCTGCATTTTCTTACACACATCTTCGGTGCTGACATAAAGCACGGAATTTTTGCCAATAGTGAACTTATCCAAAGAGTCCACATTCAAATCCCGCACGGTCGCTTCGGAATTGCTACCGATATTCCAGGTGTCGGTTCCATCGCCGAAATCGAGCGCGCCGATCTGAGCTGTCACTCCATTGCCGAAGGTCAACGTATCGTTGCCCAAGCCGAAGTCAAGCGATGCCGCCGTAAACTCGCCGCCGGAAACCGTCAGCTTGTCGTTGCCAGCACGCATATCGATCGCGACACCCGCAAAGACCGAATCCTTGCCGACGCTCAGCGTATCGTTGCCGGACGTCATCGCGACATCGCCGACATTGACTTCGCTGTAATTGCCGAAGGTCATTTTTGCGCTCTTGGCCTCGGTGTCAAACGCCACGTTTCCGGCGGTCAAAACCGTTTCGTTCCCGCTCTTGCCCGCCGCACTCGTCAGCGTCGTGATACCAGTGATGTCGCCGCCGATCTTGACATCCGCCGAAGCGCCGATACTCAACGTATCATTGCCCGAGCCGAAATTGAGTTTGTCCGCCGTAAAGACCGACTCATTGCCGATCGTCAACTTGTCGTTGCCGTCCATCAGGTTGATCTCTTTTGCGGCAAAGTACGAATTCTTGCCGATCGAGAGAGTATCGTTGCCTGTCCACATACTGACGTTGCCACCCACTTCGACTTCGGTGTAATTGCCGAAGGTGAATTTCGCACTGTTTCCGGTAGCCCGGAGAGCTCCGGCGACGGTCAATTGCGTGTATTTCGGATCACCGTTCTTGACGGCACTTCCGTTGACAAGCGTCAGATTGCTGACGTTGAACACTTCTCCCTTTATCTCGACGACGGAGTTCGAGCCGACGGAAATGCTGTTTTTCTGGTTTTCGCGGAAGCCGATCTCACTCACCGTGAAAGTCGAATCCTTGCCGATCGTCAACGAGCCGCCCCACGCCGCCATATTGAGATATGCCAGCTCGACGATGCTGTTGTTGCCGAACGTCATTTTCGTATTCTTGGCGTTGGTTTCAAACGTCACCGTACCAGCGGTCAACTTCGTTTCGTTTCCGCTCTTGCCAGCCGCCGCCGTCAACGTCGTAACATCCTTGATGTCACCGTCAATCGTAACTTTCGCCGATGCGCCGATATTCAGCGTATCATTGCCCGAGCCGAAATCAAGCGATGCCGCCGTAAACGTACCGCCCGAAATCGTCAGCTTGTCGTTGCCCGCGCCGAAATCGAGCGAATCCGCCGTGAACTCCGACATTTTGCCGATCGAGAGCGTATCGTTGCCCGACGTCATCATAACGTCATCCAAATCGACGGTGTTGTAGTCGCCGAAGGACATTTTAGCACTCTTGCCGAATGCCGTGACCGTCCCGGCGATCAGAGTCACCTCTTTTGCCGTTGTCAAGTTCGTGACGCCCATAATGTCGCCGCCGATAAATTCCGTTTCATCCGATTCGGAAAATTCACCGATCTTGACATCCGCAGAAGCACCGATCGACAGCGTTTCAGTCGACATCGCATCTTCAATGCTCCGGAAGTAAATCGCCTCGGCGGCAAATTCGCCACCCGAAATCGTCAGCTTGTCGTTGCCGCTATGGAACTCGATCGCGTCGCTTTCCCAGACGCTCCCCTTGCCGATAGTCAACGTATCGTTGCCCAGCGTCATCTCGACCTTATCCACATCGACATCGCTGTTGTTGCCGAACGTGAATTTCGCACCGTTTCCGGACGCGCTGAGATCGTCGGCTTCCAATTCCGTGCCGTTGGCAAACGACAGCGTGTTGACACCAGCAATATCGTCCTCCACCGAAACACTCGAACGCGCGCCGACAGAAACAGCGCTTTTCTTGCTTTCGTTGTCCAGATAAAGCGAAGTCGCCGTGAACTTCGCATCGCTGCCGACAGTCAACTTGCCGTCCGCCGCCATCTTGACGGCATCCAGCGTGACATTGTTGTAATTGCCAAAGGACATTTTCACGTTCTTGCCGCTCATCGTGACATTTCCGGCGGTCAACTCCGCACCGTTTGCCGCGCTGACCGTCGTGACGTTTTTGATTTCCTGCGAGTTGATCGTGATTTTGGCATTCGCTTCAAGCGCGAGCGTGTCGCTGCCCTCGCCGAAGTCGATGACCGTCCCCCCGCCGAAATTGATTACGGCGTTTTTGGCAAAGGTGATCTTGTCGTTTTTGGCAGTTCCCGTCATACCGTTAAAGGAGACGTCAAAGTTGCCTTTGAGCTGAAGTTTATTGACATTCAGCACTTCGCCGTCGAAATCGACCTGCTTCAAGAT
Organism: Victivallaceae bacterium; assembly: GCA_024405735.1. Lineage (GTDB taxonomy): Bacteria > Verrucomicrobiota > Lentisphaeria > Victivallales > Victivallaceae > UBA1784. Next base: position 96,301 of record JAKSOF010000008.1, on the reverse strand, counting down.
ACCGGACTTGCCCTGCGCGTTGTGGTCGGAGATCGTCTGGATATCCCACTGGCTCACGGTGTCGCCTTCGACTTTGACCGCACCGTCCGCCGTAAAGTAGTAACCTTTATCGAAGCAATGCTCGTAGAAGCCGAGATCCATCGTCAGCGCCGCGTTTTTTCCGACGTTGAGACTGTCTCCTTTGATCGTACTCGTGCCGCCGACGATCCGGTTTGTCGTACCGCTCTTGACCACGATCTGATCCAGCGTGACATCGCCGTCATTGCGGACAATGGTGCCGCCGTCAAGCGTCAGCTGGTTGACGTAGAGCTTCGCGCCATCAACGATCAGCGCGCCACTATCTTTGATCGCGAGTTTCCCGACCTCATAGGTTTTTCCTTTACCGATCGTCTTTTGCTCGGTAATCACCTCCGGCAAGTAGGTCTCCGTCGTGTAGTAAGCGGTTTGTTCATTGCCTACGTTGTCGACTGCTTTGAAGTAAACCGTCACGCCTTCCTTGACGCCGGTGATACCGGTTTCCGGATCGTAGGTTGTAAATGTTCCGCTGCCGATCTTGTACTCTTGGGTCTTGATGCCGGAACCGACATCGGCGAAATCCGCTTTGACCGTGGCGGTACCGCCGGATACTTCCTCCTCGCGGATACGGGTGATCGTCGGCTTGATCCGGTCGATGTTGCCGATCTTGACGGAGGCATCCGCAGACTTGCCGTTGGAAGTCGTCATCCGGAAACGGATCTTCTTATTGTCGGAGACCGTGAAACTTCCGGTGTAATTTTTCCACGTGAAACCGTCATCCAAACTGTACTCTTTGGAGGAGATCTTCACATTGACGTCCGAACCGGCAAAGAAGTCCGCCGAAACCGTGACGGGATCTTTCGTCCATTCCGACGGCGTCACGTTGACGCTGATCGTGGGCTTCTTGACGCTGTCGATTTCGCGGATCACATCAAAGGTACTGCCGGATTTGTCGACCACGCGGAAGGTGATCTCACAATTGCCGAGACCGGTAACACCCGTTTCTTCGTCGTAGGTCTGCCATTCGCCGTTGTTGATCCGGTAGAGTTTCGACGCGATCTCCCAGCCCTTTTCGGCATTGAATTCGACCGTGTAGGTGAGAGTATCGTCATTCCATTTCGGATTGAAGATCGCGGCGCCTTTCCAGCTCTGGAAAACTCCGGCACCGGGATCATTCGTCGCGAAGAAGACCGTCGCCGTATCGTCGGACGAAACGGAAATAACGCCGTTATACTCCTGCCACTTCGCGCCTTCGTCAAGGCTGAAGAGCGCTTTGGACGTGCCTTCGCTGTAATCGGCACTGACCGTCACATTGTTTTCGGCGTCCCGCACCCAGTTGACGGTGATCGTCGGACCGGCGCTCGAAATGACTTCGTGCGTCGCATAGGTTTCGTTGCCGACGTTGTCGACCGCATGGAACGTGATCGCGGTGTTGTAGTCCAGCACGATCCCCTTTTCCGGATCGTACGCACGCCAGGTCGCCTTGTCGTCAAGGCTGTACTCCCGAAGGTAAATACCGGAACCGACATCGGCGAAATCCGCCTTGACCGTGACGGTGGTGCCGTCGATCTCCTCGCGGATATTGGTGATCGTCGGCTTGTAGCTGCCGAGCCCCTTGACATCGCAATAACCGGTTCCCAGATTGCCCGCATTGTCATACACCTGGAAAGAAACGGTCCCGTCTTCGACCATGACCACTCCGTCGTCGGGGTAAACCTTCCATTCGCCCATACCGATCTGATACTGTTTAGTAGTAGGATCGATGCCGGAGGCAATGCCGAGCTCGTCGGGAACATCAAAGAACGTCCCGGTCACAATGGAAACCCCGTCACTCGGTTCCGACTGGGAGGATTCGATAGTCGGAGGCGTCGTGTCGATGTTGGTGATCGTACCGCTGAAAACTTCCGAAACGTTACCGACCTGGTCGATTGCGCGAATCTGATAACCCGTATTGTGGTCGACGGTGAACGTGCCACTGAATGTGTGGACTTCCGCTTCGCTGACCGAACCACCAACAATCCAAGTTGCTCCTCCGTCAAAGCTGTATTCAAACGACTTAACGCCGCTCAAAGTATCGGAGCAATCCACCGTGATCGTAACGGGATCTCTCGTCCAGCCTTCTTCCGGATCGACCGAAACGCTGATTGTCGGATCTTCCGTGTCGATGTTGGTGACTGTATAGGACTCTTCGTACTCGTTTCCGACATTATCGGTCGCACGGAAGGTAATGACGCCGTTTGCCGTCACCGTACCGCCGTCAACATAATTCTGCCACTCGCCATCATCGATCTTGTATTCCCTGCCATTGTCCGCGATGCCGGAGGCAATGCCGAGCTCGTCGGGGACATCAAAGAACGTCCCGGAAACGACCACGGGGCCTTTCGTCCATGTCCCACCGGGCACACTCGGCGTAATACCGGCGACTTTCGGATCGATCGTATCGATGTTGGTGATCGTACCGCTGAAAACTTCCGAAACGTTACCGACCTGGTCGATTGCGCGAATCTGATAACCCGTATTGTGGTCGACGGTGAACGTGCCACTGAATGTGTGGACTTCCGCTTCGCTGACCGAACCACCAACAATCCAAGTTGCTCCTCCGTCAAAGCTGTATTCAAACGACTTAACGCCGCTCAAAGTATCGGAGCAATCCACCGTGATCGTAACGGGATCTCTCGTCCAGCCTTCTTCCGGATCGACCGAAACGCTGATTGTCGGATCTTCCTTGTCGATGTTGGTGACCGTCGCTCCGCTGGTAATCACATCAAACGGCTCTTTTGCATTTTGGGCTCGGAATTCATAACAGATACCATTTGTCCCCGCCGTGAGAGTAACCGTGTCGCCTTCCACCGTGACCCAGGTCGCACCGCCATCAACGCTGTACTGATTATTATCCGTGGAAATGTAAGTCGCCGTAACGGTGACATTGCCGCTTGTCCAAGTGGCCGGAGCGATCTCGACATTGATCTGCGCCGATGTTTCGTCGGTGATGTAAAGCTTATTATCCTTATAGCACAATTTGTACTTGTCTTTACTATCGCCGATTGTCCAGTCTTTGTCGTTGACGGTGATGGTTTTCCCGTCGGCAAGATTCAAAACGCCGGTCGCAATAATCGTATCTTTGCCGGGATCGGGGGTGTCGTTGCAAGTGACGCTGATTGTGGCATCGCTGAAATCCTGCGCCGCTGTAAAGGCGACGGTTTGACCTTTGAAAGCGATGGTCGTCGACGAAATCACCCCGGTAACAGTCATTTCCGCGTCATTTGCAAAGACAAGCGCGCCGCTGTAATCGCCCGTTACCGTGCCGCCGAGAACGGTGACACCGGCGTTTTCGGCAAGTTTCCCATTTGCGTCGCCGAAGCCCGCAAAGGCGTTGACGCCGACAAATGCGGTGCCGCCTTCTTCTGTAACCTTGACCACGTCGAAGGCGTCTTTTTCGGCGTAACCACCGTTGAAGTAGGCTTTGCTCTGCTCGGTCGCAGTGTAATAATTCCCTTCGTACTGATAAACGCTGACGGTATCGGAATCATTGATTTCGATATTGCCCGTGCCGCCGACCACGCCGATTTTGACATAGTTGCCCTCGCCGACAGTAATAAACGCATCGTCGGTGAGCCGGAGCGTGCCGTTGTTGCTGTAATCGCCCGTGAGCGTCGTGCCGCCGAACACAAGCACCGCTTCTTCGTTGATGTTGATGTTTGCGAAACCGGTGATCGCAGTTACCGCCGCCGTACCGGCGACCGTAACAACGGTACTTCCCGAAACCGTACCTTTGTTGCACAGACCATTTTTGTTGATCTCGACGTCGCCGAGCGTCACATTGACATCGCCGCCCACGGTCGCGCCGCTGTTGATCACATAGACATCGTTGCGGAACTTCGTGCCGTTGTCAAGCGTCACGTTGACGTTGCCCGTCACCTCGCCGCTCACGAGGAAGGCGCGACCGACCGACTGATTGACATAGGTTACCGCAACATTGCTGAGCGTGATGTCCACATTGCCCTGCGCGCCGCCCTCGACCGCATAGAAGCCGTTGCCGATCGTCGACCCGGAGATCATCACCTTGACATCGGTCGTCGCGCCGTTTTTGACGTGCAACGTGTTGTAGATCACCGTATCTTTCATCTCAAGATAAGCGACATCCATCGTCGTGTTGTTGGTGCCGTCCGTGCTACCGAATTCGCCGCCCGTCACGCGGAGCGCGCCGCCCAAAGTGTTGGCTACCGAAACCGCAGACGTGATATCGGCGAAGGCGTCGACGCCGAATTTCGCCGGATAACCGTCGACCGTGATCGGATCGGTATCATTATAAGTACTGTTGAGGTAGGCATCGGCGGAGTTGATAAAAGTCCTGCCGGTCGCCTGCGCATCGGCATAATTGCCGAAAGCGTCGTCGCCGATCGTGTATTCCTCGCCGTTGACGATAACTTTGCTGCCGGATGCAAGATCTTTCCAGGTAATGCTGAAGTAGATCGGCTTTTGCTGATAATAAAGTTTATTGCCGTCTTCGACGAACTCATATTTCTTACCCGGATCATCGTTGATGATGGTGTAGTTGTTGCTCCAGTCGCTGGCACCGTCGAGAATGAGATACTGCGCCTTGGAGTAATCGCAATTTGCCGCATCAATGGTAATCACAGCATCGGAGTTGATCGTGCTGAACGCCAACGTCGAATCGACCGTGATGTTGATCTTTTCGATCTCCGATATCGTTTTGACATACGATGTGCCGCCCGTGACATTGAGCGTTTTGAAATTCGTCGTGCCGCCCGTGACGACGACGGTGCCGTTGGTAGAAACACCATTGAACCAAGTCGTACCGCCCGTGTAAGTGATGGTGCCGTCTTTCCCGACCGTGCGGCTGCCGCCGACGTTGCGGAGAAGTCCCGTGACCGCGACGGCTTCGGCGCCGTCGACCGATGCCATACCGCCCTCAGTGGCAAGCGTGATGCGGTCGCCGGAAAGGGTGCCCGTCACCGTCGAACCGGCAAGCGTAATCTCAAAGCTTGTCGCCGAAGTAAAGACGTTGGAACCATTCTGGTCACCGCCGATATTGTTGCCGATATCCGCGACCGTGCTACCGGTAAGGCTGAATTTGATTTTCTGCATGTTTTTGGCGGTATTTCCGCTAACGGCGGTACCCGTATTGCGGTTTGCGAGACCGACTCTCGTCGCCGTGGAATCGACGAGGTTATAGACGAGACTGCCCCGGTAAGAATCCATACCGTGATCGCCGGACATGCCGCTCGCCATGAGCGTCGTCAGCGTCGTATCGGTAAAGGTGATCTCTTTCGTCGCATCGGCGGCGCAGATATTGCCAGCCCGGCTCGCGCCGGTGACCGTCGCTCCGGTAACGAAAACTTTATTCGTGCTCCAATCGGCAAGACCGGCGTACTCGCCGCCCTCGACGCGAATCGCACCGCCCATGCTCTTGGCATTGTCAACACCGTCCTTGAAAGTGGCGAAAGCATCGCTGCCGAAGGTCGCTGTGTAACCGTCGATCTCGATATCCGAATCTTCCGTCCAGGTGTTATTGACATAGACGTCGACGCCGACAACGAATTTGCCTGTTTGCCGCGCGTCACCGTAGCTTCCGAAAGCATTCGTCCCGACCGTAAGCGTTTTGTTCCCCAACCGGACACTGGTGCCTTTTTCAAGCCCTTTCCAGAGGATGCTGAAATAGACGGTCGGCATCTGATAGTAGACATTTTTTCCCACCGCCACGATCTCGTAAGACGGGTCGGAGGCGTTGATGACCGTAAACGTATTGTCCCCGGTGAATCCGGTCATTAAGAGATACTTCATTTCACTGTAATCGCAGGTCGCCGCGTCGACCGTGATCGTGCCGGTGTAGGCGAACGTGCCTTTCGGCGCGAGCGCAAGCGTCGCGCCGACGTTGATGGTCAGCGTATCGACATAAGTATTCTTCCAATCGCCGATCTCGCTCGTCGCCGTGCCCTTGACCAGAACGTTGACGGTCGCACCTTCCTCTTTGACGAAATCGCGCCCCGCAGTGCCGTCATGAGCAAAATTCGTGATCGTACCGCCGTCAAGCGTGACATTGATCGAGGAACCGCTTTTCAAGGTCGTCGTCGAACCGTTACTCGGCTGGAAATAAAGATTGCCGATCACGCCGCCATCGGAAACGTTGAAATTGACTTTCCCTTCGATCGTCGCGCCGGAAACCGCCGACTGCACCGTGCCGACACTGCCGCCTCTGGCAACATTGATGTCGAGATCGCCGACGATCCCCGCATTGTAACCGACAGTGAAAATTTGCCCGATGCGTCCGCCATCCACGGCGTTATAGGTAAGATTTTTGAAGATGGAAAGCGTCGTTGAAGTTGTCGTTGCGTTATTTCCGGTAATGCCGATGGAGGAGAGGAGTCCGCCCTCACCGACCGTGAATGTCGCCACATAGTCGGCATTTTGCTTGCCGTCCATCATCGTGACGATCGCGCCGTTGGCACTGCCGGTAAGACTCCCGCCGATCAAAACGGTGTTGTAAATGCCGTACCAGTTGTTGCGGGCAGAGGTCGACCACGTACCGCCGACGACGGCAAGCGTCGTGTCAATCACCGATTTCACTTTCTTCTGGGCATCATCGAGCTTCGCAAACGCCTTGTCGCCGATCGTCTGCGAAACGGTCATGCCGTCGAGGACGACTTCCACGGTGTCGCCGGCGGATTTTCCCGCCCAGTCGGCAGAGTAATAAATATCCCGGTTATCGACGATCCGCCCTAAATTCTCCGCATACGCGCACGCGTCATTGTAATTACCGGAAGCATCCTTGCCGATGGTGTAGGTGCCGCCGTCGACGGTGACAATGTCGCCCTCCGCAAGATTTTTCCACGCCGCGCTGTAAACAACGGTCTTGGCGACGAGGTAAAGCGCATTCGCATCCTTGACGAGGATATACTTGTCATCGGTGTCGCCGACAAGGACATACGTGTTGGAGAATCCGTTTTTCACGCTGAAAACTTGCTTGCTCCCGGCTTCGGCGATATATCCGGTCGCATCGACAGTGATCGTGCCGGTGTAGGCAAACGCGCCGTTGACCGCAAGACTTGCCGACGCATCGATCGTGAGCGTATCGACGTAAGTATTATCCCACGCGCCGATCGTGCTTGCCGCATTGCCGCTGACGTGCAGATTGACGGTCGCACCGCCCCCTTTGGTAAATATGCGCAGCGTATCTCCGTCCAGTTCCAGAGTCCCAATGGTGCCGCCGTCAAGCGCGACGTTGATCGAGGAACCGTCCGATAAAGTTACCGTCGACCGACTGTCCGGCTGGAGACGGAGCGTGTTGATTTTACCGCCGTCGGAAATGTTGAAATTGACGTTTCCGGTAATTTTGCCGCCGACAACCGCCGTCTTGACCGTGCCGATATTGCCGCCGTTGGCAACGTTGATGTCGAGATCGCCGACGATCTCCGCATTGTAGCCGATGATGTAAACGCCCCCGATACGGCCGCCGTTCACGGCGTTGTAGGTGAGGGTTTTGAAAATGGAAGGTGTTACTACCCCTGTCTTCTCGGCGACATTATTCCCGGTAATGCCGATGGAGGAAAGATATCCGCCTTCGCCGACCGTGAATGTCGCCACATAGTCCGCATTTTGCTTGCCGTCCATCATCGTGACGATCGCGCCGTTGGCACTGCCGGTAAGACTCCCGCCGATCAAAACGGTGTTGTAAATGCCGTACCAGTTGTTGCGGGCAGAGGTCGACCACGTACCGCCGACGATGGCGAGCGTCGTGCCGACGGATTTCGCCGCTTTTTGGGCGTCGGCAAGCGTCGCGTAGGCGGGGATCGCCGCATCGCCGATCTTGGTCGAAAACGTGCCGGAGGGATTGCTGATCGTCACCGGAGCGCCGGCAGCAAGATCATTCCACTCGGCGCTGTAATAGCGGTCCGCGCTCACAATGCCCCAATTTTTCTCCGCCGCCCGGGCGACGACGTCCTCGTAACGGAAGAAAGCATCGTGCCCGATGATGCCCGTACCGCCCGGCGTCGTAACGACGGTGCCGTCTTCAAGGTCCGCCCACGCCGAACTGAAATAGGCGTCTTTCGCCTTGACCGTGATCGTCGTGTCGGTGATGTTGTACGAGTATTCGTCGATTGCCGTCCCCGTCCACCGGATATTATCCTTGTACTTATTCAACCCGCTCTTAACGGTAAGTACCGTGTACTCGGAAACGCCCTGCTCAAACTGGAAATCATCGACGTTGACCGTGATGACTGCCGTTGCCGGCAGATCCAAGGCTCCGTTGAGGACAAGTTGCCCGTGATTTCCGGCGTTGACGGTGATCGAAGCGCCGCTCGCATTCTTCATACCGGTGAGCGCGCCGATCGTGCTTACCGTATGGGTGCCGCCGGCGACGATCGCGAAGTAGCGGTTCGCAACCCCCGTCGCATGGACGCAAACATCGATCGTCTTGATCGTGCCGCCCGCCATATTGATGTAGAAATTGCCTTCGATTTTTTGACTGTTGCCGACGTTGCTCCCCAGGACCGAACCGATTTGGCCGGTACCGCTGACGTCGACGAAAATGTCGCCGGTGTAACCGCCTGAATAGGTCGACGGTGCCACAACGCCGACGCTGCCGCCCGTAAGAATGAAATGCGCCTGCGAGCGTCCGCCCTGCCAGAGGAGTTCACCCGTTTCGCTCTTGGTATACTCCGACGAAGAAGTCGCCGTTTGATTGAATACGGCAGTAGCCCTCGTCACGGTCGCATCATCTTTTACGTGAATCGTAACATCGATATCCGTTAAAGCACCGGCAGGGCGACCAAGCGTGACATCTACCACATTCGAGCCTTTCCCGATGATGACTTTACCCGTCACGCCCGTCCCGGATTGATTATTGGCGGCAATGACCGGTCCATGGTCACCGGACACCGTGCAAATCGCCGTGTAATTGCGGAACTCGGTCGTTTTGCCGCCGCAATCCTTGACAACGGTACGTCCACCCGTAAGAGTGCCGCCGGAAACGACGACCGCCGCGCCGGGGTTGTAGGCGCCCTGCGCCGCCGAAAACGACGTAAAGGCTTCCTCGCCGATCGTCAGCTGGACCGTTTCGCCGTCCAGCACGACCTCGACCGTGTCGCCCTTGGACTTGTCCTTCCATTCGACGTCGTAGTACCGGTCAGCGATCAAAACCCGTTTGCCGCTCGCCTTGGCGTCGGCGTAATTGCCGAAAGCGTTTTTACCGATCACGTAAGTCGCTCCGTCGTAGGTGATTTCCGTGCCGTTTTCAAAAGTCGACCAGTTGACGCTGTAGACATTCGGTTTCTCGACGATCTCAAGCGTTTTGCCGGTGTTATTCAAAATGTATTCCTTGTCTGTCAGCAGCCGGATATCGGTCGTATTGATCGAACCCGTCGTTGTCAGCACGACCTTGCTTGCGCCCTCAAGGGTGAAATCGGTCGCATCGATCGTGATCGAAACGCCCGAATCGACGTTGCTGCCGAGCGACAGCGTCGCCGCCGCATCGATCGTAATCGCCTCAATGCGGCCCAGCGTTTTGGCGTAGGACTCCTTGTCGCCGATGACACGCAACGTGACCAGCGCCTGCTCGCCGCCCGTGAGCGTCGCCGTGCCGCCCGTGATATACCTTTTGCCCGCTTCCGCATCGGCATTGTAGAAAATCGCATTGGTCACCGTGAGCGAGCCGTCCGCGTTTTTTGTCACCTTGGGCTGACTGCTACCGAAACCGCCCACACCGAGATAGTGGTAAACACCGTCGACCCAAACGGTATCTTCGGCAACATCGGTCGGCGTGCCGGGCGCACTGCAATAGGTGCCGCCCGTGATAAAAGCCGTACCGCCATTGTAAGCAAGTCTCAACGCGTTTAAGGTACCGGCGGCACCGCTGTTCAATTTGCGGTTGCCCGGATCGAGGATGTTGCTCACTATCGAGTTGTCGAGAGTGACCGTATAACTTTCGGCGCTCCAAGTCAAATCAAAATTCTGATCGTTGACCGAAATAATGTTGGCGATCGTGGAATCTTTCAGGGAAATGTTGACGTTTCCGACTCTCATACCAAAAGAGTGCCACGCAACACCGTCGCCGCGTCCGGCAACGTCAAACGTGCCGAGCGTACTATTTTCGACAGTGATGTTGACGTCGGCGGTGAAACCGTTGAAAACGGCGTTGCCACCCGTACCCGCGAGTTTGATATTGCCGCTAGTGACGCCGTTTTTGACCGTGATGTTGAGTTTTTCCGTGATCGGAGTGGCATTGCCGGTATAAGAACCGAAACCGCCGCCGTCGATCACAACGTCGAGCGTCTTGAAAGAGCCGCTGTAAGCCGGGCTGATCGTGGCGGCGTAACCATTCTTGCCGACATAAACGTACGCATACTCATTTGTGCCGCTTCCGGCGTAGAGAAGATCGATATTCGATCCGGTAAGCAGGTAGGTTTCCGGAGTCGCCAGCGGAGTGTTGCCGTTTCTGCCGTTGGTGAGACGCTTCATATAACTGTCGGAGATATAGACCTTGGCGCCGTTGGTATAGAGCGACGCGCTGTCTTTTTCCGTGGGGGAGACAAAAGTGCCGCCATTGAGATAGACTGCGCTTCCTTTGGCGCGCGCCTGATTCGCCGCCCAGGTCATGCCGCTTTGGTTCTCAGTCGCCGTGTTTTCGGGCAGAAGATACGCGTTGACGCCGATCGTCGCCTTAACTTCGCTTCCGCAGGGAAGCGTGACGGTGACGGGGTCGCCGTCCTCGTAATCCCCCTTAACCCAGGTGCCATCGAGGAAGAAATCGCATAGCACGACATCGCCCGCATCGAAAGCTCTGTCGTAATCGCCGAAAGCATCCACGCCGATCGTATAGGTGCCGCCGTTGTAATGAACGATTTCACCGTCCTCTTTGCCCATCCACGAAACCGAATAGAAAACGTCTGCCATGATTTTATCCTGTTTTTAAAGGTTGATTTTCTGTTTCACCTCACAAATTAGCACCGAAACGCGGGAAATGCAAGCGCATTGACGAAAAAATTTAAAAAAAACACGCGCACGTCGTCGTGCGCGCGAAGAATTTATTTTATTTATAACTTGTTTAAAACAAAAATGTTAAGTTGATTTTTTGATATTTTTGAAACACAAAAAATAATCAACTTAACAACTTAAAAACAAACAAGTTACAACAAAAAAACATAAACCGCATCGCGGCACATGTCACGCGGTGCGGTTTTATCCTCAAAACTGGTGGATCCGCCCGGACTTGAACCGAGGACCCGGAGATTATGAGTCACCTGCTCTAACCGACTGAGCTACGGATCCAGTTTTTATACTATAACCCGGATTTGCCGATTCTGCAAACAGCAAGTCGAGGAAAGAGGAAAAAAAGTTATGAGAGATGATCCTCCGTCGCTCTGTGAGCTTTGGAGGACAGGGAGATGAGAGGACGTTGCGCAAAGCGCTATGGAGGACAAGCCGCGAATAAACACGAATCTACACGAATAGGGAAAAAGCGCAAATGATTGTCTCGCGGACGTCGCCGCGAAATCAACGGGGCAATGGGAATTGTGGGATTTGTGGGAATTGTGGGATTTGTGAGATAAGACAAGCCTGCGAAGAGCGTACCCCCCGCGGTAATGAGCGCGATAGAGAGCGTATTGTCCCACAGCTCCCACAGCTCTCACTCCTCCCACCACTCCCGCTTGCTCACATTCCTTTCGCGCCCGCGGCGCGATGCATTGACTTGCGCGGGACTCTCTCATCTCTCATAACCGACTTGACTTTTTGCCAAACTGCAACTATATTATATTCTTACAGTTCGGTTAAAAGCGGCACGGTGCTGTTTTTAACATTCGTTCAAGCATAAAACAACAAAGAAAAACAAACAACATGCAGGAAAACAATTTCGAAGCCGATTTTCTGGATCTGAGCAGCATTCCGGAAAGCATGGGCGCCCTCCTTGACGCCCGGGAAACCAAACGCTCTTTCAACAAGGGCGAGATCATCAACGGCAAAATCACCGCCAAACGCCCCGACGGCGTTCAGGTCGACATCGGCTTCAAGGCCGAAGGTTTCATCCCCGCAGGCGAGTTCGTCAAATACGACGAAGTCAACGTCGGCGATGAGATCGAGGTCTATCTCGAGGAAATCGAAAACCGTCAGAACACCCCGACCTTGAGTCTGCAAAAGGCGCTTTCCATCAAGGCGTGGAACAAAATCACCACCGAATACGGCGAAGGTCACGTCGTCAAGGGCTTTATGGCGCACCGCGTCAAGGGCGGCTTGATGGTCGACGTCGAAGGCTTCCCCGCTTTCCTCCCCGGTTCGCAGCTTGACGTGGGTCCCGTCCACAATATGGACGACTACCTCGGCAAGGAATTCGACGTCAAGATCATCAAGATCAACGTCGAACGGCACAACATCGTCGTTTCCCGCCGCGAACTCCTCGTCGAATCGCTCCGCGATCAGCGTTCCAAGATCCTCGATGAGATGGCGGTCGGCGAGACCCGTCACGGCGTCGTCAAAAACATCACCGACTTCGGCGCTTTCATCGATCTGGGCGGCGTCGACGGTCTGCTTCACATCACCGACATTTCCTGGGGACGCATTTCCCATCCCTCCGAAGTGCTTTCGGTCGGTCAGGAGCTGGACATCGTCGTCATCGGCATCGACAAGGAAAAGGGCCGCGTTTCCCTCGGTCTCAAGCAGAAAACCCGCAATCCGTGGGACGACGTCGTCGAAAAGTATCCCAAAGGCAGTCAGGTCCACGGCAAGGTCGTCAACATCATGCCTTACGGCGCGTTTGTCGAGATCGAGACCGGCGTCGAGGGTCTGATCCACGTTTCCGAAATGAGCTGGACCAAGCGCGTCAACAAGGCGAGCGACATTTTGACCGCCGGTCAGGAAGTCGATGCCGTCGTGCTCGACATCGACCGCGACAGCCGCAAAATTTCCCTCGGTCTGCGTCAGAATGAGCGCAATCCGTGGGAAGTCCTCGCGGAAAAATATCCCGTCGGCAAGCACATTGTCGGCAAAGTCCGCAATATGACCAACTACGGCGCCTTCGTCGAGATCGAAAACGACATCGACGGCATGATCCACGTTTCCGACATGAGCTGGACCCGCAAGATCAACAATCCGAACGAGATCCTCAAGCCCGGTCAGGAAGTCGAAGTCGTCATCCTCGAGATCAATCCCGAGCAGCAGCGCATCTCCCTCGGTCTCAAGCAGGTCGAGGACGATCCCTGGGCGAATATCGACCAGCTCTACAAGGTCGGCGACGTCGTCAAGGGCAAAGTTTCCAAGATCGCGGTTTTCGGCGCTTTCATCGAACTCACCAACAAGATCGACGGCCTCATCCACATTTCGCAGCTCAGCCATGACCGCGTCGAAAAGGTCAAGGACGTGCTCAAGATCGGCGATGAAGTCGAAGCGCGCGTGATCAAAGTCGACCACGACGAACGCCGCATCGGTCTCTCGATCAAGGCGCTCGGCGAAGACTTCACCGAAGCGGATCTCAAGGCCGCCGAGGAGGAATACACCGCCGCGCTGAAACCCGGCGAGGACATGGTCAACGTCAGCGAGATCTTCAACGATGAATCGCTGGCGGGTCTCAAACTGAACTGATAAAAAAATCGTTTCAGTTTCTATGACTACGCAAAGCCGGACGGAAAATTTTTCCGCCCGGCTTTTGTTTTTTCACCGAGGGGATCTTTGCCGATGAGAGATTTCTTTTTTCTGACGCACCGGAGGCTGACTTTGACGGCATCGCGTTTGCGCCGCAAGTGCGGCGACCGCTCCTTGATGATTTTTCTTTCCATCATGATCGGGATCGCCGCGGCATTGGCGGCGGCGGCGTTGCACACGCTCGTCGACAAACTGGAAAAAATCGGCATCTGGTTTGATTCCTCGCCCGAGTTGTGGCACGGCAGATTCAACTGGGTCGGGATCGTCATTTTTGTCCCCTTTCTCGGTCTTTTGTTTTCCTTTTTATTTCAGAAGTTCTTTACAGGGCCGCGCTACGCCAAGAGCCTCAGTCCGCTCATTCTCGCGCTCCATCGGCGCAAAACGTGGATCCAGTTCCGCGAGATTTTCACCCATCTGATTTCCAGCGCGCTCGCCGTCGGAGCGGGCGGTTCCGCCGGACTGGAAGCGCCAAGCGTGCTTTCCGGCGCCGCCATCGGCTCGACCAGCGGAGCGCTTTTCAAGATCGATCAGCGCCACAAGATGCTGTTGATCGGGTGCGGCGCCGCCGCCGCGATCTCGGCGATTTTCAACAGCCCGATCGGCGGCGTGCTTTTTGCCGTCGAAGTATTGTTGCCGCATTTCAGCGTCGGCGCGCTCGTCCCGATGCTGATGGCAAGCGCGGTAGCCACGGTCGTTTCCCGCATCATCTTCCCCTCCGGCGGCGTCCCGATGGTCGCGGCGGCGCAGATGTGGCGCGTTTCGGCGGTGCCCTGGTATTTCGCGCTCGGCGGTATCACGGCGCTCGTCGGCGTTTACGTCATCAAAAGCAACTATGCGTTAAGCGGTTTCCTGCGCAAAAAATTTCCCAGCGCGTGGCAACGGCTTTTTGTCGGCGGACTGCTGCTTTGCGTTTTGCTGACAATATTTCCGCCGCTCCGGGGGCAAGGCTACCGTTTCATCAGTTTGGCGTTTGACGGCAACACCGACCGGCTGATCGCATCGGCGCCGCTTCTGGACGACTTGCCGGCAACTTGGCGGCTTGCGATATTGTTGCTCGCCGCCGTCTTTTTGAAGTCGGTCACTTCGGTACTGACGGTCGATTCCGGCGGCGACGGCGGGATTTTCGCGCCGTCGATGTTCATCGGGGCGTTCACGGGATTCAGTTTCGCCCATATCGTCAATCTGACGGGGATCGTTTCCCTCAACGAAGCGAATTTTCTCGTCGTCGGGATGTGCGGCGTTTTCACTTCCGTGATGCGCGCTCCGCTGACCGGGGTCTTTCTGATCGCGGAAGTCTGCGGCGGATATACGCTTTTGGTGCCGCTGATGATCGTCTCCTCCGTCGCCTGGTTCGTGTCGCGGAAACTGGAACCGCACTCGATCTACCGCAAAGTCCTGGTGGAAAATCACCTTATTTCCGACGACCCCGACCGGGCGATGCTTCAGCGGCTTCCGGTGCGGCTCAACCTCGACGTCCGCGCGGTACACCTCTCCCCGGAAATGAATTTCAGCGAAGCTTCCCAAGTCATTTCATCCGCGCCCAAGATGCTCGCCTACCCCGTTGTCGACGCCAACGGTCATTTGCTCGGCACGATCCGGCGGCAGACGGTCACGGGGGCGTTGTTAGACCCCGATGTCGCGGAAAATCTCGTCGTTTTCGACCTGATGAAAAAAGTGCGCAGCAGCGTTCTCATCGACGACGATCTCGCCTGCGCGATGGAAAAAATGGAAAAATACCAGTTTGAATTTCTGCCGGTGATCGACGAGGAAAATATTTTCCGCGGATTCGTTTTCCGCAACGAGATTTTCGAGCAGTACCGCAAGCTGGTGCGCGAAGCGCAGTTTTTTACATGACCGTCAACCGGACTTCGCGGCAGAAATCTTTTCCGAGCACCTGATTGATCCGGTTTTTCAGCAGATCCAGCGACGGACGCAACTCCGTCACCATCGCGCTGTGGCGCACTCCCAATATGACGACGTGATCGACGCAACCGACCACTTTCGTTAATTTCGCCACCGTTTTGCCCGCAACGGCTTCCCATTGCGTTTCCAATTTGGCGAAATCCGCCGCATCCGGGGAAAGCAACTCGGAGGAAACTTCTTTCAGCACTTCGCCGAGCACGCGCGGCTTTGATGTATGGGCGGCGATCTCGGTTTCGGCGCGCTCTTCGCCGTACCAGTCGGCGAGCAACCGATAAGTATCGCGTCTTTTTTTCAGTGCGGGGATCTTACTGCGGGAAAACGCCATACTAAAAGTTGGTCTTGACGCCAAAGAGATACAACGGCAGCAGCAACGAGTGCAACGCCATCTTGAAGGGAGAGATCAGCCCCCGGAAGAAGTTGATCAAGCCGCGGCGGAAATACCCCCACGGCCACATAAAGAGCATCTGAAAAATCCCCACCGGCAGAAAAAGCGTACGAAACGTATCTTTGAATATCCAGCCGCTGGAGCGCGCCAGATTCGCCAGTCCGCGAATGACGTAAGGCGATGCCGCCTGCGCGGCGCGCAACGCGATCGGCGCAAGGATGCCGAGGGTGATCGGGTCGATCGCCCGCGCCTGCGGCGTCATCACAAAAGTCAATGACAGTACGAGAAAAAGGATGCGGATCTGTTTCATAATGTTCAAAATATACCCTGCCCCCAAGCGGTTGTCAAGATGAATTTCACAAAAAAGCGTATTCTTTTTCTTGACAAAAAGTGCGACAAGGGTTATATTTCTTAAAACGGCGGCGGATCCTTTTGATTCGCCGGAAACTTATCACCATCAACCAAGGCTGGAGTATATGAGCAGTAACAGCGACGACGCAGTTCCCCGACGGTGCGAAGCCGGAGGGCGTGCCATGTTTCCGGCGAAACTTCCCGCCCGGTAAACATTCCGCATTTTCCTCCGGCTTCCGCCGTCCGTAATTGCAGTTTGCCCGAAATTTTTCGGGCGTTCCCGGAGGATTGAAAAATGTTGAAATGCTATGATCTCGTGGACGGGCGCGTCCAGATCTGCCCCGACGGTCAACTCGGGCTGATCCAGGTTTACAGCGCCCCTACCGATGAAGAAAAACGCTATCTGATCGAACAGTGCGGCATCGACGAGCATACGCTCGCTTCCGCGCTCGACGAGGATGAGATCAGCCGTATCGAGTACGAGCCGACCCACATCGCCGTCATTATGAAACGTCCCCGCAACTGTCAGGTCGACCGGAGGATGAATTTCCGCGTGTCGTCGATCGGCGCATTCCTTTTCAAAGACCGCATCATCGTGCTGCAGGCGGATTCGATGCCGCTTTTCGAGCACGGCAGAATGCCGTTGCGCGGCAACACGATACAGGGAGTGTTGCTCCGTCTGCTCCATCACGCGACGGCGCACTTTTTACAGCACTTGCGGATCATCCGCAACATTTCCGACGAGATCGAAACCAAAATCGAATTCGCCGTCACCAACAAGAGTCTGGTCAATATGTTTTCGCTCCTCAAAAGTCTGACCTACTACGAGTCGGCGACGAGCGCGAACCAGGTGCTTCTTTTGCGGCTCCGCAACGACGCCCGGCGCATCGGATTCAATACCGAGGAAGAGGAATTCCTCGAGGACATTTCGGTCGAAAACAAACAATGCGACAACCTCGCCAACATCTACGCCGGAATTCTGACCGGGATGTCCGACGCCCGGGTTTCGGTCGTCAGCAACAATCTCGCGGTCATCATGAAATACCTCGCCATCATCAACGTGGTCTTTATGCCGCTCACCGTCATCACCGGGATGGGCGGCATGTCGGAATTTACGATGATGACCGAAGGCATCTGGTGGCCGCACGCATACAGCGCGCTCGCGCTGGGAATGTTGCTCGTCGGTTACGTCACTTATCTTCTGGTGCGCCGCATCGGCGCCGCGCCCGCAACGAAAAGGCGGTGAAATATGGCAAAGCATAAAAACAATGCGGAATTCCGCCGCCGTTACAGCAAGAAGCGGGGGCATTTCAAAATGCTTTTCGACTGGACGTGTCTGGGCATCGTCATCCTCGTCGCGCTCTCGGCGCTGGCGGTCGAAGGCACCCGGAGCGCGCTCTGCGGGCAAAGTTGCGGCAGTTTCGCCGGATGGTTTCTGGTGGTGCTCGGTTATGTGCCGCTTTTGCTCTGCGCGCTGGTGCGGATGATTTTCGGCGATTCCGCGGCAGTCGTGCCGACGCAGGCGTGGCATCTGGCGACGGTCGATTTCATCTACCTCGTAATGCTTTGGGGCGCAGTGCGTTGGATCGCACGGCGGCATTCCTCGGAATTTCTGCGTCTGGCGTGGCATATCGCGCTTATCGTTTTCTGCTGGGGGGCGTTTCAGCTGGCGGTTTTTGCCGCGTCGGCGCTCTGGCAGAAAGGCGGGCTCGCCGATGCCGCGCCGGAATACCTCCAAAAAGACATTTCTCAAAAATTATAGAATAATTCTTGCCTTTCGCGCGCCTGCGCGGTTGGCAAAATCGCAATCCCGATGCTATATTAAAAAAATAAAACGGCATCGGGCTTTTTTTGTCCATTTTACAAACTCGGAAAAGGAGTGTTGATTATGTTTCGTACCCACACCTGCGGCCAGTTGCGCAAAAGCGACGTCGGCAGCAAAGTCCGGCTTTCCGGCTGGATCCACAGCGTCCGCGACCACGGCGGCATTATTTTCATCGACTTGCGCGACCATTACGGGCTCACCCAGATCGTCATCGATCCGGAATGCTCCTTTTATCAGGCGCTGGAAAAATGGCGCGTGGAATCGGTCGTCCGCTTCGACGGCGAAGTCGTCGCCCGCTCGGCGGAAACCGTCAATCCGAAACTCGCGACCGGAGAGATCGAAGTCCGCGCGACCGACATGGAAATGCTCGGCGAAGCGGAAGTGATCCCCTTTCAGGTCGCCAAAGACGACAGCGCGCCCGAAGCGCTCCGTTTGAAATACCGCTTCCTCGATCTGCGCCGCGACGTGTTGCACAAAAACATCGTGCTCCGCAGTCAGGTGATCGCCGAAGCGCGCCGCTATATGATCGAAGCGGGCTTCACCGAATACCAGACCCCGATCCTCACGGCGAGCAGTCCGGAGGGCGCGCGCGACTACCTCGTGCCGTCGCGTCTGCACCCCGGCAAATTCTACGCGCTGCCGCAGGCACCCCAGCAATTCAAGCAGTTGCTGATGGTGTCGGGCTTCGACCGCTACTTCCAGATCGCGCCCTGCTTCCGCGACGAAGACGCCCGCGCCGACCGCAGTCCCGGAGAATTTTATCAGCTCGACGTCGAGATGAGTTTCGTCGATCAGGATGAGATCTTTGCCGTCCTCGAAGGGCTGATCGAACACATTTTCACCAAGTTCAGCACCAAGAAATTTTCCGGCGTCCCCTTCCCGCGCATCCCCTACCGCGAATCAATGCGCCGTTTCGGCTCCGACAAACCCGATCTGCGCAATCCGCTGGAAATGATCGACGTCACCGAGATTTTCCGCGGTTGCGGCTTCAAGGCGTTTGCCGGTTGTGTGGAAAACGGCGGCGTCGTCCGCGCGATCAAAGCCCCCAAAGTGGTGGACAAGCCGCGTAAATTTTTCGACGATATGATCGGCTTCGCGCAGGAAAACGGCGCCAAAGGTATGGCGTACATCATCTGGACGGGCGATACGCAAAAAAGTCCGATCGTCAAATTCCTCACCCCGGAGATCCTCGATCAGCTGAAACAAGTCTGCGCGGTCGAAGACGGCGACGCGCTCTTTTTCCTCGCGGACAAGGAACGCGATGTCCAAAAAGTCGGCGGCGCGGTCATCCCCGAACTCGGCAACAAACTCGGACTCATCGATCACGATGAATTCCGCTTCTGCTGGATCGTCGATTTCCCGATGTTCGAGCGCGACGAAGAGACCAACGAAATCATTTTCTCGCACAACCCCTTCTCGATGCCGCAAGGCGGGATGGAAGCGCTTCTGACCCGCGATCCGCTGGATATTCTCGCGTGGCAATACGACATCGTCTGCAACGGCATTGAACTTTCCAGCGGCGCGATCCGCAACCACCGCCCCGACATCATGTACAAGGCGTTTGAGATCGCCGGATACGAACGCGAAACGGTCGACCGCAAATTCGGCGGAATGATCAACGCTTTCAAGCTCGGCGCGCCCCCGCACGGCGGCATCGCCCCGGGCATCGACCGCATGGTGATGTTGCTCGCCGATGTGCCCAATATCCGTGAAGTGATCGCATTCCCCTTCAATCAGCAGGCGGAAGATCTGATGATGAATGCGCCGAGTGAAGTGACGCTCAAACAGTTGCGTGAATTGCACATCGAAGTCAAACTGCCGAAAAAGCCCGCCCCCCAGGAGGAAAACAAGTGATGAAACATCTGCTTGCGCTGTTTCTGACGCTGACCGGATTTTTTGCGCTCGCCGCCGCGGGATCGCCCTTGTTGGACAAACTTCCGCAAAATACGGCGGGGGCGTCCTATTTCAACGTCAAAAAACTGGCGCAATCGGAAGGTTTCGCCAAGTGGGCGCACAGCACCTTTTTTTCCGGAGCGGAAAACCTTCCCGACGCCGGGATCGAGGAGTTGCTCGTCTTTACGACTTCAAAACCGAAACTGATCAACGCGGCGTACCTGAAACTCGCCCGTCCGATCGACCTCGCGGCAAATCTGAAAAAGAGCCGGTTTCAATTCACCCAAGGCAAAATCGGCGGTAAAAACGCCTTTTTCGTCCGCAATGCGATGCTCTGTGAAGAGTTGACCGTCGTCGAAGCGGAGCCCTGTCTCTATCTTCTCGCGGGCAAACGTTCCGCGGCGGAAACCTTGCTCAAAATGCCGCAAAAAACGCCGCAACTCGTTGCCGCGCAAGTAAATCAGCTTGCCATTGCCGATGCGCCTTTCTGGTACGTCGACACCGGATTGAAACTGCCGGTCCATACGGAAAAGAAACGTGTGCGCGGCAATATCCGGATGTGTTTCGATCCCTTCTGCGACGGGGCGACGGGCAAGTACCGTATGGTCGTCGAGTGTCCCGATGCTTCCAGCGCTTCGCAGATGGCGGTTCTGGTGCCGATGGTGACGGGGGTCGTGAGCGGCGTCCTTTTCAGCGAGGACGCTTCGCTGAACGACCGCGTGATGGCGCAGATCTCTCCGCAACTCAAGGGCAGTCTTTTCTCTTTGGATGCGGATATTCCCGCCGCTTTGATGCGGGATATTTTTCACTATTTTCAGACGCGCGATTTCATTCAGATGGTGCAATCGGCGATCGATCTTGCAAATCTGTAAAACGGAGGCTTTCGCTGAAAACAGACGGTACGGTTTTCCGCATTGCCGGACATTTGACGGCGATGGCGGTGTTGCTGGCGGCAGTTTTGTTTTTGCTTTTCGACCGCCGGATGACAATGGATGAAACGTCGTTTTCAGACGAGATCAAGATCGCGGCAAAAAAATATGAGATCGATCCGGATTTTGTCCGGGCGGTGATTTGGCGGGAAAGCCGCTTCGACCCGTGGAAACGCGGAAGCAAAGGCGAATACGGTTTGATGCAGATCCTGCCCGGCGGTTCCGTCGCCGACTGGTCGCGGGTGCATCATCGGCGTTTTGCGTTGAAAAGCGAACTTTTCGACGTCGGGATCAATCTTGAGATCGGATGCTGGTATCTGGCGGAAGGACTGAAAAAGTACCGGCATTACCGTTGCGGCAGGGAACTGGCGCTGATCCGCTACAACAGCGGACCTTCGCGCGCGGAAGCGTGGAAACCGGAAACGCCGGATGGGGATGTGATGGGAAACATCAAGATCCGGTCGACGAAAGAATATGTGACGAAAATTATGGCGAAATACCGCCAATATCAGCGGGAAAAAGGAGACCGCAGACAATGAAAAAATGGATCCTTGCGTTCCTCGTGATCGCATTCTGGGAACTTCCCGGCAGGGAATCGATCCCTTTCGGGAACCGGGAAGGCTTCGTCAAACTCTGGCAGAGCATCGGCACGATGCCCTTTGCCCCGATGACCGAGTACACGCCGGAGGAAAATCCTGAACGTCCCGGCAAAACAAAACTCGTCATCAAAACCGACAATTCCACCGGAATGATCGCGCTTTCACCTAAAATCGACTTGAAAGTCACGCCGATCATGCGCTGGCGCTGGCGTATCGTGCAACCGTTTGAACTTGACCCCAAAGCCGACGAAATGGACGATCAGGCGATCCACCTCAATATCGGCGACGGCGACCGGTTGCAACAACGCGCCATCAGCTACCGCTGGGAACTCAACAGCGAAATCGGATTTCAGGATCTCAAGTATTACAACCTCGGTCAAATGACCGTTTCCGCGATCACGATGCGCAACCGCGAGACGCCTCCGATGCGCTGGGTCACGGAGGAACGCAACATCGTCGCCGATTACCGCGAGCAATTCAAGGAAGATATCAAACCGGAATTCGCCATTTTCATCGGCGGCAACAGTCAGCATTTGCAGCAAAAAAGCATCGCCGAGATCGATTACATCGAATTTCTCTCGGAAGAGGAAGCCAAAGCCGACCCGATCCCGGAAACGGAAAAATAATTACAGCGATTTTGCCGCTTTTCCGATCCCGGCGGCAAAGCCGTCAAGCGTACGGCTTTCGATCCCGGCAAGGACCCGGGTGATCCCGGAGTCCGTGACGATGACCGTCGGCACACCCGTCAACGAAACAAACGGGAAATGCGCCATCATCTTGTCGAAGGCTTCATCCTCTCCGCGCGGCACGTGAATATAAAGCGCGACGCACTTTTCCTGAATGAGTTTCTGAAATTCGGGCGTATCAAGCAGATTCCGGCGCAAGCGCTTGCAGGGCGGACACCAGTCGGTACCTGAAAAAAGCACCAATACCGGCTTTTTTTCCTTGACGGCAAGCGTTTTCGCCGTCTCAAAATCCGTGAGCCATCCGGCAGGCGGCTCCACTGCCCAAAGCAACGGCATAAAAGCACATAATGCGATCCACAGCCATTTTTTCATCACGCCACCTCCTTTATCACAAGGACAATATAAACACATTGTCCGGAATATTGATTTTCGCGGGTCGGGAAATCAATCGGCGTCGCCCTTGCAGGCGATGACGTCGACTTCGACCAATGCTCCTTTCGGCAAGGCGGAAGCGGCGGCGCAACTGCGGGCGGGCTTGCCGGAAAAGTATTTGCCGTAGACTTCGTTAAAGGCGGCGAAATCCCGGATGTCCGCCAAAAAGCAAGTCGTTTTGACTACCATAGAATGATCGTAACCTGCGGCGGAAAGGATCGCCTGAATATTTTTCATGACTTGAGCGGTTTGCGTTTTGATGTCCGCGCCGGCAAGTTGACCGTTTTTCGGATCGATGGCGATCTGTCCGGAAATAAAGAGGAACTTCCCGGCTTTGACGGCTTGGGAATAAGGTCCTGCCGCCGCCGGAGCATCGGAAGTGGAAACGACATTGCCGGAGGAAACGATCGACTGAAGCACCCCAGGATCGATATTTCCGCCGGAAACAACGCATACGATATTTTGTTTTTCACCGCTGATTTTGCCGCTCAACACCGCCGCGACCGGCAACGCGCCCGCCCCCTCCGCGGTGATATGGCAATCCCGGTAAAGGACGCGAATGGCGTTTTTGATCTCCTCCTCCGTAACGAGGACGATGGCGTCAACATACTTGCGGCAAATCTGAAACGTGATATCTCCGGGACGGGCGACGGCAGTCCCGTCGGCAACGGTGGATATTTTATCCAAAGTGATCGGCTTGCCCTCTTTCAGAGAACGCGCCATCGCATCGGAAGCAACCGACTGCACTCCGATGACCCGGCACTTGGGATTGAGCGCCTTGACCGCCAATGCCACCCCCGAGATCAATCCGCCGCCGCCGATGGGGACAAGGACGACATCCGCCTGCGGCAACTGGTGCATGATCTCCCAGCCGACAGTCCCCTGCCCCGCGATCACGTCCATATCATCGTAAGGCGGCACGTAGATGGCGCCGGATTCCCGGACGAACTTTTCGCAGGCGGCTTTTGCATCGTTGAAACTGCCGTCCACCAACACGGCGCGGACGTTTTTGTACGACTGCACGGCACTGATTTTTTTCTTCGGAGAGGATTTCGGAAGAAAAATGGTCGCCGGGATATTGAACTTGTCGGCGGCAAATCCGACGCCCTGCGCGTGATTTCCGGCGGAACAGGTCGCCACGCCTTTGGCACGTTGAGCCAGCGGGATCCGGCTCATCATGAAATAAGCACCCCGGATCTTGAAAGCGCCGATATTCTGTTGTGTTTCCAGTTTGAGATAGACGTTGTTTTTGCCGTCCAATTGAGGCGCTTTCACGAGATCGGATTTTTTCGCCACGCCGTCGAGCGTCCGCACGGCGTTGAAAATCAAAGGAAGTGACTGCTCCGCCGAAATTTCCGTCTTTTCCGCGCCCGAAAGAACCGGAACCGCCGGAAACACCCACAACTGCAACAACAGGAAAAAACAAGCAACACGTTTCATTTCGACCTCGCTTTTATGCGGCAAAAATTCCATCGCCGTATCAGACTTCGCAGTACAAATTAATATACATCGACTCCGGCAAAATTCAATCCCGGTTTCCGACGGGAACGGGATTCCCCGTCGTGGATTTTTTCGGCGGAAGATAGTACACCCAGTCCCCGTTGATTTTCTGCCAATCATCAATCTCGACAGCCTTCCAACGATTACGCGACTTGACGACAATACAGTTCCCATATGTATTATCGGCGACATAACCGAAATCGAATGCGCTTGTTAACCATTCCAAATAAACGACATTAAAATTCGAATCGACAATTAACAGCTCTGATAAATTGCTACTTCTCCGGAGGTCTTCATAAATGACTAAATAAGGCACATCGTTCATTTTGATCTCAAACGCCGCAAAATCAATAAATCCGAAATCAAGTTCGTGAACGATTTGTTTATCTTGTTTCCTTATCACCAATAGACTCTTGTGTCCCCACCAGGTATGTTTCGGCAAGAGATAATAA
Source organism: Victivallaceae bacterium (assembly GCA_024405735.1). Lineage (GTDB taxonomy): Bacteria > Verrucomicrobiota > Lentisphaeria > Victivallales > Victivallaceae > UBA1784. The sequence continues at coordinate 71,658 of JAKSOF010000008.1, read as the reverse complement.
TCCTGCCCGCAAAAATTCACTTCGTAAGAGTATGTCCACTCCCCGAATATCTCAAAGGTTTTGTCCCAGTTCTTTTTTTCGCTTTCATAACTCTGAGCGGGATAGAACGTAAAAACGGACGTATAGGACTTTATACCGGACGCATCAAGAGGGACTTTTTTCAATCCGATGGAATTACAGCGAACCTGCGGCGCCACGTATACCTGTCCGCAACCTTGCAGAAAAAGCAAAATAAAAATCAATAAAAACAGTCGGATTTTCATAGATATAAACTCCTGCTTTCGCCCATTATCGCTCCGTTTGCGATAATATAACAGTAAAATAAAAAGAATACAAGTCGTAAAAGAACCTTGTTATGCGGACACCGTGAGCGCTTCATAACGAAGAAAAGCGGAGTTGCTTCATACGGTAGCGCGTAAGCGGAACCGTGCGTCGTCTGCAATTCAGAAAGATGAGAAAGTCTTGCCTTTCCCGTCCAATCTTGATGAAATCAAAGCAAAGGCTGACGTTTGTGAAAACGCCGTCTTATTCATTACTCCGGTGACGGTATACATCACGGAATGAATAATACGCTACTCATTTGCCGCAGGGGATTTATTCGACGGGAGATAGTATACCCAGTCCCCGTTGATATTATGGCCTTTCCCCCATTCGTCAGGTCGCCAATCGGTTCCTGAGGAAACGATAATGCAGGTTCCATATGTGTCACTGTGGGCATAACCGATTTCAAATGCTTTTGCCAAACACTCCTGATAAACGATATTACAACTTGAATCAACCATAATCAGCATAGATCTGTTCCTGCGCCTTAATCCTCCATTGTAGATAACCAAATAAGGAACGTTGTCCATTTGGATCTCCCATGCACAAAATTCGACAACACCGCCTGCATCAAATTTTTGGACGATTTGCATATCTCTTTTTCTTATCATGATTATATTTGCGGGAGGATCACTACAAACAGGACGGTGCAACAAATAATAGTCTTCTCCGCAAAAGTTAACTTCCAAAGACCATTCTTCTACCCCGAATATCTCAAAGGTTTTTTTTAAGTTATCATCTCGTCGTTTTGTCCAATTCTTGACACGACTGCTACTAAACGCAAAGACGGACGTAGATGATTTTATTCCGGATCCGTCAAGGGGAATTTTTTCCAATCCGATGGAATTACAACGAATCTCCAGCTGTGTGTCAGTGAGCCCACGACAACCTGTCAGCGAGAATAAAATAAAAATGAATAAAAACAGTCGGATTTTCATAGATATAAACTCCTGCTTTCGCCCATTATCGCTCCGTTTGCGATAATATAACAGTAAAATAAAAAGAATACAAGTCGTAAAAGAACCTTGTTATGCGGACACCGAAAGTGCTTCATGACGAAGAAAAGCGGAGTTGCTTCATACGGTAGAGCGTAAGCGGAACCGTGCGTCATCTGCAAGACAGGAAAATGAAACGCATCTGCCGACAGAATCTTATGCCATACCCTGTCGGAGATGCAAAAAAACGCCGCAGAGCGTTTGCCCTGCGGCGTTTGGGGATGACTTGGAATTACATCATACCGGGCATACCTCCGCCCATTCCGGCGGGAGGCATTGCGGGTTCTTTTTCTTCCTTGACATCGGTGATGAGACACTCGGTCGTCAGCAGCAATCCGGCGACGCTCGCCGCGTTCTGCAAAGCGGAACGGGTGACCTTGACCGGGTCGAGGATACCGGCTTCGAGCATATCGATGTATTCACCGGTGCTGACATTGAAGCCTTTGTTGCCCTTTTCGGCTTTGACTTTCTGGACGACGACACTGCCTTCGTAGCCGCCGTTGATGGCGAGCTGACGCAAGGGCTCTTCGACGGCGCGTTCGACGATCTTGGCGCCGATCTCCTCGTCGCCTTCGAGCTTCAGCTTGCTGATGGCGCTCGCGGCGCGGACGATGGCGACGCCGCCGCCGGCGACGATGCCTTCTTCGACTGCGGCGCGGGTGGCGTGCAACGCATCATCGACGCGGTCTTTCTTTTCCTTCATTTCGGTCTCGGTCGCGGCACCGACGCTGATGACCGCCACGCCGCCGGCGAGTTTCGCCAAACGTTCCTGAAGTTTTTCACGATCGTAATCGCTGGTGGTTTCCTCGATCTCGCGGCGGATCTGCCCGACGCGGCCCATGATCGCCTCCTGCGAACCGCAGCCTTCGACGATCGTGGTGTTTTCCTTGGTGACGGTGATGCGCTTGGCTTTGCCGAGCTGCGAGATGGTGACGTTTTCCAGCTTGATGCCGAGATCTTCGCTGATGCAGGTACCGCCGGTCAGGATCGCGATGTCCTGCAACATCGCCTTGCGGCGGTCGCCGAATCCCGGCGCCTTGACCGCGCAGATGTTGAGGATGCCGCGCATCTTGTTGATGACGAGCGTCGCGAGCGCTTCGCCCTCGACGTCCTCGGCGATGATGAGAAGCGGCTTGCCCTCTTTGGCGACCGCCTGAAGCAGAGGCAGCATATCGTTGAGGTTGCTGATCTTTTTCTCGTGGATCAACACATAGCAATCCTCAAGATTGGCTTCCATCGCTTCCGCGTTGGTGACGAAGTAGGGGGAGAGATAGCCCTTGTCGAACTGCATCCCTTCGACGACGTCGAGCGTCGTTTCCAGCGTTTTGGCTTCTTCGACGGTGATCGTGCCGTCCTGACCGACTTTCGCCATCGCTTCGGCGATGATGTTGCCGATCGTCGTATCGCCGTTGGCGGAAATGGTCGCCACCTGCGCGGTCTGATCGGAAACTTTTTTGCTCGATTTTTTCAGCTGTTCGACGACGGCGGCGACCGCCTTGTCGATACCGCGTTTCAGCGCCATCGGATTGCTTCCGGCGGTGACGTTTTTCAGACCTTCGCGGTAGATCGCTTCGGCGAGCACCGTCGCGGTGGTGGTGCCGTCGCCGGCGACGTCATTGGTCTTGCTGGCGACTTCCTTGACCATCTGCGCGCCCATATTGGCATAGGGGCACTTCAGCTCGATCTCCTTGGCGACGGTCACGCCGTCCTTGGTGATCGCGGGAGCGCCGAATTTCTTGTCGATGACAACGTTGCGGCCCTTGGGACCGAGCGTCGCCTTGACCGCCTTGGAAAGGAGCGTCACGCCTTCGAGAATGCCGCGGCGCGCCTCATCGGAAAAAACCAGTTGTTTTGCCATAGTTCAAAAATCCTTATTCTTGTGTTGCGTAAATTAACCCACGATGGCGAGGATGTCGTCCTGATTGACGACTTTGTACTCCTTGCCCGCGACCTTGACTTCGGTGCCGCCGTAACGGCTGGTCAGCACGATGTCGCCCACCTTGACATCGAAGGGGATCTTTTTGCCCTTGTCGTCGTTTTTGCCGGTGCCGAGCGCGATCACTTTGAATTCCTGCGGCTTCTCCTTGGCGGCGTCGGGGATGAAGATCCCGCCGATCTTTTCCTCGGTGTTTTCCTGCATTTCGAGCAGAACGCGGTCGCCAAGCGGCTTGATGTTGACTTTTGCCATTTTCTTTCTCCTTATGTTTGGCAATTCAGCTTATTTGCTGACTTCCAGCTTTCATTCCCGCCCGGCGGAATGCCGGACGGGAGCATTTCCTTTTTTTCTTATTCAACGACCTCGGCATCGACGACGCCGTCGTCGTTTTTCTTGCCGGAAGCGTTGTCGGCGCCCTGCGGCGGAGGCGGCGCGCCCGCGCCCTGTTGCTGTTGCTGCTGGGCATAGACGGCTTCGCCGAGTTTCATCGCGAGTTCCTCAAGTTCCTTCATCGCGGTTTTCATCCCGTCGGTGTTGTCGGCTTTGATCTCGTCCTTGAGGACGGTGATCTTCGCTTCCAGACCGCTCTTGACTTCCGCCGGAACCTTGTCGCCGTGCTCCTTGAGCTGTTTTTCCAGCTGATAGACCATCGACTCCGCGTGATTTTTGGTCTCGATCTTGTCCTTGGCGGCCTTGTCGTCGTCGGCGTGCGCCTTGGCTTCATTGACCATGCGCTCGATTTCGGCTTCCGAGAGACCGCTCGACGCGGTGATCGTGATATTCTGCTCCTTGCCGGTGCCGAGATCCTTGGCGGTGACGTGCAAAATCCCGTTGGCGTCGATGTCAAAGGTCACTTCGATCTGCGGTACGCCGCGCGGGGCGGGAGCGATGCCGTCGAGTTTGAAAAGCCCGAGGCTCTTGTTGTCGCGGGCAAGTTCGCGCTCACCCTGCAACACTCTCACGTCGACTGCGGGCTGATTGTCCGCCGCCGTGCTGAAGATCTCGCTGCGCTTGGTCGGGATCGTCGTGTTGCGCTCGATGAGTCGCGTCATCACGCCGCCCATCGTTTCGATGCCGAGCGAAAGCGGAGTCACGTCGAGCAACAGCACGTCGTTGACCTGTCCGCCGAGCACGCCGCCCTGGATCGCGGCGCCCGCGGCGACCACTTCGTCGGGGTTGACGCCCTTGTGGGGCTCCTTGCTGAAGATCGCCTTGGCGGTTTCCTGCACCTTGGGCATACGGGTCATGCCGCCGACGAGGATGACTTCCTTGATCTTGTCCGCGGAGACGCCGCTGTCGCTGATGCAGTTGTCGCAGGGCTTGCGGGTCCGGTCAAGCAACGGATCGCAAAGTTGCTCCAACTGGGCGCGGCTCAGCGTGATATTCATGTGGATGGGACCATCCTGATTCATCGTGATGAAAGGCAAATTGATCTCGCTCGACATACTGCTGGACAATTCGCATTTCGCCTTTTCGGCGGCTTCTTTCAACCGTTGAAGCGCCTGCGCGTCCTTGCGGAGATCGACGCCGTTTTCCTTCTGGAACTGGTCGGCGAGGAAATTGATGACCGCCTGGTCGAAGTCATCGCCGCCGAGGTGGGTGTCGCCGTTGGTCGCCTTGACTTCAAAGACGCCGTCGCCGATCTCGAGCATCGAAATATCGAAGGTACCGCCGCCGAGGTCGTAGACCGCGACGACTTCTTCGGTTTTTTTGTCGAGACCGTAGGCGAGCGCCGCCGCCGTCGGTTCGTTGATGATGCGGAGCACTTCAAGCCCAGCGATCTTGCCGGCGTCCTTGGTCGCCTGACGCTGACTGTCGTTGAAGTACGCGGGCACGGTGATGACCGCCTGCGTGATCTTTTCGCCGAGATAGGCTTCCGCATCGGTTTTCAGCTTCTGCAGGATCATCGCGGAGATTTCCGGGGGCGAATAGACGTGGTCGCCGACTTTGACGTGCGCGTCGCCGTTGGCGGCTTCGACGATCTCGTAGGGCACAAGTTCGCGTTCGCGGGCGGTTTCCGCATATTTGCGGCCCATCAGACGCTTGATCGAAAAGATCGTGTTTTTGGGGTTGGTGACCGCCTGACGTTTGGCGGTCTGACCGACCAGACGTTCGCCGGTTTTGGTGAAAGCGACGATCGACGGGGTCGTACGGTTGCCTTCCGCGTTGGGAATGATCTTGTACTCGCCGTTGTCCATCACCGCCATGCAGCTGTTGGTCGTACCGAGGTCGATACCGATAATTTTGCTCATAACAATAGCCTCCTATTTTTGGTTGTCTGCGTGTTACACCCACAAATGGAGCATTTTTCGTGCCAACGGCGTTTTTCCCCGTAAAATGCCGGAAAAATCAGTTGATTGCGCCATTTTGTCACACCTTGCTATGTCACCGTGACGCAAAAAAGCCTAATGGCGCACCGCATTACGCTTGTTTTTCGCGCGCGCCCATGATATATTGTAAAAAAGAAATGAAAGGATTTTTCCCGATGTCCAGAATGATCTCCTTTGATGAAATCGTCGCGGCGACGGCGGAACTTTGCCGCAAAGCGGCGACCGAACTGCCGGACGACGTACTTGCCGCGCTGAAAGATTGCGCCGCGCGCGAAACCGGGGCGACCGGCAAAGAATTTTTCCGCCAGTATCTCGAAAACGCGCAGATCGCCCGCGAAACGGCGATGCCGCTGTGCCAGGATACCGGCTTTGCGGTCTATTTCGTCGAGTACGGCGATGAGATCAAACTTGACCGCGGCACGATTTACGAAGCGCTCGACGAGGGGACGAAAAAAGGCTATCTCGATCACTTTTTGCGCAAGTCGATCGACGCCGATCCCCTCTTTCACCGGGTCAACACCGGCACCAATACTCCGGCGATCGTCCATCTGGAGATCGTCAAAGGCGATAAACTTCACATCACGCTCGCGCCCAAAGGCGGCGGTTCGGAAAACATGAGTCAGCTCAAGATGCTCAAACCCGCCGACGGACGGCAGGGGGTCGTCGATTTCGTCGTGTCGAGCGTCGTCAACGCGGGCGGCAATCCCTGTCCCCCCACCATCGTCGGCGTCGGCATCGGCGGCACGGCGGAAAAAGCGATGCTCCTCGCCAAAAAGGCATTGCTGCGTCCGCTCGGGAAACCCAACTCCGATCCCGACTACGCCGCGCTGGAAAAGGAGATCCTCGAACGCATCAACCGCGAAGGGCACGGTCCGCAGGGACTGGGCGGCTCGATCACATCGCTTGCCGTCCACATCGACGCTTTCGCCTGCCATCTGGCAAGCCTGCCGGTGGCGGTCAACCTCAACTGTCACGCGGCGCGCCACGCGGAGGTGACGTTATGATGAAAAAGATCTTTTTGCCGCTTTCGGCGGAAACCGTGAAAGATTTACACGCCGGAGACACCGTGCTGCTTTCCGGCGTCATCTGGACGGGGCGCGATGCCGCCCATCTGCGTTTTGTCGAATTACTGGATTCCGGGAAAGATCTCCCCGTCGACTTAAAAGATCAAGTCATCTACTTCGTCGGTCCCTGTCCCGCTCCGCCGGGCAAAGTGATCGGGAGCGCCGGACCGACGACGAGCGGCCGTATGGACCGCTATTCCCCGCGGCTCATCGCTCAGTGCGGTCTGCGCGGAATGATCGGCAAGGGCAACCGCTCCGCGGAAGTCGTTTCCGCGATGAAACAATACGGCGCCGTCTATTTCGCCGCGACGGGCGGCGCGGGCGCGCTGATCGCGCGCTGCATCAAGTCGTGCGAAGTCGTCGCCTTTCCCGATCTCGGTCCGGAAGCGGTGCACCGCCTCGTCGTCGAGGATTTTCCGCTGATCGTTGCCATCGACGCCGACGGCAATTCTCTTTACAGGAAATAAAAACATGGAAAAATTCAACGTCTATTTCGCCGGAGGTCTCTTTGACCACAAGGAACTTGCCGGAAATCTCCACCTGACGCTGGCGATCGAAAAAGTCGCTCCGCAGTATCATATCGTCCTGCCGCAAAACAGCGCATCCAATGCGGCGCGTGCCATCGGCGAGATCCGCGACCGCGATTTCGAAATGCTTTTCGGCGCCGATTGCCTCCTCGCCAATTTCGACGGCACGGAACTTGATTCCGGCTCCGTCGTCGAATTCTGCATCGCCAAAATGCTCGATTTGCCGACGGTCTTGTTGCGGACGGATTTCCGCGACAAATGCGACAACGGATGCGACCCGTGGAATCTGATGTGCTCCGGCTATCCGCGCACGAAAAACTGCCTGATCAACGCGATGCTCCTTTTCTGCGGCGTGAAAGATCTTTCCGCCGTCGCCGACCGCGAGGAAACCATCGCGCGGCAGGTCGCTTCCTCTCTGGATGAGATGCGCGCGGTCCCCTCGCGTCTGACGCGGGAACACGCTTTTTCCGTCTATCGTGACACCCGCGACGCGATCGGCAATCTGATGCCGGAAATTTTCCCCGACGACCGTCTGCGCGAACTTGTTTCCGTCAAAACCGCTCACGGCATTTACACGGAAAAATAAGCTCTTTGTACGCCACATGGCGATACAAAAAAGGACTGTTGCTTTGCCTCAATGGTTTTGCAACAGTCCTCTTGTCTATGACTTTTTTCTATACTGCCATTGATTTCGTCTGTTCATCGACGAAGTGGCGGATGTTGGAAAGATTCACGATCTTTTCCACCCCGTTGGCGCTTTCGACCACCAGGGTCGGCGCCTGACGGATGTCGAGTGCGCGCGCCCTCTCCGGTTCCTGATCGGAAACGACGACGTCATAGGCGATCCCCGCCTTGTCGAGGAAACTTTTGGCGATCCGGCAATTGGGACAGGTACTCGTCGTAAAGAGCGTCAGTTTCGCCTCTTTCGCGTCGTGATGTCCGCAACCGCACGCCGTTTCCGGCGCCGGAGAAACGACTTTGCCGTCGCCGTCGACGAAATGGCGTTTCATCGACAATCCGGCATTGTAGACTTTGCGGTCTTTGTATTCCTGCGCCTTGCCGTCATTCCAATTCTGCACCGGGCGGTAGTAGCCGGTGATGCGGCTGTAGACTTCGGTCGAACCGCCGCAGTCGGGGCATTTGAACGCCTCTCCGGCAATATAACCGTGGCTGTGACAGATCGAGTACGTCGGGCTCAGCGTATAGTAGGGCAGACGGTAATTCTCGGCGATCTTGCGGACAAGAGTCGCGGCGGCGCGCCAGTCGGGCATCTTTTCGCCGAGGAAGGCGTGGAAAACGGTGCCGGAAGTGTAGAGCGTCTGCAAGTTGTCCTGAATATCGAGCGCGGCAAAGATGTCTTCGGTATAGCCGACGGGCAAATGGGAACTGTTGGTATAGTAGGGAGTCCCGCAATCGCCGGCGGCGGTGATGATGTCGCCGAAACGCCGTTTGTCGTGCTTGGCGAGCCGGTAGGAAGTCGATTCCGCCGGAGTCGCTTCAAGGTTGTACAAGTCGCCGTACATTTCCTGATAGTCGGAAAGACGTTCGCGCATATGGTTCAAAACGTCCTGGGCGAATTTCTGCGCCTCTTCGTGAGTGAGATCCTGACGGACCCATTTGGCGTTGAGCGCGGCTTCATTCATCCCGACGATGCCGATCGTCGAAAAGTGATTGTCGAATTTGCCGAGGTAGCGGCGCGTGTAGGGATACAACCCTTCTTCGAGCAGTTTGTTGATGACGCCGCGTTTGACTTTGAGCGAACGCGCCGAAATATCCATCATATGGTCGAGCCGCGTGTAGAAGTCTTTTTCGTCCGCCGCGAGGTAGGCGATGCGCGGCAGATTGATCGTGACGACGCCGATGGAACCGGTGCTTTCGCCGCTGCCGAAGAAACCGCCGGATTTCTTGCGCAATTCGCGCAGATCGAGGCGCAGACGGCAGCACATACTGCGGATATCGCTCGGCTCCATATCGCTGTTGACGTAGTTCGAGAAGTAGGGGGTGCCGTACTTCGCCGTCATCTCAAAGAGCAGTTTGTTGTTTTCGGTTTCCGACCAGTCGAAATCGCGGGTGATCGAGTAGGTCGGGATCGGGTACTGGAAACCGCGTCCCTGGGCATCGCCCTCGATCATCGTTTCGATGAATGCGCGGTTGACCATATCCATTTCGGCTTTGCAGTCCTTGTACTTGAAATCGACTTCCTTGCCGCCGACGATGCAGTTGAGTTCCGCGAGGTCGCGGGGTACCGTCCAGTCGAGCGTGATGTTGGAAAAGGGCGCCTGCGTGCCCCAGCGCGACGGCGTGTTGACGCCGAAAATGAAAGATTCGATGCACTTTTTGACCTGATCGTAGGAAAGATTGTCCACCTTGACGAAAGGCGCGAGATAGGTGTCAAAAGAGGAAAACGCCTGCGCGCCCGCCCACTCGTTCTGCATGATGCCGAGGAAGTTCACCATCTGGTTGCAGAGCGTCGCCAGATGCGAAGCCGGCGCCGAGGTGATCTTGCCGGGCACGCCGCCGAGACCTTCCTTGATGAGCTGTTTGAGCGACCATCCGGCGCAGTATCCGGTCAGCATCGAGAGATCGTGCAGATGGATGTCGGCGTTGCGGTGCGCGTTGGCGATCTCGTCGTCGTAGACTTCGCTCAACCAGTAGTTCGCCGTGATCGCGCCGGAGTTGGAAAGGATCAAGCCGCCGACCGAGTAGGTGACGGTCGAGTTTTCCTTGACGCGCCAGTCGTTGATCTTGACGTAGTCGTCAACGGTCTTTTTGAAGTCGAGGATGGTCGATTTTGCGTTGCGCAGTTTTTCGTGCTGACGACGGTAGAGGATGTAAGCCTTGGCGACGTCGCCGTAGCCCGCCTGGACGAGCACCGACTCGACGCTGTCCTGAATATCTTCGACGTTGATGAGTCCCTCTTTGATTTTCGGCTCGAAATCCGCCGTCACTTTGAGCGCGAGGAAGTCGATGATCGACTGATTGTACTGCTTTTCCTGCGCTTCAAACGCCATCTTGATCGCGTCGGAAATCTTGACTAAATCAAAATCGATGTTTTTGCCGTTCCGTTTCTGAACCTGATACATTTTTCCGTTTTTCTCCTTGTTTTTTGTCGGTTTTATGGTTTAAGGGCAAAAAAAAATCATTTTCCGCGGATCGCCGCATCGGGGACAAAAGGTTTCACTTCGGCGAGGAAATTTTCCAAGTCGGCATCGGTGATGCTTCCCATTTCCGGCGTCAAAGCGAGCACTTCGCCCGAATCGGTGAACTTCTGTAAAAAGTAGGCTTTCGCTCCGGCAATCCATTTGCCGATTTCGGCGAAATCGCCTTTTTCGTGAAAACCGCCGACCACCGTCGTGCGGAATTCATAATCAACGACGTCGCGTTTCAGCAAATCGACTGTTGCGCGCACCTTTTCCAACGCGGTTTCCGAACCGCAGGTCATCGCGTATTTAGCAGGCGAATTTTTGATGTCGACGGCGACGCGGTCGATCTGTTTCGCATCGATCAAATTCTTAAGCGCATCGGGGAAACTCCCGTTGGTGTCGAGTTTCACCGCAAAGCCGAGATCTTTGATTTCGCGGATCAGCTCCGGCAATCCGGCGTGCAGAAGCGGCTCACCCCCTGTGATCGCCACGCCGTCGAGGATCTTCGTGCGCGTTTTCAAAAAAGAGATCAATTCTTCGCGGCTGAACGCCATCTCTTCGTCGCGCCCCGTCACCAGCATCGCGTTGTGGCAAAAAGGACAGCGGTAATTGCAGCCGCAGGTAAAGACCGTACACGCGACCTTTCCCGGGTAGTCCAGCAACGTCAATTTCTGCAATCCGAAGCGCATTTTTCCCAACTCTCTTATTTTCAGGGGATTTCAGCTTTTTACACTATATATTGTTGTAAAAGAGCAATCTTACCACAACATCTTGTTATCAATATAGCCCTCTCTTTTCATCCTTGCAAGTCCTTTTTCAAGAATTTTCAAGAAAAATTTTTCAACTTTTTTCCGTTCCCGCAGGAGAAAAAATTTGACAGCATTTTCATTTGCAAAAAACCTCCCGCAATGCTCTATTAAAAAAACAAATATCAAGGATTTTTTATGGATAAAACCGATTATCGGGAGCCGCCGTGCCTGCTCGCAATGGATGACGGCAACCGCCCCGCGGCGGAAACGCCGCACGGGACGATCCCGCTTGCCGGCGTCATCGCCGAGTGCGACCGTCTCGCCGGCAACGAAGATATGGCGTCGCTCGGGGATCATTTACGCTTCTGGCGCAAAAAAGCGCACGAATGCGGCGACAAAAAAAGCGAATTGAGCCTTTTGAACGAATTGATGGGCTACTACCGCATGACCGGCGACCCGGAGCGCGGCATCCCCGTTGTCCGCGACGGACTTTCATTGCTCAAAGAACTTCATTGCGCCGACACGGCGTCCGGGGGCACCATTTTACTCAACGCGGCGACCGCGCTCAAGGCTTTCGGCGACACGCAGGAATCGCTTACCTGTTATGCCGCCGCGAGCCGCGCCTACGGCAGATCGCTTGCTCCCGGCGACAAACGTTTCGCCGGACTTTTCAACAATATGGCGGCGGCATATCTCGACAACGGCGAGATCCGCCACGCCGAGGTCTACTATGAAAAGGCGCTCGACATTTTAAAGCAATGCGGCAATTTGCCGGACCGTGCGGTAACTTACGTCAATCTGGCGCAACTTTATCACCAAATCGATCCCGAAGATCCCCGCATCGAAGAAAATTTGCATCTTGCGACGGCGTGTTTCGACGCACCCGGCGCCGTGCGCGACCATTATTACGCGCACACTTGCCGCAAAGTCGCTCCCGCTTACGGTTTTTTAGGTTTTTTTGCGGACGAGGCGGAACTCAACCGACGGGCGGATGAAATCTATGCGCGGAATTGACCTTGATCGCGAATACTTCGAGCGCGCGGGCAAACCGATGCTGCAGCGCGATTTTCCCGAATTGTGGCAACGCCTCGCCGCGGGGATGGCGGGGCACGGCTCCGAATGTTTCGGCTTCGACGACGAAATTTCCCGCGATCACGATTTCAAGATCGGTTTCACGATCTATCTTTCGCGCGAAGACGAGGAAAAATACGGCTTTGCTCTGGGGCGCGCCTACTTGAAACTCCTGAAAGATGTCCCGCCGCAAAAAATCGCTTCCCGCGAAAGCGCCCTCGGCGAGACGGAATACGGCGTCACCACCATCGAAAAATTCTTTCTCCGCCACCTCGGCATCCCCGGCGCCCCCCGCAACTGGCGCGAATGGCTCTACACCCCCGACTACGCCTTTGCCGAAGCTCTCAACGGCGCCGTTTTTTATGACGGGAGCGGCGAATTTTCCCGCATCCGAAACGAAATCGCCACCGGGATGCCGCGCGACGTCCGGCTGAAAAAACTCGCCGCTTATCTCGCAACTGCCGCGCAAAGCGGTCAGTACAATTATCCGCGCTGTCTGAAACACGGCGAAAAAGGCGCCGCCCACCTCGCTCTCGACGAATTCGTCCGCGCCGCAGGGAACGCGCTCTTTTTGCTCAATCACGCTTTCGGCTGTTACTACAAATGGCTCTTTCGCGCAATGCGCGCTCTGCCGCGCCTCGGTGATCTCGCCGACGCACTGGAATTTCTGCTGACCGGCAATGACGACTCCGCCGCCAAAACCGAAGTCGTCGAATTGATCGCAACTCAAATCATCGCGGAACTGAAACGTCAGCAACTGGTTTCCGGCAACGGCAACGATCTCGAAAAATTCGCCTTTGAACTCCGATGTGCCATCGTCAACCGCGAGATCGCCTCGTTGCACATTATGGAGGGGGCATAACGAAACGGGAGCATCTTGTCTCTTTTGCCCTATTCGTGTTCATTCGCGTGTATTCGCGGTTTCATCCAAGTCTCATTTCTTTTTGCCGATGATGAAAATCGTTTCGGACTTCACGTCTTTCAGATCGTCCGGCGTGAAATCGCGCATCGCCTGATCGCTGACTTGGGTTTTGCAAAATTCATATCCCGCAGGAAGCTCGATGTCGAGTTTGCCGACATTGTCCCAGACGTAGACCGCACCGCCCTGACCGTTGATCCAGGTCGTGCCGTATTCGGTCGTGCGGATGAAAGGCACGCCGAAATCCAGTGCCGTCTGAATGGCGGGCAGCATTTTGGCGACGTGGTCAATCTTGGCGATCTCGCCGGGGGAACGTTCAAAGCCCTGCGCGTAACCGTCGGTGAAAAACTTCGGATAAGTGCCGAACATCGCAACGCGGAAATAATTGAGTACAAACGACGCGTCTTCGTTCGTGCCGAGATTGCTGCCGAGCGTGGCGAACTCCTTGCCGCCCATCGGGACGTAAAGTTTTTCGCGATACCAGTAATTGTCGATGACGAGGGGATTCATCCCTTCGACGCCGCAAACGACGTCATTCTGATGGTAGTATTTGAAAATCGGGATCTGATTCATCAATCCGGCGTTGCTTTCAACTCCGGCAAAATTGACATTGGTCGACGCCTGACCGCCCATATCCAGATAAACGTAACCGACTCCGGCATCAAAAATGCGTTTGAGTTTTTCAAAATACCAGTTGAGGAAGTCGATATTGGCGAGGTCGATCACGCGGTGATTGCCGAAATAGGCGTAAATACCGCCTTTTTCATCGCGCATCAGCCAATCCTGATGATTTTGAAAGATCCAGTCGCCCGTACCCTCGGTGTAGTCGCACGCCGTCCATGGATAAGTTTTCATCCCGCAGGAGTTGATCTGCGCATAACGCTCCATCAGCGCGTCGCTGTCGAGCGAGCTGATCGACGAGGGGCAAAGCGGCAGATAAAAGAAACTCACGCCGAGTTTCCCGGCGGCTTTGATCGCTTCGACGGCTTCGGCATTGGTCGCCATATTGGTATATCCGGCGGCGGGGCGGATCGGATATTCGCGCAGACCGGCGCTTTGACGCAGATGATGCCGGACAAACTGCCACAAGGCGAGATATTCGTTGCAGCCGTTCTCTTTGCCCGGACTGTAAAGCTGCCAGAAAAATTCATCCTCGACGGGCGCGTTGCGGCGGCCGATCAACTGTTTGGTTTCGGAGCGAACTTGCGATGCGCCTTTTTCCACCGTATAGCGGATCTCGGTCGAAAAGGGCTTTTCGATGATTTCAGCGTAGATGCCCTGTTGCGTATGAATGTAGCCGAAAGGCTGACTGCTGACAAAGAAATTGCAGGACCGGGTGTCGGCGGCGGCCTTGCCGCTCAAGTCGATCTCCACATAACCGCGCGGCGGCTGATAGCAATTCATCCGGCGGCAAATCGTGGCGTCAATATCAAGTTTGCACGAGGAGATCAATGAACTTACCTGCGTCGGCGCGGCAAGGATCTTCGCCTTTTGCGCGATGCCACTATAAGTACGTCCGTCAAGATCAAGTTTACCGCTTTTGAAGACCCACTGCATTTTTGCGCCGTTGACGGCGGAGTAATTCAAGACCGCGTATTTGCCGTCGGCGGCAATGCCGTCAAACTGCCAAACCGTTTTGGAAACGCCTTTGCTCTGGACATCGACCGCTTCGCTCGTCCCCGAAGTAAGTTTCTGCTGTGTCGTCGAGAGATAAAGTTGCGGCGGCTTGAAATCGACGGCGTAGGGCTTGGATGCGCCCGACATCGTCAGCGCGACCGCGCCGCGACCGTTGACTTCCAGTTTCGCACCGTCGGCGAAAAACGCGGTGTTGCCGTCGATCCGGACTTCACCCTCGCTGTCGGCAAGCGTCATTTCTGGAATGGCGATTTTCGTTGAAACAGCGGCAAGCGTTTGCGGCTCGGGACAGGGCGACTGGCGGTAGATCAGCTTCTGCACGTCGAGTTTGAAACCGGCAACTTCATTGACCAGCGCCGCCATCAGCGCGCGGCCGTATGCCCAGCTGTAAAGCATCGCCACTTTATTGTAACGGGAAAAACTGTCGTTGAGAAAGAGCACGCGCCCCTTGCCGATCGTCTGCATCACGATATAGTCGGAGATCACCTGACCGTCGGATGACTTCAACTGCGCGAGGACTTTCGCCCCCGGTTTCGCCAGTACGTTTTTGAAAGGATCGAAACTGCGCCATTTTTCCGGCAGAAAGGCGAAGTTTTCGCCCTCCGGGCGGTCGACGAAAACAGCATCGTCGTAATCGGCGCCCTCTTTTTCAACGACGGGCAAAAGATCGCCGAGCGCGGAGGGCGCGTTGACCGTCAGCAGCAACGTGCCGCCGTCTTCCACAAAGCGCGTCAAGGCGGCAATGCGGTCGGCGGTCAAAAGTTTCTCCTGATTTGCCGCCGGGATGTTGTTGATGACAACGCATTTGTAATCGGCAAGACGCTGAAATTCGACCGTGACGCCGTCGGCGGCGGGAGGTTCAACGCTGTCGTTGAGCATCGCGCGGATCGGCGCGCCGCCCTCGCCCGCAAGATGCGTGGAAGTCAGCGTCAGGACTTTGGCTCCGGCATCGACGTAGCAGTCGCCGAATTCCGCTCCCGTCCACGGACGGCCGCCGGAAAGAATGAGCATCGCTTCGCCGTTGCCCTTGGCTTTGGGATGGGGAAACAGCTTTTTTGCCACTTCTCCGGGATCCAT
Source organism: Victivallaceae bacterium (assembly GCA_024405735.1). Classification (GTDB taxonomy): domain Bacteria; phylum Verrucomicrobiota; class Lentisphaeria; order Victivallales; family Victivallaceae; genus UBA1784. The sequence goes on along the minus strand of JAKSOF010000008.1, from coordinate 55,891 downwards.
TTTCGGCGGAGGCAATTCGGTCACGGTATCGATCTCCGTCTTGACGTTGGAAGGCACGAAATCGGCGTCGGTCGTCAAAATCACCGTGTCGATGCGGCTGTAAGGGGAGATCGGCGAGATCTGGAGTTTGAGATTTCCGGCGGGAAGTTCGAGGGATTTTTTTGCCTTTTCCCAGCAGAGAGACGGCGTTTCCTGTCCGGAGGGGATCACGCCGTCGCCGAAAGAGCCAAGCCCCTTGTTATTGATGAAAAGTTTGAATTTACGGCTGTTCGCACCGTAACTGAAACTCCGCACCCAGACGTAATAAGTACCGGCTTCGGGGAGTTGGTAGGTTTCGCTGATCGCGTTTTTCGCGGTTTTGTCCGCCGTGATCTGACAGCGTCCGGAAGTGTTGGCATCCAGACTTTTGCGCCAGAACTTCAAGTCATTGAAAAATTCCGGCTCGATGCGGAATTCCGCCGCAAAGGCGGACACGGCAAATGCCAACATTCCCAAAAACAGACAACTTTTTTTCATCACGATTTCTCCTTTATTTTTTATAAGGTACTCTCTTTTTTATTCATCCGCAAATTTTATGCCGTAAAAACCTTGTCTTGCCCGCGCAGAAAGAAAATGAAAAAAAGCGTCACGGCAACGGCAACCGCCGCCGCGATCGCAAAGGGAAGTCCGCTTGTTTGCGGCGTCGCAACGGCGCCGCAGACGGGACCGAGAAATTGCGTCACGCCGATGATGATCTCGCTGACGACGCAATATTTGCCGTTGCTTCCCGAGGATTGAAGCGCGTGATAACTGACGTAAAAAAGCCCCATTCCCAGGGCAATGCCGAAAAGAATGGAAGCCGCGTAAAAAAACGACGCCGTCGTGCCGAAGGCAAAAAAGGCGAAACTTACGGCGAAAACCGTCGCCAGTCCGGCGGGAACCTGACGGAAATCGACCCATTTCCGGGAGAAGATCAAAAGAAATACGACGATCCCCTCGACGAATGAGCGCACCGACAGCACGTCGGCACGTACCGCCTCGGAAAAACCGAGAATGTTGCCGCGATAAGTGACGCTCGCCGTCATCATCGACAATCCCAGCGAGATCAAGCCGACGAGCACCCACCCCGCGATGACGGGTCCCGGAATTTTTCCGGTGGAAGTTTCCGGCGCTTTTTCCGCTGTTGCCGCCGGAAGTTCAGCCGAGGGGGGATAGCCGCGGGCGACCCATATCATCACGGCGACCATCAGAAGTCCGAGTCCGCAACCCGCCGCACAAAATGTCGCCCTTGAAATATGTCCGCAAAAAAGGACGCCGAGCCCCTGACCGATGCTGACGCCGACAAGATAGATCGATACCGTTTTGATCAGACCGTTTCCTCCGGGACGATCGCCTTGTACGCGCCGGATCAGAAGCTGGATCGGCACCGCGTGCAGTGTCACGGCGACGTTGACGACGATGCTCCACGCGACAAGCCACCAGAAACTGTTCAAAAAGAAAATTCCCGTCGCCGCCGTCGAGATGAGGATGCCGCTTGCGGCGATGAGCGCTGTCAACCGTTTCTGCGTGATGAGTTTGCCGACGAGAAACGTCGACACAGGATAAACAATTCCGGCGGCGACGCCCGGCAGACTGACCTGCCAGCCATCCCCCCCCATCGTCGCGATCAGCGCGGCGAAAAAGAGACCGAATCCGTGTTGAATGAAATTGACGACGACCGGTATGCTACGGGTAAAAAATTTCAACATACCCGACTCCTCCTGCGGAAAAAATTCCTTGAATCCGACTTGTATTTTTTCATTTTCGGGCTATGTTTATAACATACACGGAAAAACCTTTGCCTGCAAGGATTTCCCAAGTGTATATGCTGACGGGAAAATTGTAAAAAACAACGTTTGAGATCGCATTATGGCACGCTATGTCTACTATCCGACCCGCTTCACCGCCAAAACGCCATTTCTTCTGGAATACTTCCCGAAGGGAAAATTGCTGCCGACGGCGGAAATCGACATGCACAGTCACATCCATCTCGGCATTATACTCGCGGGAGCGCACGACAGCTGGAGCGACGGTTATCAACTGCATTTTTCCTCCGGCGACGTCTGGCTGACCAGTCCGCTTGAACCGCACTCCGCGATCCGGCAGTCCGCCGACCACGAAGCGATCGTCGCCTCCTTTTTGCTCGAAGATCTCGGCAACGGTTTCACCGGATGGGAACTGCCTTTTCTCGCGCCTTTTTCGCACGGCGTCCGGGAGCGTCACCGGCTTCTGAATTCCAGTCAGCGACCGCAACTTTTTTCGCTCGGGAAAAAACTGCGCGATCTCGCGCTCATCCAACATCCCGACGAATGTTCCCGCTTTGAAGCGTGGCTGACCATCCACCAGATCTACACGGCACTTTTACGGCCGTTTCTGCACGCCGAAACGCTTCCCGCAACCGGAACGGGATTTGAACGCATCCGCCCCGCATTGATGCTGCCGCGCAAACAGCCGGGGATCCCTGTTTCTCTGGAAACCGCCGCCAAGGAGTGCCATTTAAGTGCGAGCCGTTTCGGGGAACTTTTCCGTACCTACACCGGGACGACTTTTTGCCAGTACGAAATGCGCTACCGCTTGAGCAATGCGAAAAATGCTGTCGCATCCAGCGACCGCCCGTTCAAGGAGATCGCCTCCGAATGGGGGTTCTACGACGCCAGTCACTTTTTGCACATTTTCCGCCAATACTACGGTGTGACACCGGGGGAATACCGCAAAGGGAAACTCAATTTCTGATGCCGGAAGCGATGTCGTCGATGATGTCGTCGAGTCGGTGACAGACCTGCCAGCCGGTCAAATCGGAAAGTGCGCGCGTATCGGGTTTCCGGCGGCGCATATCCTCAAATCCCGCAGGATACGCCACATGGTAAGGCACTTTTTCAATGGGAGAGGAACTTCCCGTGCGGTCGATCACGCGCCGGGCGAGATCGTAGATCGAAATCAATTCATCGCTCCCGATATTGTAGATGTTGCCGAAGCTTTTTTCCTCCGGGAGCAACAGCATCAGGGCGCGCACAACGTCCCCGACGTGGCAGAAACAGCGCGACTGATTCCCGTCGCCGAAAACGCGAAGCGGCTCATTTTTGAGCGCGGCGGCAACAAAACGCGGCAAAACCATTCCGTACCGCCCCGTCTGCCGGGGCCCCACCGTATTGAAAAAGCGGACGACCGTACCGGGAAAATTCCGGCTTTGGCAGAGCGCCATCAGCAGAAATTCGTCGAGCAGTTTGCCGCAGGCGTAACTCCAGCGCGAAAAATAAGGCGATCCCAAAACCGGATCGTCCTTTTCGGAAAAAAGTTCTTTTTCCGATTTCCCGTAGACTTCGCTCGTCGAAGCGATTATCGTGCGCTTGCCGTATTTGGCGGCACAAGTCAGCAGATTTTCCGTACCGCGGACGTTGGTCGTGATCGAACGGACAGGGTCATTGATGATCAATTCGACGCCGACGGCGGCGGCGAGATGGACGACGGCATCGGCGCGTTGCACCAAAGCGGCTAATTTTTCCGTATCGCACGTGATGTCCAATTTCTCGACGACGAGATCGGGGTAATCGGCGACGGCGGCGAGATTCTCGCGGCTTCCCGTCGAAAAATCATCGGCGACGAAAACCTGACAATGACGCGACAGCAATGCTTCAACGAGAAAACTCCCGATGAAACCCGCACCGCCCGTCACGAGGACTTTTTCCGGAAAAACCATTTTTCGCTCCGATGATTTGAAGAATAACGGCACCGCGATCCGGGGGAAATCAGGATCACGGCGCCGCGTTTCAGAAAAAGGAGTTTTTCTCTTATTTCTGATGATAGACCGTATGCAGCAAGTGATGCGCTTTTTCGCTACCCGGTTCGCCGAGATATTCCTGATAGAGTTTCTGAATATCGGGGTTGTCGTGGCTGCAGCGTTTCGTCTTGCGCTCATCCTCGCAGTAAAGGCCTTTCATGCGCTTTTCCAAGAGGTCGGTCTCGCCGTGGAGGAAAGGTTGACCGCCGCCGTTGATGCAACCGCCGGGACACGCCATGATCTCGATCGCCTGGAAGCGGCCGGGCTCCTTGCGCACCATTTCCAGCACCTTGCGGGCATTGCCCAATCCGGAGCAGACGGCGACGTTGATGCTCTTGTCCGGAGTGATGCGGACGGTGGCTTCCTTGATGCCGTCGAGACCGCGGACGGCGCGGAAGTTGATCGCATCGCCCTCGAGATTCTTGCCGTTGAGCATATAGTAGACCGAACGGCACGCAGCTTCCAGCACGCCGCCCGTCACGCCGAAAATATCGGCGGCTCCGGTCGAATCGCCGAGCGGGCTGTCGTACTCGGAATCATCCATATTGGCGAGATTGACGCCGGCTTCCCGGAACATCCGGCAGAGTTCGCGCGTCGTGACCACATAGTCAACGTCGCGGACGCCGTCGCGGGAAAATTCCGGACGGGCGGCTTCGTATTTCTTCGCCTGACAGGGCATCACCGAAACGACGATGAGGTCTTCCGGCTTGACGCCGATCTTTTCGGCGTAGTAGCTCTTGGCGATCGCGCCGAACATCTGCTGCGGAGATTTGCAGCTCGACGGGATGTGGAGCAAGTCGGGGAAGTTGTGTTCGATAAAGTTGATCCATCCGGGACAGCAACTGGTCAAAATCGGCAGATTTTTTCCGCTCTTGACGCGTTCGACGATCTCGTGCCCCTCCTCCATAATGGTGAGGTCGGCGGAGAAATTGGTGTCGAAAACCTTGTCGAAACCGAGCGCGCGCAAGCCCGAAACCAGTTTCCCGGTCACCGGCACGCCGGGTTCAAAGCCGAATTCCTGACCGACCGCGACGCGGACGGCGGGCGCCGTCTGGACGATGACGGTCTTGGAGGGGTCGTTGATCGCCGCCCAGACTTTTTTCACATAGCTGATGCCGGTGATCGCGCCGACGGGACACGCATTGACGCACTGTCCGCAGAAAGTACAGCTGGTGTCGGCGAGCGGCATCAGATTGGGCGTACCGACCTTGGCGGAAAATCCGCGGCCGAAGCCTGTCAGCGTACCGACCGTCTGAACCTTGTTGCAGACCGTTTCGCAACGGCGGCACATGATGCACTTGGAAAGATCGCGCATGATCGCTTCGCTCGAAGTATCGACGTCGAAGTGATTGACTTCGCCCTTGTACTCGATCTCGCGGATGCCGAATTCGGCGGCGAGTTTCTGAAGACTGCACTCCTGATTTTTGGGACAGGTCAGGCAGTCCTGCGGGTGATCGCTGAGCATCAGTTCAAGCACCGTCCGGCGCGCGTTGAGCGCACGCTGGGTGTTGGTGTGGACGACCATTCCCTCCATGACCGGAGTCGCGCAGGCGGGCGCCAGATTGCGGCGGCGCTCGACTTCGACCACGCAGACGCGGCAGGAAGCGGGCTGATTGGTGACGCCGCAACCGAGTTTGCAATGGCAGAGCGTCGGGATCTTGATGTTGAGTTCACGCGCCGCATCGAGGATCGTGGAATTTGCCGGCACGGAAACCGGCTTGCCGTTGATAGTAAGATTGACCATATTCATTTGTCTTAATCCTTGACAATAGCTTTCTTCGGGCATCCATCAATGCAGGCGCCGCACTTGATGCACTTCGTCTGATCGATCACGTGCTTTTGTTTGAGTTCCCCGGTGATCGCGCCGACGGGGCAGTTGCGTTTGCACTTGGTGCATCCGATGCAGCCGTCGGTGATCGTCAGCGTGAAAAGTTTGCGGCAGGTGCCCGCGGGGCACTTCTTGTCGCGGACGTGGGCGATGTACTCGTCCTTGAAGTAACGCAAGGTGCTGAGGATCGGGTTCGGCGCGGTCTGACCGAGACCGCAGAGCGCGGTGTCGGCGATCGTTTTCGCGAGTCTTTCCAGATCGTCGAGCATCTTTTCATCGCCGTTGCCGTCGCAGATCTTTTCGAGCATTTCGAGCATCCGGCGGGTGCCGATACGGCAGGGCGTGCATTTGCCGCAGGACTCATCCTTGGTGAAACCGAGGTAGAATTTCGCCATCGCGGGCATGCAGTCCTTGTCGGAAAGCACGATCATACCGCCGGAACCCATCATCGAACCGATTTTGGACAAATTGCCGTAATCGATCGGGGTATCGAGGTTTTCCTTGGTGATACAGCCGCCGGAAGGACCGCCGGTCTGGACGGCTTTGAATTCGTGGCCGCCGGAAATGCCGCCGCCGATCTCGTAGATGATCTCGCGGAGCGTCGTCCCCATCGGAACTTCGACAAGCCCGACGTTGTTGATCTGTCCGGCGAGCGCGAAAACCTTGGTGCCGGCGTTGCCGGAAATCGTGCGCTTGAAGTTGCCGTTTTCATCCAGTTCGGGCTGCCAGTTGCCGATCTTGCTGTACCACGCCGCGCCCTTGCGGATGATGACGGGGATCGAAGCGTAAGTTTCGACGTTGTTGACGTTGGTCGAGCATCCCCAGTAACCGCCGCCGATATTCGCGGGGAAAGGCGGTTTGGTGGTGGGTTCGCCGCGGAGACCCTCCATCGAGTGGATCAACGCGGTTTCCTCGCCGCAGACGAATGCGCCCGCGCCGAGTTTGATGCTGATGTCAAAGGAGAAATCCGTCCCCATGATGTGATCGCCGAGCAAACCGCATTTGCGGGCTTCGTCGATCGCGATCTGCAAGCGGGAAACGGCGAGCGGATACTCGGCGCGGATGTAGACCAGTCCGTGCTGGGCGCCGATCGCGTAGGCGCCGATCGCCATCGCTTCGATGATGCTGTTGGGGTCGCCCTCCATAATGGAGCGGTCCATAAAGGCGCCGGGGTCGCCCTCGTCGGCGTTGCAGACGATGTACTTTTCATCCGCCTGGACTCCGGCGGCGATCTTCCACTTCATCCCGGTCGGGAAACCGGCGCCGCCGCGGCCGCAGATGCCGGAATTGAGCACTTCCTGAACGACCTCGGCGGGCTTCATCTGAAAGAGGCACTTGGCGAGCGCCTGATAACCCTCGTTGGCGATGTATTCGCTGATGTTTTCGGGGTCGAGCAGACCGCAGTTGCGCAACGCGATGCGTTCCTGCTTGGCGTAAAAACTCATCTTGGCGTAGTCGTGGATGCGTTCCTTGAGCATCGGCTCGACGAAAAGGAGCCGCTCGACGAGCTGTTTGCCCACGATGTGCTTTTCGACGATCTCGGCGGCGTCCTCCGGCGTCACCTGAACGTAGAAAACATTGTCGGGCATCACTTTGACGATCGGTCCCTGCGCGCAGAAACCGAAACATCCGGTCTGAATGACTTTGACGTCGTTGTCCAGACCGTGCTCTTTGATCGCCTTGCGGAGATTATCCATCAGCTCCTTGGAATTGGAGGCGTGACAACCGGTACCGCCGCAGCAGAGGATCTCCTTTTTGGGGGAGTTGATGTCGTGCTTGTCGATGCAGCGGAGCGCCAGACTGCCCTTGCACGCGGCATAGGCGGCGAGCAACGCTTCCTGCGAATTGATCTTATCCATATTTCAGCCCAGCTTCTTGTATTCGTTGACGATTTCGACCGCTTTCGCGGGGGTGACTTTGCCGTAGACCTTGCCGTTGACGATCATCACCGGAGCGAGACCGCAGGCGCCGACGCAACGCAACGCGTTGATCGAAAAAAGCCCGTCGTCGGTCGGCTTGGTGTCCGCCTTGATGCCGAGGACGCGTTCGATCTCGGACAAGACCTTTTCCGAGCCCTTGACGTAGCAGGCGGTGCCGAGGCAGACGTCGATGCAGTACTTGCCCTTGGGTTCGGTGGTGAAGTAGTTGTAGAAACTCACGACGCCCGAAACTGCGGCCTCGGGCAGAAAGAGTTTCCCGGCGACGTGGAGCTGGACTTCACGCGGCAGGTAACCGAAAATCGCCTGCGCCCGATGCAGCACCTGGATCAGACGGCCGCGCCGACGCGGATCATCGCGGTCGATGCCGAGACCGTCGATGAAAGCGTCAAGTTCGGCGAATTTGGCCGCCGCCGCTTCCGACAATTTTTTGCAACACATACTTTTTGTTTACCTTATATAAAAGGGTTAATGGGAAAATCTATTTTTTCAGCTTCCGGAAAAATTTGCTCAATCCGGAAGTTTCCGACTTCATCCGTTCATTTTTGATGCGCACCGTCAGCATCGCAAGTCCGCCCGCGATCACTTCGCGCTGGACGATCACGCCGTCGGGCACCTGCAATGCGACGTTGGCGAAATTCCAGATGTAGCGCACCCCGAGTTTCACCAGACGGTCGGCGATCTGTTGCGCCGCCGGATTGGAGACGCAGAGGATCGCGATTTCGGGGACCTTGGTCGCCAGACGCGTTTCAAGACTTTCAATATCAAAGACTTCGCGGCCGCGGATCTCGTGCCCGATCTTTGCGGGGTCGCGGTCGAAAACCGTATCGATCTCCAAGCCGTAGTGGCGGAAATCGTCGTAGCCCAAAAGCGCACTGCCGAGACTGCCCGCCCCGATCAGCGTCGCATAGATGGTGTTTTCCCAGCCGAGATAGGCTTTGATGTAGCGGATCAATTCGTCGATCTCGTAGCCGACGCGGCGCTGTCCGGAAATTCCGGTGAGCGCGATGTCCTTGCGGACGACGATCAGCTCGATATTCATATATTCGGCAAGTTCGGTCGAGGAGACACGGGTCTTGCCTTCCAACTGCATCTTCAGCAATTTGTGAAGATACGTCGGCATCCGGCGGATGGTCGGCGTATTCAAAATCTTGTCCCGTTGCATAAAAAGTCCTCTATCGATATTGCAAGTATTATAAAATACCACAGAAACGGCATCTTTTCAATGCCGAAATAATAAAAAAATATCTTTTTTAAGTCTTAAGACCGTCTTCCTCCGGCAGGAAACGTGAAAATGCTTTTTTATTCCGCTTTTTTAACGAATAACGCGCGGATAAATCCGATCGCGAGATCGCGGTCGATCACGGAAGTCCCGGTCAGGCGGACACCGTCGAGCGTCATCGTGTCGCTTACGGTAAGTTTCTGCAACTGCGACGGCAGGCGATCATTTTCTCCGGCAGATCCTGAAAGCGTCTTTTGAACCGCCTCATTCAGGCGGTCGGCGGCGGCTTTGGCTTTTGCCGCGCTTTTTTCGTCGCGGTAAACGGCAACGGTGCGAAAGACAAGCGTATCGTCTTTTTCCGTAAAATGAAACGTCACTTTGACAAGACCGCGGAGCATCTCCTTGAAATTTTCATCCTGTTGCAGATCATCCGGCACGGGGACTTTTGCCAGATCGACGGCGATCCCCAGCAAAGCGCCGGTATCGATCTCTCCGGCAAGCAAAGAGGCGGTTTTTGTCAACGGCACAAAGCGCGCGGGATCGTTGCCGGAAAAGGAAAATTGAAGCGTCCGGGGATCGGTCTGCAACAAGATCCATTTTTCGTTGCGGACAAACGGCACATCTCCCGTTTTCCCAACGAAAAAAGCCGGATTGCCGGAGTTGCGGCCGGCGGCGGCGGCGAAGTCGAAAATCTTTTTCGCGCGACCGGGATGATTGACAAAAAATATCTGACAACCGATATCGTCGGGAGCGATCACATCAATAAAGGCACAGACCTCGGAATCAAACAACTCCTCCGGTTCCGCATTGAATTGCTCTCTGATTTCCTGATCGATCCCGTTCCGTATTTCCCGCAACTCGGGATTTTTCGAAAAAATTTTCCGCACCAGACGGCTGTCGGAGATTCGCTTCAGATCGGCGAAAACGATGATCCCGGTGTTTTTGGGGGCATAGCCGGGCAGACCGGAGGCGTGAAGCGGAAAAAACATCCACAACACAGCAAGCAACGCGAGTACGGAGCGCAACCGTTTTTTCATATTTTCCCTTTGAAAAATTCATTTTTACGTTTCAAAAATATAATGCCGTTTCCCGTCAATGCAAGTTCTTTCCGGAAAAACCGTTTGTATTTTGCCTGTCGCGGACTTATGTTAATGGAGTGAACGCATTTTGCGGCAAAGAGGTTTATGATGATGTCCGAAAATTTTTCCGACAAGACGCAAAAAATATCCCGCCCGGAGAAAAAAAAGGATTTTTTGCCCGGCGACATCCGCTTGGACACGGCGGAACTGCATCCGCAACTGCCTGATAAAGAGTTGCTCTATGAAAACGGGGACATTCTGGGCGAGGGCGGACAGGGCATCGTCTTTCGCGCCAAGGACAAATCACTTGACCGCGTCGTCGCCGTCAAGTCGCTCCGCGCCGAATTGCTCGGCGACGAACGGGCGCGGAAAAGTTTTCTCGCGGAAGCGAAAATCACCGCGCAACTGGAGCACCCCGCGATCGTCCCGATCTATTCCCTGACGGGCGATGAAAAAAACGGGCTTCACCTTGCAATGAAAATACTCCGGGGCGTGACGCTCTCCGACCACCTCGACGAAACCTGCCGCCGCTACCGCGAAAACGGCATCGCGAAATACGATGAAAATTCGGCGCTCCGCGACCGGCTCGAACTCTTTTTGCGCGTCTGCGATGCCTTGAGTTACGTCCATCACCGCAATCTGATGCACCGCGACCTCAAACCCGGCAACATCATCATCGGGGAATACCGCGAAGTCTACCTGATCGACTGGGGCATCGCCGCACCGATCCGCGGCACCGATCCCGGCGCACCGCCCAACACATTGGGAACGCCCCCTTATATGGCGCCGGAAGTCCTGGCAAAAGAAGCAAGCGATCAGCGTGCGGATATTTTTGCCCTCGGCGTGATTTTATTTGACATCGTCTTTCTCAAATCCGCTTTTTCCGGCACGACCCCGGAGGAATTGATCTCTCAAGTCGCCAATTGCCGGAGCAATTCTTTTTGTCACGCTTTCGGCATCGGCGTTTCCCGCGAACTTGCCGCGATCGTCAAAAAGGCGATGGCGTTTGACAAAACGGAACGTTATCAGACGGTCGGGGAATTGAGCGGCGATCTGCGCAAATTCCTCGCCGGAGAGGAAACCACAGCCCTCCCCGACCGCTTTTTCGGCAAAATCAGCCGCGCAATGATAAAACATCACAATATCACGGCGGCGGTCGTCGCGCTGATCTTATTCGCCTTTCTCGGCAATGCGGCGTGGAATTTCTACCGTCAGCGCAACGACGAGATCGCCCGGCGTCAATACGAAAATGCGCTGACACAACTTTCGGCAAAGACCGCAAGAGCCGCCTATCAGATCGAAAAGAAATTCGGCGCTCTGGAATCTTTGATGCGGGAATTTTCCGCCGAAGCGGCGGCGAGAATGGATTTTCCGCCCCCCGCCGATGCGCCGAAGCCCGCCGAATTTATTTCAGACGAAGCCGCGCATCGCGATCCGGGCGTTCATTTTTCATCCTATTACGGGCATTGGCTCCAAATCGACCGCGCCGCGTTGCGTATGGCGGCGAAAAACGTCGATGAAAAGCGCGCCAAAAAAGAGATCGCCCAACTTGCTCCGGCAATGGAAAAAATCGTGCCGCGTTTCCTCGAAACCGGCTCCACGCGCCCCGATGAAAAGAAAAGTCTGCCGCTCCTCAAGGAGGAAATGCTCCGCGACGGCAATATGATGCTCTGGTTCTACATCGCCTCGGAAGCGGGATTTCTGCTCCAATATCCGGGAAGCGACGCATTGCCCGGAGACTACGATCCGCGCGACCGCAACTGGTTCATCGCGGGCAAAGCCTTTGCCGACGATCAGCTCCATTGGGGAAAACCCTACCTCGGATTGCAAGTCAAAAAGCGGATGATGACTTGTACGCAGGCGTGCCGTAAAGGAGAGCGTCTGCTCGGCGTCTGCGCGCTCGACGTCGTCCTCGAGCGTTTCCGCGAGATCATGGCGCAGTACGGCGCCGACGCGACGTCGGTCGAGGCGCGACTTCTTCTTGATGCCGACGGCAATATCCTGGTTTCCGCCGACCGCGACGGGAATCCCATCCGGGAATTGGACGCCGATCCCCTGATCAACGTCAAGTCAACCGAATACCGCGCGCTCTATCTTGCGGCGATGAAAAAAGGTTTCGGCGACACGACCGGCACGGTCCGCGGCAGAAAAAAACTTTTCCTCTTTTTTCCGGTGCGCAAGATGAAGTGGCTTTACGCCGAAGTCATCGACCTCGAACGTCTCCCCGACGCGAAACCGTAAAAATCTACACTTCGACCGTTTCGACTTCGGAAACGATTTTGTCGATCAATTCTCCGTAGCCGGGAATGCGCGACTCCTGGATCTCGATCTGCTTCAACGGAGCCGCCGTCGCCGGACTTGCCGGAGCGAAAACGGTACAGCTGTCGGGCACCTGCGGCGCGGAAAGCGTCATCGTCCCGATCTTTTCCGCCGTGGCGATGGTGTCGAGCTTATCCTCGCCGATCACCGGACGCAAAATCAGCATGTCGATCGCGCGGTTGATCACATCTAAATTAACGAGCGTCTGACTGGCGACCTGACCGAGCGCTTCCCCCGTCGCCAGTGCGCGGCATTTGTGCGCGAGCGCGACCTTTTCCGCGATGCGCATCATCGCACGGCGGTAGAGCACGGTGCGGAAACGCTCTTCACAGCAATCGCGCACCTGCTTCTGGAATTCGGCGAGATTGACGAGATAAAGTTTTCCCGATATCTGAAACTGATTGAGATGCTTCGCGATGCGCGTCACCTTGTCGGTCGTTTCCGGCGGCGTGTAGGGGGCGCTGTGAAAACTGATGTAATCCGTCGGCGAACCGCGTTTCATCATCAAATAAGCGGCGACCGGCGAATCGATCCCGCCGGAAAGCAACGTCAGCACACGCGGATTGCTCCCCGTCGGCAATCCGCCGGGACCGGGGATGCTTTCGGCATAAAGGATCGCAAATTCGTCGCGCACCTCGACGCCGAGCGTGATTTCCGCGTTGTCAAGGTCGATCTCAAACGGGGCGATGCCGGGAACTCCGGCGATGCGGCTGACGAGGTCGATCTCGATGTCGCGGCTACGCATCGGGAAGCGTTTGTTGCTCCGGCGGGCGCGGATGCGGAAAGTCGCTCCGGCGCTTTTTCCGGCAAAAAGCCGGGGCGCAAGAGCGACTGCGGCATTCCGGACGGCGTCGATGTCGACTGCGGTACGGACGACGAAGGAAAAACTCGCCAGTCCGCAGACGCGCACCAGCGCTTCGCGGATCGTCTGCTCCTCGGCGTCGGAAAAATCAACGCCGCTTTTGTGGTCGATCCAGACGCGGCCGCGCACCCGTCCGACGCGCAAATCGGGGAGCGTTTTCAGCTGATGGCGGATGTTGTCGACAAAAACGCGCTCAAACATCGCGCGGTTGTTGCCTTTGGTGGCGATTTCGTGATAACGGCAGATGACGCAGTTGTACATTTTCGACAGACCCCTGAAAAGGTTGATTTCGCGGTTCATAATATATCGGAAAAACGCGATTTTTCAAGCGTTTTCCCCTTTTACAACTTGTAAAACAAGGTTTTTGATGTTATATTTAAGCAATTGTTTAGCATTTAAAGTTTTTAATAATCGTGAACTTTGAGGAAAGACGATGAAAAAACATTCTTTTTTCGCTCTGATCGCCGCGGCAATGCTCGGCGGGTGCTATGATTATCCGCCGCCGCCGGTTTCCACGCTCGGAGAGACTTATTCGCAGCGTCAGCGCGACGAGGCGGACGAGATGTTCAAGGACATCACCAGTTTGTCGCTTGCGGACGCCCAGCGCATCGCATTGCACAACAACCCGACTTACATCGCGGCGCACCACTCCGTCGCGGCGGCGCATATGCGCTATTTACAGAGTTTCGCCGGATACATGCCCCGGATCACCGCGAGTTTCTCGCTGACCGGCAGTGATTCATGGAATACCAAGGTCGGCACCAACTCAAACGATTTCGGTTCGCCGGTACGTCATCCGCGCACCGACAGTCTCAACACCAACGTCGGAGTTCAGGCGACGATGCTGCTTTTCGACGGTCTGAACCGCGAATTCGGCGTGATGGCGGCAAGCCATTCGGAAAAATACTATCAGCGGCTCGACGAAAACGCCTGCCGCACGATGATGCTCGCCGTGGCACAGGCGTACAACAGCGTTCTGCTCCAGATCGAAAACCGCCGCATCGCCGAAGAAGACCGCAAATTCCAGATGACTTCGTTGCGCGACACGCAATACAAATTCGACGCGGGCGCGGTGCCGCTGAGCAGTGTGCTGAACTTCGCCATATTGATGAACAACGCCGAAGTCAACGTCGTCAAAGCGGAGTACAACTACGAGAGCGCGCTCTACGCGCTCGCGCTTCTGATGGGCTATCCCGACGGGACTTTCCCCAAGGAAGTGAAATTTTCCGGCCACATCAAAACCGATTTCGTCGAACTGCCCGCCGTTGACGTCTACCTCGACACGGCATTGGCGAACCGCCCAGACCTCAAAGGCTACCGCGAACAGCTTGAGATCGCCAAATATCAGCTCTATCAGCAGTACGCCTCGTTTTCGCCGACGGTCAACGCCTTTTTCAACTGGGGATTCGGCACCAATGCCTCTTACACAAATGATTACGACACCCGTTCCCGCAGCGACAATACTTCGATCAGCTACGGGATCCAGGCGGACTGGACGATCTTCAGCGGTCTGGCGCGTTACAACAAGATGCGCGAGTATCAGGCGAATCTCGCCATCGCCGACTATCAGGCGGCGGCACAGTGGTTCCAGGTGGTCAACGATGTCCGCACCGCTTACGCGTCCTACGTCCAGTGTACCCGCGCGACGAAACTTCTGCAGCAGGTCCGCGACCTTTCCGCCAAACAGCGCGATCTCGTCGATGACGAATACCGCGCCGGAAATACTGAATTGACCCGTCTCAACGAAGCTCAGCGCGACTTCGTCGACGCCGAGGCGAATCTCGCCACCAGTTACATCGGCATCCAGAACGCCCGCGCGCAACTGGACGCGGCGGTCGGCGTCAACAACGCAAGCTACTACGAAAATCAGCCGGAAAAGATCGACGCAAAACTCGCTCCCGGCATGGAAAGCCTGCCGCCGGAACAATTTTCCGACTCCAAGGAAACGGCACCGGTCGTACCGCAAAAGGAATCGGCGTTGCCCTCCGGGATCTCTTCGACGGAAAAATCCGCTCCCGAAGCCGTGAAAACGGATGACGCTCCGGCGCCCGCGCCGCAGGCGGAGCCGCAAAAAGTCCAGCCGGTCGCAATTCCCGCCTCGGCGACGGAGCAAAGATAAAACGTTTTTGACCAGCCGTCGGGGAATGACCGACGGCTTTTTTTTCGGATTCAGAACATCGTGAAAAGCAAAGTGAAATACCCCGTCCGCACCAGCGGCGATCCGGTGCTCGCGCAGGAAGCGGAGCCGGTTTTAGCCATTACGCCGGAAATCGTCGATCTCGCCCGGAATATGGTCGAATCGATGTATTTCTTTGACGGCATCGGGCTTGCCGCGCCGCAGATCGGCATTGCCAGGCAACTGGTCGTCGTCGATGTCCCGCCGCCGGAAAAGGATGTCGCGCTTTCCCCCGGGGAAAAATTGCTGCTGCATCAGATGCCGCTTGCGCTCGTCAATCCGCGCATCGTTTCCAGCGCGGGAAAAATGGTCGGCAAAGAGGAAGGATGTCTGTCGGTGCCGGGCATTTATGCCGAAGTCGTCCGCCCCGAACGGGTCGTCGTCCACTTTACCTCGCTCGCCAATCAGGAGATCGAGATCGAGTGCGATCACTTGCTTGCGCGTTGTCTTCAGCACGAGATCGACCACTTGCACGGCATCGTTTTCACCGACCGTCTCGCGCCCAAAGAAGCGGAGCGCATCGCTCCGGAACTGCAACAGCTCCGCGAACGCGGCAAACGCGTCAACTACTTGAGGACCAAGAAGAAATGACGGAAACGCCGGGATTTTTCGCCGCTTTCTTTTCACTCTGCCGCGGGACGGCGGATGCTCCGCGACTGGTGCGGAATCCGTTTTGGAAAGTTTTTCTGCAATTTCTGCTTTTGTGTGTGATCGTTTCCGTTTTGGTCGCGATCGGACAATACACGCGAATGCAACGCTGGATCGAGGATTCCGAAAGCAGTTTTACCGGGGCCTTCGGTCAGGAAATCGTGCTTCGCGGCAACGGCGTTTACCCGCAACACGACGAAACGAGAGCCCGATCCATCGTATTGCCCTACAAAGGACGGCTCTGCTACACCGGAGCCGATCAGAGCGAAGCGGTCGTCAACGATCTCGGCGGGCTCCGCTATCTCATCCTCTGGCGCAACGGCAAATTCTTTTGCGCCGTCCGCTCCGGAGAAGATCAATGGGGGATCTTCCGCCCCGGCGAAAAGCGGATGGTCACGAATATTTCCGGCGACCGCGCCGCACTGAAGATTCTCTTTGAGGAGTCGGAACTGCAACCGGAAAAAGTTTTTCCGGAAAACCGGAAAATCGCCGTTGCCGACCTCGCCGGGATCATTCGCGTCGTCTGCTGGCTTCTCGCTTTTTTACAACAGTTTTTCGACGCCCTTTTCCTCGGCATCATCGCGACGGGAAGCGCCGCGCTGATCTTTTCGATCAACAGCAACCGCATTCTGCGCGGGATCGATCTGTGGAAAAGCGCCCTTTACGCCGGATTTCCCGCAATGGTGATCGCCGGATGTTTCCCGCTTTTCGATCTGCCGGTTTTCTCTTACCCGCAGATTTATCTTTTCGCGACGTTCATCTACTGGATATGGATCGTACGCCGCATCGAATCGACCTGGCAACAGGAAAACAACCCCGATCACAGTGGAGGTTTTTATGACAATTGAAAAATTCTGCCAAATGCCCGAATGGTATGCGGTTCTCGGCGAATACGCCTTTCCGACCCGCTTCGTCCCCGTCGATCCCGATCTCGCCAAACTCATCGGCACCGGAGATATGGAAGCCATTCTGCAAAATACGCTTTCCTACTCAATGATCGCCGAATTGAAAAAGGTGTTGGAAAAAGTCCCCGGCAACTGTTTCGCCTGCGTCGACACCTGCGCCCCGACCGATACGGAGCGTTACGCGGGGAAACGCGGCGCAACCTATTCGGCGCAAAGCACTTTTGCCAACTTGGCTGCCAGTGAAAAAGTCCGCGAAGCCGCCCGGAACGGACTGGTCAAAAACTTCTGCATCCGTCCCTTCCGCCGGATGACCTGGCCCCGGGAATTCCGTCTTTTCATCGTCGACGGGGAACTTCACGCAATGAGCCAGTACCACCTTGACCGCCATTACCGCCGATTGGAGGGCGTGCGCGTCAAATACTGGCAGATGGCGGAAAAATTCGTCGGAAAAATCGCCGACCGACTCCCCGACGGGAAAATCGTGATGGATATTTACATCACGTCGGGCAACGAGATCCTCATCATCGACTTCAATTTGTGGGGCGCGCCCACCGATCCATTGATGCTCAAAACGTGGGATCAGGACTGGAACCGGACTTTCGGCATCCTGCTGATGGCGCCCCCGGTGCAACTCAACGGCGACGTCAACGTAAGTTTTTAACGCCGGTAGGATCTCAGCGTCAAAGCGAGATCGCGTTCAAAATCGTCGGCGGGTACGGCGTTGTCCGCAAGATGCGTCAATATCTCCCAGACCCGGGGGAGCCGGACATGGTATTGGTCGGAAATGACGACTTTTCCTGTTTTTTCCGGTTCGCGCAGGATATTGACGATCTCATCCATCAAACGGTCGACGTAGATCAGGGCAAGCGGCACGTCGTCGATCCTTTCCGGCGTCGCGTGATCGCAACACAAACGGCAAAAGGTCGAAACAACGGAATTGTAAAAGGCTTTGCCGCCGGGACCGAATGTATTCGGCATCAGAAGTTCCACATTCTCTTTGCCGCTTGCGGCAAAAAGCGCGGCAAGGTCGCGCTTGGAGCGGTGATAAAGCGTGTCGCGGTCGATATGCGTCGTCGAGCCGAGGATAATGCGGGGCGTTTTCCCCGGATTTTTTTGCGCCGCGCGCACAAGTTTTTGCCCGAGCGACAGATTGATCTGATAGAGATATTCCCCGTTTTCGTGGCGGCTCAGTCCGGCGAAGTGGACGACGTCGTCACAGCGCGTCACAAGTCCGGCAAGACGGACTTCGTCGGCAAATGCGTCCCGGCCGATCCCGATGACGGTAAAATTTTCCCGTTCACAGCGAGCGGCGAGATGTTTCCCGAGAAAACCGCTGATCCCCGTGATGCCGACCGTTTTCATTTCGCCGCTTCCCGGCAGAACGCGATGTCGCGCGCGATCTGCGCTTTCAATTCCCCGACCGAGGAAAAACGTTTTTCGGCACGGATGAAACGGCAAAATTCAAGTTTTACTTTTTTGTCGTAGAGATCGCCGGAAAAATCAATGAGATGCGCTTCGATCCTGCGGGTGCGGTCGCCGAATGTCGGCGCGATGCCGCAGTTTACGGCGGCGGGGAAAAACCGTCCGTCGGGAAGCATGATGCGCCCGGCGTAAACGCCATCGGGGGGGAAAACCCCTGCCACCACCTCCAGATTGAGCGTCGGCGCCGCCAGGAGTTTTCCGGCATCGCCGAAACCGTGGCGGACGATGCCGTACAGGGCGACCGGACGACCGAGCATCGCGGTGGCGGAATCGAAATCCCCTGCGGCAATCGCTTCGCGGATCCGGCTTGCGGAAATGATTTTTTCCTGATAACTTTTTTCAATGACGGCGAGCGTTTCCACATGAAAGGATGCGAAAAATTTTTGCAGAAACGCGGCATTGCCTTCGCCGCCTTTGCCGAAACGCCAATTGCTCCCGACGACGATGCCCGCGATACGATGCGGAAATTCCCGCCAAAGCATCTGACAGAATTTTTCCGCGCTCCAAGTGGCAAATTCCCGCGAAAAGTCGATCGTTCCCACCGCATCGGCTCCGGCATTCCGCAAAAGAACGATCCTCGCTTCTTTCGGCAACAGTAAAACCGGAGGCGTTTTGGCAAGCACTTCGCGCGGATGCGGAAAAAAGGTGACCGCCACCACTTTTGCGTCATGCTCTTTTGCCAGCAGCGCGGCACGGGAAATGATTTCCCTGTGTCCGAGGTGGACGGCGTCAAACACCCCGAGCGCCAGCACAAGCGGCGCATCCGCACGAGGAGCTTCGGTCAAAAAACGGATCATCATAAAAATTGCATTTTCATCATTTACAGCGTATAGTATATAAAATACATTCTGCACGGTCATATGTCAAAGAAAGAGTTTTGCGAAAGTCATGAAAACCGTCATCTATCCCGGATCCTTTGACCCTTTCACCAACGGACACCTCGATCTGGTTCAGCGCGCGTGCCGCCTTTTCGACCGGGTCATCGTCGCCGTCGCGGTCAATCCCGGCAAAAATCCGCTTTTTTCACTGCAGGAACGCCGCGACCTCATCGCCGAAAGCTGTCGCGACCTCGGGGAAAAAGTCCAAGTCGTCGCCACGGAGGGGCTGATCGTCAATGCCATCAAGGAATATGACGCGCAAGCCCTTTTGCGCGGTCTCCGCGCTTTTTCCGATTACGAGTACGAATTGCAGATGGCGTTGATGAACCGCCGCTTGCTTCCCGGTTGCGAGACCATCTTTATGACGCCGACGCTCAAAAATTCCTTTGTTTCCTCCAGTCTGGTCAAGGAGATCGCCTCGCTCGGCGGCGATTTCGACATCTACGTCCCGGCTCCGGTGGGAGAGGCGATCCGGAAGAAACTGCAGTAGATCCATCGCACACCTTCTCCGGAAAAAGTTCATCTTTCATCCCGTTTTCCTACGCCAGAATAAATTTCGGACCTTCTTTGCCCAGCTCCGTCAGCGCCCAGACAAGCGCGTCCATCCGGTCGGGGGAATAAGTCGCCGTCGCCGGGGAAAATCCGGTCATTTCGTCCTCCAGTTCGGGAAAGACGCCGACGTGATGGACTTTCTTTTTTTCGTAAAGGGCGGCGATCGGTTCGGCGCGGGCGATCTTGCCGCGGCTTGCCGTCACGGAGCGGAAACTCAAATCGGGATCGATCTGACGGAGCATCGCTTCGATCAGGTCGCCGCCGTTGTTGACCTCTCCGACGATGCGGTCGGCGCCGAGTTCGTGGTAGAGATCGACCACGCGGTGTCCCCAGACCAGCGGAGGATAAACGCCGCTTGCGTCGCGTAAAACATAATAATCCCCGTCGCTTCCGGTCGCGGCGGCGATGATGCCGGTCGCATCGCTGGAAGTACGGGCGGTAACGGCGGGATCGACGCCGATGACGATGCGCACGAGATTTTCGGGAGCGCGCACGACGCGGGCGGCATCGATCCCGTCGTAATGCCACAATGCATCGGGACACTCGTCGAGGAAACGTCCTTCAAGAAACCGTTCGCGCTGACGCGCCGGCAAATTGGCGAGGGTGAAACAAATGTAATCCTCCGGCAGATTTTCGGCATTGTCGGCGGGATTGATCCGCATCGCGGCGAAATTTTCCCCGTCGCGCAGTCCGGTGCGATCGACGGGATTGAGTTTCTCAATGAAAAGCCGGTACGTCCAATGACTTTTTCCCGGCGGATTGCAGTCAAAAAACGCCTTGTTGCGCAAGGGCGGCGCATTCTGCGCCAAGCGGGTCAGCGCGGTCTGGACGCTCGCATAATCCAATTCACTGCACTCGTTGAAATAGAGCGTGGAAAATTCCTTGCCGAGGATCTTTTCCGCCCGGCGGTCGTCGTCCAGCCCGATCAGCCAGATTTCCGCGCCGTTGGGCAGACGGAAAAAACATTCCGTCTTGTTGAATTCGGCTTTCACGCCGGGAAAGCGGCAGTCGAGCACTTTAGGCAGCGTGTCCATCCCGACCGAAGTCTTGACGCTGTTGAAGTGGCGGCGGATGATCGCGTGGCGGCTCCCCGGCGCACGCATCGCCCGCACCAGCAAGGCACAGCAGAGCAAAAAGGTCTTACCGCTCCGGCTGCCGCCGAAAAGCATCACGCGCGAGGCGCCGGATGCGATCAATTTCAACGCTTTCTGCTGCGCCGCAGTATAATGGAATTCTTTCAAGCGCGCCTCCCCGCCGCCGCGTGTCCGCGCAAAAAGGCGCTGCGGCTCGTGCGCACTTTGCGCAAAGTCAGCTGCAGCAACCGGGCAAGTTCCGGATTGCGGTGCGCCGTCCGCAAAAACTTGCGGTGGATCGCCTGCCGCGTGCAATGGTGGATCCTCGCGAGTTCCGCCATGGAGCACGTCTGAACGGCATCTTTTCCGGGGACGATGATCTGCGCGAGGATCGCAAGCGTATAATCATCCAGTTCAAGGATGAAATGCAAAAACTGCGCCATATCGGCAATATCCGTATCCGCCGGAAGATCGCGGCGGCGGCGGGATGTCGCCGCGACCGGTTCCTCCTCGCCGGGAATGTGGCTCGTATCGGCGAGCAATTCGCTCCAATTCTGGACGAATTCAAATCTCACCATATGGAGCCTTTCTTCCATTTTGGCTTCCGTTTTCCGGTAATAGCAACAGGACGAAGCATAAACACACGATTTGCAACCGGCTTTGTTTTTTTCAAAAGTGCCGTAACAATCCGGCGCGTCGCTGAATGTATCGGGGGCCATTTTCAACCCCGCTTCAATGACAGTTGCGCGGTCATCGCGCCGGAAAGAAGCTTTTTGGCGCGTTCGCAAAGCAATTCCGGCTCGCGGCGGCTGACGCGGTAGGAACGGCTCCCGACGCCGTCGATGGTTTCCGAGACCAGATCCGTCTGCGTTTCGGCGCGGGACAAAGTGTCGCGGTGCAGTAAAAGATGGATCGCCTGTTCGGCGACGGCGGCGCAAAGCAACGCATCGTCACCGTCATTGACCGAACGGCCGAAAACGGCGGCGACATCCAGATCGGCGGTGAAACACGCGGCATTTCTTTCCGCCGCGGAAAAGGCATTGAGCGTCGGTGCAAGCAAATGGCGGTTGAAGTAATTTTGCAAAGTGGTGTCGGAAATCATCAGCATTTCTCCCTGAAAAAAGGTAAAAAACGCCCGGCGGGAAGCGGGATCTCCTTTTCCCGCCGGGTAAAAACGGCTCGGCGTCAGCGCGATCAGTTTTCGCTTGACGTACCGCCGGGCAGAGCGACCGTACCGCCCGGGATCGCCGTGCGCATCGCCGAAATCGCATCGGCGGCATTCTGGACGTTGGTGATACGGCAGACGCGCTGTTTGATGTTTTTGAACTCAAAGGTGAGTTCACCGAGCGCGGTACGGCGCACTCCGTCGAAGCCCTTGGGCGTCGCATCGCTGTCGGTGATCGCACGGTTGCGCAGATTGCAGAGCGCGAAACCGGCGGGGTCGATCAGCCAGACATCGTTCTGCGGGACGTCGGGGTCCGCCATCACGGTGATGCCGCGGCCGTTGATCTCATTGACGATCACGGCGACGTAGGCACCGCGGCGGTCGTCGCTGCGGAGGACTTGCAGGCGGTCCTTGTACTCGTTGGAGATCACCCGCGCCTGTCCGGGACTGCAGAGGATCTGTACCGGATCGCCGCCTTCGGCAAGGAGCATCTGCGCGGCATCGTTGATGAGATAACTGTCGATCGGCTTGTTTTGGGCATCGAGCGAAAGCGCGCCCTGCCGGGTGCCGAAGTAGTAAAGCCCGCCCGCTTCGCCGCGGACGCTCGCCGTCGCTTCGACACGCCGTCCGAAAAGGGCGACCCGGTTGAGGTCGCGGGCAAGTTCGCTCAACGCGAAAGCGGTCTGCCGGTTCAGCTGATTGTCGACCGAACCGTAAACGCCGACGGCAAGTGCGGAACCGGAAAGAACGATCTCTTTGCGGAAGATCTGAGTCGTGTTGTATTCGGTGCCGGCGACGGCGTAGTTTTCTTCGCCGTCACCGTTGACGCTCGCTTCGGACATCGGCGTCGAAACGATGATGAATTTGCCTGCCGTCAGCGTTGCGGCGGTGAGCGTCGAGCCGTTGGCGGCGCGCTCGCCGTGATGCCGCGCCCGGTCAGCTGATCCTCCAGCCATTCGTGCTTGCGGCTAGTCGCATCGGCGCCGCGGCGGAAATTGGAAATGAAGCGCGGTTCGTCTTTGACGACCTGCGACAACACGTCCGAAAGATCGCGTTTTTTGTTGGAAAAACTGTAACTGTACAACATTTTGGAGTCCTTTCTTTGGTTGTATTACTCCTGGAACGGCACCTTGCCGATCGTCTGCATCAGGATCCCGATCCGCGATTCCGGATCGCGCGGCAAAGAATTTTCCTGCTTTTCGAGCGTTTCGGGACTTCCCGCGCCGCCGCCGCTTTTCAGTTGGGAAACAAAGGCGAAGGGATGGCTTTTCTGGAGTTGACCGACCATCGCCGCGACCGCCGCGTCATCCTCCAGATCGACGGAACTTCTGGCGGCGAGGAAATCAAGGTAATCCGGTTCCGCGCATCCGAATTTCCGCGCGATCGCAGCGATGCGGTGCTGGCGGAAAAGAGCGCGGTAATTCCGGTCGAGCGTTTCGCGCTCGTCGCGCACTTTGGTCAACTCCTTCTGCAATTTTTCCGTTTCGCTCAACTGGGCGTTTTCAGCGTCGTCGAGCTGTTTCTGCAACGCCGAAACACTTTGACGCAATGCGTCGGGATCGATCTGATAGAGCGCTTCCTTTTCGCTGTCGCTCAGCGTCGAGGAAGCGACGGCTTTTTTCCATAACGGATTCAAATTCATTGATTGCCTCCTTGGGGATTGTCGTTTTTCTGCAAGTGATGTTTTTCACCTGCAGACAAAGGGGAAATGTCATCGAGCAGATGGATCGCCGCGCCGCGGACCGCGTTGCGGTAATTCTGATCGTCGCTCACTTGAGCAAGCTGTAAAAGTCCGGAAATCGATTTTTCCAGATCACGCACCGAAAATTCGCGGTTGTAGGCGACGTCGGGCACGGGGATCCCGGCATCGAAACCGTGAATGAGTTTCCACGCGGCAATTTCCGCCTCCTCCAGAAGCGCGGCGCGTTCGGCAAGGAACCAGTTGACGTGCTGAAAATCCCATTCTTTGGATTCCGCGCTCCGGGTTTCCCGTCCGTAACCGTCGACGGCAAGCCCGACGACTTCGTAAAGTTCCTGCTTGAGCTGACGGTTTTCCTGCCGGATCACGTCGCCGGGGACGCCGGAGGGACTGATGAAACGGCTGATGCCCTTTTCCTCGACGGATTCGATGATCGCGGCGCTGCGGGCGACGGTGGCGGAAAAATTTCCGGCGGCGGCGCCGTTGCCCAGTTTGCGGGCGCCCCGGGCAAAGGTATCGGAAACGACGAGCATCCCGAACATCTGCTTGACGATATTCATCTGCGCCTCGGATTCGTTGTTGAAGATCGCTTCGCTGATGCGCACGACGTCCTCGAACCAGTGATTGGCGTCCATCCCGAAACCGTCGGCTTCCTCGACGCATACGAGCGGCACTTCGCCGAGGGGATTTTTGCCGTGCGCCACTTCGCGGAAATCGCCGTTGCGCGACTCAAAGACGCGATACCGGTCACGCTCCAGCAAGCGCACTCTTTCACAAATTACGGGTTCCGCAAAGGGGTTCTGATGATCGACCGCTTCCTCCAGAACCAGCGCCCAGAGCAGTTTCCCGTCGGCGGCGTAAGCCCAGTCCGGCACTTCAAGCGGAGAAAGCGCACGCACATAGGGGCGCAACCGCTCGTCGGCGGCGCGCTGCAGCGACACTTCCCCCTCGAAACGGGGCGATTCGACGAATAAATAAGCGCGTCCGTAGACGTTGAGCATCGTCGAAAGCTGACGCATCACCCCCGTCGTGCGCCATCCGGTACGGCTCCAATCCTCCACGAGAAGCGGATCGGCGTGCTTGCGGAGCGGTTCGACGCCGAGCACGCTCTGGGTGATCCGCCGCGCGATCGAGCGCGGGTAGTTGAAGTAATAGGCGCGCCGCCGTCTTTCGGCAAACTCGAGGTCGATTTCCGAAACGTGACGGATCAGCGCCGAATCCAGATAGCTTTCGCCGCCGGAATAGGCGTCGCGGCTGTGGAGCCAGTTGTCACGGTGACGGAGATACTCCCGGTGACAATGGAATTTGCCACCCGAAAACAGAAAATCTTTCATCACAACTCCTTTTCTTCGGCGGACAAAGTGATCTTTACCGGTTCGTCCAGCGCAACTACTTTGCGGTCGCGCCAGAGATCCGGCCGCCGGTTTTTCAGCCAGAATATCGCCGCTTTGACGTCGGCGGGGACGTGACGGGGAGAATCCGCATCCTCCGTATCGTATCCGGTCGCCCGGCGGAAAAGCGCGGCTTCGACCTGATCATCGGCGAGAGCCGCCGCTTCCGCACGGCATTCGTCGAGCATCGCCGCGAATTCCGGATATTTTTTGCGGTAGCGGCGAAGCGTCGCCGCCGACAGATTCAACCGCCGCGGCAGATCGCTTTCCGGGCCGCCCGCACTCAAAAAGGCGCGGATCGACTCCCATTTCGGCAAAACGCTTATCGCATACTGATCCATATTCACCTCCGGCGGCGCATCGCCGCTCTTTTGTTCTTGTTTCACTCAAGGAAGCGGTTGTCAACCTTTTTTCCGCGTTCCCAAAAAATTTCCGTCTTTTTTCAAGCGGATGAAATTAATATATTGCTTAACTTTAATCGATTCAATAACGAATAAATATTCGTTATATATTGGTCAAAACAATACTGATTTCAACTTTTTAAGTAGAAAAAACAACGTTTCCTTATATTAATAAAAAGATAAAATTTTTCAGAAAAACAAAAAAACGACGAACCGTTTTGCGGTTTCTTTTTCAACAAAATCAATCGGATCGCGCAAAAAAAGCAATGCGGCAAATTCCGGAGAATACGGCAAAAAAATTTGACTTTCCGCTTTTTCGCCGTATATTACAAGCAATCATTAAGAGGGAATTTTTATGCGCAAAGACATCGGACGCCGCTTGGCGGCAATTTCAGGGATCATCGCAATTCTTTCCGGGATCGCGATGCTGGCGGCAGGCGCCTATCTTTGCTGCCGTTTCGGAAATACCGCAAGCATTATCCCTCCGGCATCAAAACATCTCGCCGCGCAAAAGAAAGATTTCCGCATCGCGTTTTTCGGCGATTTCGCAATGCAGACAGACGTGATCGTCCCCGTTTTGAAACAAATATCCGCCGACAGGATTGATTTCGCCATATCCGTCGGCGATATGTTCCGCACCATCCGAGGCGCCGAAGGAGCTTATCTCGTCGAACTCCTGCAGGAAAATCTCTCGGTCCCGATGTGCGCCATCCCCGGCAACCACGACATTCTCGGGAAAGGAAATCTGAAAACATACTGCCATTTTTTCGGAAATCCGTACTATTTCTTCTCCTTTGGCGATACGCTTTTTATTATGCTCAACGACAATGTTCCCATAAAAGCGACGCCGGAGACACTTCAGCTTCTTTTGCCGGAAGTCCAACGGAAAAACCCGAAGCACGTCAGCGGAATGGACGACGAAGAATTGGCGTGGCTTGAAAGCGTTTTGAGCCGGTACCGGCAGGATTTCCGCCGCTGTGTTCTCGTAATGCACCGTCCGCCCGTTGCGCCACCTGCCGTATACCGCCATATCCAGACAACCATTGTCGCGCATCAGTTGAAACCGTTGCTCAAGCGTTTCCCGATCGACGCGATCGTTTCCGGACATTTACACACTAGCGGGCAAAGCGATTTCGAGGGAGTCCCCGTTTATCACGTGCCCTGCAGCGGACAGAAAATGCGCGACACACTCCATCCCGATTTCGGTTATCTGACGCTTCACTTCACCGGATCCGGCAAAATCGAGGCGATCCCCTCCTTTCTGCCCGGCTTGAAGCGCGGTCGCAATTATTTCCTCAACTATCTTGTCGTTGAAATTCCGGGAAACTGCCGATATTATTACTGCGCGTGGCTCTTTCTTGCCGTCGGGCTCGGATTGCTGACGGCGGCGCGCAAGCGATCATAACGTTTTTCTCAAAATTTTTCCGCGCGCTTCCGGCAAGATCCGGCAGTGCGTTTTTTTTTACCGTATCAAGTTGTAAGATAAGCCAACAGCAAGTATATTTAGAAAAAGTCAAAAGGAGTTTTCATTATGGTCGTCATCTTAAAGGAAAATCCCGATCCCAAACAGCTGGAAAATCTCACCAAATGGCTTGAGAGCCAGAATCTCCAGATCCACACCAGCAGCGGCGTCCACCAGACCATTCTCGGGCTCGTCGGCGACACCAGCGGCGTCGATATGGATCTCATCCGCGCGCTTGAGATCGTCGAGGACGTCGTGCGCATCCAGGACCCGTTTAAAAGCGCCAACCGCAAATTCCATCCGCTCGACACCGTCGTCGAAGTGGGAAACGCCAAAATCGGCGGCGGCAATTTCGCGCTGATCGCGGGGCCGTGCTCCATCGAATCCGAAGAGCAGATCATTTCCATCGCCGAAGATGTCAAAAAATCGGGCGCGGCGATCCTGCGCGGCGGCGTTTTCAAGCCCCGCACCAGCCCCTACGCCTTTCAGGGATTGCGCGCCGAGGGCATCAAACTGCTGCTCGAAGCGAAAAAAGAGACGCAACTTCCCGTTGTCACCGAAATTATGGATATTTCGCAACTCGACCTCTTTGCCGACATCGACCTCATTCAGGTCGGCGCCCGCAATATGCAGAATTTCGAGTTGCTCAAGCAGTTGGGCCATTGCCGGAAACCGATCCTCCTGAAACGCGGTTTCGCCAGCACGATCAAGGAGCTTTTGATGAGCGCCGAATACATCATGGCGGGCGGCAACAACAACGTCATCCTCTGCGAACGCGGCATCCGCACCTTTGAAACGGCGATGCGCAATACGCTCGACCTCGCGGCGGTACCGATGCTCCACTCGCTCTCGCATCTGCCCGTCGTCGTCGATCCGAGCCACGCCACCGGCATCGCCCGGCTGGTCGAACCGATGACGATGGCGGCGATCGCCTGCGGTTGCGACGGCGTGATGATCGAAGTCCACAACGACCCCGCACACGCGCTCTGCGACGGTCCGCAGTCGATCCTGCCGGAGCAATTCGATGCGATCAGCCGCAAAGCCGCTATTTTGCGCGGGACATTGACAAAATGAAAACCATCGGAATTG
This sequence comes from Victivallaceae bacterium, assembly GCA_024405735.1. Taxonomy (GTDB): domain Bacteria; phylum Verrucomicrobiota; class Lentisphaeria; order Victivallales; family Victivallaceae; genus UBA1784. The sequence goes on along the minus strand of JAKSOF010000008.1, from coordinate 27,927 downwards.
CCGGATGCGGATTGATCGGCGGCAGTTTCGCCAAGGCGGTCAAAACGAAAACCGATTGCCGCGTCCTCGCCTTTGACCAAAATGAAAGCGCGCTCTGCCGGGCGGAACTGGAAAACGCGATCGACGGCAGACTAAATGCCCAAACGCTGAAAAACTGCGACCTTGTCCTCATCGCACTGCCGCCGCACGCCGTTGTGCCGTTTTTGCGTGAATATGCCGCAAAATTCAAAAAAGACGCCATAGTCATCGACTGCGCCGGCGTCAAACGCACGATCTGCCCCGAAGCGTGGCGGATCGCCGATGCCAACAACTTTCTTTTCATCGGCGGTCACCCGATGGCGGGCAAGGAGCGTTCGGGTTTCGAGCGCGCGAGCGACGCGCTTTACAACAACGCCTCAATGCTCCTCGTTTTTGAGGAGATCCCGCAACTTGCCCGACTGGAAAAAATCAAAAAGTTTTTTCTCGATCTCGGATTTGCCCGCGTCGTCACGACGACGCCGGAAAAACACGACCGGCTCATCGCCTACACTTCCCAGCTTGCCCACGCGCTGTCGGCAAGTTTCGTCAAAAGTCCGACTGCGGACGAGCACGCCGGTTTTTCGGCGGGAAGTTTCCGCGATATGATCCGCGTCGCCTCGGTCGATCCGCAGTTGTGGAGCGACCTCTTTCTCGACAACCGCGACAATCTGCAACGCGAGATCCATACGCTGATCTCCCGTCTCGCGGAATTTGAAACGGCGCTCAGGAAAAACGACCGGGAGCAACTCGTCGAACTTTTCACGCAGGGCGCACAGCGCAAGGCGACGATCGAAAGTCTGCGGACTTTCCGCGAAACAAAAGGAAAGTAACGATGCCGTCCATCGAAATCCCGCCCTGCCGTGCCGAGATCACTTCCGGTATCCGCCACAAGATCGGAGAATTTCTGCGCGCCGCCAATCCGGAAAAAAGTTTCCGCGCGGCGATCGTCACCGATGACAATGTTTCCGCGCTCTACCTCGACGACGTGCGCCGCTCGCTGGATGAAACAAAGATAAACTTTGTTGTTTTCACGGTGGCGCCCGGGGAAGTTTCCAAATCGTTTCCCGTATTGGAAAAACTTGTGGAATTCCTTGCCGCACAGCACTTTACCAGAAGCGACGCGCTCCTTGCCCTCGGCGGCGGCGTCGTCGGCGACCTCACCGGATTCGCCGCGGCTTCGTTTCTGCGCGGCGTACCGTTTTATCAGATCCCGACGACTCTCCTCGCGATGGTCGACAGCAGTATCGGCGGCAAGACGGCGATCAATCTCGCGGCGGGCAAAAATCTCTGCGGCACATTTTATCAGCCGCAGAAAATTTTCACCGATCCCGAAACGCTCGCGACGCTTCCCGACGCCATTTTTGCCGACGGCGCGGCGGAAGCGTTGAAATACGGGATGATCTGCGATCGGAAACTTTTTCACGCGATCGCCGCAAACGCATTGCGAAGCGATGCCGCAAACATCATCGCGCGCTGTATCGAAATCAAGGCGTCCATCGTTCAGCGCGATACTTTTGACCGGGGCGAAAGGCGGTTGCTCAATTTCGGTCATACCCTCGGTCACGCGATCGAAACCGCCTCGCATTTTGCCGTTTCGCACGGCAGCGCCGTCGCCATCGGGATGATGGAGATCACCCGGATCGCCTGCCGACGCGGCCTTTGCCCGAAGCAAACGGCGGAAAACTTACAAACGGCACTTCAAAATCTTCATCTGCCGACGGAAAATCCCTATCCGGTCGATACGATATTGCAGACGATGCTCAACGATAAAAAACGGCACGGCGAAATTCTGGAATTCGTCATACCGCGCGATACGGGCAAATGCGAATTGTTCCCCGTTTCCATCCATGACTTAAAAGACTTTTTGACAAAATGAAAGTCATTCATCCGCAAGATATTACGCTAAAAACCGACGCGCCGCGTTCCAAATCGGCGGCGCACCGGATATTGCTAGCGGCGGCACTCTGCGACACACCGACACGCATTGATCTCGGTTGCGATTTCGGGGAAGACGTTGCGGCGACGCTCAATTGCCTTGCCGGACTCGGCGCGCAAACCATGCGGCATCAGAATTTTGTCACCGTCACGCCGAAACAAGGCGTACAGAGTGATTTCCCCTGCCGGGAAAGCGGTTCGACGCTCCGCTTTTTTCTGCCCGTCGCGGCGGCGTCGGGGGCGACCGGAATTTTTTCCGGCAAAGGCAGATTGCCGGAGCGTCCGCTTCAGGAACTGCTTGACGCGCTCGCACAATGCGGCGTAAAATCAAGCCATTTTCGGCTTCCCCTTTCCCTGTCGGGCAAACTGCCTGAAAAGAGCAAAATCACGCTTCCCGGCAACGTCAGCAGTCAATACGTCACGGGATTTCTCTTTGCGCTGGCGGCGGCGGGCGGCGGCGAGATCATCCTTTCATCAAAACTGCAAAGCGTTGATTACGTAAATCTTACGATAGAAATTCTGCAAAAATTCGGTATCACCGTCGAAACCACGGCGTCGGGTTTTACCGTAAACGGCAAATTCGTTTCGCCGCAAAATATCGCCGTGGAGGGCGACTGGTCCAACGGAGGTGCCTATCTCGCCCTCGGCGCCATGGCGGGGCGCGTCACGGTCGGCGGTCTTGATCCCGATTCCCGGCAGGGCGACCGCCGCATCGTGGAAATTTTGCGCCGTTTCGGCGCAAAAGTGACGCAAATCGGTCAGGAGATCACGGTGGAAAAAGCCCCCCTTTCCGGCATAGGAATTCTCGACATTGATGCGACGATCGACCTCGCTCCGGTATTGGCGGTCGTCGCCGCCAAGGCGAACGGCGTCACGACGCTCGGCAACGCGCGGCGGCTCCGCATCAAAGAGAGCGACCGCTTGTCGGCGATCCGGGAAATGTTGATAAAACTTGGAGTACAAGCCGTTGAAGGAAAAGACTTTATTGAAATTCACGGCAACGGTGTCATCCCGGGTGGCTGTACGCTTTCCGGATGCGGCGACCACCGGATCGTAATGGCGGCGACGCTCGCCGGACTTGCCGCTCAACGCCCCGTTTCCCTGACGGGATGGGAAGCCGTCAACAAGTCACTGCCCGATTTTTTCACCCGGATATTTCCGGCAAACAAGGAGCTTTAAAAGATGTCATCCACATTTGGCAACACCTTGAAAATCAGTATTTTCGGTGAATCGCACGGCGCGGCGGCAGGCGGCGTCGCCGACGGTTTCCCCCCCGGCGAAAAAATCGACGAAAAAGAACTTCTCAAAATGCTCGCACGCCGTCGTCCCGGGCAGAAAAACACGACATCGCGCGCCGAAAGCGATCTGCCGGAGATCCTTTCCGGAGTCTATAACGACCAAACGACCGGAACTCCCGTCAGCGTCGTCATCCGCAATTGCGATATGTACAGCCGCGACTATGAAACATTGAAAAATGTCCCGCGCCCCGGTCACGCCGATTACGCCGCGCTGTTGCGTTACGGCGAAGCCGCCGACAGGCGGGGCGGCGGACACTTTTCCGGACGGCTGACGGCACCGCTGGTCGCCCTGGGAGCGATCGCGCGGCAGATCCTCGCGCGGAGAAACATCTACGTCGGCGCGCATCTGGCAAGCGTCTGGAATATCACCGACCGTGCCTTTGACGCCGTAAAACTGGAGCGCGAAACCTTGCTTGCCCCAGGAGAAAAAGAATTCCCCGTCTGCGATGATGCGGCGGGACTTTTGATGCAACGCGCCATTGAAACGGCGGCGATGGAGGGCGATTCGCTCGGCGGAGTCGTCGAATGCGGCGTCATCGGCTTTCCGGAAGGCGTCGGTTCGCCGATGTTTGACCGCATCGAGTGCGGTCTCGGCAAGGTACTTTTCGGCATTCCCGCCGTGCGCGGAGTGGAATTCGGCAACGGCTTCGCCGCCGCCTTGCTCAAAGGTTCGGCAAATAACGATGCTTTTTGTCTTGCCGACGGCAATATCCGCACCGCGACCAACCGTCACGGCGGCATTCTCGGCGGCATTTCAAGCGGGATGCCGATCTTGTTGCGCGCCGCATTCAAACCGACGCCGTCGATCGCCAAAGAGCAAAAAAGCGTCGATCTCAGTTTGATGAAAGAAACGACACTTGCCGTCGGGGGGCGGCACGACCCCTGCGTCGCGATCCGCGCGGTGCCGGTCGTCGAAGCGGTGACAAGTCTTGTCCTGCTTGATTTCCTGCTTACGGAAAAACCGGATTTTTTGAGGTGACATCCATGCGCGACAATCTGATTCTGATCGGGATGCCCGGAAGCGGCAAAAGCACGTTGGGGCAACGGGTTGCAAAAATTCTTGATTTTTCTTTCATCGACCTTGACGACGAGATCGTGAAAATGGCGAATATGCCGATCCCGGAAATTTTTTCCCGTTTCGGCGAAGCGGGATTCCGTCAGCTGGAAAGAAAAGCCGTGCTGAAACTGGAAGGCGTTTCCCGCACCGTCATCGGCACCGGGGGCGGCATCGTCCTCGATCCGGAAAACGTCGCCTTGCTCCGCCGGGTCGGATTCGTCTGTCTTATCGACCGTCCGCTGGAGGAACTTGCCGTCGGCGGGGATCGTCCGCTCTCCACCACGCAGGAAGCTGTCGCCAAACTCTATCGCGAACGCCGTGCGCTCTACGAAAGAGCGGCGGATGCCGCCGTATCCAATACCCGAAACATCTGCCCCGATCTGGCGGCGGAAAAAATCGTCGAGGCTTACCGTGAAAATTAAAGTGATCAACGGTCCCAATCTCAATCTGCTCGGCATCCGCGAAATCGCCATCTACGGCAAACAAAATTATGCGGCGCTGAAGCAATGCATTTCGGATTACGCACAAATGCACGGCGTTGAAGTCGAAATCTTTCAATCCAACAGCGAGGGGGCGATCGTCGATGCCATCCAGGATTGTCTTGGCAATTTCGATGCGATCATCATCAACCCCGCCTCCTATACGCATACGAGCATCGCGATCCTCGACGCGCTCAAAGCGGTCGCGCTTCCCGCCGTCGAAGTGCATCTTTCCGATGTCGACAACCGCGAAGATTTCCGTAAGATCTCCTACGCCGGCATGGCGTGCTGTCAACGTTTTGCCGGAATGGGATTTGACGGCTACTTGCGCGCGATCGATTTCCTCATCGGGCAAGCGGCACGCTGACCGCCTTCCCGAGCCGGAGCGCAAGCAGCGTACAGGCGATCCGGCAAGGTTCAAGATGCGTCATTGCCGCCAGCGCGGCGCGGTAGATCTTCAGTTGGGCGGCGTGGCGCGCCAGAAAATCTTCCGGCGCCGTCAGACGGTCGCTCTTGTAGTCCAAAATTTCCGCGCGGACGATCTTGCCGTTTTCGCGGATCAGTACCACGCGGTCAAATGTGCCGGAAACGACTCCGTTTGCCGTGTGGTGAAGAAAATTCTTTTCCCGCCATAAAATAACGTCGGAGGCGGGACGCTTGAGCGCATTCCGGATCTCCGGGCTTGCCAGCGAGGAGATGAAAAGATTTCCGGCTTCCCCGTCGCCGCCGGCAAAATTTCCGGCGAGAAAAATCCCGGCGTCGAAATCCTCTCCGATAAAGTCGATTTTTTCAAAGAGGGCGTGAATGAGAGTGCCCGTTTCCGCGCCGTGCGCCAGTTCAAAACAGTTTTCCGAAAACACGCGCACGCCGTGCGCCGCCGAGGGACGCGCAAAATCAAGACGGCGCGATACGACGGAAATCTTTTCCGGATCGCGCGCGACAACCGGAGGAAGCGTTTCTTCCCGGTCGGGGATCGCGGCGTAAAAATCACTTTGTCCTGCGGCGTAACGGACATTGTAACACGCCGGATCGGGCAACGGCAAACGTTCAGCGAAATCGTGTTTGGCGCGATGCGCCGCCATATCGTCGGTCGCCAATGCCTCTACGAGCGCCGCTTCCGGCTGCTGTGAATTTTTGCCCGGAGTGGCAAACAACAAATAAAGTCCCCGTTTGGCACGGGTCAGCGCGACGTAAACGGTACAGCAGTCGTCATACTGCTCCTCTTTTTCCCGGGCGGCAAAATAAGCGGCGGCATCGGGCAGCGACGACGCGACCGATTCGTCCGGCAGATAACCGATCCAGCGCCGTTTCGCATCGATTTGCCGCACATCGGGGATGTCGGTTTCCGGCACTAAAGAAACGTTGCGGTGCCGCGAATCGAATTCCGGCAGAAACACCAGATCGAATTCCAGACCTTTGGACTTGTGGATCGTCATCAGCTGGATCGTTCCGGCGAGCGATTTCTCCTCGTCCTCCTGCCATTGCAACTGCTCGCGGAAATCATCAATCGCGCCCGAAAAAGAGTTTGCCATCTTGCGCAATGCGTCAAATCTTTTGCGGTCGAAATCGCCGAAAGAACTGCCGAAACTTGCCTGGAAGCGGTCGGCAAGTTCGATGATGCCGTCGGCGTTGATGATATGGCGGAGCGCCTGCGACAAAGCATCGGCGTCGCCGATATTGCCAAGATGGAGACACTTTCCCCATTGCTCCCACGACAATGCCTCGTTTCCCCACTGCGCGAGATGCAGAAAAGTCCGCGCCGATCGATCCGCCGGATGGGAAGCCAGCGTCAGCAACTGCAAAAAGATTTCCACCGCCGTGCTTTCCAGTACGGAAAGCGTCCCGTCAACGGAAACCGTAAAAGGCAGAGCCCTTTCGCGGATCGACTCCTGCAACACTTGGGCAAATTCGCGCAAATGGCGGTTGTTGCGCATCAGGATCCCGACGGAAAGATTTTTGTCAAAAGGCCGCACGTCGCACAGCACCGACAAAATAAAATCCGCCTTGGCTTTTTCGCACCGGTCGGAGCGGTCGGCTTTTTCAAACTGGATCAACGCGGCAAATCCCGGCATATCCTGATGATACGCCTCGTGTTTCTCAAATTTCAGACGGGGAAGCGCATGCAGAAAACCGCGACCACCCTCCGGGGAAACAAAAACGCGGTTGACGAGTTCCATCACCTGCGGCGCGGAACGGCGCGACAAAGTGAGCGTATCGGCTTCGGTTTTCATCTTGCCGATCACGCGGTCGAAAAGCCGGGGATTGCCCTGCCGGAAACGGTAGATCGACTGTTTGATGTCGCCGACACAGAAGAAGGTGCGGAAATCGCTTTCGCGGTCATTGACCAATTCGTCGAGCAGATTGTCAAAGGCGTTCCACTGGATGTCGCTCGTATCCTGAAATTCGTCAAAGAGATAATGATTGAGCCGGGCGTCGAGACGCTCCTCCAGATTGACGCTGTCGTTGGCAAAAAGCTGAAATCCCGCTTCGCCGCCGCCGGATTGCAAAAGATACGGGATGTCGGCAAACGTGAGCAGTCCCGCGGCACGCACTTCGCGATGATAGATCCGGTCGTAACTTGCCATCAACTGGTAAACGGCGCTGGAGCGTTTGCGCGCTTGCCGCATCAAAATGGCGCGGATGTGGCAGAAAAGTTGCCGTACAAGATTTCCGATGCTTCCCGTCAAACCCCATTTCCGGGCAACCAAAAGATCTTTGCCGGAATCTTTTTCCCATCCGGGCAGATTGTATTTGGCAAGATTCTGAAAGAGCGACTTGACATCGTCGGGAAGCCGCCCGATCGTTTCCGCGCCCGAAGCGCAGAATTTCGCCAGTTCCTGAAGCCGGCGCACGGCGACGGCATCGCATTTTTCTTCGCTTTCCTTAAACACTTCCATCGCGGCGTCGAGGCGGCCGGCAAGCTCCGTCACGGCGTCCTGCGGCAACTCCTCCTGATCGCCGCCAAAGAGGAAAGGCACTTTGCCCCAGATCAAATGTTCGGTTTCGTGCGAGAGGAAAAAGGGATAACAGCAATCGACCAATTCATCCATCGTCGCGGAAAAACTTTTTTGCTCGTCGCGGTTCGCCATCTTGAGCAACTCGCGCAAGGCGCTGAGTTCGGCTCCGCCGCCGATCTGACGCAACCATTTGCGAAGCGTGCGGCGACGGTAACTCCGGTCTTTGGCGTCGATGAGCGAAATGCCGCCCCAGATGCCGAGTTCGGGCGCGTAAACGTCGGTGAGTTTGCGGAAAAAACTGTCGATCGTGCCGATCTGAAGTTCCCGGCGCATTTCCAGAAGCCGGTGCAGAATATCGAGAAACTGTGCGCGGGAAAAATTTTCACAGATATTGCAGGGCTCACTTTTTCCGGACGCATCGGCAAGTTCGAGCAGACGGCCGATGATCTTGTCAAAAATTTCCCCCGCCGCTTTTTTGGTAAAGGTGACGGCGAGGATCTCCGACGGATCCACTCCGAAACAAAGCAGTTGGATGAAGCGCATCGCCAACTGAAACGTTTTGCCTGTCCCGGCACTCGCCATAATGACGCGCAGACGTTTGAAACCGTTGAAGCACAGGCAATTACAACGTGAGCAAGTGCAGTTCGCCCGAACTTGCGCCGGGCAGAAACAAAAGCGGTTTTTTTCACTTTTCATCGTCATCTGCCCTCTCCTGCCAGGAAATACCGGGAAATGCCGCCGCGAAATCGGGAACGATCTGTTTCAAAGCGTCCGGCAGGGCATTGTTGTCCGCTTCGCCGAAAAAGATTTTGTTTTTCATTTCCGTCACTTCGGCAAGGACGCGCTCGGCGCACGCTTGCGCCGCATCGAGCACCGCATCGAATTTTTCGCGCTGCCACAAATCGATGCGGCTTTCCGTCACCGCGCGCGGCAACAGAAAATAGCCGCATTCGATGGCAACGTTTGCAAGGTCGATGTCGGGATGCCGCCGGGCAAATTCATTGTCGCGCCGCAGTAATATGGCATAAAGCGGCAATTGCAGATTGATGAATTTGCCCGCCTGACAATGTTCTTTTTCGACGGACTCGATTTTGCCCGTTTTGATGTCGAGGATCCGGAGCGTGTTACTGGCGGCACGGTATTCGATGCGGTCGGCGGTGCCCTTGACAAAACCCTCGCCCAGAGGGATCGGCATCCCGCCGCCGAAGCGGTATTCCGTTTCGAGCAAAACAAATCCGTCGCGACGCTCCGCTTCGAGCAAACGCGCCGCGTATTGAAAACGCTGAAGCAGATTTTCCTGCTGTAACTGGATCAGTACGGGAAGCCTTTCTCCGAAATTTTCCCGTAAGAAACGGCGCAAATTCCGCTCCAGCGCGCGATAAAATTCTTCTTCTCCGGTGCAGGAAATTTTCTGCAACGGCTCAAACGCGGCGTGACAGATACTGCCGAAACCGCTTGCATCCGGCTCGGCAAGCGTGTAATCGGTCGGCTCTGCGCGTAAAACATTGGCGAGGAAAAATCTTTCCGCACCGGCAAGATAATTTTTGAATGCCGTCACGGCGAGTACGGGCGCATCGCGGAAAAAGGAAATCCCGTCGCTTTGCCAGTCAAAGGTAAAACGTTTTTCCTCTTGAGATGCGCCCTGCTCCGTTTCCCGGGCGGAAACCGGACTGAAGAATTTGCGTGTCCGCGACAGCAACTCCTTTTCATCCAACGCCCCCGAAAAAAAGAGCGGAGAAGGTTTCAAAACCTCCTTTTGCGACGAATTTTTGAGGACGAAAAATTTCACCTCCTCCCTCTTTCTCGGGTCGAGCAGACTGCGCAGATGGCACATCGCCCGGGCAAACGTGTCGCCGTTGTGCCGCAAATGCAGTTTTTGGCGGATCGAATCGGTCAGAAAGGCGGTCGGTGCGATGCGGTCGGGATAGAATTTTTCATTGACGCCGACAAGGATCACGCGGCGCGAGGTGAAAAAGGGGATCTCCAGCATTCCTTCCAGTACGAGATCTCCGCGGGAAACCGGCAGCATTTCCTGCTCGAAATGCTGAAAAAAGAGTTCCAGTTCCGCCAATTTCGCCGTCCCTTTTGCCAATTCCGGCGGCAACGCGCAAAATTCGCCGATTTTCCGGCGGAAAAGGTCGATCTCGTCGCCGAGCGGGATCCCGAAACTTTTTTCGTCGCGGTCAAATTCGCGGCGGAAAACCGAATTGAAAAAATCTTTCAGAAAAACTGCGGCGCTTTCGCTTTGCTCCAGTTGACGCGGCAAATCGGCGATTTTTTCCAACAGCGGCAGCAAAATTTGCGCAAATTTGCTCCGTGAGGAAATTTCCCGCAGGAAAATACACGCCGCCTCGAAGTCATCGGGGTAACACGTCTGACGGAAATCATCAAGCGCGGCAAGGATCTGATTTTCATTTCCCTTTTCCGCCGCACACGCCGCAAGAAAATCGCGTTCGGCAAGCAACGCCGCGCCCGCGGCAAAATCGTCGCGGTTTTTCAAAAAATCGACCAGCGCCGCTCCAAGACGCGCCAGCCGGAGTTTTTTCGCCGGAACTCCGGTCGAAGGCGTGACCGTAAGCGAATGCTCCGTCGCACTGCCGATTTCAGAAAAAATTTCGACAAAGGAAGTTTCCAATTCAGGATCGGCGAGCGCGACCGCACACTCTTCCGGATCGAACCGCTCGCCGCTGCCGACGGCGAAATCCCGCGCGCGCACTGCCGCATCACGGTCGTCGAGCGCGACTTCGACCGCCGCCGGATCCAGAGGAAGCGCGCGCTCCGCCCAAACCTCGGCGAGCGGGACTCCGTAATCGTCAAACGCCGTGCTTTCGCTTTCCGGCGCGTGAAGCCATATCTCCAATATATCCGGACGGACGGCACACAAATTTTCCAGCCGTTTTTTCAGCATATGCGGCAGATCGGGCACCCCGGCAAGAATGATGCGGTCAAAATTTTCCAATGGCGCGACGCAACCTGCGGCTTTCAGATCCAGTTGCAACGGATCGTCAAATCCGCATTTTTCCGCTTCTTCCAGAAACAACTTTTCCAGTCCGGCAAGTTCGCTTCCGCGGCTTCCCAGCGCATCGGCGGCGTCGGAAATCGAAATGCCGCCGCGCGTCAATTCCTCGCGCAAACGGGCAAAAAGTTTCCCCGGCATCCGGGGCAAGTCGACCGTGCCGCCGGGAAAGAGCAAGGCGAATCTTTCCGGCGTTTCCAACGCCCGGCAAAGCGCCCGCTGCCAAATCAATTCCGTCTCCATCGGCGAAGCAAGATGCCCCGTTTCCGCGCCGTAACGCAGAAGTTGCGACGGCATCAGAAATTCGGGGGGAAGCAAGGCGCCGAATTTTTCCGCCAGACGCCGTTGCACGGCGCGGCGCGCCGCCATTCCCGGCAGAACGACGGCGATCCGCCCGAAATCGGTCATCGGCGACTCCGTCGGGATCAGCGTACAAAGCCGCCCGACGACCGCGTCGGCGAGCAACTGTTGACGCCCCAGAAAAATGCGTTGCGGCATAGAATATCTCCAGTATGGATTGTAGTATAATCCGCCCCGGAAAAAAAAGCAAGCCGTTTTGCAGGAAAAGTGCGCTTATTTTGCTTTGCGGCAAGTCAGCGCGGCAACGCCGAAGGCGATCACATAACAGCCCAGCCCCGTTGCCAGCGCGGCGGACAAACTGACGCGCTCCGCGATCTGTCCGGCGGGAAGCAGCATCACTCCGGCGATCCCCCACGTGCCGCCGACGATCAATCCGCTACGGAGCGTCGACGAAAAACGCCCCGGCGCCGATACCGACAGTGCGACCAAAAGAGGATACGGCGCACTCAACAGCAAACCGAGCAAGGGAATGCAAAACGCCGCCCAGACGGAAAGTTCCGCCGATTCAAGATAAAGCATTCCGAGCAAAATCCCGATCACCATTCCCGGCAGGATCATTTTAGGCGGGGCGAAACGGCGCGCTCCGATGCCGAGCAATATGGAGCCGACGGAACTCCCGACGCCGAAAAGCGTATTGCAAAATCCGCCGAAAGCCAGCGTGTAGCCGAATTGATGGAGCATCGTCGGCAACAATCCCGTAAAAACCGCAGTTCCGCAATTGAGAAAGAGGGCGAAAAAAAAGAGCGCGCCGAAACGCCAAGGCGTTGTTTCGGCATTTTCCTGACGGATGCGGTTTTCCTCCGGTATCTGCAATTTCAATCGGCTCCCGAGGAGAAGAAGCACGATCAACGCGACCGGAACAAAAAGGAAAAGAAGTCCTTTCATTCCGCAAAAGGTGACGAGCAATGACGCTGTCCACGGCGCGACGGCGGCACCGAAAAAACCGCACGTCATAAAAAGCGGCACGCTCACTTTGACGGAAAAGGGCAAAGCGTGTACGCCGCGCAATCCGAGAGGATGCACCAAAGCGATGCCGCTTCCGGCAAGAAAGAGCAAAAGCGCAAGATGCCAGAAGCGCGTTTTTTCCGGCAGAAACGGCAAAATCAATACCGCCGACGCGAGCAAGATCCCGAAAACGAGTAAGCGCGGTGAACTTTTGTCGCGGTCGATCGCGGAAGCGGGGATCTGGAGCAAATTGGCGCCGATGCCGATCGCGCTCAATAAAATGACGCCGTAGCCGAGATCAAGATGAAAATAGAGCAACGCCGCCGGGAGGATTCCCGGCAACACCGCACTGAAAAAATCCGCGGAAAAATGAGAAGCGGCAAGCGCAAAAAAGCGCGTTGCCGCAATGGAACGATCGGACATAAGTTTTATTCAGCGCCCCACGAAAAGACTTTGACTTCAAGCGGCGTCAGCGTGGCGGCAAGCGTGCCCTTTTGTGTTTTCGCTTCAAAATGCGCTTCACATTCGCTCAAGTTGAAAACGACAAGGTGCGTCCGACCGCCGCAACGGCGCGCCACGGCGCGGAAATCGCCCGGCATTTCCCTGATGAAATCCGGCACGTCCTCCCCCTGCGCCAAATCGGGATAGATGCTTTGGACTTCCGCGTTGATGCCGGAAACGAGCGACCACAATCTGCCGTAACTTGCGGGGATCCCGCCGTGCCCCAGATGAAAGACGACGCCGCTCATACGCGCAAGCATCGCTTCATATATGGCGGCGCGGAGCATTTCCGCGCTCCGCTGATCGGGCGACGGCAGCGACCCGCCGAGCCAGAAAATGACGGGCTTGGCGGCGGCAAGTTTGGCACGGTGCATATCTTCGGCAAGGAAACGCATCATATCGACCGCAAAGGAGGCGCGCCACGAGGTCAATTCCAGAATGTCGCAACAAGACCCGAAAGCAGGGATCAAATTGAGATTGTCGATATGGATCGAGTACAAGCGGTCGGGGAATTCCTTTTTCAGCGCGGCATACAATTCGGAAAAAAGCGGTTGAGAGGCAAGATCATACTTTTTCCCGTTTGCCGTTTTGATGTGAAGCGGTAATTGCGCCTCGTAGGAAAGCCGTGCGAAACTGCGGCGGTGGTCGGGATGCGCGAGATAACTTTTGCGGATGTCGATCAAAAGATTTCCAACGATATGATCGGGATCGGGATAGGAAATCATCCGCCGGATGCCCGGTTGCGGCGTAAAGGATATGGCGTTTTTCTGCATCCCGTACTTCGCGGTGCCGAGATTGAATGCCGCATACTCCGGCAGCGGAAAATCAGGATAATTGGAGCCGCCGACAAGAAAAAGCGGCGTGCCGTCAAGTTTCAGTAAGGCATCGGAAATCGAGAGCGCCGCAGTGTCGGAAATGGCGGGCGGCGCGAAATTTTCCGGACAAAGTTTGACGAGCCGGACGCTCCGCCACGCGCCGGAAACGATTTCAACGGTATAATCGCCGACGGCAAGATTTTCCAGAGAAAAACTCCCTTTTTCCGGCGTTGCCGGCAGTTCACGGACGATTTTACCGTCTTTCAACAGCCGGACATCCGCTTTTCCGGCATCGTGGGTGAAATTCAATTTCATCGACGGCGTGTAATAAAATCCGTCGAGCGCAAAGGCGTGATTTTCACGGCAGGGCGCATAGACTTCGCGGACGATACTGCCGTCGGCGCGCACGAAGCGGCACTTCAGCCGGTCGTGGAGCGATGCGATGCTTTCGGGAAGCTGAAAATCGAAAACCATCATCTGCTGACGGCGCTCTCCGGTAAAACGGCGTTCGCCGACCTGGCAGAAAACATCTTCCGCGTCGGACGCCGGACGCACAAGGGCGATCACCCGTCCGGCGTGAGCGTACCAGACATCGACGACCGTCGGAGTCGCATCATCAAAAAACAGCGTGCCGAATTCATTGATGTCGTGATAATTCGTCGCCCCGTTCCAATTCAGCGTATGGAGTTTGCCGTCCGTTTGCACGACGGCGGCACCGACGTTGACGCGCCAATGTTTGCCTTTGACGGGAAAAACCGTTCCCAATTCCGCATAGGGAATGCGAAGGACGGCGCTCCAGAAACGTTCGCTCGGCTTCACCGCTTTGACCTGAATTTTCTCTCCCCACGACTTGTCGCGTTTTTTCGCCGTGTAGACGGCACCCGCCGGATTGATGCCGAAATGATAATAAACGCCGCTTTCCGGCTCCGGCGACAACATGATCTCGATCGTTTCTCCGGCAAAGATCTGCGGATCGTCATTCCCTTTGCCCGTAATGCGGTAAGGCATATTTTTCGGCCGCGACACCGTTACGGCGATCTCCAATTCCTTTTCGCGGAAGCGCAAAAGGAAAGCGCAGGGGAAAGCCGGCATCTCATTATCCGGCGTCGTAAAAGCGGCGGAGCGCACCGGGACATTTTCCGACGGATCAAGGTGGATCTCCGCCGCGCCGAGCACGCTCAGTGTCAGTGCCGACAAGAGCAAAAAAAGGTGTTTCATCATTTATTTCCGGAATTTTTTCAAAGTGTACTGTACGGGCGACGGCATTTCCTGCGACACGGGCAACGCGGCAAGTTCCTCGATGCTTGCAAAGAGCGCGCGGCAACTTTCTTCATAGGAGATGTTTCCGAGTTCGGCGATCAGCCGGATCGCGCGGTCGATCAGCTTTTTGTTGGAAACGCTGACGTAACTCATCCAGTTGCCGGAAACGCGGCCGTTTTTCACCATCGTCCCCGTCGACAGCGTATTCATAAACAATTTGACGGCAAGATGATCCATCAAATGCAACGGCGAATCGGCACAGCCGCTGGAAATGACGATCTTATATTGACACGCGGGCGCGGCGGCGATCAGCGCCGCGTTGTCCGGGGCACGGTCGAGCATCACCAAAACCGAAACGTCCGCCGCACGATCGTAACGCGCCGGGACTTTTTCGTTGCCGACAGGCATCGCCAGCAGATTTTCCACTCCGATGCGGGGCACTTTGGCGAGAATTTCCGGCGCGGCACCCATTTGTCTGTAATCCGACAAAGTCCACTCCAGACAACGGGGTTCGCGGCACAGCATCTCGCGCCAGACCTGCGGCGCCGGCGCCATCGGGTTTTTGACGTATGCCCACGACTCCGGCGCATCCGGGATCGAAGGAATTTTAAACGGCGGCAGCATAAAGGTCGGACTGCGCTCGGTCGTATCGGTGAAAAGATCGAGCAGATAGCTTTTGGCGTAATAAGTGACGCGCCCCTTCGCGCGGTAAACGCGATCCTCGAAGTCGATCGCTCCGGCGATTTCCCCGACGACGGCGTCGCTTTCGAGATGATCGAGAAGTTTCCCGAATTCCGCCGCGAAGTCCATCTCCTTTTGACCGGAAATCCGGGCGATGACGGTTTCCAGAAAGGCGCCGCAGATCAATTCCTCGGCGGTCGTCGCCTGCATCCGGGTGGAACCGGCAAGCGCCATCGGTCCGCAGGAAAGATCAAGCACCGTCACACGCGCGTCGTCGATCACTTCGCGGCAACGCGTCAGGTGTTCACGCAACAGCGCGGCGGGATTGTTGAAAAGCAAAAAAACGCGGCAACGGCGATCCGCCGCCTCTTTGACGGTGCCGATGACGGAACTTGTTTCGCCGCCTTCCGTGATCGCGACGAGCATATCGCGCGCGGACATCTCCGCCATCGCGACCTGCTTCCTGCCGAAAACCTGATAATCTTCAAAGGATTCGACACTGCGGATCAACGCGAAATCGCCGCCCGTCATAATGCTTTCGGCACAATCGGCGTCAAAACCGGGATTTTCTCCGGCATAGCGGCGGAACATCGCTTCCAGCAGAATGCTCAACCGCCCGGTCGCTCCGCATCCGGAAAAAATGATGCGTCCTTTTTCCCTCAACGTCGCCAAACCCGCATCGACCATTTTGGCAAATTCGGGCGACTTCAACATTTTTTCCGCCATTTCCAGCACCAGACGGTCGGGACGCTGAAGCGTGCGGACGCCGTCGGAGGTGGAGCGTTTGAAATCCTTTTCCAGCGTCGCCGTCAAAAAATGCGACTGCTCCGTCGGCAGAAATCCCAAATGGAACTGTTTTTCTTCCCGGATAAATTTTTCGGCACGGATGTTACTGGTTGCGCTCATAAGACTTGCCCGCATCCATCAGAATTTTTGCCGGATCCGGCTTATCCAAGAACAATGCGGCACGATCCGCTTCGGCGGCAAATCAGACAAAATGCGTTGCGGATTGTCCTCAAAGAAAACGGAAACCGTTGCGGCATCGTAATAAGATTCCAGCAAATTCCGGCATTCGGCAAGCGTGATGCCGCAAACATCGTGCGCGTCGGAAGCGATCACCGTGCAAAAACCGGCATTCAGCAATGCCCATGCCGCTTTTCGGACAGTTTTGCCGTACTCGCCAAGAAAACTGCCGCTGTTCAACTGAAAAAAGGCTTCGTGCCGTTCGGCAAGAAAACGGGCATTTTCAACTGCTTTTTCGCCCCATAAACGCTCCGGATGCGCAAAAAGCAGAGGCCGGGAAAAATCCCGCAACCGGTTGCTCAATGCGGCATTGACGGAGAAACGCCCCAAGTCAACAAGCAAAAAACGACTGGAGCCAAGCGTCTGCAAATGCGCACTTTGCTCCTCCGCGACGGCAAGCGAATACTCCCGTCCGGGGACAAGCCGTACTCCCAGCGGTTCCGCGATTGCCGAAACACGCTCGAAGGCATTCTGATACTGCGGTAAATCAACCAGGGAATGGGAAGTCGCCGCAACGGCCGAAACCTTCTGCCGGACATAACGATCCAGCATTTGGCGCGTTACATTTTCCTCAAGCGCGCCGTCGTCCACGTCAAAAAGCAAATGGGAATGCAGATCAATCATTTGACGCGCCCCGCCGCAGAATTATTTCCGCTTGGCAAAAAAGCGTTGGAGCCGATGAAAAACGTCTTTGGGCCGGGCGTGTCCCGCGGCATAATGCGAACCGCCATAGCCATAGCCATAACCGTAGCCATATCTGCCGTAACTGTAATAACTGTTGCGTTGACTTGCGACACCATTCATAATAACGCCGAAAACTTCCGCATCGACGAGCTTAAGTTGTTCGACGGAGGCTTTGAGAGCTTCCTCGCGGGTATAGCGGTCGCGGACGACAAGGATGATGCCGTCGGCAAGTTTGCCGAGGATCATCGTATCGGCGACGGCGGAAATCGGCGGCGCGTCCAGAATAATGTACTGATACTGTTTTTTCAGTTGCGACAAAAATTCTTTAAAGGCGGCGGAGTCAAGCAGTTTCGCCGGATTGGGCGGGATCGGGCCGCAAGGCAGAATATCCAAGGGGAGATCCATATAATTACGCGACACGCAATTTTCAAAACTTTCTCCGGTAGAAAGGATATCGACCAATCCGCCGCTGGGCGGAATTCCGAAAATCATCCGAAACATCGCCTTGTGCAAATCGCAGTTGATGACCAGGGTATGATACCCCAGCTCCGCAAAACTCGTCGCCAGATTGGAAGCGATAAAACTTTTTCCTTCGCCGGGGACGGAACTGGTCATTACCAAAACCCGCCCGTCGCTACTGTCTTTCAGCGTATCCGTATAGCGGACGTTATTGCGGAGGATCCGGAATGCTTCGGAAATGTTGGCGTGTTTTGCGTCCTCCTTGGCACCCAGCGTTGCGACAATGTGATGTTTGGCGCCGCCGTTTTCTATTTCCTGAAGCAAGAAATTATCCAGCGGGATCTCGCCCAGAACAGGCAATTGGACCGCCATCTGCAAATCGTCGGCTCCATTCAAACGGGAATCGAAAAAATACAAGAGGAAAAAGAAAAGAAACGTACCGACCGCCGCCAGAAGCACCGCGACGGCGGTCATCACCTTGACCCGCGGATAAAACGGCGCTTTCGGCATCCGCGCCGGGTCGATCACCTGCGAGTTGTGCACGCCGAAAATATCTTCTATCTCGTGGAGAAATACGTCCCCCATCAAATTGGCAAGCTCCACCGCCTCTTCAGCGGAAGTGGATGAAACATTCAGCAACAGATAGCGGGAATTTTTCGGATTCTCCACATTGATGGTATAAAACTGCGGCTTTACGCCGTAATGCCTGGCAGTAAACAATTGATTGACCTTCATCTGGAAACGCTCCGTCTGAAGCAAAAACTTCAAATCGGTGACCATCTCCGTACCGGCGCGCAAATTGACGACCGCATTGCGCAATTCCGCTTCCGACCCGGGCTCCAGCGTCTCGACTGAAGTGTGCTCATTGCTGCGTCCGATATAAAGGATCGTCTGCGTGGTATACTTCGGGCGCAACAGAAACTTGGCAACGCCGTACATCACGGCTCCCGCGATCACGGAAACAAGGAAAATGGAAACCCAATGGTGAAGGAAGAAAAAGAAATAAAACTTCAAATCACGATTGACCAGTGTTCTCATAATTTCTTTCGCTTATCTCAATATGGTTGTTTTATGATATTTCAGTACTCAAGTATACTGTACATCCGCATTGTTCCATTTGCAAGTTTTCATTGAGGAAAATTCACTCCGCGTTGTGATTTGTCGGGGAAAAGCGGATGCCGGACAAGCAGCCGTTGGACATCCACGCGGCTGTGCTTGCAAGTACAACCAATTTAAATATCTTCCAATTGCCGGAGATTTCCTGCGAGAAAGAGGCGTGAATTTGTGTCATAAACAAGTAAAAAATCGAAGATTTTTCAGAGACGGAGTTGAAAACGTCCGAAAAAGCAGCGGCGCAAAGCAATGGGGTATTTCTGAGTGTTTTGCCCGGCTTCATCGGCTTTGCCGATTACGCCGTGGCAGTCTTCCCCTTCGGGTTCGCTTGGCTTCGCTACGGCTTGCCAAGGCGAAAAAAAATCCGGCAAAAATTGCCGGATTTTTTGAAGACTGGTGGGCGTAACAGAACTCGAATCTGTGACCTCTGCCGTGTGAAAGCAGCGCTCTAACCAACTGAGCTATACGCCCAAAAAAAATGGCATCTCCGACGGGAGTCGAACCCGTGTTGCCGGGATGAAAACCCGATGTCCTAGGCCTCTAGACGACGGAGACTTGCCTGAAAGTGAGATATAATATAGCACACAGAGCGCGCGTTGTCAAGCCGAAACAATGATTTTTCCGCAAACCTTGCCGAAATCATCCCTGTTTTTCCGCCCGGACAGATTTTCATCCCGCAACCGTCCGGCGGAAACGCATCAGGGCGATGACGAAAAAGAAGACGCCCTGCAGGAACATTTTGACAAATGTTCCCCAGATCAGCGAAAATTCCGCTCCCCGGAAAAGGATCGCCTTGCTGAACACCACAAAATGCGTCGTCGGGGCAAGCTGCATAAGCCATTGAATGACAAGCGGCATATTTTCCTGCGACGTCGTCCCGCCTGAAAGGATCTGCATCGGCATCAAAACAAGGATCATCAGGATCCCCAACTGCGGCATATCCCGGGTAAAGCAGGCGAGAAAGATCCCCATCGACGTGATCGCGAACAAATTGATGCATACGCCGACCATAAACAGCGTGACCGACCCCGCGATCGGAATATCCAGAAAGTGATAGATCACAAAAAACAGCGAGAGCAGTGTTGTCACCATCACCACCAGGATCATCGACCACACTTTGGCGAGCATCATTTCCAACGGCGTCACCGGAGTCACCAGCAGATGCTCCAGCGTACCGCGTTCGCGTTCGCGGATCAATGCGGCGCCGGTCAGGATCAGCGCGATCATCGCGATGTTGTTGATCAATTCGCTCACCGCGCCCTCCCAGCTTTTGTCCAAATTCTGATTGAAGCGGTTCCTGACCAGCGACTGCGCCGAATAGATCGTCGCGTCCGGCACATTCTGGCGCAAAAACGCATTGATTTCCCGCATCAGGATCTCCTGAATGTAGTTGTTTCCGGCAAAGGCCTGCGACATCCGCGTCGCATCGACGTTGATTTGAATTTGCGGCGTATGATTCGCCAGAACTTTTTCCTGAAAATTCGCCGGAAAAACAAGGATGAAAGTATATTTTCCCTCATCGAGCAGACGATCCATGTCGGCGTGGCTGATCTTTTCCGGAGGATTGAAAAGCGGCGGCATAAACGCATCCGTCAGCCGTTTCGTCAACGCCGAATTGTCTTCGTCGACGATCGCGATCGACGCATTTTTGATCCCCTCCGGTATGGACTTCGCGCCGCCACAGACGCCGAGGCTGAAAGAGTAGATGATCAGACAGCAGAGCATCGGATCGCGGAAAATCGCGATGATCTCCTTGACGCCGAGACTGTAAATGTGACGCAGAAAATTTTTCATTTTCACTTCTCCTGTTTCCGCAGAAGGAGGACACCGATGGTGCCGATGACAGCGATCTCCGCGACAAGGACCAGCAAGGGCCGCCAGAGATCAATCAGGTAAAGTCCCTTGTTGAAAACGCCGCGGCTGATCAACAGCATATGCGTTGTCGGATAGATCGCGCCGATGAGCGCCGTCAGACTTCCGTCATCGGGGACGGGGTGCGTCAATCCGCACATCTGGGTCGCCGGCATAAGGGTCGCGACCATCGCGAGAAAGATGACCGCGATCTGACTTTTGGTCACCGACGAGCAGAGCAAACCCAACCCCGTCGAGAGAATGCAATAGACGAAGAGTGCGACCATCAGCAACAGGAAACTGCCTTTGACGGGAACCCCGAAAAGGAAAATGATGAGCAATGTCAGCAGAAGTGCGCTGGCAAATGAAAACAGCACATAAGGAAGTTGTTTGCCGAATAAAAATTCACTTCGCCGCACCGGAGTGACGTACAAATTGATGATGGAGCCAAGTTCCTTTTCCCGGACGACCGAGAGCGCCGCAAGAATAGCGGGAAGCATCATTAAAAGAAGCGGCATCACCGCCGGCGCCATCGCCGGCAGACTCAACACATCCGGATTATAGCGGTAACGCGATTCGACCTTGAGATTCGCAATCGGAAGCGGCATCGCCGATTCCCGGTTGCACCGGGCCTGCCAGTTGAGATGATACGCGGAAACATACCCGGCAACGGTTTCCGCCGGAGCCGCCCTGCTGCCGTCCACCCAAAACGCCACGGACGGCAACCGTCCCTGCTGGACGTGTTGACCAAAAGAAGGCGGGATCTCGACGACCATCTGCAATTCGCCACTTTTCATCCTCCGGTCGAGTTCAGCGTGATCGGCAACCGGCTTGTGCGGCAGAAAATACCGGGAATGGTAAAGTCCGAGCGTATAATCGCAACTCAAAAGACTCTGATCGTTGTCCAGCACGGCGAAATCGATCTTTTCCACATCCATATTGATGCCGTACCCGACGACGATCATCAGGATCATCGCGCCGAAAAGGGCGAGCGTCATCCGGATCCGATCCCGGCGCAACTCCAGAAGTTCCCGCCAGAAACAGGCGTAAAAACGGCTGAAATCGAAAACGTGCCGCTGAAAATAGCTTTTCGGCGCGGCGGCGGCGGAACTTTTTTCCGGCTGCAACGATGCCGCTTCGGCGGCATCGGCGGCACCGCTGTCGGCATCCTCCAGATAACCGATGAAAGCGTCTTCGAGCGTCGCCGCTTTGCGCGCACGGATCAGATTTTCCGGCGTGTCGCACGCGAGCGAACGCCCGGCGTGCATCAGGGAAATGCGGTCGCAACGCGCCGCTTCATTCATAAAGTGGGTCGTGATGAAAACCGTCACGTGATCGCGGCGGGAAAGTTCGATGATGAGTTCCCAGAAACTGTCACGGGCGACCGGGTCGACGCCGGAAGTCGGTTCGTCGAGGATGAGGATCTGCGGATGATGGATCACCGCCGCGGCAAGCGACATCCGCTGTTTGATCCCGAGCGGCAGAGACACAGGCAACGTTTCTGCGTATTGCGTAAGGTCAAAGCGCGTCAGCATCGCTTCGACGCTTTCTTCGACTTTTTCACCGGGAATATCGTAGAGTTTAGCGTACAATTCAAGATTCTGCCGCACGCTCAATTCGTTGTAAAGCGAAAAGAGCTGGGTCATATAGCCGAGTTTTTTACGGGTCTCTAAATCGTTGCCGTCGATCGGCTGACCGAAAAGTTTCGCACTTCCCCCGGTCGCCGGCTGAAGTCCGGTCAACATCCGCATCGTCGTCGTCTTACCGCACCCGTTGGAGCCGAGGAAGCCGAAAATTTCGCCGCGCCGAATCTTGAAACTGACGTGATCGACCGCGGTGAAATCGCCGAAACGCTTGGTCAAATTTTCCGCTTCGATGGAAATTTCGTCGCCCGTTTCCAACGGCGGGACGACCAGTTCGCGGTGTTCCGCGCGCTTTTCCTCGGGCAACAGCCGGATGAATGCGGCGTCGAGATCACGGCTCTGCGTCTTATCGAGCAATTCCTGCGGCGTACCCGTATCGAGAATGCGCCCCGCATCCATTGCGATCAGCCAGTCGAAACGCTGGGCTTCATCCATATAGGCGGTCGCGACGATGACGCTCAAGTCGGGTTGTTCCTCCTTGATCGAGTCGATCAGATCCCAGAACTGGCGGCGTGCCAGCGGATCGACGCCGGTCGTCGGCTCATCCAGCACGAGCAGATCGGGATCGTGGATCAGCGAACAGCAGAGTCCGAGCTTCTGCTTCATACCACCGGAAAGTTTCCCCGCCGGGCGGTCGAGAAATTGGAAAAGTCCGGTACTGCGCGTCAGGCGGTCGATCCGCTGGCGCCGCTCCTCGGCATTCTGCCCGAAAAGCCGGGCGAAAAACTGCAGATTTTCCTCCACCGACAGCGTGAAATAAAGATTTTTGCCCAATCCCTGCGGCATATAGGCGATGCGCGGACAAATTTCCGTGCGGTGATTGCTGTCGCGCATATCGCCGCCGAGAACCCGCAACTCGCCCGTTTGCATCGCGTGCGCCCCCATGATCAACGACAAGAGCGTCGATTTGCCGACGCCGTCCGGACCGATCAGACCGATGATCTTTTTCGACGGGAGCGCGAGCGAAATATGATCCAGCGCCTGCGTTTTACCGTAACACAGGGAAAGGTCGCGGAATTCCACGACGGGGGATTCGACAACAAGAGGAGGCATTGCGATCTCCGGCAAAAGAGGATTTCCCCGTTGCCCTTACGGCATCGGGCAATCTTTCCAATCGGCATTGGGGTCAAGTTTGACATACGCCACGCCGGGCAGACCGACCTTGACGTCGTCGATATATTTGCGGAGCAATTCCGCATCGACGTGCGCTTTGATACGGAACATCAATTTTTCCCGTTCAAGCCGGGTCTCGACACTTTTGGGCGTGAACTGGGCGACAGGATCGACAAACGTCACCTTGGCATCGACAGGGTCATCGGGCGCGGCATCAAAAACCAGTTTGACCTCCGCGCCGAGCATCACCTGCGCGGCGATATTGGTCGGCAAAAAGAATGTCATATAGACGTCGGTCAGATTGACGAGATTCATCGCCCGTCCGCCGGCGGAAAGCACTTCCCCTTCGTGAGCGAGCTGATACTGGATGCGCCCTTCGTAAGTGGCGACGAGCAAACTGTCCTTGATGTCGCTCTCAATGCGTTGCAGTTTCGCCTTTTCCGCCGCGATCATCCCCTCTGCGGAAAGGATACTCGCCTTGGCATAACGCACGGCGGCCTGATCTTTACGCATATCGGCCAACGCCTTGTCGTAAATTTTTTCGCTCTGCGCATTCTGCCGGAAAAGTTTTTCCTGACGCTCGAAATCCCGTTTGGTATTGGCTAAATTGCTCTCCTTTTCCGCCAGCGTCGCTTTCGCCATTTCCAAACTGCCCTGAAGGACGATCAGATTGGCCTCCACTTCCGCCTTTTCCGCTTCCAGCGTGGTGATCTGCATTTGCACCAGTTTGTCACCGACCTTGACGAGATCGCCTTCCTTGACGTAGACTTTTTCCACCCGCCCGGGATTTTTCGTGGCGATGTAGACTTCCGTCGCCTCCAGACGGCCGTTGCCGCTGTAGAACTTCGGATGAAGTCTTTCCTGATCGTGACAATAATCCCAGTAGAGATACCCTCCCGCGGCGGCAATGACAAGCAATACGATGACGCCAATGATCCATTTTTTCTTTTTCATGACTCCGATTCCTCCATCCGGAAAATTTTTATTGCGTTTGTCTTATAAAATATCATTTCCCCGCCATTATTCAAGGAAAAAAATGAAATTCAAAATAAAAAACTGCCGTCGGCAATTTCCGGCGGCAGTTCAGATGAAATCAGACGCGACGATCAGAAATAACGCTTGAGCAAACCCTCGAAGCCCTTGCCGTGACGCGCTTCATCCTTCGCCATTTCGTGAACCGTGTCGTGAATGGCATCGTAGCCGAGTTCCTTGGCGCGTTTGGCGATGTCCATTTTTCCGGCACAGGCGCCGCATTCGGCTTCGGCGCGCATCTGCAAATTCTTTTTGGTGCTGGAAGTCAGCACTTCACCGAGCAATTCGGCGAATTTGGCGGCGTGCTCGGCTTCTTCAAACGCATAACGCTTATAGGCTTCGGCAATTTCCGGATAGCCTTCGCGATCCGCCTGACGGCTCATCGCCAGATACATGCCGACTTCGCAGCATTCGCCGTTAAAGTTCGCCTTGAGTCCGGCGACGATTTCCGGGTCGATGCCCTCGGTGGAAGCGATGACGTGCTCCGCGGCATAACTGTTGCCTCCGGCGACCGCCTTGAACTTTTCAGCGGGGGCCTTGCACTGGGGGCACTGGGCGGGAGGCTGATCGCCTTCGTGAACGTAACCGCAGATACTGCAAACGAATTTCATAATCTTTTCTCCTTCAATAACGGTTTTAGAGGATATGTCCTGTCTTTAAGATAGCACGGAAAAACATTTTTTCAAACGATACCGCAGAAAACCGTCGGAACAGAAAAAAGAAACCCCGATGCTCCTGCGAACACCGGGGATCAACTGCGGAATCAGAAACTATTTCTTGGCAGCCTTGGCGAATTTGACGCCCTTCTTCTGGAAGGCTTCGTAATCGGCCTTGCTGATGAAGCAGGTCAGCGAGCGACCATCTTTGGTCTTGCCGCAAACGGCATAACGCGGATTGCTCTTTTCGCCGTAGATCTTGCCTTCGGTGACCGCGGTGGTGACAGCCTTCTTCGCCTTGACGTCATAAAACTTGTGATCCATGGTACTTTCTCCCTTTTTTGGTTTTTAAGATCGCACCGTTGTACCCCGGTGCACCTGTCATTGATGTAACAATACGCTGACTTTTTGAATTATGCAAATGTTTTTTCCATTTTTTTTTAAAATTTTTCGTATTTTTTCGTTTTTTTACGGAAAAAAGTTGTTTTACGACAAAAAACGGCTTTTTTATCCGCAGCATAGCGTTTTCATAAAAGCGTTGCATTTTTATTCGCGGATTTGTTTTCATTGCCTTGCATATCGCACTTCGTGCGCTATATTAAATAATTGGAGCGCATCGCATTCGCGGGCGGTCGCGACCGGGACGGGTTACCGGATCACCGGTCGAGGAAAGTCCGGACTGCGCAGAGCGGGGAGTCCTTTTGAAAAGAAGGATGCCGCGGTCGATATACCGCGGTAAGACCAGTGCCACAGAAAACAAACCGCCGGCTTCGGCAGGCAAGGGTGAAAAGGCGGGGCAAGAGCCCGCCGGGCGGTAACGAGAGTTCCGCCGCAGGGTAAACTTCCTCCCGCAGCAAGACCAAATAGGGGGCGAGCCGTTGCTCGCGGCGTCATCAGCCCCGGGTTCTGGTCGCACAGACAGATGATCGCTGCCGGGCTTGCCCGGTACAGAATCCGGCTTACACCGGATGGGATGCGCTCCGCAATTGACAACAATGCGGGTGACAGGATGCCGAAAATTGCGATTTTAAGTGATATTCACGCCAACGCCGATGCGCTGGAAGCGGTGCTTCAGTGCTGCAGCGCCGTCGGCGTCCGCGAATACATCTCGCTCGGCGACATCGTCGGTTACAACGCCGAACCCGGACGCTGTATCCAGTTGCTCATGCCGTTGCGTTTCCGCGCAATGGTGATCGGCAATCACGATGATTTCGCGATCGCCGGAGACATTGAACTATCCGGTTTCAATCCGGTCGCCGCCGAAGCGATCCGCTGGACGCGTGCCCAACTCAATGAAGCGGAAAAAGATTTTCTCCGCCGCAAAGAAAGCGCCATCGTTTCCGGGACCGGGATTTCCGCCGTCCACGCCACGCTGGATTCGCCGCGGAGCTGGGGGTATATCTTTGAACCGCATCACGCCGAGGATCATTTTTCCTATCAACTGACGCAACTTTGCTTTTGCGGCCACAGCCATTACCCCGTCGCTTTCGTCAAGGCGGGCGGCGCTATGCGCGGCGAGCAAGCCATCAGCAAGATCCCGGAATGGCAGCACAATACGCTTCATCCTCAAAACGACAAAGACTTTAAAATCGCGGATTCATTGAGCGTCCCCTACAGCCGCTCGCAGAAATATCTTTTCAACATCGGCAGCATCGGGCAGCCGCGCAACGGCGACCCCCGGGCAAGTTTTGCCGTGATCGATACCGACCGCTGTATGGTCACCCGCTACCGCATCCCCTATGACATCGAAGCGGCGCAACAAAAAATCATCGCGGCGGGATTGCCCGAAAAACTTGCACTCCGCCTTGAAAACGGCTGTTAATCAACACGAGGGAACCTTATGAAGAAAATAAAATTTCTGTTGTCGGTGCTGACTTTCAGCTTTCTTCTGACGCTTGGCGCAGGAACGGTCAGCATCCAGACCCGCATCAACCGGATGGTCTACATGCAATACGAGCCGATCTACGCCTGCGTCACGCTCCGCAACGATACGGGGCGCGCGTTGCTTTTCGGCAACGATCCGCGTTTGCAGGGATTCATCCTTTTCGACATCCGCGACGTCCACGGCAACAAAGTGCCGAAACGCGAAGGCCGCGAAATTTCCGTGACCGGTCTTGTGCTTGCTCCCGGAGAAATCAAAAATATGATCATCCCGGTCCAAAAGTATTATCACCTGGAAAACTGCGGCACCTACCGGATCGCCGCCTACATCTCCCACAATCTGCTTCCCCATGAATATCAAAGCGAAGATGAACTTTTCCGCATCGAACCCGGCGTGACCGTCTGGAAAAAGACCGTCGGGCTGCCCGATCTCGACAACGACGGCGGCAAAAGCGATGATGTCATCCAGACCCGCACTTATTCGATCCGCTCCCTGACCGAATCGACAAGCCGCTATTATTACCTCGTCGTCGAAGATGAAAAAAATGTCTACGGAGTGTTGCGCGTCGGACAAATGGTCGGCAGGGAAAAGTTCCACGCCGAAGTCGATCTGATGAGCCGCATCCATCTGTTGATGCCGCTTTCGCCACGCATTTTCCACTATCTTTCTTTCAGTCTGGACGGGATCAACATCAACAACACCTACTGGCGGACCAGCGAAACGATCCCGATGCTCTACCGCGATCCCGCCAACGGCGTCGTCACGCTGATCGGCGGCAAACAAGCCTATCCCGGCATCGACTTTAAAGACCCCAACGAAGGCAAGCTGACCGCTTCCAAACTCCTTACCGAAGAAGAAAAAGCTGCGGAAAGACAATTCAATCGACCGCAACCTGTCCGCGACCGCGGTCTCGTCGATCTCGGCAAAAAACTCGACATCCCGCTGGAGAAGAAAGAGGAATAACATTTTTCCTCAACCAAACAAACATTTCCGCAGAAATCATATAGACAAAAAGGGCTGTTGCCAAACCTTGAGGGGGAAAGCAACAGCCCCTTTTTGTATCATCACTCTTTGACGCAATGGGAACGCGAGGTGCTGATTTCGCCCCTCGCGGCTCCCTCAACCAGCCACAGGCTGGACTTTGCTCTT
>JAKSOF010000007.1 GCA_024405735.1 Victivallaceae bacterium | reverse complement strand
CGTTCCTCGGCTTCACGCCGCGCCTGTTCTGCCCTTTGGTGTCTTTTCCATTCTTCCTGTTTGCGGCGCAGTTCGGCTTCGCGCCGCGCCCTTTCTTTCAACTCTTTTTGGATCCGGGCGGCTTCTTCCTGCGCGCGGCGCTCCTCTTCGGCGCGCTCTTCCTCCCGTAACATGATTTCCCGGCGCGCCTTTTCTTTTGCTGATTTGTATGCAGAATACGCTTTCCAGCCCAATACGGATATGGCGACGATCAGCAACCCCGACAGCAGGATGCCGAAAAAATGGGAATGCCGTTTGTTTTTGGAATGTTTCCCGCGATGCGGGGATTGTCCGGCGGGAACGCCCGCGTTTTCTCTGCATACCGGGTCGTCCTGTTCCTCCCCATCCGCCGGCATAAAAACGTGATTGCATTCCGGGCATTGGAAAACACACATCTTTTCGTGATCGGTACAGCGATATCTCGTGTTGCATTTCGGGCAATGAAAATAAAAATCCTGCATAATAAATTTCCCTGTTGTTGTACCTGTTGCCGAATTCCGTACCCGTCAGTACGGTTTCTTTGCCGACTGACTCCGCACAAAAAAGAAAATCTTACACTATGCCATGAAAAAAGTCGCAAAAATCTGTTTTTCTTTTCCCTTTTCGTTTTCTTCATAAGCCGTTTTTGCGCGGATCGTTGACCGGACGCAAAGAAACGGCTTTTTTTGCCTTTTTCTCAAAATTTTTCAAAATTTTTCAAAAAATTGCTGTTTTTTTCAAAAAACGACTTGAAAAAAGGGGCTTGAAATCGTATAATAGGTGCAGATAGGAGTAAAAAGGGGCAAAAAGGGAAACAAAAGATGGAATGCTTTTACGGTGAATTCGTGCATGCGCTGGATACGCAGTGCCGGATATCCCTGCCCAGCGAATGGCGGCAAAAGGAGGGGGAAACGGAAATGATCCTCGCTCCGACGCAAGACCGGGCGCTGGTACTTTTGCCCCCTGCTCTGCTCAACGATTTCTTTGAGCGTATGCGTCACGCTTCGATCACCAACGGCAAGATCCAGCGCGCGCTCGCCGATTTCGGGCGGCTGTGCAAAAAGTGCCGTTGCGACCGGCAGGGACGCATCGCGCTCGACCGCGACCGTCTCAATGCGATCGGGGTCGGAAATCAGGTCAAATTAAGCGGCGCCGTGACGCACATCCGTTTGAGTGCGCCGGGCGCGGACGATATTCCCGATATGGATGACATCGCCGGAGCTTTGGAGGCCCTCGACGAAGTCAATCAGTCTTTGGGCTTGGATCAGGCGATCAAAAACGCATTGCAGGGCAAGGAAAAATGAGCGATTTCTGCCATATTCCCGTATTGCCGCAGGAAGTGGTGGATTTGCTCGCCTTTCCGGCGGACAAGCCTTTGCGCTTGATCGACGGTACGCTCGGCGGCGCGTCTCACAGCGCGCTTTTGCTGCAAAAACACCCGTTGATGGAATTGCTCGGCATCGACCGCGACGAAGATGCGCTAGCGGCGGCGGAGGAAAAACTTGCTTTCGCGCGCGACCGCGTGTTTTTAAGGAGAGGTAATTTCTCGGAAATGTTCGATTATGCGACGGAACTCGACTGGGAAACCGTCGACGGCATTTTGCTTGATCTCGGCGTTTCGTCGCCGCAACTGGATCGCCCGGAACGCGGTTTTTCGTGGCGTTTCGACGGGCCGCTGGATATGCGCATGGACAACCGTTCGGAAATGACGGCGGCGCGTCTTCTCAACCGCGCAAGTGCGGAGGAGTTGGGCAAAATCTTTGCCGAATACGGCGAATTCCGCGGTGCCTACCGTCTGGCGCAGGAAATCGTCGCGCGGCGCGAAAACGCGCCTTTCGGCTCGACATCCGATCTCGTCAAAGTCTGCGACGACATATTGGGCAAAAGTCATCCCGGGAAACTTCCCGTGCCGACTTTGGTCTTTCAGGCGTTGCGCATCGCCGTCAACGACGAACTGGGAGAGTTGAAAAAGACGCTTTCCAATGCGGTATCGCATTTGAATGTTTCCGGCAAAATCGCGGTGATCTCGTTTCACTCGCTGGAAGACCGGATCGTCAAGGAATTTTTCCGGCGCGAAAGCACCGATTGTCTCTGTCCGCCGGGATTGCCGGTCTGCCGCTGCGGTCACCGCGCGACGCTCGCAGTCCTGACCAAAAAGCCGGTGACGGCAAGCGAAAAAGAATTGAATGAAAACCGCCGCAGCGCCTGTGCGAAACTGCGCGTCGCGGAAAAAATTAAAATTTAACTGTAAAAAAACGAAATATAAAACCCTTTTAACCAAAGGAGAAGCCGTATGAATATTCAACCTGGTCGTTCGTTGGGCACTACGCGCAAAACGAAGCAAAAGCAGTCCGTTTCTTTTGGCGGTCATATGCTGTCGCTCGGCAAATGGGTGATCGTCGTCGGCGCGCTGGCATTTGTTTTCATCGCACAAACCAATTTCCGTCAGCGCATCAACGACATCAGCGGAAAGATTCGGGAGGAAAAGAGTGCGTGCAAGCGTTTGCGTCACGCCATCGAATACAACGACATCCGTATTGCGCAGTTGACCGACTGGTCGCACATCAGCGCGAAAATCAGCCGCCACCGGCTCAATCTCGCACCGATCCGCGGTCCCGTTTATCAGTTGTCCCAGCGTGACCCGGCGGAAAACGACGTCCGCTTTTCGGCGTGGCTGAAAAACCGTCGGCAGATGTCGGCGATGACCGCTAAAAGCCGTTAAGAGGACCCGTGACCCCGCAACCGGAAAAATCTCCTGAACGCAGTATCAGGATCCGTACCGCTTTCGCCGTCGCGGTGATTTTTCTCATCGCGGTCGCGTTGGCGGCGCGTTTCTTTTACATACAGGTGATGCGTCACGAATACTATCTCCAAAGAGCCCAGAAAAAATTCACCCACAGCACCCGCACTTTCGGCAAACGCGGCGAAATTTTCGACTGCCGCCGCCATCTGCTGGTCGGCAACGAGCCGTGCAAGGAAATTTCGGCGACCCCCTGCAACATCACCGATCCGCAAGTGCGTCTCAAGTGCGCCCGGATCATGGCGCGTTATCTCGGCAAAAGTGAAGTCTACTTTTTCCGCAAACTTTCCCCCGTCATCCGGAAAACGGCAAAGGACGGCACAATTCAAACCGTCCCCAACACCTATCAGATGATCGCCCGTTTCTTTCCTTTTGAGGAAGCGATGAAAATGGAAGCGGAACTGCGCGAACTCGGCGTCAACGCCAACACCGTGAGTTTCCGCGACACCAACCGCCGCACTTATCCCAAAGGCCGGATGCTGGCGAGCATTCTCGGTTTCACCAACATCATCGACGACAAAGACGTGCCGCAGGGCGGTCTGGAAAAAAAACTGGACAGCGAAATCTCGCAGACGACCGGCAAGCGCACCTACATCAGCGACCGTACCGGAGTCCCGCTTGAAAACGGCGTCATTTTCGATCAGTCGGCGCGCGACGGAAAAAATATTTTTCTCACCGTCGACGAGCCGATCCAGGCGATCCTGGAGGAAGAACTCGACAAAGCCGTCGAAGAACTTGCCCCCGAAGTGATCTACGCGATCATCGCCGACCCGATGACGGGACGCATCCTCGCCCTCGCGCAACGTCCGACATTCAACCCCAACGACCGTAAGACCTTTTCCAATTTGCAGGCGATCAAAAACCATATCGCCGAAGACTGCTATGAACCGGGTTCCGTCGTCAAACCGCTGACCATCGGCCGCGCGCTTGATCTCGGCGCAGTCACCCCCAATCAGATGATCGACTGCGAAAAGAAAAAATGGATCTACGGCGGCAGACCGCTTACCGACAGCCACGCCGTCGGCAATGTCCCGCTTTCGCAGGTCATCGTCCAATCGAGCAACATCGGCACCGCCAAAATCGCCGTGATGCTCGGCAAAAACTGTGTCTATGAAACGATGCGCAAATTCGGCTGTCTGGAAAAGAGCGACCTGCCTTTCCAGATCGAATCGCGCGGTCGACTGGTGCCGCCCCACAGATGGGACGGAGTCCAGATCACCCGCGTCGCCATCGGCTACAGCGTCCAGTGGTCGGCATTGCAGCTTTTGCGCGCCCATTGCGGGATCGCCAATCCGCAGGGGATGCCGCAACTGCAGTTGATCGACCACTACGAAGACCCGGAAACCGGAGAATCCATTTATCCTCCCGCAGGAAGTTTCCGCCGGGTCTTTCAAAATGAATCGGCGCGCCGGCAACTGGTCGAAATGATGATCGGCGTCACCGAGGATGCGCACGGCACCGCCAAACGGGCGGCGATCCGCAATTACACGGTCGCCGGAAAAACCGGCACGAGCAACAAATACGATCCCGTCACGCGCCATTACTCCAACAAAAAAATGTGCAGTTTCATCGGCTTCGTCCCGGCACGCGCGCCACGGCTTATCATGCTGGTCACGGTCGATTCCAAGACCAAAGGCGCCGCACAGCAGGGCGGCGGCGTCGCGGGACCGATCTTTTCGCGGACGGCAAAACGCGTCCTCGAATATCTCAACGTCCCCCCCGACAAGTTGCTGACCGAAAAAGAATAGTTGAAAAAACCTCCAATGTATTATATTGTATAATAAAGGAGGTTTTTTTATGCAAGTTCTTCATCTTACGGATCCCGATTTTTCAAACGCGCTCCAAGGCGATGTCCTCATCGACTTTTTCGCCACCTGGTGCGGTCCCTGCCGTCGGCAGAGCGAAATCATCGAAGCCCTTGACGCAAAAGACGTGCCGCCGCATTGCCGGCTCGTCAAGGTCGACATCGATCAGGCTCCGGAAGCGGCGGCGGCGTTTCACGTCGAAGTCGTGCCGACGCTCGTCCGGCTCAAAGACGGACGCGAACTCCGGCGGGAAACCGGAGCACAACCGGCGGCAAAACTGATCGATTTGATGCAATAATCAAAAAAACATAAAATAAAATCCATTCCTGCGGCGTTATAAAGTTGAACAAGCCCGCAGAGTGGGGCTTTCAACCAGGAAAGGGAAAAAAATGAAAAATTTGTCCATCGCACTCGCTTGTATGCTCGGAATTCTGCTGATGACCGCCGGTTGCTGCTGTTGCTGCCGCAAACAGTGTCCGCCGCCGCCGTGCCAGATGAAAAAAGGCGAATGCCCGAAAAAAATGGAATGTCCCAAAGCCAAAGACGGCAAAAAAGGTCCGCGCCGCCAGCATCCCGGCATGGAGAAATTCAAAAAGCGTATGGACGCGATGAAACAGCTCCGTGAGAAATATCCGCAGGAAATGCTTGAGATCGATGCCGCGATCATCGCGCAGGAAGACAAAATCGACGCGCTCGCCGCAAAAGCGGGGATCGAGATGCCCAAGCGTCCGGCGGATATGCGCCGTCTGCGCGTCGCCTTCCCCAAGGAAATGCAGGAACTGACGGCAAAGGCGCCCGAAATGAAGCGCGGCGAATTCATTCAGGAAATCAAAAAACTGCAGGAAAAACTGGAAAAGAAATAATTGTAAGTTATAAGTTTACAGTTTAAAGTTTTAAGTGCTTGGCCGGGGGCTCTGCCCCCGCACCCCTGAATGCGCCGACACATCGTGTCGGCTTACAGAGCGATACAAAACGGCAGTACGCAAATTGTTTGGTCAATGCGTACTGCCGATTGTTTTTTAAGCATCGCGCCGCAGACGCGAAAGAAACGTGACCGAGTGGGATTTGTGGGAGAATTGGGAATTGTGGGAGATATGGGACAATACGCTCTCTATCGTGCTCATTACCGCAGGATTGTCTTATCTCAAAAATCCCACAACCCACAATTCTCAATATTCCCATCGCCCCGTAAATTTCGCGGCAATGCCGTGAGAGTAGCATTTTACCGATTGCTTTTTTTAAGCCCAAGCGACTTGTCCCGCCGTAGCCTTGGCGAAGGTGGATGCTTGGGCGCATTTCAGGAGTCTTGATGGCGTCGCCCTCAAGCCAAGCACTTAAAACTCTAAACTGTAAACTAAAAACTTTTTTAACTTTTTCCCAAAAAATCCTGCACTTTCATTGCTTTTCACAGATTTTCGTACTACATTATCAAAAAAAAAGAAAGGATCATGCAATGGGATTGCTCGGCGGTATCATCGGCGGCATCATCGGCAGTGCATTTGCCGGACCGTGGGGCGCGGCGATCGGCGCCGGGATCGGTTATATGTGGGGCGGGAAACAAGGCTCATCCGCTTCGCCGGACACGCCATCGGGTGCCCTCATATCAATTTTCCGGATATTGGCGAAAATCGCCAAGGCGGACGGAGTCGTTTCGCAGGAGGAAGCGGCATTCGTTTCGGAATTGCTTCAAACTTTCGGCAAAGACAATCCCGCCTTGCGCAAAGCGCTCAAACAGGAATTCGACAACGCCAAATCCGGCGGCATCTCCTTTTCCGCGGAAGTCCGCAATCTGAATGCGCAACTTTCCCCCGATGCCAAACGCACGGCGATGGAAATCTTTTGCACGCTCGCCCGCATCGACAATATTCTTTCCGAAGCGGAAAAATCGCTGTTGCTTGAAGCGGAAGCGGTTTTTGGCCTTTCCGGCTTTGTCGAACATTTTTTCAACGGCTCCCGGCAACAGCGCGGCAGAGCCCCCCGTTCTTCGGGCGGGACGCTCGCCGATGCCTACCGGACGCTCGGCATCACCCCCGATGCCAGCGATGCCGAAGTCAAAGCCGCGTGGCACAAAAAAACCAAGGAATTTCATCCCGACCGGTTGTCGGGCAAAGGGCTTTCCGAAGCTTTCATCGAATTCGCCGAAGAAGAAATGAAAAAGGTCAACCTCGCCTACGAAACTATTATGAATGCGCGGAAATAAATAATTTTTTTCAATCTTTATTACATAAGGGCATTTTTTATGACAAAGCAGAAATTCTTTTCCCGACGCAGTGTTTCGCTCGTTATCGCCGCATTGCTGACGGTATTGTGCGGCATTTTATGGCTCAACAACCTTGTCGCGGCGATCCGTCTGCACCGGGCGTTGTTTTCCGGTATTGTCTTGCCCGACGGCGGGAAAGGATTTTCCCGGGCGCTGCAATGGAGCGTCGTCGACGTCAGCACCGTTACGACTTTCATTTTCTTTTTCGGTTTTGCCGTCACGACCTTCGCGTTGTGGAAAAAATATCGTTCCTCCGACAGTTTCACCCGGTATGACCGTTTCCATATCGCGCTCGGTCTGGTCGGCACGCTCTGGGGGATCATTCTGATCGGTTACTATCCGGTCGCTCACGTGACCATCCCGTCTCTGATGAATTGTCTTCATACCGCGATGTTTTCGACTCTCGCCGCGATCGTCTGGGTGATGATTTTCGAGCCGCTGATCGTTTTGCCGTGGGTCGGTTTCGCGCTGGCGGAAAAAGAGGAAACGCTTTCCGAGCCCGATCCGGCGCTTTTACTGCAGGAAGTCACCGATGCCTTGCAGACTTTTTCGGAAAAACTTCAAAAAGGCGGCGATGCCGCAAAAGAGTTTCAGCTGCAGCTTGCCGCGTGGGATGAAGCACGGCAAAAGGAACGGGAAGAAAACGAAAAAGTCCGCGCCGAAACATTGCGCGCATTGGAACTT
This sequence comes from Victivallaceae bacterium, assembly GCA_024405735.1. Lineage (GTDB taxonomy): Bacteria > Verrucomicrobiota > Lentisphaeria > Victivallales > Victivallaceae > UBA1784. The sequence goes on along the minus strand of JAKSOF010000007.1, from coordinate 99,125 downwards.
TTGACGGAAATCGCCGCCTCGCTGGAAGCGCGTCAGCGCTCACTCGCCGATGAAAACAACGCGTTGCGTCAGACTTTACAAAACACGACTTGCGAACGCGACGAAGCGCGCGCCAAGGCGGAAACGCTTTGCCGCAAACTGACTGCCATCAGAGAAACGCTGGAGTAAGCAATAAGATGCCAAAGCAAGCAGAGACCGCGTGGCAGAAGTTGCTCGGCAAACGGCGCAAAAACGACGGTGTCGAGGAAATGAATTCCATTTTGCTCCAGATCGTCCTCGCCGTGATGCTGATCTTTATGATCGCCTTTTTCCTTTTTATGGGCAAAGTGGACGGCGAAATTTCCCGGCTTGACGAACTGCATCAGAAAATGGAGCAAGCCGAGCGCACCGAATTGCTTCACGCCGTCGAAAAAGTGACGCAAATTTACCGCATCCGCTACGGATTGACCGAATTTCTGCACATCGATCCTGTTTCCGGAGAAAAGACCTTTGACTTTTCCGACGTGATCGCGCACGGCAAAGCCGTTTCCGCAACGCCGCAGGAACGCGCTTTCCGTCTGGGCGGTGAAGCGGCGTACCGCGATTATCGTTCACTCGGACAACTCAAAGCACAATGGATGCAGGAGATCCGCAAAGCCGCTCCCGGCATCGTTGACCGCCATCTTGCGTGGTTGCAAGAAATCGTCAAAGAGCGCATCGCTTCCGTCAAAAAGGAAGTGCTTGAAGTCCAGTCGCTCGCCGCCGCCGCGATCCAGCAAAACTACGTGCTCCATCCGGATGAAGTGCGCGATCCGGAAATCAAAAAATTGCTCGCGCAACTCAAAACGATGCCGGAAACGCCGGAACGCGGCGCGCTCATCGCCGAACTGACGCGCCGTTTGCAAGATCTCGCCTACCGGCATCTTGCCGAAGTCTGTCAAATACCGCTGCTCGACCGGGAGAAATAACTTATGAAATATCTTTTTGCAGTGATTGCCGCGCTTTGCGCGATACCGCTTGCCGCCCAAACGACCAAAGAGGGCGACGGCGCCGCCAAACTGGACAAAGAATCCCGCGAACTTTCCTTTTTACTGCTCGTTCAGGAAAAAATCGATCACTTTTCCGCCGGAAACTTTCCCGAAGGAAAGGCGAAAATCATCGAAGAAATGCGCCGAACGCCTCGATCCTGCACCCGGCGCGATGCCGCCCGAAAACAAGCGGAAACGATTTTCCGCGCGAAAATGGAAACCTTTTTGACCCGGGAAATCGACAGGATCGCCCGATCGACCGTCGGCACCATCGACGCCGCCCGGCGACGCACAATCGGCAATACGCTTCATGCGGCAATCGGCAAAAAAATGAAAGAACTTTTTCCCGTCGCCTTTAACGAAGCGCGCGATCAGCTTGCCGCCGAGGAGAGAAAATCACGGATCTTCACTGCGATCTATCCTTCCGGCAAAGAACTGGAAACTTTTTCCGATGCCGATCTGGCGCAAAAACTGCTTCAGCGGTTTACCGACCCGGCAAAACAACCCGTGATGGAGGAAAATTTGCCCTACATCCAAAAAAATCTCATTCTCCCCGTCATCGCCGCCGGAAGAAAGCAACAGCGTTTGCAAAACGACCTTCTGGAGCGGCTTCGCGTGCCGCAAACGCTTTGGTCGGCGGAAGCGGCAGAAGATTTCCTCCGCGGGGAACTGCGCGCGGCGGTCAAACGCGAAATCTCCGAAGAAAAAGAGCATTTCATCGACTTCCCGTCGGTGGAGCAAAAAATCCGGCTCCGGGCACAAAACATCGCGTTTGAACGCATCCGCGACACGTTTCCCGCAATGCTTGAGCCGCAAAAATACCGTACTTTGCTGAATGACGAACCGCAATATCACGCAAATTGGCGATCCAGCGCAGAGCGGTGCCGGGATCTTTTCCTTGATGATTCTCTTGATAAAACGCTGAAAGAACTTCACGCGCCGCAGGAAGTCCGGAAAAAAATCCACTCCGGCGATCCCGTCGTCCAAAAACTTTTCACCGATGCCGCGCACAAAAAATTTCAGCCGCTCCGTCAGGAGTACGCCGAAAGACAGGTCAAACGCATCTGGAGGAGTTTCGGCGACTGGCTTCCCCGCCCCGAAGAAACCGAATTTTTCGTTCAGCAAGGCGAAAAGGCCCTCCCCTCCACCATCGCCGACCGTCCGGAGACCGGCGAGATCGTCTTTGACGAAACGGAAAAGCAGATCGCCTCTGTAATGCGGAAAAAATTCGCCGCCGAAGCCGATCGACTCAAAGCGCAACAGCAAGCCGTCGATGCCGTTTACCGCCCGATTGCCGCAGAATGCCATGAGCTCGACCGAAAATACCGTAACAAAGAAACGGGATTTTTTCAGAAATTTTTCGGACTTGCGCCCGATGCGCTCACGTTGAATGAGATCATCAAAGTATATTCTCAAAAGGTCGAAGAGGCAAGTTCGCAAGGGCTTTTCCCCTCCGTCCGGCAGGAAATCGAGATCCGCGCCCGTGCGATCCTGCAACAGATCCGCACATCCGCCGAAGCCGAAGCGAAAGATACGCAAAAACTGAAACCGCCACGGGAAGTCCAGACATTCGTCCTGCTGATCGGCGGTCGATCCGACACCGCGCTCTCTTTGCAACTGGGCGCATGGCAAAAAAATCTCAACGACGGCATTCTCCCGGCAAAAGCGATCGCGGAGGAGTTAAAACGTCAAATCGGCGGCAAAGACATTGATGCGATCCTGTCGATCGAAGTCGCCAATTCCGCCATCACCTACCGCCGCGTTGCCGAGTTGCGCGACCAGTTGCAGGAATTGCTCCCCGAAGCCACCATTCAGGACGTCTACCGGAAATAGCCGATTTCAATGCAATGCTTGCCAATATTATTTGCAGTCTTCAAAACTTTTTCTGCACAACGGCAAAAGAAAACGGTCAAGTCTTTCGACTTGACCGTTGATTATTTGGTACACCCATAGGGATTTGAACCCCAAACCTTCTGGTCCGTAGCCAGACGCTCTATCCAATTGAGCTATGGGTGCAAGAACCAAATTAACGTTTCGAGAACTGGAAGCGGCGGCGAGCACCGGGCTGACCGGACTTCTTACGTTCCTTGACCCGCGCATCGCGAGTCATCATACCGGCCTCTTTCAACGCGGCACGATATTCTTCATTGTATTTGACAAGAGCACGGGCAACACCGTGACGCAGAGCACCGGCCTGTCCGGTCATTCCGCCGCCGTCGATATTGGCGCAAATGTCAAATTTATCAGCGGCATCGACCGCGGCAAAAACCTGACCGACATAACCGCAGAGATCGGCGCTGGGGAAATAAGTATCCATCGCCTTGCCGTTGACCGTCACTTTGCCGGTACCGGGAGTCAGACGAACCCGCGCGACCGCGCACTTGCGGCGGCCGACCGCCAACACTTCATCGCTTTTCTTGATCGCCATAAGAGATTACTCCACCGTAACTTTGACCGGCTTCTGCGCCATATGCGGATGCTCCGCTCCGGCGTAAACCTTGAGTTTGCTGAACTGCGCGCGACCCAAACGGCCGTGCGGCATCATACCCCAGACGGCATCCTGAATGATGCGCTCGGGGGAGCTTTCGCGAACCTTGTCCGCAGTCACTTCCTTGCGGCCGCTGCGGTATCCGCTGAAACTCACATAAACTTTTTCCTCGGCTTTGCGGCCGGTGAAAACAGCCTTGGACGCGTTGATCACGATGACAAACGCTCCGGTATCAATATGCGGAGTATACGTCGGCTTGTCTTTGCCGCGAAGCGCATTGGCGACGCGGACCGCCAGACGTCCCACCGGCATTTCAGAGGCGTCAAACAGCAGACAGCGCTGCTCGATCTCGCCAACTTTCGCCAAATAGGTTTTCATAATTTTCAATCCGTATGTTTTGTTTCAAATTTCCGCCGCCCGGAGGTTTCGCACTTCCGCCGGAAACGACTGTTTCAACCGACCGGACCTTTGCCGCACGCGATGATCGAAGTCGCCGAGCAACATCCTTTCGTTTGAAAGTCCTATAAAATATCACTCTTTCCGGCACTTGTCAAGTAAAAAAACGACTTTTTTGAGATTTTTCCCGAAAAATCCTTTTTTACTTGACTTTTGCGGAAATCCTTTTATATTAATACCAGAAAGCAGGTCGATCTCGGAACAAGATTTGCATCGGGTCCTCTTTTGGGCTTATTGTTTCAGTATTGTGCGCGAGATGCCAATCCTGCTTTCTTTTTTTATTTCTTCTCCAAAAGATAGATCGAATCCGCTTTGACTCCGGTCAAAACATTGCCTTCGACGCCTTTGATTTGCCACCCGGCGGGCAGATCGACGGTCACTTTTTCCGCCGGATTCCAAAAGAGGAGCGCGCCGCCTTTTTCACTCATCCACGTCGTGCCGAAAGGAGTTTCGCGGACAAACGGCATCCCGACGTGATCAAGCGCGGCGTTAAAAGGCTTCACGAGCGAAACGACGCGCTTGCCGCGTTCGACCTCACCGGGGATGCGGTCGACGCCGAGGAAGGTCGCTTCGATCTCAAAGCGGGGAAAGCATCCGTACATCCCGAGGCGGAAAGGATCAAGACCCACTCCGCCCTCAAGGTCGCACCACGGCGCGGTGCCGAGCAGCGCAAATTCCCTGCCCGCCATCGGCGTATAAAGCGGCGCGCGGTACCAGAACTGGTCGATGACAAGGGGATTTTCCCCCTCGATGCCGACGCGGCAATCCTTTTCGTGAAAGAATCGGTAGAGCCCGATCTGCGAGTCGATGCCGTTGGGACTTTGCGGCAAGGCGAAATTGACGATGCCGCTTGCGGTGCCGTCCATATCGCGGTAGATCCAGCCGAGTTTCGCACCGTCGATCAACACCTGAACGGTCTTTTTGTACCAGTCCTGAAATTCCTTGTTGTTGACGTCGATGACGGGGTAGCCGACTGCGGTCGGCGTACCGAAATAACGCTGGATCTCGCCTTTGGTATCGCGTGCGAACCATTCCGGATGCGTTTTGTAGACCCAGCCGTCGCGCCCCTGCACGTAACTGCCCGCGCTCCACGCATAAGGACGCATGCCCGCATCGAGAATTTCTTTCATCCACGGAAGCGTCTGCGGCAGTTTGTCGACGGGGCTTTCGGGATTCTGGCGCATCAAAAAGCGATACCCCGCCTCCGCGGCTTTGAGATAGACTTCCTCGCGTTCGGCGTCGGTGACGCGGTAACTTACTTCCGTATGGGGATAAGCGGGCAACTCCTTCAATCCCGCCTGACGGCGCAGACTTTGACGCATATACTGATAGATCGCGATGTACTCGTTGTGCTGATTTTCCGCGCCGGAGCTGTACCAGTGCCAGTACCACGGCGAAGCGACGGGGGCGGCAAGGCGGCCGAATCCGGCGAAATGCGTGTCGGTGATCGCGTCGCTCCCCCTTTTGCGCGAAAGCCGCTGGCTCGTCATAAAGGGCGCGGAAATATGCGCCAGATAAACGCCGTTTTCAGCGGCGACGTATTCAAACGGCTGACCGGAAGCAAACGTGCACCACTGCAACGTGTCGCCGTTGCTTTTGCCGCTCATATCGGCATCGGTGTAGCCGCGCGGATCCATATAGCAGGAGAAACGGCGGGCGAAAAGCGGTTTTTCCAAAACCAGTTTCGAGGTGAATTCGACGCTCCCGATCAGCGCGGGGCATTTTTCGATCGCGATGCGGTCGCCGTAGCCGTAAAAGATCCTTCCGTCGAGATCGAATTTGCCGCTGACGAAACGCCACGCCATCTGCGTGTTTTCTCCCGTATAATGAAGGACGACTTCATTGTTTTCCACCGTCATTTTGTCGAAATGCAGATCCAGTTTCAACTCTTTTGTCTCATCGTTGACACCGGCTGCCTCGGCGGTTTCCGAAGTGTAACTGCGCGCGGCGCCGAGCGTCTGGATCTTGGGCATTTCGGCATCGCGCATCAGGGGCAGTTTTTCCCCGGGCAGATAAAAATCGACCTTGCCCGCGTTGACGACGAGTTTCGCGCCGTCGGCAAAAGTGGCGGTATTGCCCGAAATCGTCGGCGCGGTCGCCGTGGGAGTGATTTCCATTTGCGGGACGGAAACGGCGACGGAAACTTCCGACAGTTGTTTGCGCTCCGGGATCGGCGCCGGACGGCGGATCAGATTTGCCGCATTAAGTTTCAAGTTGGCGCAATCGTTGGCGAGCGCGACAAAGAAACTTGCGCCGTACGCCCAGTTGCCATACTCTTTCATCGATTTCGGATTGCTCCTCTCGGCATTGAAAAACGTCACGCTTCCTTTGCCGATCTTTTTGCGCACGATATAAGGCACGACCTCATTGCCTTTTTCATCGCGGATCATACTCAAAACTTCCGCACCGGACACCGCCGCGACTTCGCGGTAGACACCGTAGACGGGAAGCGTTTCGGGGTAAAGTCCGAATGCCTCTCCGGCAGGGCGGTTGGCGTGATAGACCTCCTGAATCGTCACGTCGTCGCCCAGAGCGACAGGGAGAAGTTCGGGGCAGTTGGAGGGCGCGTTGCGGGTAAAGAGGATGTGCCCGCCGTTTTCGACGTACTTTTTGAGCGCGGCGATGCGCTCTTGCGTCAGAAGTTCCTCCAGAAGTTCCGGCTTAAAAAGGTGAAAGACGACTAAATTCTCTTTGTCGAGCGTTTCAAAGGCGGGCGTGATGCCGTCAAAGGGTTGCGGCTCGACCTTGTCGACCATGTGCTGACGGATCGGCGCGCCGTTCAAGCCGTCGAGATAGGGGCCGTTGACGGAAGTGACTTTCGCGCCGTTTTTGGCGAAAAAGTTGGCGAAATCGCGTCCCTGCCACGGACGCATTCCGCAGAAAACGAGGATCGGCACCCCCTTCCCCATCTGCGGCGCCGCCTTGATGCGGTTGCCGCGCGCGGAAACGTCGCCCGTCACGACGGTTTTGAGAAGCGGCAAGTTTTCCACTTTGCCGGTATAAGTTTCCTCCCCCGTCGTCAAAATCATCGCGTCGAAACGGGTGTATTGCGATGCGCCTACCGCCTTGACCTCAAGTTTTCCGGCGTTGAGATGGATCTTGCGTTTGGAGCGCTGCCACGTGAAGCCGGGAGCGTCCCCCTCCGGCTTGCCGTCGCCGAAAGAACCGATTTTCAAGTGATTGACCGTCAGTGACGCTTTGCGGAAAACGTCATTTGCCGCCCACGCGCGCACCCATACATAATAATCGCCCGTTTCAGGGAGTTCAAGCGTCGATTGGATCGTCGCCTTGTCGGCGAAAAACTGCACATAGTTATTGCCGTTGGCGATGCGCCAGCCCTGCACTTTGGCGGGCTCCGTGCAATCGAAACTCTCAAATTCCGCGAGGTAACTTGCCGCGCCGAGGGTAAAGGCGGCACAGCCGAGCAACGAGGCAATGATTTTTTTCATCGTGACAACTCCTTTTTTGATGAATGATATTGCAAAATCAAATAACTGATGAAACTTGAAATCCCGTGACAGCAACTGGCGCGGCTGTCGTTATGCTCCCACAAAGTCCCGGTCGTTTGCGCCATCGGGAGGAAATAATCTTTGATCTCCCGGAGCATCTGCTCCTGCAAGCCGTAAGTCGCCAGCAGTTCAAGCCGGAGATAATTGCCCATAATGGCGTTGGCAGAAGCGACATCGGGGTAAAGTCCCTCCGCCTTGCGCCGCGGCCCGAAATCCGCGACGAGGGTATGCCACAATCCGGGAAATTTTTCCGGCGTCGCCAAATGGTGAAAAAAGGCGAAATACTGGCAGATCTCGCTCTTGTCGCCACAGTCGACTCGAAGCGTGCCGTCCTTTTGCCGCACGGCGTGATCGCGGAAAAAGTGACCGTCCCACGATTGCGCGAGGATTTTTTTCCGCATTTCTCCGGCGCGCCAATGCAAGGACGGTTCGCCGTAAACTTGCGCCGCCGCGTCAAGTGCCGCCGCGTAGAGCATATTGGTGGGGTAGTTGACATCCTGCGTAAAGGTGTTGGCAAGACTCCACTCGACGAAAACCCAGCCGGGAAGTTTCTCCAGAAGTCCGTCTTCGTTGAGAAATTTGTCCATAAAGCCGATGAAATCAAAGACTTTGCCGCGCATCGCGTCAAGGATCTTTTGCTCGCCGCCGCGCTCGCGGTATTCGGCAAGTTCGAGCAAAAGCCACATTCCCCAGTTGGGAATGAATTCCCCCGTCGGGTGATCGCCGGGATACTCCATCGGAAACGCGCCGCGGGGCAAGCCGGGATCGGCGGCGGCAAGCGCGTAATTTTCCAGAAAAAGCGTTTCAAGGAGGAGATTTCCCGTCAGAAGATGTGCGGCGCGCGCCGTAAAGAAACTGTCGCCGATGTAGCCGCCGCGCTCCCGCGTCGGACAGTCGGTCAGGACATCGACGGCATTGGCGGCAAAGGATTCACACCCGGCGTCGAAAATCGCTTTCAACTCCGCGTCGTTTCCGGTAAAAAGATTTTTTTGGACGAGCGGGCTCTTGTACTCGCGCAACGCAAGGTCGCAGACCTCCCCCTCTCCGCCGTCAAAAAAGACTTCGGCGTACTTAAAAGCGTTGGGCTCGATCGCTTCAAGATCGTAATACCCCTGCGTCAGCAGATCCCAGAAGACGGCGCACGTCGTTTCCAGCCGGAGCGGATCGACGCCGCCCGACGGCTCCTCCAATTCCGAAAACATCACGACCAGCCGTCCCGGTTTCGTGCAGTTGACGCGCAATTGGACAAAGCCGGTGTTGTTGATGTTTCCGGCAAACAGCGTCGAAACGATTTCCCCCTTGTCATCGCGCACATAGCGGCCGAGTTCGAGAAAGGCGTTGACGTCAAGTTCTTCCTGATGATAGCCTTTGAAGCCGTTTTTGCCGACCAGCGTCAACGCGCGGTTTTGCACGCCCTGCGTGCCGCTGACGCCAAAAGCGGTGCCGGGCGCGGCATCGGGGCGAAGTCCCGCATCTTTGCGGTAACTGCGGCGGAGCGTTTTGATTTTACGGTAACTGCGGTCGATCGCGTATTCCGCTTGCGGCACACGCGCGGGTAAATAAGAAACGTCCGGCGTCACTTCAATTTCAAGTTCCGGAAGTTCCCCTCTTTTCGGCGTAACGCGGTACGCCTCAAAAAAGAGCCGCTGATAACTTAAACGCGACACCTTGACGATGCGTTCCTGCGTCAAATCGAAAGCCCGGAAATCTTTTCCCGTCGCGGCGGCAACGGTATCGCCGATCTTGATTTCCGCCTGCAGAAAACTCGGCTGATCGAGATAATCGAAACTGTTGATATTGGCGCCGGAAACTTCGATCTCAAGTTGATTTTTGCCCGACCGGCAAGCAAGCGGCAAATTTTCCACCCGGAAAAACCCTTTCGGACCGCGCGCGGGACCGTGCGCGACGAAACATCCGTTGAGTTTGACGCGGAAATAAGTCGAAGCCGTCAGGACAAGCGAAACATTTTGCCCTTTCTGCGCCGAAAAATCCGCCGTGAATAGGATGAAGTCATTCATCCTGAAACGGCGTCCGGCGCCCCACACGGGCAGCGCGCTTTGAAAATAAAGATCGTTCATCGCCAAAAACACTTTTTTTATCCGGTAAAGTCATATATAAAATAGCACCGGACAAAAAAAAAGTCCATCCGGCTGGATGAACTTTTTCAAAAACAGCACACGGCGTTTGACCGCGCGGCGCGCTTTTACTTAATGCGTGTAAAAGAGGAGGAAACCGGCATCGCGCCGCCGGGATAATCGCGGTCGGTCGCGGTGAAGAAAAAGGCGGTCGTGCCGGCGGGAAGTTCCGCCGTGATCTCCGTCTTGCCGATGACGGCACGAAGCGTTTCCCATTTGGTATCGGGCGTGATCTTTTCCTCACGCGTATAGCACAAATTCGCCTCCCTGATGCCGTCGCCGCCGCACAGGACGGGGGCGCACGCCACGTTGTCGCACCGCTGACTTTTGCCTAACTTCGGCAATGCGCTGTCACGACCGCAAAGATGATCGACCCAGCGGTACGCCAGAGGGTAATTCGCCGCCCAACCGCCGTGCGTCAGACCGGGGATCGCCGCCTGATTGTCGGTCGTCGGGGTGTGGTCGATGGAAGTCTGCCAGTTGACCTGTCCGAAAGCAAAATCGTTGGGACTGACGATCCACAGCACCGGCATTTTGATTTTTCCGACGATCAAGGCAGGATCAACGGCGGGATCGGAGAGCCGGATAAAACTTCCCGACGCGTCGGGAATATGGAAAAATCCGCACCCGTAACAGCAGATGTACCCGGCAAAGCGTGAATCCAGTCCCGCCGAGATCAGACCGTTGACCGCGCCGAGCGAAACGCCGAGGAAAAAGATGCGGTCGGGATCGATCTCCTTTTGCTCACGCAAAAAAGTACAGGCGTGACTGGCGCAACTCCAGATGTTTTTGATCCAGACGCGGTGCAACGCGGGGTCGCCGGACTGGAATTTCACCCCCATTTTCGCCTGTAACGATTCGGCGACGACGGGTCGTTGCATAAATCCGGCGGAAGTTTCCGGCAGATTGCCGTAATGGTCGTATGCAATCACCGCATAACCGCGATCCGCCCATCTTTTGGCGATCATCGGGAAGCAGGTGTCGGTATTGCCGTGCTGAAGCACGATGGCGGGATAACCTTTTTCCGGCTTGGGCGACGACGGCAGCGCGAAGTAGGCAAAGACAAACGTCTTGCTCCCGTCCGGCGCGGGCAGCGATTCCAGAAGAACGGACTGCAAACCGTCAACGTCGTATTTTTCATATCCCTCGGCTTTACGCACTTCAGGAGTACGAAAGAGTTCCTTTTCCGGCAACCACTCGGCGGCATTCAGATCCATCATCAACACTCCTGCAAACAATGCAAATAAAATTTTAAATATCGGCATCTCTTTCCTCCTCACCGGATCGATGCGTTGAGTTTTTTCATCGCGTCAAGTTGACTTTCGATCGATTCGACGAGTTTGAACTGGGTGCGGCAACGGTCGAGATTGTGATCTTCACGCTTGGTCTTGAAGTAGACGTCGCCCTCCAGATAATCAGTCAAAAAGCGGATGCCGATCTCCAGCGTGATGAGTTTGCCGGAAAAGGGCAGAAGTTCTTTTTCAAGCGGATTGAGAAATTTCGCCTGACTCAAGTAACCGCGGAGCAACGCTTCAAACATTTCAAAGCGCATTCCGACGAGCGACAGATCGCGCTCGTCCTCGGCGGCTGGACTCGTCCCCGTGCGCACCATATCGCCGAAATCGTAATGCGGCAGACCCGGCATCGTCGTATCGAGGTCGATGACGCAGACGGCGCGCTGGGTGGCGGGATCGATCAGGACGTTGTTGAGTTTGGTATCGTTGTGGGTCGTGCGCTCGGCAAGTTCCCCTTTTTTCTGCAAGTCGATGAGTACCGAACAATCGGCGGCGCGGCGCATCACGAAATCGACTTCCTTGCCGACCTTGGCAAGACGGTGACAGCGGTCGGCTTTGATCGCGGCTTCCAGATTGCGCAGACGGCTCGGCGTATTGTGGAAATCGACGATCGTTTCGTTGAGACGCTCAAGATCGGCGAGGTCGCACTGGAATTGTCCGAAAGCCGCCGCCGCCTGAAACGCCTGTTCCGGAGTTTCCAATATATCGTAGGTGCGCGCCTGATCGACAAAGTGATAGCAACGCCAGAAATTGTTTTCCTCATCGCGGAAAAAGGGTTTGCCCGTTTCGCGCGCCAGAACGAGCTGAAGCGTTTTGCGGTCGCTCTTTTCGGCGGCGATCTTTCGAGCGATATGCGCCGTGACGCGCTGAAAATTATCCATCAGCAACTCCGGCTGACGGAAAATCGAGGTGTTGAGCCGCTGTACGATGTAGGACGTTGACGCGCAATCCATTTTGTAGGTGTCGTTGATGTGTCCGGTGCCGTAGGGGACCGCGTTGACAAAAGGATCGTCGATCGCAAACGCCGCATAGATTTTTTTCAGATCAAAAGCCATTTTTCACTCCCTGATTGACTGGTTTTGCTTATACTATAACACTTAAATCGCATTTCCACAATAGTTTTTTCGGCAAGTGCTATGGACTTTTTGACAAAACAAGTCTATATTAATACAAAAGCGGAAATTTTTCATCAGGAAGGGCAACTTTATGAATACGCGCTCCGTCGATCTCTTTTTGAGCGATGAGATCCAGGGCATTCTGGATGATTTGGCGGCGTTACTGGACGTGCGGGTGACTTTTTTCTCGATCACGGGGGAAAGATTGCGGCGCGGCAAGGCGATGCGCAACTGCGAATTCTGCCGTCTGGTCCAGGAGGATCTGGGCAAACTCGACTGTTGTCTTTCGCTCGACCAGTTGAAACAGAGCGAGGCGGCGGAGTATCACGAGGTTTCGCTTTACCGCTGTCACGCGGGGCTTTACGAAGGGATCGCGCCGATCTGCGTCCACGGCAAAATCGCCGGATTTCTGATGATCGGACAATTCCGGCTCGACGAAGCCAAAATGCCGGAGTGGATCGACGAGGTCGAAAACGAAGCGCAACGCGACGCTCTGCACAAAGCCTATGCGGAGTTGCCCTCTTTCAGTCAGAGCAAAATGGACGGCATCCTCGGACTTTTCAAGACCCTCATCGACTACATCGCGGTACGGGAACTTGCGGTCGTTCAGGACGGCCGTCTGCGGCAGGAGATCGACCGCTACATCGAAAAAAACGCGACGGGAACGATCCTGTTGCCGGAAATGGCGAAAAAAATGCGCTGCAGCGTTTCGACGATCTCGCAATTTCTGCGCAAAAACTACCAGACCAATTTCAAGGATCTCGTCATCGAATACCGGCTGAAACTGGCGGAGCGTTTCTGGAAAGCGCACCCGGATGCTTCCGTCGCCGAAGCCGCTTATGCCTCCGGATTCAGCGACCAATTCTACTTTTCGCGGGTCTTCCGCAAACGGCGCGGATTGCCGCCGGGGACCTTCAGAGAGAAGCTTCGCGGTCAGAAGTAAGGGAAAGCATCGCCTTTTCCACCTGGACCCGATAAGCTTCCAACTCGTCGGTATTCAACTCCGGCGGCACCGTGATCGGCGCGCCGATCGAAAGCGTGATGCGGCAAAAGGGCTTCGGGATCTGAAATTTGTCCCAACTGCGCAACTGCCAGTAGCGCGAATAATTGATGATCAAAGGCACGATCGTCCCTCCGCTGTTGGAAGCAAGATGGATCGGGCCCGGTTTCAGATGATAGCGCGGACCGCGCGGACCGTCGGGCGTGAAAACCACGATTTTACCCTCATTGATCGCACGGAACGCTCCCAGTTGCGCCTGCGCCCCCTTTTTCGACGACGACCCGCGCAACGCGCCGATGCCGAAAAGCGAAATGAAATCGGAGAGATACTGTCCGTCACGCGACGGACTGATGACGGCGAGCGTGCGTTTCCGCAGGAATTTCGGAAAAACCAGCGGCAGAAAGAGCAACCGGTTGTGCCACGCGACGCCGACGATCTTGTGCGGATCGCTGTTGCACTGATCGAGCGGATCATCCAGTTTAAAGCGGAAAAGCGCGTGAAAGATCAGCCACATCAATGCGGCGGGAAGCCAGTAGACCCAGATCGGAAGTTTTTTGACTTGACGGAACTGGTAGACGACGGAATTCATCGGTTTTTTCTCCTATTATGCAAACAAAGATCGGCAAGAGGACACGCTCCGCAATCCGGCTTGCGGGCGTTGCAGGTGCGGCGTCCGTGCTGGATCAATAGATGCGAAAAATTCGTCCACCGCGCCGGATCGACTTCACGATCGACGATTTTTTCGATCGCTTCGGGGGAATCGGTCGACACGGCGCCGAGACGGTTCAAGACGCGGTTGACGTGCGTATCGACCGGAAATCCCGGTATCTCAAAGGCATTGCCCAATACCACGTTTGCGCTTTTGCGCCCGATCCCGGCAAGCGTGACCAAATCTTCCATTTTTTGCGGCACTTTGCCGCGATAGACTTCGACGATGCGTTGCGCGGCACAATGCAGATTGCGCGCCTTGGCGGCGTAAAGACCGAGAGGATGAATGATCTCCGAAATTTTTTCCACGGGAAGCGCCGCCATCGCTCCGGCGTCGGGCGCGAGCGCAAAAAGGTCGCGCGTCACGAGATTCACTCTTTCGTCGCGGCACTGCGCCGAAAGCATCACCGCCGCCAGCAGTTGAAAGGGCGTTTCGTGGCAAAGCGGACAGCGGCATTCGCCGTAAACGGCAAAAAGCCGATCGTAAACGGTATTCAAAAAAAGCGATTTTTTCGTCATAACGGAATTCCCGTGATTTCCGCGTCTAATATATCACAAAAACGCTTTTTTTCAATCGGCGCGCCTCATTTCCCGGCGGGGACGAAAACCGCACTGTTGCGGTCGAAGTCGATTTGCGCCAGCCGCACTTTGATCGCGTCGCCGCAACAAAATGTGCGCACTCCGTGCGCTTCGCGCAGACCGTTTTTGCCGCGGTCGAATTTGCCGCCGAGCTGACCGAGGGGGACGAAGCCGTAGATGCCGAGTTCGGCGATGTCGACCTGCAATCCGCCGGAAAGCACCCGGGAAATCACGCCGTTGTAAAGCGTATCGTCGCCGGCTTCGAGTTTTTCCTCAAGGTAGCGTAATTTCAGCCGGTCGGAAGCGGCGTAATAGGCGTTGTCGTTGTTTTCCTCCAGCTCCGACGACATTTCGGCGACCTTTTCGAGCGAATGATGATTGCGGAGCCGCATTTGGCTGTCAAAATTCCACAACTGCTGATGCACCGTGAGATCGGGATAGCGGCGGATCGGGCTGGTGAAGTGACTGTAGCGCAATTTGCCGAGCGCGAAGTGGATCGACGCTTCGGCGGCGTAGTAGGCGCGCGGCAGCGACCGCAGCAATGCGCTCAAAATCACTTCGCGGCGGGGATCGCCGGACAATCGGGAAATGAAGTGATTGCAATTGGCGCGCTCGGTAATGTCGCCGCAGGGAAGCTGAAACCCGTCCTGCATCAAATCGGCAAATTCCATCGCCTTCTCCGCTTCGGGCTCGGGGTGGACGCGGAAAATTCCGGCGATGCCGCGTTCAAGCAATTCATTGCCGACGGCGCTGTTGGCGGCGAGCATGCACTCCTCGACCAGTTGCTCCGACTCGGCGGAAAGTTTCTTTTCCAGACCGAGGATCTTGTTTTCCCCCTCCGAGCAGAGGATCCGTATTTCGGGAAGCGGCAGTTCGATAAACGCCTCTTTCGCGGCGCGGAAAGCCCGCATTTTGCGCGTCGTTTCCAGTAAAATTTTGAGCGCGTCGCGCAACGGATCATCCCATTCCGCCGGAGAAACGTTTTCGTCGGCAAACTTCTGCACGGTCGGATAATCGAGCCGCCACGCCACACGAATGAGCGAATGTTCCCGGCGGCTCGCGACGATCTCGCCCGTCGCGCGGTCGACGTCGAGAAAAACGGTATGGGCGAAACTGTCCTGCCCCGCTTGCAGACTGATCTTTTTGGTCAGCGCAGGCGGGAGCATCGGGAGCGTGCGTCCCGGCAGATAACAGCTGAATCCGCGTTTCGCCGCCGCCTGATCGAATTCGCTTTTGGGCGCGATATAGGCGGCGACATCGGAAATATGCACGCCGATCGTCACCAAAGCGGGATCGTCATTGGGGACGACGGAAAGCGCATCGTCGAAATCCTTGGCGTCGGCGGGGTCGATCGTGACGACAAACAGATCCCGGCGGTCAACACGCGAAATCTCGCGCGGTACGATCTGCTGTGCCGCCAGATCTTCCTCTGCGGTGTAACGCGCCGGGATGTGAAATTCCGCCATCACCGCATCGAGATCGGCGGCGAGCACCCCTGCCCTGCCGAGCGGGGCTTCGACCTCGCCGCGCCAGACGCCGTTGCCGGCATCGTCAAGACGGAATTTCACCCAGTCGCCTTTTTCCGCACCGCGGCGGGAACCGTGCAAAACGATCTCGTCGGGCAAACGCGTATTCAACGGGCGGATGCGGTTGTTTTCCAGCAGTTCGCCGACGAAAATATCGCGTTTGCGCTCCACGATTTCGATCACGCGTCCGGCGGGACCGCGCTCCGGCTCTCCGGGAAGCGGAGACCGCGGCGGCAAAAGTTCCACCTTGACGACGTCGCCGTCGATCGCGTTGTTGACCATCGGAGCGGGGATGAAAATATCATCATCGTCACCGTCGTTGCGTTTGACGAAGCCGTATCCGGCGGAAGCGACCGTCAAAGTGCCGACGATCTCTTCCGCCGCACGGCGTTCCTGACGCTCCCGGCGACGTTCGGCAATGTGGCGCAATCTCTTTTTCCGCTCTTTTTTCATCTGAAACGCTCCTTGTTTTTGGCTATTCCGCTAAAAAGATAGCACCAAAGCGGCTTTTGTGCAAAAGAAAATTTGCAAAAAATGCGCTTTACTGGCATATTATATAGAATAATACGATTTTTTGTCGTTTTATAAGGATTTCAGAAAAATGAAAAAAATCAGCGTTTCGACATTCGCCAAGCGAAAAGCGGCAAATGAAAAATTGGTAATGGTGACCAGTTACGATGCGCCTTCGGCGCGGATCGCCGCTTCCGCCGGCATCGACATCTTACTGGTCGGCGATTCGGTCGCGATGACGGTGCTCGGACTGGCAAGTACGATCCCGATGACGATGGACGAAATGCTCCATCACACCAAGGCGGTACGGCGCGGAGCGCCCGATTCCTTTGTCGTCTTTGACATGCCGTTTATGAGTTATCAGGCGGATACCGCCGAGGCGCTCCGCAACGCGGCGCGCGCCCTCAAGGAAGCGGGCGCCGATGCCGTCAAGCTCGAAGGCGGCGCCGAAGTGGCTCCCCTTATCAAACAACTCGTCACCTCCGGGATCCCCGTGATGGCGCATATGGGATTGATGCCCCAGCACGTCCAGGCGCTCGGCGGCTACAAAGTTCAGGGCAAGACCGAGGAAGATGCGGCGCGGCTCCTCGCCGAAGCCAAAGTGATCGAGGAAGCGGGCGCGTTTTCGCTCGTCTTGGAGTGCATCCCGGCGGCACTCGGCAAAAAAATCACGGAAAGTCTCTCCATCCCGACGATCGGCATCGGCTCCGGCGCCGGGTGCTCCGGTCAGGTGCAAGTGCTTCACGACGTGCTCGGACTCGGAGGCGATTTCCTGCCGCGTCACGCCAAACGTTACGCGGACTTGGGAAATATCGCGGCGGCGGCGTTAAAGCAATACGCCGACGAAGTCAAATCGGGGGAATTCCCCGGTGAAGCCCATTCATTTTGAAGCAAGGGAAAACATTCTTTGAAAAAAAACACAAAAAACGGCGCGGCGCCCAAAGTATACGACCCCGAACACGCGAAGCGGGTCCGCAGGATCGCGATCATCGTCTTGCTGCTGATCCTCTGCGGCGGCGTGGTCACGGGACTTTTTCTGCTGCACCGCGCGCTTTTTGTCACCAATCCCAGATTGCTGCTGCAACGCGTTGAGATCCGTTGCGTTTCCGGCGGTTTCTGGGAAGAGCATCAGACGGAACTTTGCCGCAATCTCGGTCTTATGCCCGGCAGAAGTTTCCACGACATCCGCCCCGACATTTTGCGTCAGCAGTTGCTCGTGTTTCCCAACATCGCCAACGCCGAAGTGGAGATCCTCCAGCCGGATGCCATCCGGCTCAACATCACGGAAAGAGTCCCCGCCGCCGTCCTCGACGCCAACTGGGTCGTCGACGGCAACGGCTACATCCTCCGCCGCGGAGAAACGAATGCCAATTATCTGACGCTCCCCGTGGTCAAGGAAGTCAAACATCCGCCTTACATCTGGGTCTATCAGAAACATCTGCCCCGCAAAGAATTGATCCCCGCGTTGAAACTTTGCAATGCGATACAGAATTATCCGCAACTGAAACTTTCCATCCTTTTCATCAAATCCGACCGGAAACTTGAGGCGCGTCTCAGTTATATGGAGCAACCGCCGTGCCGCATCACTTTCCCCGGGGACCGGCAGGAAAAGGAATACCGTTTTCTGGTCGACCGCTTTTTCGACGTGATCACCGAAGCGCGCCGCAACGGCGATATGCGCAATAATTTCGATTTGAGTTTCGACGGACGCATCATCATCAAATAAACTTTTTTTACAGGAGAAAACAATATGCAGGTTTTAGTCATCGGTTCCGGCGGTCGTGAACACGCGCTCGTCTGGGCGCTCAAAAAGAGTCCGCAGGTCGATCACGTCTACTGCGCCCCCGGTAACGCGGGGATCGCCGCCGACGCCGAATGCGTCGACATCCCCGTCGGCAAACTGGAAAAACTCGCCGATTTCGCCGCGCAGAAAAAAATCGACCTCACCGTCGTCGGTCCGGAAAATCCGCTCTGCGCCGGGATCGCCGATGTTTTCCGCAGTCGCGGTCTTGCCGTTTTCGGTCCCTCAAAGGAAGCGGCGCAACTTGAAGGCAGCAAGGATTTCGCCAAGCAATTTATGCTGAAATACGGGATCCCGACTGCCCGCGGCGCCGCCTTTACGGATGCCGAAAGCGCGAAAGAATACGTCCAAAAGGAATTTGCCGACGGCGCCGACGGCATCGTCGTCAAAGCGGACGGGCTTGCCGCCGGAAAAGGCGTGCTGGTCGCGGAAACCTTGCAGTCGGCGCTGGATTTCATCGACGGCTGTTTCGAGGGCAGTTTCGGTTCGGCGGGCGCCAAAGTCGTGATCGAGGAAAAACTCAACGGCGAAGAAGCCTCGATCCTCGCACTGACGGACGGTAAAACGATCGTACCTTTGGTGAGTTCGCAGGATCACAAACGCATTTTCGACCTCGACCAAGGCCCCAACACGGGCGGGATGGGCGCGTATTCGCCCGCCCCCGTCGTCACCCCCAAGGCGGCAGTGCGCATCCAGCAGGAAGTCCTCCTGCCTTTTCTGCGCGGCATCCAGCAGGAAAAACTTGATTTCCGCGGCGTGATCTTCGTCGGACTGATGATCGATCACGGCAAGCCGAAAGTGCTGGAATTCAACGTCCGTTTCGGCGACCCCGAAATCCAGCCGGTGCTCCGCCGCTTCGACGGCGACTGGTTTGATGTCGTCAATCACGTCGCTCACGGTGATTTGGAGCACGCGAAACTCGTCTGGTCGGGCGAGCCCGCCGTTTCCGTCGTCATCGCGGCGGGCGGCTATCCCGGCAAATACGCCAAAGGCGACGAAATCACCGGGCTTGCCGAAGCGGAAGCCGAAGGCGCCAAAGTTTTCCACGCGGGAAGCGCATTGCGCGACGGCAAGATCGTCACGGCAGGCGGTCGCGTTCTCGGCGTTTCCGCCCGGGGCAAGACGATCCCGGAAGCCATTGCCAATGCCTACCGCGCCGTTGAAAAGATCCATTTCAACAATATGCAGTTCCGCAAGGACATCGGGCAGAAGGCATTGCGCGAGCACGAAGATATTTGAGAGTTATAAGTTATAAGTTTTAAGTTATAAGTTTTAAGTGCTTGGTCGGGGGCTCTGCCCCCGCACCCCTGAATGCGCCCAAGCATCGCTTGGTCTTAAAGAGCGATATAAAACGGCAGTACGCGATTTGTTTGGTCAATGCGTACTGCCGTTTGGTTTTTTTAAGCCGACACGATGTGCCGGCGCTGTCGGAGGGTCAGGGAGCCGGAAAACTCCCTGCCAAGTACTGTAAACTTTAAACTTATAACTTAAAACTGTCGCGAAGCGACCTCGCGTACTGCCGTTTGCTTTTTTAGCATCGCGCCGCAGGCGCGAAAAGGACGTGACCTATAATCAATCATATTGTTCAACTCCTGCCATTCAAAATGTACGCAATTTCCCGAACGTCATCAAGAACAAATTTGCAAAGTTATCAAGAGATGCTATGTTAATATTATGGTAGATAAAAAATCCGGTGTTTCCGATAATAATAACGCCAATGTCATCTTCCCCCAACGATCCGGCATCTCCTCTGCGCTGTCACAAAATGGAGTAAAAATGAGACCGATAATTTCCGTCATCACCGTTTGCTATAATGCATTGACAAAATTAAAAATAACGGCGGAGTCTGTTTTGGCACAAGATGCGTCGGATTGGGAATACATTATTGTTGACGGCGGCAGTACGGACGGAACGGTGGGGTTTCTTCAGAACGTCGCTCAAAAATCGATCAGCAGAGCATTCTGTTGGCGCTCTCAAAGAGATCGCGGAATTTATGACGCCATGAATGAAGGTGTTAAACTTGCATCAGGGGATTGGATCATTTTTATGAATGCTGGCGATGTCTTCTTTTCGCCCGATATCATCTCTCGAGCAAAGGATTTATTGCACAATCTGCCTGACGACGTCGGTGTTTTTTACGGAGACACATTAATGCACTATCAATGGGGAGATGTCGTGCAATGTGATGACGAACTCAACAATCACAATCCTGTAATGCCCTTTATTCATCAATCGGCATTTACCAAACGGATTTTGCTGCTGAAATACCCCTTTGACTTATCCTATCGCATTATTGCAGACTTCTATCTTTACTACACGCTCCGGAATTTACATATTCCCTTTGTTCACCATAAATTGATTATCTCAAAATACGATGTCTCAGAGGGATTATCCGCTACGTCGCCGTTACAAATCGCGCTGGAAAGAGCAAAGTTTCTCAGTTGGGATAAATCCCACTTTTGGCTTTTTCGCAAAATGTATATTTTCGTTCGGGCCGGTTCCGTTTTTTACTTGAAGATTTTGCTTCCGGCGTGCATTGTGAATTTCATTATGAAAGCGCGGCGCCGCTATATGAAAAAAATAGAAACTTACAATCGCGGAGACACACAACAGGGCGATCAGCAATAAAGAACGCCTGCTGTCGTTTTGCCGATCTCACACCCCGCACCACGCAAAAAAGGGAAGTGCCCCCACTTCAAGTTACATCTACTGCGTTGTTGGTCAAAAATCCCGCAATTCCCACAACTCTCAAGACTCCCATCGCCCCGTAAATTTCGCGGCGAGCCGCGATAGTAGCATTTTACCGATTGCTTTTTTAAGCAAACGCGACTTGTCCCGCTGTAGCCTTGGCGAAGGGGGATGCGTTTGCGCATTCAGGGGTACGGGGGCAGAGCCCCCGACCAAGCACTGTAAACTAAAAACTTTAAACTTAAAACTAAAATTTCGTCAGAAATTTCATCAACTTCATCCGCAACTTTCCGTACGGCGGATAGCGGAAGGAAAAATCCCAGAAACGGCTCTGTTTCATCACCGGTTTCAAGTGGGTGAAAGTTTCAAATGTCTGACGACCGTGATAACACCCCATGCCGCTTGCGCCGACGCCGCCGAAAGGCAGATGGAAGTTGAGGAAATGCGTGACGACGTCGTTGAAAACCAATGCGCCGGACGAAGTCGATTCCCGGAGAAATTTCATTTTCCTTTTGTCATTGCCGAAATAATAAAGCGCCAGAGGCTTCGGAAGTTTCGGCAGACGCGCGACAAGTTCTTCCTCGTTTTCAAACGTGATGACAGGAAGCAAGGGTCCGAAAATCTCCTCTTTCAAAAGCGGATCTGCGGCATCAAGCTGATCGATGACCGTCGGCGCGATCCGCAACGAAGCGGGATCCTTTTCCCCGCCGTAAAGCAGTCTGCCGTGCGAAAGCATTTTGCTTAATCTTTCATATCCCGAAGCGTCGATGATCGAGCCGCAATCGGGACTTTTCAGCGGATTTTCACCATACATTTGACGGATGGCAATGCCGAGTTGACGGACCAATTCTCCGCACACGCTCTCCTCGACCAGAAGATAATCGGGGGCGACGCAAGTCTGTCCCGCATTGGAAAATTTGCCCCACGCGATCTTAAGCGCGGCACGCTTCAAATCGGCGGTGTGATCGACAATGCAGGGCGATTTGCCGCCGAGTTCCAATGTGACCGGAGTGAAATGTTCGGCGGCGGCGCGCAACGCAAGTTTCCCCGCCGTCGCGCTGCCGGTGAGAAAAATATAGTCGAACGGACGCTCCAGCAACTCCTTTAAGTGCATTTCATCGCTGACGACGACGACTTCATCCAACGGGAAAGTCTTTTCGATCAGCCAGCGCAAAAGCGCCGTCGTCCGGCGGGCGCGCGCCGGGAGTTTCACCACGACGCGGTTTCCCGCGGCATACGCTCCGAGCAGAGGTTCGAGCGCGAGCGACAACGGATAGTTCCACGTCGAAACGACGAGCACCGCTCCGTAAGGCTCCGGCAGCAGACAGCCGGAAGCGGGGAAATTGATCGGCGAAACTTTACGGCGGCGCGGCGCGGCAAGCTTCGGCAGTTTTTTCTCCAGAAATCCGAGGATGCCGAGCACCCCGAGAAGTTCCCCCGAAAGCGTTTCAAAGGGACACTTGTTTAAATCGCTTTGCAACGCTTCGATGATCGCGTCGCGATGGGAAATCAACGCCGCGCGGAAACACCGCAAGACGGCGCGCCGCGCCTTGACATCCGGGAATACCCGGTCGTCGGCAAGTTCTTTCAGGCGATCCAGCCGCTTTGAAATTTCACTCATATTATCCTTTCTGCAACGCATACCGGAAACAAAACGCGCACCCAGGCGGGATCCGCCCGGTGCGCGCTCCAAGGTAAAGTTGCGTTTACTTGGCGTATTCGACCGAACGGGTCTCGCGGATGATCGTCACTTTGATCTGACCGGGATAGGTCATTTCCTTTTCGATACGTTCGCAAATATCCTTGGCGAGCATCTGCGCTTCGCCTTCGTTGATCTTTTCCGGCGTCACGACGACGCGGACTTCGCGCCCCGCCTGCAATGCGAAACAGGATTCGACGCCGGGGAAATCCTTGGCGATCGTTTCCAACTGCTCCAGACGCTTGAGATAGAGTTCCGTCGTTTCACTGCGGGCGCCGGGACGCGACGCGCTCAAGGTGTCGCAGGTCATCACGAGAATGTCGTAAAGCGTTTCCGGCTCCATTTCCCCGTGGTGCGCGGCGACGGCGTGGATGACGTCTTTCGCCTCGTTGTGCTTGCGCAGGAAATCCGCGCCGATCTGCGCGTGCGGTCCCTCGATCTCGTGGTCCATCGCCTTGCCGAGATCGTGGAAAAGACCGATGCGCTTGGCTTTCTTTTCATCCAGACCGAGTTCGGCGGCGATCATTCCCATGAAGTAGGCGGTTTCCAGCGAATGTTTCAACACGTTCTGCGAAAAGCTGTAGCGGTACTTCAATCTGCCGAGCATTTTCATCACGGGCGCGGGAACTCCGGGGATGCCCGCCTCGAGGACGGCGGCTTCGCCGACCTGAAAGAGTTCCTCGTCCAATTCCTTGGAGATCTTGGCGGCGAGTTCCTCAATGCGGGTCGGATGGATCCGTCCGTCGGTAATGAGTTTTTCCATCAACTGGCGGGCGACTTCCTTGCGGATGGGATCGAAACAGCTGATGACGACCGCTTCCGGCGTATCGTCGATCAGAATGCTGACGCCGGTCGCCGCCTCGATGGCGCGGATATTGCGCCCCTCGCGCCCGATGATGCGGCCTTTCAATTCGTCGTTGGGCAACGGGATCGTCGCCGTCGTGCGCTCGTAGGTGCAATCCGACGCATAACGCTGGATTGCATAAGTGAGAATGCGCTTGGCTTCCTGCTCGCAACGGGCTTTGGCTTCCTCGAGTTCGGTACGCACCAGCAAGCCGGATTCGTTGCGGATCTCGTCGCGCAATTTGTCGAGGATGATCGTCTGCGCTTCTTCGCGGGTGTAACCGCTGATGCGCTCCAGCTCGCCGATCTGCTTGGAGATCTCGGCGGCAAGCTCCTGCTCGCGGTTTTTCAGACGTTCGCGCAATTCGGTAAGTTGCGCTTCCTGCCGGTCCAGATTGGCGAGCTTTTCGTCGACCGCATTGGTGCGGCGGTCGAGCGCTTCTTCACGCTGGGCGAGCCGTTTTTCCGTATTGGACTGCTCGCGGCGGCGGTCGCGCAATTCATTTTCGCAATCCTCGCGCATTTTGATCGTTTCGCTCTTGGCGGAAACGCGGGCGTCGCGCAAGATATGCTCGGCGTCACGCTCGGCGTCGCGACGGATTTTGTCGGCGTCGCTGTTCGCCGAATCCTTTTGCAGTTTGCGGACGACGTTGGTGATGACGGCGCCGGCGATGATGCCGACGACACCGGTCACCAGACCGACCGCAACGTAAAGAATGGTCTGGTTCATTTTTTCCTCTCACTCTGCCGGATCATTTCCGGCGTTATCACTACGGTTTCATTTTCCGTGACCACCCGCATCATCGGGCGGTCCCACGCCTCGGACGGCAAATCAAATCCCGCCAGCTGGCAGGAATAGACGACCGCCGTCGTATTGGTGGCATTGTGCAACAAGCGGTCGTAATAACCGCAACCGCGCCCGAGCCGGATGCCTTTCCGGTCGCAGGCGACGGCAGGCACGAGAAAGAACATTTCCCGGTATTCCTGCAGTGTTGCTTCGCAAAGCGAGGGATCGGGTTCCGGGATGCCGTAACGCCCCGGCAAGAGATCGCGCCCGATATTGCGGATTTCCACCATCGAGTATTCGTTTTTGCTTTGGTCAAAACGCGGCAGGAAAAGACGCTTGCCGGCAAGTGCCGAGAGATCGGGTTCCGCGCCGAAGGCGACAAACGAACCGACGATTTTGGCGGCACGATACTCCGGCAGGGATTCGATACGGCTGACGATTTTACGGTCGGCTTCCAGTCGATATTCCGCGCTCAAGGCGCGGCGCTTCGCCGCAAAATCGCGGCGCAAACATTTTTTCAACTCCGGCGCATCCATCATCACCGACATCGCCAGAAATCGCGGAACGATGTGCAATCCAAGGATTTACCGTCATTCCCGTTTGAGATGACGCTTTTTTCAAGCCACACTTTGCCCGTGACTTTTATTTTCATCATCCCCCCGGAAAGATCCGGTGAAAAACCCTTTTCCTGCGCAGTGCTCCGTCCTTCCCGAAACGGCTCACTCCTGTCAAAATATATTGAAAAAGCGAAAATACGCTTGCTCTGAAACAAATATAACACCATTTGCCGATAAGTAAAGGGGATTTGACGGTTTTATTGCAGTTTTTTTCTCTTTTTTATTTTCGCGGGCAAAAAGCGTACGGAAAAAACGGATTTTTTCTTGCAGAGCGCGCGCCTGTGTGTTATCTTATATCGTAACGAAGCGACAAAAAAAATAAAATCTGCAAAAAAAGGATTTTGACGATGGGCAAACTTCATCCCGCCACGATTCCGCCGATCGACTGGGGGCGCGCCGACCACCTGATCGAACTCGCCTTGAGCGAAGACCTCGACCTCGACGGCGATACCACGACCTTGGCGGTCATTCCGCAAGAGACCCTCTGCCGCGCCGTATTGCGCTGCAAGGAAAGCGATATGATCCTCGCCGGTCTTGACGTTGCGAAACGGGTGTTTGAGATCGTCGACCCTGAAATCGACTTTACCGCCCTCAAAAAAGAGGGCGACCTCTGTCAGAAAGGCGATCTCCTCGCCGAAATGACGGGCCCCGCGCAGTCGATCCTGACGGCGGAACGCACCGCGCTCAACTTTTTGCAGCGTCTTTGCGGCGTCGCGTCGACGGCGCACCGTTACGCCGAAGCCTTGCGCGGCACCGATTGCGTCATCCTCGACACCCGCAAAACGACTCCCGGCTACCGCAATTTGGAAAAATACGCTGTCGCCGTCGGCGGCGCGGTCAATCACCGCATCGGGCTTTTTGATATGGTGATGATCAAGGACAATCACCGCGAACTCGCCCTGCTCGGCGACACCGACGGGATCGTCCACGCGGTCGAGCGCGCCCGTGCGAAGTACCCGGAGCTTGCCGTCGAAGTCGAAGCCGACCGTCTGGAGGAAGTCGAAGCCGCGCTCAAAGCAAAAGCCGACTGCATCATGCTCGACAATATGAGCGACGAAATGATGCAAAAAGCGGTCAAACTGATCGCCGGACGCGCGGAAACCGAAGCAAGCGGCGGCATCACTTTGGAAAGGCTTCCCGCGATCGGCAAAATCGGCGTAACTTACGTTTCCGCAGGCGCTTTGACCCATTCGGTGAAGGCGGCGGACATTTCTCTTGACGTCGAGGTGGCGAAATGATTTCCCGTTTGCGCGGTACTCTGCTGGAAAGCGACTTCACCAGTTGCGTCATTGATTGCGGCGGAGTCGGTTACGACGTGGCGATACCGCTCTCGACATTCGACAAACTGCCGCATCCGGGGGAAAAGACGGAACTTTTTATCCACACCCAGGTCAGAGAAGATGCGATCACCCTTTTCGGCTTTGCGGAAAATGCGGAACGCAAACTTTTCCGTCTGCTCCTCGGCGTTTCCGGTATCGGCGGCAAACTCGCGCTCAACGTCCTGAGCGCGATGCCGGTCGACAACTTCAACGCCGCCATCCTTGCCGGAGATGTGCGCGCTCTTTCACGCATCAGCGGCATCGGGAAACGCACCGCCGAGCGCATGGTGCTTGAACTTAAGGACAAACTCGGCGATTACTTCAGCGTCGATCAGGCCGCCGTCGCCGCGGCGCCGGGAAGCGCCGACGCCGCGCTCGCGCTGGAGCAATTGGGCTTCAAACGCGCGGCGATCAACGACGTTCTGAAAGAACTTTGCGCGAAACTCCCCGCCGAAGAGCAAACCAGCGAAAATCTGCTCCGGCAGGCACTTTTGAAACTCAACCGATGAAAATTTTATTCATCTGTACCGGAAACACCTGCCGCAGTCCGCTGGCGGAACTTTATGTCGCGCATCAGCTGGCGGGACTTCCGGTCGAAGTCGCAAGCGCGGGATTGGCGACGTGGGGCGGAAGTCCCATTTCCGCCGCCTCCTGCCATATCCTCGCCGGATACGGGATCGACGCCTCGGCTTTCCGCAGCAGGGTTGTGACGCCGGAAATGCTTTTCCAAAGCGACCTCATCATCGCCGTCAGCGAAGCGCACCGCGCGCGGCTTTTGCAAATCGCCCCCCAAAAGGAAACTTCCATACGACTGCTTTCGGAATTTTCCGGCGGCAACTACGACATTCCCGATCCTTACGGCGGAGATCAGGCAAGTTACGATAAAATTTTCGCGGTGATGAAACCGTCGCTCGACGGCGTCGTCGCCTTTGTCAAAGGGAGACTCTGATGCAGAAAAAATGGTGTGAAAATCACGCGGTCGGCTACAGTCAGTTCGACCGCGAGGGAAATTTCAAACTCCACGCCTGGAGCAACTTTCTGCAGGAGGCCGCGGCGAATCACGCCGCCATTCTCGGCGTCGGAATGAACGACCTCGCAAAAAACGATCTTCTCTGGGTCCTCGCCCAGATCAAAGTCCGGCTTCACCGCGCCCCCGTCCCCGGTGAAAAAATCGAAGTTACGACCTATCCCTCCGGTACGCGCAAACTCTTTGCCAACCGCGAGTTCAAAATCCAAAATGAAACGGGGAGTTTACTGCTCAGCGGATCCAGCCGCTGGGTATTGCTCTCCGGCAAATCGATGCGTCCGCAATCCGTCCTGACCATCGCCGGAAAACTGCCGGACAATTCCGATCTGCCCGTTTATTTCGATTTCGCCGAAAAACTTCCGGTACCGGAAAATTACGATTTTTTCTACGATGTCCCCATCCGCCACTCGATGGAGGATGTCAACGGGCATCTCAACAATGCCGAATATCTCGCCGCCGCGCAGGACGCTTTGTGCAGTCACGGCATCATCGCGACTTTCAGCGGGTTTGAGATCGCCTATCACCGCGCGATGCGCGCTCCGGAAACTTTGACCGTCGGCATCCGGTTATCTCCCGGCGGCGCGCTTTTTACGATTTTCAACGCGCAACGCGAACGCTGTGTTTCAGGGAAACTGAGTTTTTAGAAAGAAATCCCCTGCCCTTTACCGCGCCGACTGCAACGCCTCTTCGATTTCGCGGAAAACACTCCCGAGATCGTTATAAGTGCGGTAAGCAAAGGGATCCAGATGCGTCTTTTGGGCGTTGACGATGACCAGTTTCGCGCCGTTGCGCACCGCTTCTTCGGGGAGCATTGCCGCCGGATAAACGGTAAGACTGCTTCCGAGCGCCAAGGCGAGATCAGCGGTGGAAAAATCGTATTCACCCTGAGAAAAAACGCCGTCGGGAAGACTTTCACCGTAAAAGACGATGTCGGGCTTGAAAACGCCGCCGCAGGGGCATCGCGGGACTTTTCCCGCCATCACCACGGGAGAAATTTCGGCAAAGGAGGCTTCGTTGCCGCACGCAAGGCAATGGTGTCGCGCGGGCGAACCGTGCAATTCAAAACATTTTTTGCTCCCCGCTCTCGTATGGAGCAAGTCGATGTTCTGCGTATAAACGGCATCGATCAAACCGCGCTCTTCCAATGCCGCAAGCGTCCGGTGGACGACGCTGGGCTCGAAATCCTGACAGCAATAGACAAACTGCTTCGCCCATTCATAAAAGTATTCGGGGTGGACGCGGAAACAGTCGATCGACAAAATCTCCTCGACGGCAAGGCCGTGCCACGGCTTCGTGTAGACGCCGCCCGTCCCGCGGAAATCGGGGATCCCGGAAAGCGTCGAAACTCCGGCTCCGGTAAAGACGACGCATTTATGCGATTTCTGGATCAGTTCCAAAAGATCATTCATTTGCGCACGATGCTTCCCGGTTTGCGGCGCACCGAGTAACCGAAGTGACCGATGCAGTCGCCGAGCCGGTAGTAGTGCCCGTGGGCGTAGGCGACAAGGTCGGCTTGGTCGATGTCGAATTTCCCTTTGGCGTCGATCAGCGCGCTCTCGACCTGAACCGCGACGATTTCAGCGAGAAAGAGCGTATGCGAGCCGAGAGAAAGTTCGTTTTTGACGCGGCATTCAAGCGAAACGGGACATTCGGCGACAACGGGGGCGGCAACCTTTTCGCCTTTGACGGCGGTGAGGTGGCAGACTTCAAATTTGTCGCAGTCACGCCCCGAAATGACGCCGCAGCGGTCGAGTTCCGCCGCAAGATGCGCGGGCGGCAGATTGACGGTGAATTCTTTCAACTGCGAGATCGGCGCGAAACTGAAACGCTCCGGACGCACGGAGATCGCCAGCATCGCGGGGTCGCTGCAGACAGTCCCCGCCCAGGCTACCGTGATGAGATTGTATTTGAAAGTTTTGCCGTCGCCGCATCCGACGAGGACGGCGGGAACGGGCGCAAGTTGCGTGGAACCGGGCCAAATCGTTTTTTCGTGTGCCATAAAAATCTCCTTACAGCGAAATGCCTTTCATTTTCTGATAGAGCGAAACGGCGTAGCCGTCGGTCATTCCGGAAATGTAGTCGAGGACGCCCAAAAGCCGCAGATAGGGACTTTCGCGCCACGCCTCGTCCTGTACCGGCACGACTTCAGGCGGAAACATCGCGCCGACGCGGCGCGCACGGTAGGAAGCGCGCCCGACGCCCCTCGCCTCGGAAGCGATCTCCTCGACGCAGGGCATTAAAATATCGAGCATACCCGACACCATTTCAAATCCGGCGGCGACGATCTCGACCACCTGACGGTTGTTGTAGATGACCTTGGTACTGCGTTCGCGCAGTTCGGCGAGCGCGGGCGCGCAATCAAGATGCGAAGTCAAAGGATTTTCGAGCGTCCCCTCAAGCAACTCCTGATGGTGCGCGGCAAAGACTTCCGATACTTTCCGCACGAGCGTCCCGATCACCTGCGCGCGGAGAAATTCCGATTTCTGCGTCGGAGTGTCGAGTTTTTTGACGTAAGCCGCCGCGTGATCGGATTCAATAAGCGGCAAAAAGCGGCTCTCCAACTCCTCGTAGGAAACCAGTCCGAGCCGCTGACCGTCCTCGAAATCGACGATAAGGTAGGCGATGTCGTCCGCCGCTTCGACGAGATACGCCAAGGGATGACGCCGCCACGCGTAAGGTCCGACGGGAATCAGTCCGCAATGCTCCGCCATTTCGGCAAAAAGCGGCTTTTCGGCACAGAAAAAATTGAATTTCTTGCCGGCGACCCCAGACGGACGCACGGGCACCAATGCGGCGCAGGGATATTTCGCAAACGCGCCGAGCGTCGCACAAGTCAGCCGCATCCCGCCGTACTGCTCGCGCATTTCAAGGTGCGTCAGCGTGCGGAAGCCCTGCGCATTGCCCTCGTAGGCGGAAAAATCCTGCGCCTCCTCCGGAAGCAACTGCGAACAGATGTCCTGCCCGACCAGCGAATGGGTGAACCAGTAACGGATCGCCTCCTCTCCGGCGTGCCCCAATGGAGGATTGCCGATGTCGTGCCCGACGGCGGCGGCGGCGATAATGGCGCCGATGTCGTCGGGACGCAGATTCCCGGTATCGCAATCGCGGCAGATCGTCGCTCCGGCGGCGGTGCCGAGCGAACGCCCGATGGAACTTGTTTCGATGCTGTGGGTCAGCCGGGTGCGCACAAACTCCGCTTTTTGAAGCGGGAACACCTGCGTTTTGTCCTGCAAACGGCGGAAAGCGCCGCTGAAAATAATGCGGTCGAAATCGCGCTGAAACTGCGATCTTTCAACGGAAACGCGCCCCGGTTCGGAACTGCCGAGTCGGTGCATCGAGAGGAGATCAAGCCAATTCATCATTTTTGTTTTTTCCTTACGCTGTCTGAAAGGTCCGCGGCGTGGCGGAGCGCGGAAGCGCCGCCGCCGAGCATGCGCGCCAATTCGGGAACGGGGTCGGCAAGTTCCGCGACGCGGGAAACCGTGCGATTTCTTTCCGTGGATTTTGCGACGCAGAAGTGATGGTCGGCGCGCGCCGCGACCTGCGCGAGGTGCGAAATGCAGAAAATCTGCCGTTTTGCCCCGAGCGCGCGCAACTTTTCACCGACCTGATTGGCGGTTTCGCCGCCGATATTCATATCGATCTCGTCAAAAACGACCGTCGGGATCTCGTCGGCGTCGGCGAGGACGGTTTTCAAGGCGAGCATAAAGCGCGAAAGTTCGCCGCTGCTGGCGATCTTGCGCAAAGGATGCGGCGCTTCGCCGGAATTGGCGCTGAAAACAAGTTCCATAAGATCCATCCCCGTCGCGCCCGCTTCGACCGGAGTGAAATCCGCGCGCAACACGCAGTGGCCGAAACCGATGTCGGCAAGGTTGCGCTTGACTTCCGAAATGAGTTTTTCCACCTTTTTCCGGCGTTTTTCCGAAAGGGAAGCCGCCGTTTTTTTCAAATCGGCTTGCAACGCTTTTTCCCGCGCGTCGAATTCCCGGCGGCAGGCATCGGCATCGTCCAGGGCGGAGAGCCGTTTTTTCGCGGAGGAAGTCATTTCGAGCAACTCCTCCTCGCTCGACACCTTGTAGCGGCGTTTGAGCGCGTGAAGTTCCTCCAGACGCGCTTCCAACGCCTGCAACGCCTCGCCGTCGAGGTCGGTGCGGTCGGCAAGATGCTCGACCTTGCGGGCGAGATCGTTGAGATTTTCCTGCAACTCATCGCAGGAAACGAGGAGTTTTTCCGTTTCCTCGCCCTCCCCCTCGAGCCGGGACAACTCCGAGAGATCGCGGTGGACTCCGCCGAGCCGGTCGACGATGGAATCCTCCGCTTCGTTGAGCGCGTTGCGTACTCTGCCGCAAAGAGACAGGACTTCCTTGGCGTTGGCGATCATCTTGTAACGCCCGGCAAGACGGTTTTCCTCTCCGGCTTCGGGGTTGACTTTTTCGACGCGATCGACCATTTCCCGCAAGGTATCCGCTTCATCACTTGAAACGTTGTTTTTTTCAAAATCGGCGCGTTCCCGGGCAAGCTCCTGCAACTTGCCGACGAGGATACGGCAATTTTCCCTTTCTTTTACCAGCCCGGCAAAACGGTCGAGCATTTCCAACTGCCGCGCGGGGATCGTCAGGTCAAGCTGATCGGTCGCGGCGTGAAAGTCGATGAGCATCGCGCCCAAAAGCGAGAGAAACTTGGCGCCGACGCCCGTGTCGTTGACGTAATTGCGGACGCCAGACGTGGTGATCCGGCGGCGGATAAGAAGCGGAAATTCCGCCGGTATCTCCACTTCGGCAAGCAACGCCTTGATTTTCGGTTGCAAACGTTCCTCAACGGAAACCGTCCCGGAAACTTCCGCAAACGCGCATCCCGTGCGGATCGCCGCGTGATCGGCTTTGCCGCCGAAAAGGATCGCCGCCGCCGACATCAGGATCGACTTGCCCGCGCCGGACTCCCCGGTGACGACGTTGAAGCCGCCGGAAAAATCCAGTTCGCTTTTTTCGATCAAGGCAAGATTGGAGATGGAAAGATTTTCAAGCATTTTAAATTTCTTTTAAAATCATTTCGCGCAATAAGTTGCACGCTTGGGCGGCGGCGCGTTCGCGGATCGCGGGGCGACTGCCGCGCAAATGAAGTTCCACAACTTCACAACGACCGTTGACCCGGACACCGATGTAGACCAGCCCCACCGGTTTTTCCGCCGTGCCGCCGCCGGGCCCGGCGATGCCCGTCGTCGCGATGCCGCACGAAGAAGCACTCGCACGGCAGACGCCCTCGACCATTGCGCGACAGCATTCCGCGCTCACCGCGCCGCAACGGGATAAAATTTTCTCCGGCACGCCGAGCAGATTCTTTTTCAACTCGTTGCTGTAGGAAACGACGCCGCCCTGAAAAACCGCCGAGATCCCGGCAAGATCGGTGAATCGTTTGGCGATCAGTCCCCCGGTGCAACTTTCCGCGACACCCAGCGTCAAGTTATTTTCAATCAACAACTTGCCGACATAATCAAACAGTTTTGTTTCACCGTCGGGCAAGGCGGCGTCGCCGATGCTCTGCCGGGCGGCGAGGAGGGCTTTTTGCACCTCGTTTTCACTGCCGGACAAAAAGAGCCGCGTCCCCTCCGCCGAAGAAGTCACGCCGATCTCGACGGCAAAGGGTTTTAATTTTTCCGCGATCATTTTGTCGAGCGTCGATTCGCCGATGCCGGCGGCGAGAAATCCCGTCGTCACGCGGCATTCTTTTTCATACTCCAGCAACATCGGGACGAGGAAATTTTGCGCCATCGGCTCAAATTCGCACGGAGGACCGGGCGCGAGAAAAATACGGCGCATTTTGCGGTCGTAGAGCGATTCAAAAAAGATCCCGGAGGCGGAACCCGCCGGATTGTCGATGATTTTGCCGTTTTCGGGAAGCAACGCCTGCTTGTACTGCTTTTTGGGACAATGCCCCTTGTGAAGCCTGTGCCAAAAAGCATCGATTTTTGCTTTCAAAACATCCGACATCACCAATTTCGCGCCGAAAAAGCGTGCGACGATTTCCAATGTCACATCATCGTCCGTCGGCCCCAAGCCGCCCGTGACGACGATCTCATCGCAAGTGTGCAAGGCGCAACTCAAGGCAAAGGAAATATCTTCCGCACGATCCGCCACGCTCATTTCAAAGGCGAGACCCCCGCCCCGGGAAACGAGTTCGCGCCCGAGAAAGCAACTGTTGGTATTACAGGTCGATCCGCGCAACAATTCCGTGCCGGTCGAAATCAAAGCGATACTCATAAAAAACCCAATTTGACCTTAAAAATGAATTCCTTATAGTATAGCATTTTCGCCGCGCTTTTGCAAGAAAAAAACGTCTTTCAAATCAGAGGAGTTTCAACTGGATAAAATCGTCTTCCTCGCTCGACTTGCGCTTGCCTTTGACGATTTTGCGCGGCAACGCGCTGATCGCTTCGCGCGGCGCGGCGGCGTTCTTTTCCAGAAGTTCGAGGATCGCATCGGCTCTCTCGATGACGGCGGGAGGCAGTCCCGCGAGCTTGGCGACGTGAATCCCGTAACTGCGGTCGCTCGAACCGGGCAGGATCTGCCGCAAAAAGATGATGTCGTCGCCATATTCGCGCACCGCGACGTTGAAGTTGTTGACGCCGCGCCGGGTCTCGGCGAGTTCGGTCAATTCGTGATAGTGCGTCGCAAAGAGCGTGCGGCAACGCGGATCGTCGTGCAGATATTCCGCGACCGACCAGGCGATGGAAAGCCCGTCAAAGGTACTCGTGCCGCGCCCGATCTCGTCGAGGATGACAAGACTGCGCGGCGTCGCGTGATGCAGAATGTTGGCGGTCTCGATCATTTCGACCATAAAGGTACTTTGACTGCGCGAAAGGTCGTCCGCCGCCCCGATGCGGGTGAAAATACGGTCGACAAGTCCGACTTCGGCGTGCTCCGCCGGGACGAACGACCCCAGTTGCGCCATCACGACGATCAGGGCGATTTGCCGGATATAAGTCGATTTGCCCGCCATATTGGGGCCAGTTATCAGCATCATCCGGTTGTAATCGCCGTCAAGACGGCAGTCGTTGGGAACAAACCTGCCGTCCGGCAGGATCGTTTCCAATACGGGATGGCGACCGCCCTCGATGACCAGGCGGTCGTCGTCGAAGATCTGCGGACGGGTATAACGGTTGATGCGCGCGACTTCGGCAAGGCTTGCGAGCGCGTCGATCTCGCTCAAACTCTCGGCGGCGCGCTGGATCGCAGAAGTGTATTGGAGTGAAAATTCCCGCAACTCGGCAAAAAGTTTCGCTTCCAACGCCCTGCCGCGCTCCTCGGCGCCGAGGATCTTCGATTCCAGTTCCTTGAGTTCGGGAGTGATGAAACGCTCGGCGTTGACCAGCGTCTGCTTGCGGATGTAGTCCTCCGGCACGGCGGCGAGATTGGATTTGCTCACCTCGATATAGTAGCCGAAAACGGAATTGTATTTTACTTTGAGCGACTTGATGCCGGTGCGCTCGATCTCGCGTTGCTGGATCGTCGCAAGCCACCCTTTCCCGTCGGTTGCGGCGGCGCGCAACTCGTCCAGTTCCGCCGAAAATCCGGGGCGGATCACGCCGCCGTCGGCAAGAAGCGCGGGCGGCTCGTCGACAAGCGCGGCGCGCAAACGCTCGACGAGCGCGGAGAAATCACCGATCGCATCGCGTAGCAAAATCATCAAAGGCGACGTAAATTCCCCGACGAGAAGTTTGACGCCGGGCAAGGCTTCCAGCGACGAAGCCAATGCCCCGAAATCGCGCGGGGTGCCGCTGCCGATATTGATGCGTCCCGTGATGCGCTCCAAGTCGCGCACGACACCGAGCGTTTCGCGCAATTCGGCGAGCGTCAGAGGATCGCGGAAAAATTCCTCGACCGCGTCGAGCCGCGCGATGATCGCTTCGTGATCGTAGAGGGGACGCAAAACCCAGTTGCGGAGTTTGCGCCCGCCCATCGACGTGGTGCAATGATCGAGAACGCCGAGAAGACTGCCCGTCTTGGAAGAATCAAGCCGCGTATTCACCAATTCCAGATTGCGCAGGGAAATGGGATCGAGTTCCAGATTGCGGTCGAGATTGCGGTATTCGAGCGTCTGC
The DNA here is from genome assembly GCA_024405735.1 of Victivallaceae bacterium. Taxonomy (GTDB): domain Bacteria; phylum Verrucomicrobiota; class Lentisphaeria; order Victivallales; family Victivallaceae; genus UBA1784. Next base: position 63,918 of record JAKSOF010000007.1, on the reverse strand, counting down.
AAATGCTTCGCGTCGCGCCGGAGTTTGTCGACGGCGTAGCGCATAATGGCACCTGCGGCGGAAACCGCTTCGGGGTAGTCGCGGCACCCGAAACCGTCGAGCGAAGCGACACCGAAATGCTCCGCAAGAAGATGCTCCGCTTCGGCAAAGTCGAATTCAAAATCGTCCAGCTCCGTCCACAAAACCTTTTCGCCGCAGTCGGGGAAGCGGTTTTCTTCGCGGAAAAACGCGCCGAGTTTCCGCGGGATCAGGACTTCGCGGACGCCAAGACGCGTCAATTCCCCCGTTAACTGCTCCTCGTTTTTGGGAATGACGAAGAAAAATTCCCCCGTCGAAACTTCGAGCGCGGCAAGCGCATAAAGATTTTTTTTGACGTTGCAGACCAGTGCGGCAAGGTAGTTGCTGCGGTCGAATTTCAGCAAGGTGTCGTCCGTTACCGTTCCCGGCGTGATGATGCGCGTGATCTCGCGCTTGACGATCTTGCCCTGCGCGAGTTTCGGGTCTTCCATCTGATCGGCGATCGCGACCTTGAGTCCGGCGGCAACGAGGCGCGGCAGGTAACTTTCCAGCGCGTGATGGGGAAATCCGCACATCGGCACATTCTGCCGTTTGGTCAACACCAATTCCAATACCCGGCTGACCGTTTCGGCATCCTCAAAAAATTCCTCGTAAAAGTCGCCGAGCCGGAAAAGCAACACCGCATCCGCCGGGATCTGCGATTTGGCGTCGCGGTACTGCTGCATCATCGGAGTCAGGACTTCCGCCATTTACCGCCTCGCGAAATTCATTTCGACGGCGACGCCTTTCCCCGCCTGCGAAGCCGCCGGCTTGAAGATCCGTATGCGGCAACTTGCAATGAGAGTATGATGCAGTATCTTGCGGCCGATCGCCGTCGCCAACGCTTCGAGCAACTGGAAACGGCTCGTTTCGGCGATCCCGACGATCTCGCGCTCGACGGCGGAATAATCGACCGTGTAGTCCAGCCGGTCGCTTGCCCCCGCCTGAGCGAGGTCGAGCGACAAGTCGGCGTCGATCACGATTTTCTGACGGCGCAGACGTTCACACGGCAAAGTGCCGATAATGGCGCGGCATTCGATGCCGCAAAGTGTAATTTTATCCATAATATGGTTAATTTAGCACAAAACGGCGTTTTTCGCAAGTGAAGTGAAAAAGATTTTTGCGCCTTTGCGCGACAAAAAAAGCAATGGCGTTTTTTCAAGCCGGAGTTTGAAAAAATTTTCAAAATAAATCTCTTGAAAGCGGGATTTTTTCAGTTGCTTTCCTTGACTTCCGACATTATATTAGAGCAACAAGTAAAACCATTTCTTTTAGCGGGTCGGGTTGCCCCGCGGAAAACAGCATCGGTATGACGAAAATCGGCTTTGACAGTGACAAGTATCTGAAAGAACAGTCCGCCGCGATCTTGGAGCGCGCGGGCAAATTCGACGACAAACTTTACCTTGAATTCGGCGGCAAACTCGTCTGCGACTACCACGCGGCGCGCGTCCTGCCCGGATTCGACCCCAATGCGAAAATCAAACTGCTCCAATGCCTCAAGGACAAGGTCGACATCATCATCTGCATCCACGCCGGAGCCATCGAGGAACGCAAGATCCGCGCCGATTTCGGACTTTCCTACGACGTCGACACGATGAAAACCATCGACGATCTCCGCGACTGGGGGCTGGACGTCTGCGCCGTCGTCGTCACCCGTTACCGCGATCAGCCGTCGGTCAAGCCCTTTATCAACAAACTTGCGCGGCGCGGCATCAAAGTCTACACGCACCGTCCGATCGAAGGCTACCCCAACGACGTCGATACGATCGCAAGCCCCGCAGGGTACGGCGCCAACGCCTACATCGAAACGACGCGCCCGATCGTCGTCGTGACGGGGCCGGGACCGAATTCCGGCAAGGCGGGCACTTGCATGTCGCAGGTCTACCACGAATTTCAGCGCGGCGTGCGCGCGGGCTATGCGAAATTTGAAACTTTCCCCGTCTGGAATCTGCCGCTCAATCACCCCGTCAACATCGCCTACGAGGCGGCGACGGCGGATCTGGGCGACGTCAACATGGTCGATCCGTTTCACCTCGAAGCGCGCGGCGAAACCGCGACCAACTACAACCGCGACATCGAAGTCTTTCCGGTGATCCGCCGGATCCTGGCGCGCATCATGCCGCCGGAGCAACTTTACGCCTCGCCGACGGAAATGGGCGTCAACCGCGTCGGTTTCGCGATCAGCGACGACGAAGCGGTACGCGCAGCGGCGATCCAGGAGATCATCCGCCGTTATTACCGCGCCCTCGCCGATTACGCCAACGGCCGCGGCGAAAAATCCGCCGCCGAAAGGATCAAGATCATGCTGGAAAACGTCGGCGCAAGCGAATTCGACCGCAAAGTCGTCCAGGCGGCGCACAATGCCGCGCTCGAAGCGGCAAAGGAGCCGGACAAAGGCAACGACGGCACATTCTGCGGCGCCGCGATCGAATTGCCCGACGGCAGGATCGTCACCGGCAAAAATTCCCCGCTCTTTCACGCGGCGTCAAGTTGCGTGCTCAACGCGATCAAAACGCTCGCCGGACTGCCCCCCGCTTTGCCGCTGCTTTCCAATGAAGTCATTCATTCGGTCGGCAGACTCAAACGGGAGATCCTTCACGCCAAACAGTTGAGCCTCACGCTTGCGGAAACGCTGACCGCGTTGAGCGTCAGCGTCCCCAGCAATCCCGCAGTCGGTCTGGCGATGGAGCAACTTTCCAAACTTTCCGGCTGTGAAATGCACATGAGCCACCTCCCCCACGCCGGAGATGAAGCCGGTTTGCGCAAGCTCGGCATCAATCTGACTGCCGAACCGATTTTCGCCAGCCGGAATCTGTTTATGGAGTAAAACAGAGTTTTTAGTTATAAGTTTTAAGTTTTAAGTGCTTGGCTTGAGGGCAACTGCCCTCAAGACTCCTGAAATGCGCCGACACATCGTGTCGGCTTAAAAAAGCAAACGGCAGTACGCATTGACCAAACAAATCGCGTACTGCCGTTTTGTATCGCTCTGTAAGCAAACGTGATGCGTTTGCGCATTCAGGGGCGCGGGGGCAGAGCCCCCGACCAAGCACTTAAAACTTATAACTTAAAACTTACAACTCTTTCCCTTCCCCCTTCTTTCCACGTTGCTTTATATGTGCCGCGGAATCCCCGGAAGGAAATCTTGCCGTCCTTGTCGGCTTTGACGGTCAATTTCGTTTTCCACTGACGGTTGATGAGATCATCGAGCGCGAAGTAAACCGGCTTTTTGCTCATATCGAGACGCAAGATGCCGGAAAACATCTTTTCCTTGCCGGCGGTCAAGCCGTCGATGAGGTTCCACCAGGTGATCCCCTCGACTTTTTCCAGGCTGAACCAAAGCCGGTACAAATTGTACGCCAGCACCGCCTGCTCCGCTTCGCCCTTTTCATCACAGGTCAATGCGGGAATCGTGATCTCGCTGATGCGGATCGGGGTATCGAGCGCCGATAACTTTTGATAAGCGTCGCGCACCCAACGGGGAGAATGATAATCGCTTTTTCCCCCGATCATCTCGCGCACGACCTGTTTTTGAAAGAGGTGCACCTGACACCCGATGCCGTCGATACGGCACTGCCGTTTTTTCAACTGCGAAATCAGGTCGACGTAAAGTTGCTGCATCGTACTGTCGCACATCGCGTAGTCGTTGATGAAAAGTTTTGCCGATTCGGGCAGTTTCATCTTGGCGCAGAGAAAAGCGCGCGCGACGTAATCGCCCGGCATCGGGCCGTAAAAACTGCGGCAGATCGCCGAATTTTCGACGAGCCGCGCGTTGCCGTTTTCGTCGGGACGCATTTCAATCGACGCCTCGTTGACGACGTCCCAACTGTCGATGCGGTTGCCGTACAGCCGGATCAGTTGATTCATGTGATCGAACCAGAGTTGATCGAGTTCAGCGACGAACTCCTTTTCTTTTTTCGCAAATTCCTCGGGCGTCATCTCTTCAAAAATGGCGTTGTAGGTCAAATCATCGGGAATCGTACGGGCTTCGTCGACCCACTTCACTTTTGCGGCGACGACGGGACGTGCAAAGTAGCGTTCGCGGATGTCTTTCAAAAGCCAGTTCGGCACGTTGCGGCGGGTGTTGCCCCAGAAAAAGAGGTGTCCGTGCTTGCGCAGATCGTTGCGGTCGCAGAAATCGATGATCGGGGTAATCGCCGGACGGCGCCAAAAACGCTGTTTTTCACGATCGGAGCAAACCGCCCAGAAATCCACACAGTCGTCCGCGGAAAAACCGGTGTGGAGTTTGCCCTTTTCGGGTTCGGACTCCTTCCAGAACATCGGGATCGTCGCACCGTTGAAAAGCGTTTGAAAGAGCCTTTCATAAGCGGCGTTTTTTTCTGCCGACTCCAGCTGCCGGTAGTTAAAGCATTGCGCACCAAAGAGGAAGGCGTGGCGCGTCTGCTCGACCTGAACTTTCGTTCCTTCGGGAACGTTGAGCGCGAAAACGCCGTCCGCCTTGCGGTATTTTTCAATATCGCGGTCGATGCGCGCGTTTTCCTCGTCATTCCATTGCGCGAGGTACTTTTCCCCCATCGCATACTCGTAATCCTTAACGTCGAAATGCTTTGTCACGGGTGCCGAACACCCCGCCGTCAGGGCGACGATCGCCGCAAGCAACAACTCCTTTTTCATCTTTTCTGCTTTTTTTGATAAAAACATCGGCTTTATCGTTTCCGTTAATTTTTATAAACTCCGCAACTGCAAGACGTTTCAAATGCGGGAATTCGTTGGATTTCCGGTTATTTGAGTTCGACCGTCTTTTCCCGACATTTGCCGTCGGCGTCTTGCCACGTCACGCGATACGTGCCGCGGAATCCCCGGAAGGAAATTTTGCCGTCCTTGTCGGCTTTGACGGTCAATTTCGTTTTCCACTGACAGTTGATGAGATCGTCGAGCGCGAAGTAAACCGGCTTTTTGCTCATATCGGGACGCAGGATGCCGGAGGGGAAACACTCGAAGTGACTGCGGAAATCGACCGTGTTCCACCAGGTGATGCCATTCATCGCGGGCAAACTGAACCACAGCCGGTACAAGTTGTAGGCGATCACCGCCTGGATCGCTTCGCCGCGCGCATCGTTGCCCGGCGCCATAATGGTAATCTCGCTCAAATGGAGGGGTTTCCCGATCTCCATCAAAGGCTCCAACGCACCCCGTACCATCGCGGGACTTTGATCGCCGGCTTCGCCTTTCAATTCCCCCTCGCCCTTGGCGATCGCCTCGGTATCGGAGGCGCGGAAAATATGCATCTGGCAACCGATGACATCGATTTTCGCGCCGCGTTTCAAAAGATTTTTGATCTGCTCGACGTAAAGGGCGTTTTTATATTGGTACGGCACATCGTTGATGTTAAGCCATGCACGGTCGGGCAGATTTTCCGCCGCGATCTTGAAACTCCGGTAGACGTAATCGCCCGGCATCGCGCCGTAGATGCTTTTGGTGATTTTGCCGCCCGGCACCATACGCGGCGCGCCCCCGAGATACTCGCGCGGCATCGTGTCGACGGCGCTCTCGTTGACGACATCCCAAGAGTCGAAGCGGTCGCCGTATTTTTTGCAGATATTGACGACGCGGTTCATAAACGAATCATTGACGAATTTGCAGTAATCGGGGAACTTTTCGGCAAACTGCTCCTCCGTCAGATTTCCCGTCACGCACCAGTAGTTCGTCCACCCCAGTTTTTTCGTTGCGGGATCGTTGTACTGAAAATTCTTTTTGAAAAATTCCGATTCCGTGATCTCTTTGGGAAGTTTCTCCCAATACCACGCGGGCAGACACGTGTTGCATCCCCACACCAACGGATGCCCGTGTTTGCGGATATGATGGGCATCGCAGAAGTCAAGCAATACTTTGACCGGCGGTTTGCGGTAGAAACGCTCTTTGTACGGCTCTTTGCAACTCTGCCAGAATTCCGGCGTATTGTCCGGCGTCACGTCATCGCGGTAAAAACCGGGCTCGGGCTCGTAATCTTTCCAGTAAAATGGGATCGTCGCCGAGTTGAAAAGCTCCTTCCACATCGCCTTGAATTTCGCGTTCGCTTCGTCGCTCGGCAACTGGTCGAAGTCAAAGATGTGCGCGCCGAAAAAGAAGGCGTGGCGCGTCTGCTCGACTTGAACCTCCGTCCCGGCGGGAACGTCGAGCGCGAAAACGCCGTCCGCCTTGCGGTATTTTTCAATATCGCGCTCGATGCGCGCATTTTCCTCGTCATTCCATTGCGCGAGGTATTTTTCCCCCATCGCGTATTCGTAATCCTTGACATCGAAATGTTTTTTGGCAGGCGCGGAACAGCCCGCCGCCAGCGCGGTGAACAGTGATGCGGCAAGCATCTTACGGAATATATGCTTCATGATCTACTCCTTCCTGACATCATTATTGACGGTCGAAAACACGCACGTAATCGACGACAAAATCATCTTTGCCGACCAATTCACCGGCGATCGGCACGGCTTTGCGATCCGATTTGCGGTAACCTTTGATCTCGGTCGAGATCAGAATGAATTCCGGACGCTTGGAAACATATTGCGGGATGTGCCCGTCTTCCACGCCGTCAACGTAAAAAGTATATCCGTTTTCATCCCACAGGACGCCGAAACGGTGAAACTCTTCGGGGTCAAGTCCGTCTTTTCCGCCGCAGGACGCCCGCTTGGAATCCACGCCGTATCCGGCGGTGAAAACGTTGTGAGAATCGATATTTCCCGACTTGAAACATTCCATAATGTCGATTTCCGCACCGCTTTCGGCGGGATCAAGACTGGAACCGATGACGGGGGACTGAAGCCAGAATGCCGTCCACCACGCTTCGGGGTGCTGTTGAAGCCGGCAGCGTACTTCGTAATAACCGTAGGTATGGGTGAAAAGGCTTTTTTTCAGTTTCCCGATTTTCCAGAAAAGCGGGTCGCCGCAAAAATTCACCTGATGCACCGGCTCGTCCATAAAATTGTACCCCGTCTGGAGTTGAGAGGAGCGCGGACAGCCGTCCTCCGTCACGATGGTGAAAACGACGTTGCCCTTGCCGTCAAGATGGACTCCTTTATCCGTCCACGCCGGATGCCTTTCGCCCATCATGGCGAGCCGGTAATCCCATTTGGTGCGGTCGAGTTCCGTGCCGTCGAATTCATCGTGCCACGCAAGTTTCCAGTTGCCCGGAGGAAGCAGACTCGGCTCGTGATCTTTGACTTCGATCGATTGCGGCGCGGCAAAGAGCGTCGCCGCGACGGCGATGGCTCCCGTCAGCAGAAATGATTTCATCTTGAACTCCTTTTTGATTTTTTATCGACGTGTCGCAATATCTTTGGGGCGATAATATATCATAAAAAACCACCCCGCGCAAGGAAAAAGTCAGAATTGCCGTATCTTGTAGATGCCGTAACTGCACGGAGCGAGCGAGAACGTGCCGTCGATCATCTCAACATCCTTTGCCAGAAGAACTTCCGCGTTTTTGAACTTCGGCATTTTGACGGTCACGCCGTCCCGGCTGGAATTGAGAACGATCAGCAGTTTTTCCCTGCCTTTGGTACGGGTATAGGCGATCGGCATCTTGCGGTGTTTGAGGTAAATGAGTTCCACTTTGGCGTCGTTGTCAAGCGCGATATGCTCTTTGCGCAAAGCAATTAATTGCGTCACAGCGTTGTAAGTCGCGTTGTTCCCTTGGAGCGCATCGGCGACGCAGGGGGCGTCCGCGGCATCGTCGACGGGAAGATAGAGTTTTTCCTTCGCCGCCGTCGAAAATCCGGCGTTGACAAGCGCGTTGTCCCATTGCATCGGGGTACGGCTCCCCGTGCGGCGTTCGCCGCCCTCTTTGGGCGTCAAGTTTTCGCGGTAACGCATCCCGATCTCGTCGCCGTAATAGAGAAACGGCGTCCCGGGAAGCGTAAAGAGCATCGCAAGTTTGACGATCGTGTTGGCTTCGCTTCCGTAATAGCGCAAGCGCGCGCCGTCGTGATTGCCGGAGTAAAATCCGATGTAGCCTTTCTTTTGCGTTTTTTGGATCAGATCAAACGCCGGTTTGATGGCGGGGACGGGATCGGTGAAGTTTTTTTCCGCCATCGCCATCTGCGGCCATTTCGGGTCGGGTTTGTCTTCGCGGTATATGGTGCGCCAGAAATTGTTGTAGCAAAAGTCGATGTGAAATCCCGCTTTCAAAGCCGTCGCCGGATCGAACCACTCCGAAATCAGGACGTTTTCGGGGTAGTCGCGGTCAAAGATACGGCGGACTTCCCGCCAGAAAGAAATCGTCTTTTTTTTGCCCGCGTCGCGTTTGATGACGCTCGGCGCCATATCGACGCGGAATCCGTCCGCGCCCATATCCATCCAGAAACGCATCACGCGGATCATTTCCTCCTTGGTCGCGCGGCAACGCGGATCGTCGTAACGCAACTCCCACGGATGCTCGATTTTGGCATAGCCGAAATTGAGCGCGGGCTGTACCGCGTAGTAATTGGCTAAAAATGCACCGCGCGGTCCCCAGCCGGAAACAAAATAATCATCGCTTTTGCCCGTGCCGCGGTAGTAGGCGATCGGACACCAGACGTAATAGTCGCTGTAAGCGTTGCGCTCCGGTTTTTCCGACTCCTTGAACCATTGGCAGTCAAGCGAAGTATGTCCGATGACGAGATCGAGGACGATTTTGATACCGCGCTTGTGCGCTTCGGCAAAAAGTTTTTTCGCGTCGGCGTTCGTGCCGTAACGCTTCGCCACCTTGTAGAAATCGGAAATGTCGTAGCCCGCATCGCGGAAAGGCGATTCGTACCACGGATTGAACCAGATCGCATCGACGCCGAGGTTTTTGATGTAATCAAGTTTCGCGATGACGCCCGTTATGTCGCCGATGCCGTCGCCGTTGGAGTCGTAGAAACTTTGCGGATAGACCTGGTAAAAAACCGCCTTTTTGAGCCATTGGGGTGCCATTTGAAACCTCTCTTTATAATACGGCGTTTATCTCCAGAATCATATCTTGCGCTCCGCTTGAGAATGCCCCAAAAACTATTTCAGCGACTGGATCAACTCGTCGGTACGGGTCAATTTTTCCTGCAACTCGGCGAGTTTCGCGCGGCTGTCGGCGACCACCCGCGGCGGCGCGCTCTGCACGAATTTCTCGTTGGCGAGCCGTCCCTCGGTCGATTTGATCCATTTGACGAGATCGGCACGCTGTTTTTCCAGTTTGGCGACTTCCGCCGCCACGTCGATCAATCCGGCAAGCGGCAATCGGATGGTGCCGAGCGCGCACAAGTGCGACGGCGCCGCACCATTTGCCGTATCGTAGGCTTCCTGCGTCAAAGTGATGCTTTCGGCATTGAGGAGATTTTTGAGCGAATCGCTCTGCGAAGCGAGAAATTCGAGCGCGGCATTGTCCTGCGCCTCAATATGGAAATTGAGTTTTTTCCCGTCGGCGAGATTGTAACTGGAGCGAAGGAAACGCCCGCCGCGCACCAGTTCAAATTTCCCGTCGATCCGGGAGATCAGCGCGGGATCGGCGGCGATGCCGGACACCGTCGGATAACCGGTGAAATCGAGCATTTCGTCATCGGAAACAAAGCCCATGCGGTGCGCGAGTTCCTCGGTGATGAAAGGCATAAAGGGATGCAGAAGTTTCAAGATGTTGAAAAGCGCCCAGTCGAGGACGGCGAGCGCGCGTTCGCGCTCCGCACCTCCGGCGCGAAGCGGAAGTTTTTCCGCCTCGACGAACCAGTCGCAGAAATCCGACCAGACCAGATCGTACAATGCGTGCGCGGCGCCGTGGAAACGGTAGTTTGCCAGTTCCTTTTCGATCGATCCGATCGCGGCGTCAAGTTTGGCGACCATCCAGCTTTCGTCGCCGGAAAGCATCCCGTCGGGCAGTTTTTTGCCGCCGAGCGAGGAAACGTCGCCCTGCATCTGGCGGAAACGGCAGGCATTCCACAACTTGTTGGCGAAGTTTCTGCCGATCTCGCATTTTTCATTGCTGTAACGGATGTCCATGCCGACGGGGGCGATGTAGACGATCGAGAAGCGCAGCGCGTCGGCGCCGTAAGTCGCGATCACGTCGAGCGGATCGGGCGAATTGCCGAGCGATTTGGAAAGTTTACGCCCGAGATCGTCGCGGATGATACTGGTGAAATAGACGTTGCGGAAAGGAATGTCGCCGAGAAATTCCTCGCCCGCCATGATCATCCGCGCCACCCAGAAGAAAATGATGTCGGGTCCGGTGACGAGGTCGTCGGTCGGATAGAATTTTTTAAGTTCTTCGGTATTTTCCGGCCAGCCCATGATCGAGAAAGGCCACAGCCAGCTGCTGAACCAGGTGTCGAGCACGTCCTCTTCCTGCCGCCATTTGCCGGGCGCCGTCGGCGGATTGATGCCGACGTAGATCTCGCCGTTGTCATCGTTGTAGTACGCGGGGATGCGGTGTCCCCACCAGAGCTGACGGCTGATGCACCAGTCCTGAATGTTTTCCATCCAGTGGAAATAGGTCTTGCTCCATCTTTCGGGATAGAATTTGATTTTGCCGGAGCGCACCGCTTCGATCGCCGGCTTGGCGAGTTCGCCCATTTTGCAGAACCACTGACTGCTGACGAGCGTTTCGATCGGCACGTTGCCGCGCTCGGAATAACCGACGCTGTGGGTGATCTCCTCGATCTTTTCGAGAAGACCGAGTTCTTCCATCTTTTTGACGCACAAGTCGCGCGCGGTGAAGCGGTCGAGCCCGACGAATTCCGCCGGACACTTGTCGTTGAGCGAAGCGTCGGGATTCATGATGTTGATGACTTCAAGATCATGCCGTCTGCCGACTTCAAAGTCGTTGGGGTCGTGTCCCGGAGTGATCTTGACGCAACCTGTCCCCTTGGTCGGATCGGCGTGCTGATCGCCGACGATCGGGATCTCTCGGCTGGTCAGGGGGAGTTTCACCATCTTGCCGATCAGATGCTTGTAGCGCGGATCCTCGGGATGCACCGCGACGGCGGTATCGCCGAACATCGTTTCGGGACGGGTGGTCGCGATCAGCAAGTGGCCGCTGCCGTCGGCGAGCGGATAACGGAAATAGTAGAATTTGCCGGGCACATCCTTGTAGATCACTTCCTCGTCGGAAAGCGCGCTCTTGGCGGCGGGGCACCAGTTGATCATCCGCTGACCGCGGTAAATGTAGCCTTTTTCATAGAGGGAAACGAAAACGCGCTTGACCGCTTCGGAAAGCCCCTCGTCCATCGTGAAACGCTCGCGCTCCCAGTCGCAGGAGCAACCCAAAGTGCGCAACTGGCGGATGATCTTGCCGCCGAATTCCTCGCGCCACTGCCAGACGCGGCGGATGAATTCCTCGCGGCCGAGTTCGTCGCGCGTGACGTTTTCCTTTTCCTTGAGGAACTTGACGACGCGCGCTTCCGTGGCGATGCCGGCGTGGTCGGTGCCGGGGAACCAGATGACTTCCTTGCCCTGCATGCGGGCGCGGCGGCAGAGGATGTCCTGCAACGTGTTGTTGAGCACGTGCCCGAGCGTCAGGATCCCGGTGACATTCGGCGGCGGGATGACGATCGAGTAACCGGGCTTCGCCGATTTCGCGGTGCCGTGGAAACAATTTTTCTTTTCCCAGACGGGGAACCATTTCTTTTCGACTTCAGCCGGCTCGTATGCGCGCGGCAGGGTGCGGTCTTCACTCATAACTTGCTTTCCTTATGTTAAAGATTTCTCCATTAAAAGTTGCGGCGCCGCCCGATGAAAAAATTGCGGATCTCTCCGGGCGGCGAATTCAAAATCGCGTCGAGCGCACCCGGCTTGCCGAGTACCGCGGCGACGTGAGCGACAAATTGCAGATACGGCTCGTCCGCATCTTTCGGGCAGAGGCTCAAGACGAAAAAGCGGCTTTTGCTGTGGTCGGGGGAATCGGCTTCGCACCCGTTGCGGCTGATCCCGATCGCGGCGACGAGTTCGCGCGCCCCCGAAGTGCGGGCGTGCGGCAAAGCGATGCCGCCGCCGAGACTGGTCGAAACAAGACGTTCGCGCTCCAAAGCGTCGCTGAGGCACGTTTTGGGGTCCTGCAACCGTCCGGAGCGGGCAAGCACGTCGACCAGTTCGCAGATCGCCTCCTCCTGCGTGGCGGCTTGCAGATCGTGGATCACGCAATCGGCGGAGATGATCTTTGCGGCGCGGATCTCCGCCGCCGTCTTGTTGGAAGTTTCCGTTGCCGCGATGCGGTCGCGGTCGAATTTTTCGGGAGCGACCTCGTCTTTCAGAACTTGAAGCGTGCGGTGAAGTTCGACGGTCGTTTCGTAAACGACCGTGCCGATCAGACCGACCATATCGGCGGAAGATTCAAAATCCATTTTGCCGTCGGCGAGCGAAAGCATAAAAGTCCGGCGTTCGCGGCGGAAGTGGATGATCGGGCAATTCCGGTCGAGTTCCGAGTGGAGATACCCCTCCTTGCGGAAGTTTTCGATCAAAGCACGCAACATATAATCGCGGAAAACCGTCGACGGCAACGGATAAACGGTGTGCGTCAGCGTTTCTGCAAATTTTTCTTTGCGGACGCCTTTTTTGCGGATCGAGAGCGTGACCGCGAGCAACGGCGGCGCCACCAATGTCGTCAAAAGCGTCATAATGATCGCGACGCCGAAAAGCCGTGCGTCGATGATCGGGATATTTTTGCCGTCGAGCGTCATCATCGTCGTCGCGCCGATGCCGGCAATGATCAATGCGACTTCGCCGCGCGGGATCATTCCGCAACCGATGCGCAACGCGCCGACCGCATTGAAATTCATAAAGAGCGCGGGGAGCGCGCAACCGACGATTTTAGCGGCGACGGCGACACCGACGTAGACGAGTCCGAACTGCAAAACGGTAATGTCGCCCAGCACGCGCACATCGACCAGCATTCCCATCACCACAAAGAAAACGGGGACGAGGAAATTGTAAACGCCGTGCAAAGAACTTTGGATCGCAAAGGCGATATCGGTCTTGGAAAGACTCAATCCCGTCACATAGGCGCCGACGATCATCGCCAGTCCGCACGCTTCAAAAATCCCCGAAAGGATCAGCGCGAAGCCGAAAGCAAGCGTCGAAAAAACACTTGCGCCGCCGAAAAACTTCAGGAAGTTCGCGAAGCGGTAGGCGATCAGCAATCCGGCAACGGTAAAGCCGAGCCAGATGCCGAAACTTCTGGCGGAGATCAAGCCGATGCGCCCCCAGTTGACCGCGCCGTCCCCGCCGCCGATGCCGACCAGTCCCGTGACGATCGCCAGCGCGATGATGCCAAGCACGTCGTCGATGACCGCCGCGGCGAGGATCGTCGTACCTTCCGGCGAATCCATACTTTTGCGTTCGGAAAGAATGCGCGCCGTGATGCCGACGCTTGTCGCCGTGCAGAGCACGCCGAGGAAAAGCGCGCGGGGATCCATGAAGTTGCAGTCAAGCATCCACACCCCGACGAAATCGCCAAGGACAAAGGAAAAGATCACGCCGCCGAGTCCGATCAGAGTTCCGGCGACGGAATAGCGGAAAAACATCCGCAGATCGGTTTCCAGTCCCGACATAAAAAGCAGCAAAATCGAACCGATCGTCGCAAGCGCGTGAAGCGGCAAAGAAACCGCCACGCCGCCATCCGCCGGAAGCGGAAAAAACCACCACGGCGCGTGGCAGACGCCGCAGATGAAATAAGGCCCGATCAGAATTCCGGCGATCAACTCGCCCAGAACGCCGGGGATCCCGATTTTCTGCATCAGATTGCCGCAACAGCGACCGGCAAACAAAATCAAGCCGATCTGTATGACCAAAAGGGTGATCGATTCCATCTCTCCCCGCTTCTCCTCAAACTGAAATATGATTTATATAATATAGCATAAAAAGGAGAGGCTTTCAAAAGATTTATCCGCTTTTTTTTACCGGATCTTACCGTTCAAAAAAGCGAAAGACGCGTCTGGAGTGTATGAGCATTTCCTGCGGCGAGATCAATGAAGTTTTCCCTGACGTTGGCGGCTTCGACGCAAAGCATCGCGCGGTACTCCTCATCTCCGAAATCGGCAAGGCGTTTCGCCTTGTCGGTCCAGGGATTCCAGATGACGGCGGAGCGCGAGCCGTACCGTTCGACGCGGATCTTCCGTTGCCATATCGGATCGTCGATCACCAGAATTTTGTCGCCGGGAGCGCACATCAAGTCCGTTTCGGCGGCAAAAAACAATTTGCCGTCGCGCAAAACGGCATTGGGGGCATCTTCTCCGGCAAGTCCGGCAACCGTAATTTCCCGGATGTCGGAAACGGCAAAATAAGTGTGCAACGCCTCCGTGAGAGCCAAAGGAGCGTTTCCGCAATTCGACGTCGTGAGCGCAACCGTCAACGCCGCGCCGACGTTGACGCGCAACTGCGCCGTCAGCGATAAATCTTTCCGGCGGTCGAGGGAAAACATCAGCGAAGTCGAGCCGTCCGCCTCCATTCGGCAATTTTCCAAATCCCAGAGGGAGAGCCGTCCGACGCCGTGCGCCGGAGTTCCCGCAGAGCCGAACCATGGCCAGCAGACGGGGATCCCGCCGCGAATGGCTTTGCCGACTTCAAAATTCGCCTGACGGGAAACAAAGAGCAGATCTTTTTCGCCCCGGGGAACGAAAGAAAGCATTTGCGCACCGTACTGCGAGATCTCCGCGACGGCATAGCGGTTTTCGATGCGGAAACAGGAGAGTTGCCCCCGCGTAAACGGCGTAATGCCAAATTTTTCCCATCCGTTATCCATCATTTTTTATCCTCCCGTTTCCGCCGTGATGAAAAGATGAAGCCTTTCTGGACGGAAAAACTCACTAAAAACAAGATGACGTCCACCGTCATTTTGAGCAACGTCGGCTCCGCCTCGGGAAAGAGATCCATCGCGGACCGCGTCCCGTAATAGGAGCCCGCGAGCAGTCCTCCCGCCAGCAGAATGTAAAGTCCGAAAGACCAAAGATCCATCGCGCCGTCGCGGTTGCCGTCAAAAACGCAATTCCGGTTGACAAGATAATTGAAAACACACGAAATCACGCGGGCGACTGCCACGCTGCAAATCAATCTCGGCAACGGCAGATGCGGCAATATCCAATGAAACAAAACGGCAAAGCAAGTCAGATCGACGACCGCCGAAGCGACGCCGCTCAACAAAAAGGCAAAAAGTCTGGAAAGCAACTGCCGGATCATCAAAACTTATTTCTTCCTGTGTAATTCATCCACGGTGCGGAAAAAATCTTCGCGCGCCTTTTCCGCTTCGGCGGCGATTTCCTCGCGCCGCATACGCCACTGCCGATATTTTTCATAGGTTTTGGGCAATCCCCACTTCATCGCCAGCGGACGCAACACCTCATCCGCTTTGTCGAAATCCCCGGGATCGACGCCGCGGTCGCGCGCTTGCATATCGAACCAGTGCGTCGTATTGAGGATGCCCTCAAGCGAGGCAACCTTTGCCAGTTTTTCGCGCAGGATCTGCGTCGGCGCGTCAAGCGCACCGTTTTTGCCGAGATACTGAAGCGGATGAAGTTGCGCCTCCTCGCCGACGCCGGAAGCACGAGGCAACCGGGAAAATTCCGCCATTTCCGCCGTCAACGGGAAAGGAAGCGGATCTTCCGCCGGAAAGCGATCAAAGAGTTCATGCACGATCTCGTCGGCGATCAGCCAATGGCCGCGCGCATCGGGATGGATGCGGTCGGGCGCGATGCGAAGTTCGGGATAATGCGCGTAAAGGCGGCAAAGCGCCGTGCGCGTCATGGGAAGCGGAAGTTTGCCATCGTATTCGCGATAACAAAACGAGGCGAGTTTTTCCAGACCGATGCTGTTGCAAAACGCCAGATTGTCGTCCGGTGCGGGACGCGTCCCGTATTCGTCGTAGGGGAAAGGCGGCAAAAGCACGACGTCGATGCCGCGTTGCTGCAGCGCGCCGACGATCTTTTTGACACTTGTCTGATAACTTTCGATGCCGTACCGACGCCGCTTCGTCTGATCGACGCTTTCCGGCCAGAGCGTGCGGTAGTCGTTGCGCCCGATGTCATTCATTCCGTAGCCGAGAATGACGGCATCCGGCTCAAGCGCGAGGATGTCCGTCAAATGCTCCCATCCCCAGGCGGCGGTCGTACCGCTGACACCGGCGTTGACGACTTCGATGCGGCGCGCGGGGAAGCGGCAGGCAAGATAAAGTTGCAGTTCATAACCGAACGTCCCCGCCGCCATGATGCTGGCGCCCATCAGAACGATTTTTTTCCATTTCAGCGGCTCAAGCCGCCGGTCGTTCAAGTCGGTTTTGCAACGCAGAACATTCTGCTGATCGTAGTAAAAAATAAATCCGCGGGGTTTGACATTTTCCCGGACGACGCCGGAAATCGAATTTTCCGCTTTTTTCAGCGCATTTTCCGGTGCGCTGAAAACGATTTCAGGCGCACGTATGACGTTTTTCCGCAACGTGACGCAATCGGAATCAACGAGATCAAAAGTCATTTCCTTTTGCGCGGTGAACGTGTTTCCGGAAACGAGGATGTTTCCGGCGCGGTTGACCATCAGCGGGGAAGAACTCCCGATGGTGTTGTTTCCGATTTTGACGTTTTCCGTTGTTTCGTCGATATAGACCGCGTGACGCGATCCTTCCGCCGGCAGATCATGGATTTGGTTCCCCGAAATTTCCGCGTTTTTGCCACCTCCGAGATAGACGGCGGCGCCGTCGTTGCGCTGAAGCATCACCTGACGGATACGGTTGCCGGAAATTTTCGCGTTGCCGACGGCAAAAACGCCGCAGGAGGCGACTTGCGTGATCTCGTTGTCCAGGATCGCGGCGTTTTCCCCCTTGGTCAAAACCGCGATCTGCCCGATCTGTGCAAAAACATTGTCGCGTACCGTAAGATCCCGGACGTTTTCGCTCCATATCCCGAAAGCGCCGACGTCGTGCATCCGGGATTTTTCGACCGTGATCCGGTTTCCCCGGGAAATTTCGATCGCCGTCCCCGCAACGAAGCGCACGGTGACACCGGACAGAGAAATATCGGAACTCCCGGCGATCTCGACGGCGGGCAGCGCCCTGCCCGATGTTTCCCCGCAAATCGCCCCCCGGCGGCGCAAGTCGGCGTTGGCGCAAAAGAATTCGATGTTTTCCAATTTGATCTTTTCGCCGGACTGAATTTTCAAAAGCGGCTCCGTCACCGCCGCCACGGCGCGGAAGTTGCCGGGAATTTCACCGCTTTGCGGGAAATAATAGATTTCCCGCGTCGCGCGGTGATAACGCCACTTCCCGGGAGCCATCCCCTGCTCGATATTGTGGATGCGGTATTCTTTGCGGAGCGATGCTCCGGCGGGATGCGTCAGGGGGGAGGCAAAGACCATTTCCCACAGATTGGGGTCGTAACTCTTGATATGAACGATGGAAACTTCGCGGTTGTGCGCCACTTCGACGTCGGCGTCGGCGGGTTCAAAATCGGGCAAGTCGTCCGGCGTCACGCTCATTCTGGTCAATTCATACTCCGTCGGCGGACGGTTCCAGCCGCCCGATTGACGGCCGAGCCAGACGAGATCGCTTTTATCGAGATTTTTCAGCCACCCCGTTTTGGGAAAGACGGCGCGTTCGCGTTTCCCCGATCCGGGAACAAAAAGGAGATAAGGCTCCGGCAGATTTTCCGGCAGACGTGCCGACCAGTAACGCTCGTTTTCGACTTCGTGAAATATCAATTCGACGCCGCCGGAAAAAACCGTCCCGCCGCTGCCGCGCAACGTGAGTTCCCGGTCTCTGCCGTCGAGGATCACGGGAGAAGAAAGCGCGACGACGCCGTTTTCAATGCAGATGGTTTTTGCGCCCGTCATCGTGCGCGACATCTCGATGGCGGCGCGCAACGCCTCCTCGGTCGCGGCACAACTGATCCGGCTGCCGTTTTCAAGGACAACTTTCTTTTCCTTCGGCGTCTCTTTGCATCCGGCAAAGAAAAGGATGCCGGAAAGCATCCATAACAAAGAACGTTTCACGTCAAACATCGCCCTGTTTTTTGCGGTATCCGACCTTATTGATCCCTCCGCGCGCCGTCGCAAAAACCGACGGCGCGCGGACAAAAGAAATTATTTTTTCTCCAGCACGATCAATGTGCGTGCTCCGACGCTTTCCGGCATCTTGCCGTTGAGTTCGACGGCGTCGCCTTTTTCACCGATCATCGCGACCGGGACAAAGTTTTCCGGCAACTTGACGTCAAGTTTCGTCACCGCGTCGTAGAAAAAGAGCGCGCCGCCCGTCGGACTCATCCAGCTCGTGCCGAAATCGGTTTTGCGGATGAAAGGCATCTTGCAGATGTCAAGGGCGCGGTTGATCGTCCGGGCGTAGTGCGCGGCATCCTCCAACTGCTTCAACTCGCCGGGGATGCGCTCGAATTTCGTGCCGTGATTTTCAAAGGCGACCGGCGTGAAAAAGCCGAACATACTGCTGCGGAAATAATCGAAATCCATTCCGTCGCCGTAGACGAGGTCGCCGACGAAAACGAACTCTTTGCCGCCCATCGGCGCATAGACGTCGGCGCGGTACCAGAAGCCCTCAAGAACGAGCGGACTCTGCCCCTCGATCGCGACAAAACATCCGTTTTTGTAAAAAGCGGGGTAAATGTATTTGACGAGATTCATCAGTCCGATCGGGGAATCGGGTTTGGCGAAATTGCGCGTCCCCGTCGCGGAGCCGCCCATATCGAACCAGACCCCGGCAAGACCGCCGTCGATCGCCTTTTGGACTTTGGGCAGATACCATTGGAGGAAGTCGGGATCGCCCTGGTCTACCACGGGGAAGTTGCCGCCGAAATACTTGAACGCCTTGCCGCTTGCGTCGTAGGCGAACCAATGCGTCTTGTTGTCATACTCCTTGCCCGCGCCGTGGCTGTGCCCGCAGGGACTCCACACATACGGTTTGGAACCGGCGGCGAGAATTTGTTTCTGCAATTCGATGCGCGCCGGCTTGTCGACGTCCTCCATGCAGGAGGGACACGCCGGGACATAGGTGTAGCGGATGCCCGCCTTGCCGATCGTTTCGATGGTGGCGTCGCGCTGCTCTTTGCTGCAAGAGTTGCTCCACGTCGCATTGGGATACGCCGGAAATTCCGGGATACCAGCGACTTTGCGCAGATTATGCCGCTGGAATTGATACATCGCCATCCAGTGATTGTCGGTCGGAGCCTTGACGTCGCCCACCATATAGTAGACGAAACTTGTCTGAAGCGGCGCTTTCTGATAGCCGAATCCCGCTTTGTTGGTCACACTGGGGAGTTTGTTCGCGCCTTTCGGCTTGACGATCCGGCAACTCAACGTATTGAGGATATTGTCGGTAAAATTGGCGAAAACGCCGTTTTTGCCCTCGATCCAGCCGAAGGGCTGACCATCGCTGAAAAATCCCCATTCCCGGCTGTCGATTTCCGTCTTTTTGGTCATATCGTACTCGGCGTAGCCGCGCGGCGGCTGATAAGCCGCCATCCGGCGCATCTTGACCGCGTCGATGTCGATTTTTGCCGTAAAGTTGAATCCGGAGATCATCTTGGGGCACTTCACCACATTGGCGCGGCGCGCGATGCCGCGATAAGTCGTGCCGTCGAGATCGAGGCGGCTCGTTTTGATCTCCTCATTGATGACGGTGCCGTCGTCGCCGGTCCACACGATCGTCGCGCAATCGCCGCCTTTAACTTCGGCGAGAGTCCATTTGATCTTGCTCGCGTCGAGCGTATCCTTCATTCCGACCGCTTCGGCGGAGGAGTCTTCGATGGTCATTTGCTTTTCGCTGAAAAGGATCTGCGGCACGGCGGAATCGACGACAAAAGGCGTCGCACTGCCGGGCAGATAGGCGTCGTAAGTCTTTTCCTTGACGACGAGTTTCGCGCCGTTGCCGAACGTGACCGTCTTGCCGGAAATTTCCGCCTGCGGAGCGTCGTCGGCGATTTTCATTTCCGGCAGAGTAAGTTCAACCGATTTTTCGGCGATCGTTTTCGGCGGCTCTGTCGGCTGTTTCTGGAAAAGGCGAACTTGCAACGGCTTGCCGGAAAGTTCCGCGACAAGACTGGTGATGAATGCCTGCGAATACGCCCATGCGGCGAAATGCTGGGCGCACTTCCGACTGTTCTTCTCGGTGTTGAGATACATCACTTTGCCTTTGCCGTAAGGTTTCACCGCGACGAAACTCGTCAGAACATTGCCGTTGGCGTCGATGACATCGGAAATGCTTTTCGCCCCCTCGACGAGCGTTACGGAGCGGAAAGGATCGGTCATCTGAAAGACGTCGGGGATCACTTCAAAGTTTTTACCCGCCGGCTTGCGGACGAAAATCCCCTCGAAATCAGTACAGGTATCGCCGTATTTGACCGGCATCAGATCGCCGAGTTCCTCCTCCGGGGCGTTGATCGTCAAGAGGAGAAGTCCGCCCCCGGAAACAAACTTTTTCACTGCGGCGACGCGCTCCGGCGTGAAGATCTTTTTCTGTTCTTTCTCCGGAATAGCGTCGATGAAAAGCATCTCGTACTCGTCGAGGTGCTTGAATTCCGGCGTGATCGCGTCGACCGGCTTCGGCTCCTCGGTCTGGTGAGGCAGACTGCGGATGTAACTGCCGCTCAACCCGGCAAGATAAACGCCGGAAAGCACGCGCACGTCGGCGCCGCTTTTGATCAATGCGCCGCCGGTGCCGTTGCCCTGCCACGGACGGCCGCCGCCGAGAAAGAGGATGACGGGAGAGCCTTTTTGGGAAGTCGGCACTCTGAAAATGCCTTCCAATTTCTTGCCTTCGCGGTAAACCTTGCGGCGCTCCGCGTCTTTCGGATTCGGGATGGCGAAAAGTTGACAACTCAACGCCCCGGCGAGCATAAGAAACCAGAATTTTTTCATATTTCAACTCCTCTTTTGATTCGGATAAAATCCGTCCCTGTCATATTATTCTATAATATGCCGTGCCTTTTTCATTTTTTCAAGCTCCGGCGCCGATTTTCCCAGTCCGCTTCATCCTCTCGGATGAAACTTGCGATGCACGCCGAGCAGTTTGCTTTTGTCGACGTGGGTGTAGATCTCCGTCGTCGCGATGTCGGCGTGACCGAGCATTTCCTGAATGACACGCAAATCGGCGCCGTGACTTAAAAGATGGCTGGCGAAACTGTGGCGCAACGTATGGGGATGGATGTTTTTGCCGATCCCGGCAAGGAGCGCCGCCTGTTTGACGACCTGCCAGATGCGTTCGCGGTCAAGCGGCCGGCCGTTGCGGGAAAGAAAAAGTTTCGGCGACGGCGCGTGATCGCCCTGCAATACGGGACGCGCCGACGCGAGATAACGGCGGACAAGGCGCAATGCCGGAGCACCGACGGGCACGATGCGCGTCTTGCTCCCCTTGCCGGTGACGCGGAGCAATTCGCTCTCGAAATCGACCGCATTGACCGGCAAATTGGCGGCTTCGGAAACACGCAAGCCGGAACTGTAAAGCAATTCCAATATCGTGCGGTTGCGCAACTCCAGAGGATCGCCGTTGTTTTTGGAGTAAACTCCGAGCAATGCGTCAATTTCCGTTTCCGAGAGGAAATCGGGCAGTATTTTCCACAATTTCGGCGAGTCGATCAATTCCGCGCAATCGGCATGTGCCCTGCCCTCGGAAGCGAGGAAGCGGAAAAGCATTTTGAGCGAGATCAGATGACGTGCAAGCGTGGTGCTCTCCTTTCCTCTTTCGCGCAGATCGTCGAGGTAATCAAGCAGAATATCGTAACTCGCCTGACGGAACTCCGTCAATCCGTGCGCCGCAAGGAAATTCGCCGCATCCTCCAGATCACAACCGTACGCCGACGTCGTGTTGGCGCTTAAATTGCGCTCCAGCGTCAGATATTCGGTAAAAAAGCGGATGTCGGCGGAAAAACTCATCGCAATTCGGTGCCGTAACGTCCGTACCGGTGACACGACACAAGAAATTCGACCGCCTCTTCCGCGCTGTCGACGACTTTGAAAAGGTTGAGGTCGTTCTGGTCGATCATCCCCCCGCCGAGCAGGGAATTGCGTACCCAGTCGGCAAAGCCTTTCCAGAATTTTTTGCCGACGAAAATGATCGGGATCAGATTGATCTTTTCGGTCTGCGCCATCGTCAGAACTTCGCTGAATTCGTCGATGGTGCCGTATCCGCCCGGATAGACGATGACCGCCGCCGCGTACTTGAGAAAGGTCATCTTGCGCAAAAAGAAATAGCGGAAGTAAAGCGAATGTTTCTGATAAGGATTGGGATTCTGCTCGTGCGGCAAGCGGATATTGAGACCGACGGTCACGCCGCCCGCCTCGTATGCGCCGCGGCACGCCGCTTCCATAATGCCGGGGCCGCCGCCGGTGATGATGCCGTAGCCCTGCTTGGCGAGCAAAGCGCCGCACTGAAACGCGGACTGGTACTCCGGCGACGATTCCGGAGTGCGCGCCGAGCCGAAAACGGAAACCATCATCCGGTCGAGATCATTCATCGTGTCAAACGCTTCGACGGCTTCCGCCATGATCCGCATCACGCGCCAGCTGTCGGGGGAAACCGCCCCCGTACTGTCGAAAAAGGCGTTGTGATCAAAGGGAACGGCTTTCGGAATTTCCTTATCCATAAATCACCTCATTGTTTTTGAATGGCGTCAAGACAGACCGTCGCCGCCTGCATCGCGGCATCGGTGCTCTTGCCGGCGAGCAAGGTGCGGATCTGCGACAAGTCGCTTTCGACCTCGGCGCGGCGGCTTCCGCCCGGCAGGATCTTTTCCACTTCCGGCACGATCCGGTACGGTGCGAAGCGGTACTGGAGCAACTCCTTGTAAATTTCCTTGTTGGCGATGATGTTGGGCATCACGAAAAATCCGCGGTAGAGTTTGACCAGCACCGCCGCGAGCAGCAAGGTGAAATAATTGAGTTTGTACCCGACGACGAGCGGGATCCCGGAAATCGCCGCTTCGACCGTCACCGAACCGCTGGCGGCGATCCCCGTCCCCGCCTTGCGCAACCAGTACCCGGTATCGCCGACGCTGACATCGATTTCTGGCAAAGCGGGGTGCTTCCGGCGAAACTTCGCGATCGTCCTGCGGCAGAAATCGGCGACGTATTCGCGCGGCGTCGACAAATGGAAACGCAGTTGAGGATGCTTTTTTGCGATCTCAACCGAGGAGCGGAGCATAGGCAAAAGCAAGCGCGTGATTTCCGACTTGCGGCTCCCCGGCAACAGCAGAAAGTCGTCGGGATCGCGCACCAGACCGGGTGTCTCGGCGGCGCGCTCGTCGACGATGTTGAGCAAGGGATGACCGACGAATTTCGCCGGATAATTCGCCGCTTCGCGGTAAAAATCGACCTCGAAGGGAAAGATCACCATGATCTCCGAGCAGATTTTCGTCAGCACGGGGATGCGTTTCTTGCCCCACACCCACACCTGCGGCGAAATATACCAGATCACCTTGATGCCGAGCTTGTACATCGCCTTGGCGAAGCGCAAGTTGAAACCGGGATAGTCGATCAGCACCACCGCGTCGGGACGCTCCTCGGCGGCGAGTCTGACGAGACGGCGGAAGATCCGGAGAAATGTAAAGAGCATTTTCGCCACTTCAAAAATGCCCATTACGCCGAGTTCGGTCGAATCGACTTTGACGGGCACTCCGGCTTCGATCATTTTGGCGCCGCCCATCCCGGAGATCTCGATTTCCTCGTTGCGCTCGGCACCGAGCTTTTTCAGCGCGACCGCGAGCCGGGCGCCGTACAAATCGCCGGAGGATTCACCGGCCATGATCCAGATTTTTTTCATCGCAGATTTTCTGAAAAAATGGATTTTTCAATAATTCGCTTCTTCCAACTGGAAGTACGCCCGCGGATGCTTGCAGGCGGGGCATTCATCGGGCGCTTTTTCGCCGATGTAAATATGCCCGCAGTTGCGGCACTCCCAGCGGCGTTCGCCGACTTTGACCCAGACTTCGTTTTTTTCGATGTTGGCGGCGAGTTTGCGGTAACGCTCCTCGTGACGCTTTTCGATCGCGGCGATCAGCCGCATCTGCGCGGCAAGTTCGGGATACCCTTCGGCATCGGCGTCGTCGGCGAAATCCTTGTACATCTGAGTCCACTCCTCGTGCTCGCCCGCCGCGGCGGCAAGTAAATTGGAGAGCGTATCCTGGATCCCGTCCAGTTCCTTGAACCAGAGCTTGGCGTGTTCTTTTTCATTTTCGGCGGTCTGCAAAAAGATCGCCGAAATCTGCTCGTAGCCCTCTTTTTTCGCCTTGCTGGCGAAGTAGGTGTACTTGTTTCGCGCCTGCGATTCTCCGGCAAAGGCGGCGGCGAGATTTTTGGCGGTTTTGGAATTGGGATCGATTTTCATTTTTATTCTCCTTTTTCATCTGACGGGACTTCTTTCCCGAAAATGCTTTCACGCTCCGGCGCGCCGAATTCGAGAAACGGCAGCGTTGTCAAATGGAAATCCCGCAACGCCGCATCGTCGTAAAAGACGCGCATCAAAAACAATCCGTTGGGCGGCGCCGTTTCCGGCGCGGCAAGACGGTTTTTCGCCTCCAGAATGCGCTTGACGTCGGCGGGGGCAAGTTTCCCCGCGCCCGCCCATTCGAGCGTCCCCATCAGACAGCGGATCATCTTGTACAAAAATCCGTTGCCGACAAACGTCACCGCGATCAGGTCGCCGAAAGTATCGACTTCGATGCGGTAAATGGTACGGACGGCATCGTCGATCTCGCGCCGCTCCACGACGAAACTGGAATAATCGTGCGTTCCCACCAGCACCTGCGCGGCGGCGCGGATCAACTCCGGATCCATCGTGTGAATAGGATGCCACGCATAACGGTCGATGAAAGGCGATTCCGCGCCGTTGTTGATCAAATAGGTGTACGCCTTGCCGTGCGCGTCGAAGCGGGCGTTGAATTCAAGCGGCGCTTCCTCGATCGAACGCAGTTTGATGTCGGGCGGCATCTGATGATTGACCGCTTTCATCAGTTTTTCCGGCGGGATGTCGGGACGCTCCGGCACGAGAAAACTTGCGACGAAACCCTGCGCGTGGACGCCGCGGTCGGTACGGCTGCAACCGACAAGATGGATCTCCTGACGGTCGTACAAGTTGGTGAGTTTTTTCTGGATCACTTCCTGGATCGCCAGCGAGTGTTTCTGTATCTGCCACCCGCTGTAAGCGGTGCCGTCGTAGGAAATGACGACGCGGTAACGCTTAAAGGGGGTAAACGGGGTATCTTCCAAAGTCATTCAAGTATTTCCTCTGCCACAGTGTTCCAGAAACGCAGGCCCTTTTCAGTGAGCGCGATCCTTTGCTCCGTAATAAGTATAACGCCGGAGAGGCGATTTTGCAAATCGCGCGCGCGATTTTGACGCAAATTCCACGCATCGGCGTGCGGGACGCTTTCCCACATTCCGCGCGTCCACCCCTTTGCCGTCCGCAAATTGACGGCAAAAATTTCGTTGAGCCGCCTGCGTGGTGAAATACGGTCGATTTCCGCCGGAACTCCGGCAAGCCACGCGGCGAAATCGGTCGGATACGTCATCCGGTCAACGCCGTCAAATCCGCTTGCAGAGGGACCGTAACCGCGCAAAAGTTGACCGCGCCAGACGTTGACGTTGTGACGGCATTCGCCGTTTTTTTTCGCATAATTGGAAATCTCGTAACGTGCCATCCCGAGTTTTTCCCGGGCGAGGAGCGCGGTTTTTTCCCACAGAATATCCGCCAAGCCGTCGTCGACGGCGTAATCGCCGCCGAGGAGGCTCCCCTCCTCCGGTGTCAATGCGTAACAGGAAAGGTGATCGATGGGAAGTTCCGCAAGGAAATCGAATTCCTTTGCCCACATTTCCGGAGTTTCCCCCGGCACACCGTAGATGAGATCGCAGTTGAAGTGGGGAAACTTCGCCGCCGAGACAAGTGAAAGCGCATTTTCCAATGCGGCGCCGGAGCAGATCCTGCCGAGCGTTTTCCGCTTGGCGGCGGAGAAACTTTGGACACCGACGCTGATGCGCGTCGCAAAATCCCGGATGAGCGCGACCTTTTGAGCATCCAAGGTTTCGGGATTCGCCTCAATGGAGATCTCGCAATCTTTTTTCAGCGGGATATGCCGCAAAATCAGCGAAAAAAGTTTTTCCAGATGCGGCACATCAAGCAACGTCGGAGTGCCGCCGCCAAGATAAACGGTTTCGGCGGGAGGATTTTCCGAAATCTCCAGTTCTTTTGCCAAATGATCGAGATAAGCGTCAAAATGCGGCGTTTCCGGATGCGGCATACTGTAAAACGCGCAGTAAGCGCACTTTTGGCGGCAGAAAGGGATGTGAAAATAGTAATTCATGGTATATAAAATACCATAGATTCTGCGGAAAATCAATCGTCAATGACGGCAGAAAGCGCGGAAAACACAACTGCCGCACATTTTTGCATTGGCGGGGAAATCTTCTTCCCGGACGGAACCGTCATCGCCGATCATCTGACACATTTCCCCGACATCCCGCCGGATGCCGCGCAAAACTTCGCTGACGTCGGCATCGGCGCCGACTTCGGTAAAAACGCCATCATCTCCGGAAAGAATGAAACTTCTCACTTGTTGCGGCGGCGTCCCCCAAAGTTGCGCGGCGGCAAATTTGCCGAGCACGGAAATCTCGTCTCCGGCATCTTCTTCCCCTGCCCCTTCAAGCATCCAGATCTCTCCGGCGCGGCGCATCGCGATCACCGGGACAAGATAGCATTTCAATTCCGCGATCGCAAGCGCAAGCGGCGATGCGACCGCTCTCCGGTCGCACGGCGGGATCGCGGCAAGAGTTTTCCACGCATTGCAAGTGACCTGATTGCAAAAAACATCGAGTTTTTCCATCATCTCCCGATGGATCGCCGCGGGAGAAAAGTCACTTTGGAGCAATTCCCAAAGGACGAGCGGCGTTTTGCCTTCCAGCATCTGCTGAAATTCCCATCCGGCGCGATGCGCGGCAACGGAAAAAAGTTCCGGCGGCGTTTCCGGCATCTCCTCATCGACGGGAGCATAAAAGCACTCCCGGATCGCGAGGTTGACCAGACGCCGCACATACGAATCAAGGGAAATTCCTTTTTTGACGGCGTAAAGTTCGCGCGCCGATCGCGGCGCATACGGATCAAATCCCCCTTGCGACGCATAGTAATGCAAAAAATACTTCCGGCGGCATGTCCGCCAGTAACGGCGGCGGCGCACCGTCCAGCAGAATTCCGTTTCCGTGGCGCGCAACTCCATTTCCCGCTTCTCCGCAAAAAATTTACGCTTTCAGCGACTTTTTCCTGCCGGTCAGGAGCGTGAAGCGGACAATATGCCAAAGCGCCGCCACCCCGTCGCGCCAGGAAATTTTTTTGCCCTCGCCGCGTTTGCGAGGATTGTAGGAAATCGGCACTTCAACAAGTCGCAAGTCCTTGATTTTCGCGAGTTTAGCACCGATCTCGACTTCGATTCCGAAGCGGGGCGACGTGAGGATCAGATTCTGAACGATCGCGCGGCGGAACATCTTGTAACAGGTTTCCATATCCGTAAGATGCGATCCGGCAAAAAAATTGAAAAGTTTCGTCAGAACGACATTGGCGGTACGGTTGCCGAAAACAAGTTCCGGATTGCCGAGCAAACGCGACCCGTAAACCACGTCCGCCTCGCCGGAAACAAGCGGCAAAAGCAATTTGCCGAATTCCACAGGATCGTATTCCAGATCGGCGTCCTGGACGACGACAAAGGGCATCGTCGCGTGACTGAAACCGCAGATCAGCGCCGCGCCTTTGCCGCAGTTGCACTTTTGGCAGAAAATTTTAACGCGCGGCTCTCCGGCAAAGCGCCGCAAGATTTGCCGCGTCCCGTCCGTCGATGCGTCATCGACGATAATCAATTCGCCGACAACATCTTGCGCCAAAACTTTTTCAACGACTTTTTCGACAAATTTTTCCTCGTTGAAAACCGGCATCACCACCGAAAGGATGGCGTTTGTCGACAAAATTCCGCTCATTTGCCGAGTTCGCGGGAACGCTCCGCCGCCGCCCTGACCGCCTGAATGACGATCCCGTCAAACGCGCCGTCGGCAAACACTTCGAGCGCGCGGATCGTCGTACCGGCGGGACTGGTCACCATATCGCGCAAGACGGCGGGATGCTGACGCGTTTTGAGCGCCATCAAAGCGGAACCCAATACCGTCTGAACGGCAAGCCGGTAAGCGACATCGCGCGTCAAGCCTTCGGCGACGCCGCCGTCGGCAAGCGCCTTGATGAATTCAAAAACATATGCGGGACCGCTTCCGGAAAGCGCCGTGACCGCATCGAGATCGGATTCCTTCACCGGCATCACGATACCGACGCTGCCCAGAATCTTTTCGACAAGCTTGGTATCTTCAGGTGTCGCGCTTTTTCCGGGAGCGTAACACGCCGCTCCGGCACCGACTAAAGCGGGGGTATTGGGCATCACCCGGATCAGCCGCGCGCCGGGACAAAGTGTTGACAATTTCGCCAGTTCCACGCCCGCAACGATCGAGACAACCAGTTTTCCCGCAAAGAGTTGCGCGATCGGCTCCAACGCCCCCGCAAGGGTCTGGGGTTTCACGGCAATCAGCACGGTATCGAAATCCGCCGCTTTCGCCGGATCATCGACGCAGGCAATTTTGGTCGCGGCGGAAAAATTTTTCGCCGCCGCATCGGAAACGTCAAAAGCGGCAAGTTCCGCCGCGTCAAAAGCTCCGGAAGAAACCATTCCGCCGGCGATGGCAGTCGCCATTTTTCCGGCACCGATAAAGAAAATTTTGCCCATACTGGAACTCCTATCCGGCATAACGTGAGAAATACTTGATAATCAACAGCAAACCGAGGGAAAACACATACCACGAAAAGGCACGGAGTTTCCCCTTTTTGACCAGTTTCACCAAAAACTGCAACGCGACGAAACTGGTCAATGCCGACACCGTAACGGCAACGGCAAGTTGCAAACCGGACACCGTCATCGCCGACTCCGCTTTGCCTTTCAACAAATCCGCCGTTTCCAAAAGCGTCGCGCCGAAAATCGCCGGAAGCGCCAGCAAAAAGGAAAATGCCGCCGCCGCTTCCCGTTCGATCCCGGCAAGCAGTCCGGCGACGATCGTCGAGCCGGAGCGCGAGATTCCGGGCAAAATCGCCGCGCTCTGCACCGCGCCGACGACCAGCGACTGTTTCCAGGTGATCTCTTTGATCTGCGTCGGCGGAGCGGATCTTTCAAGCAGTTTCTTTTTGCCGCTCAAACGCAACAGCGCACCGGTGATGAGAAATCCGAATGCGATGATCGCAAGATCGCCGAACAACCGGGAATCCAGATGAAAATGCTTGATGAGTATACCGATCACCCCCGCAGGGATCGACCCGAGGATGACCATTCCCAGCAAATGCCATTGATCGCGGCGGAAAAATCCGATCAGCAGTTGAAAATAAAAGACGACGATCGCCAGCAGACTTCCGAAGTGGAGCATAATGCCGAGCGTCGCGCTCTCCTCCCCCTTGAAACCGAAAAAAGCCGAGAGCACCGCGAGATGCCCCGACGAACTCACCGGCAGAAATTCCGTCAATCCCTGCAACACGGCAAGCAAAATCACCGAAAACCACAAACTCATTTGCGAATCTCCTGATACGCTTTGTCCGCCGCTTTGTCCACCGCGGCGGCGGCACCGTCATCCACCCATTGATGCCAGTGCTCCACACAGATTTTTTTGATTTCCGACGGTTTCTTTTCAAATGCGACGCACGCAACGAAAATCGAAACGATAACGGCAAACAGAAATCCCAGAATCATTCCGATCAGGCATCCGCAAGACTTGAACATCGCGTTGCACCTTTCTCTTTACTGTAAAAATTTTTCCGGTTGATAAACGACTTCGGCGACCGGCAAACGCCAGCAAGCCTTTTGACAACGCACACTTTGCGCCGTCGGCAAAAAAAGCAACTCCCCGTCGATTTCCGTTATCGACAGTGAAGAAATATTCATCATAAATTCCTCCCCGAGGAAAACCAGCAATTTCCCCGGCGCCGCGAAATCCATCGCCGCGGCATCCAATACCACCGCGCACACCGCGCCGCGATTCAACGCGCCGCACCGCACTTTTTCCAAAGCGTTTCCGGCGGCAAAATCCGCCAGAGACTCTTTGCCGCTGTACAACAGCAACATTTCACCGTCGATCAGAGGCAACTCCGCCGCCCGGTCCGCGACCTCCAGGATCGGGGTCACGCGCGGCGTATAAGGTTCATCCTGATCGCCGCGCGAAGCGGCGTAACTCCCGAAATCGCACTGCAAAATCAGCGCGAGTTTTTCCGCCTCCGACGCATCCGGAAACGCTTCCGGATCGGATTCCAGTTTGCGCAACCTTGATGCCGGGATACCGCTCAAATTGGCGAGTTTTACGACCGACAGCCGGCGACGCTGACGAAATTGAAGCAACGCCCGGTTGAAAGCGGAGCGTATCTCCTTTTCGCCGAGCCGGATGCGTTTCCACAGATCCCGGAGCGTCGAAACGTCGGCCTTATCCCCGACCAGTATCGCGATCTGATCGAAATTCTCGCGGGAAGGCACCAATATCCCGCTGACTGTCTGCGAAATCGCGCTGGGCGTCATTTTCAGATGATGCGCCAACACCTTTTGCCGTATCCCCGCCTTTTTCAGTACGGCTTTCAGCTCACAGCCGAAAGCCCTGGTCAAAATCGTCTGCATAAATTGCCGTAATGAAGAGTTTTTACTATGAGATAAAGTAATCTCTCAAAGTAAAAATAGCAAGTATTTTCACCAAAAACTTAAAAAAAAATTTACGGGGCAAGCAATTTGCGGAGTTTTTCCAGATCACCCGGCGTCGTCACTTTGGGGTTGATGTTTTCATCCTCCAGCGCGGCAACGGGAAATCCGGCGCGGCGCATCGCTTCAGCGTCATCGGTGATCGAAGCGTCGATATTTCCGGCAAGCGCGGCACGCAATTCCCGCAGACGAAAGAGTTGCGGCGTTTCCGCGCGGAAAAGTTCTTCGCGCACGAGATGCGCGACGATTTTGCCGTTTGCGTCGATTTTTTTGACCGTATCGACGATTTTTCTGCCGGAAATCACACCGCAATGATTTTTTACGGCGTAATCATAAAGGCGCATCAACTGCGCGGCGCTCCCCAGAGGCCGCGCCGCATCGGCAATGGCGACGTAGTCGATTTCCTGCCCCGCCGCGGCGATGCCGTTGCGTACCGATTCCGCCCGGCACGCGCCCCCCTCCGCCCAAGTGACCGCAACATCCGGCAGATAGCGGGAAACGAGGTTTTCATACACACTCTGATACGCTTTCGCCGCGACGAGGATCAGTTGCCCCGCAACGGGGGCGTAATTGCGCAGAGAATGGATCAGAACGGGCGCGTCGCCCAGCATTTCCAGAAGTTTGTTTTTGCCGTAACGCGTCGAAGTGCCTCCCGCGACGACAATGACGCCGAGATCACGATATTTCATTGGATGATCTCCTGATTTTCCCTGATCCATTTCGATGCGGCGATGTCGCCGGCTCCGGCGGCGCGCCGAAGCCACTCCACGCCCAAACTCTTGTTGACTTTGACGCCGCGCCCGAGCAGCAAGGCGATACCGGTTTCCCGCATCGCCCCGGGATGTCCGGCAAAGGCGGCGGTACGGAACCAGTAAAAAGCCCCTTCGGGGTCCTGCTTGACCCCCTGCCCGTCCCGGAAAACGATGCCGAAAAGATATTGCCCCTCGGAATCTCCGGCGTGCGCACTGCGTTCAAAAAGTTCAAAAGCCTCATCCAGATTTTTTTCCACGCCGATCCCCGCGCTGTAACAAATGCCGAGTTCCCGCCACGCAGGCGGATACTGCATCAGGGCGGCGCGTTCAAACCATTTGACCGCCGCCGCAGGATCGTGCGGCAACGCCTCCCCGAGCAAGAGGACTTTGCCCATTCTCACCATCGCCCGCGGCGAATTTTTGGCGACCGCCTGTTCCAACAGCGACAAGGCTCTTTCGGGATTGCGGGCACAGCCGAAGCCGTCGTCGAGAGCGATGCTCAAACGCGCCATCGCTTCCGGGTCGCCGGCCGCCGCCAGTTCTTCCAGCAGTGACACCGCCTGCTGCATATCGGGAACGCCGCCGATGCCGTCCTGCAACACCGTGACGTAAAGCAAGCGGCTTTCCATCGGGCAACGGAGGCTTTGCGTCGCTTTTTCAAGATAACGGCGAATTTTTCCGCCGTTTTTTTCCTTCAATTTCGGGTCTTTGTAATAGATTCCGGCAAGAATACTCTGTGCCGGCGTAACATTTTGCTCTGCAAGGGTTTCCAGTATTTCCAAAGCCTTTTCCGGCTGAGCGGACAATTCGGCGAAACGCCCCTCTTCGTTTTCTTCAGCGGGAACTCCGGTATAGGTCAATGCCGCAAGATGAGCGCGCGCATCGGGGATGCGGTCCGCCACTTTTTCCAGCCAGAAATAAGCCATCCGGCGGCTTTGAGGTACGCCCCAGCCATTCAGATAACACATCCCGAGATTGAAGATCGCTTCCGGATGATCCTGATCGGCGGCAAGACGGAACCAGTAGACGGCAAGTTTGGGATTGACATTCCGGTTCCGCCCGAAAAAGAATTCGTACCCGAGTTTCAACTGGGCATCGGCATTGCCCTTTTGGGCGGCTTCGCGCAAACTTTCCGGCTTGATCTCCTCTGCGGCGATGCGGATCGCCAACACCGCCGCAAGAGCAAGAAAAAGCTTATTTTTTCTTGAGTTCTTCAACTTCGGCTTGAAGCGCTTCGAATTTTTTGGTCAGACGCTCCAGACGCGAAGGCGTGGTGAAGCGCCACATATAATCGTGCTGGGATTCCGCCGGAGTGCCGAGTGCGACCGCTCCCGCCGGAAGACTTTTCTGAACATTGCTGGTCCCGGCGACCTGTACGCCGTCGCCGATCACCGTATGACCGTTGATGCCCGCACGTCCGCCGAGGACGACGCCGCGGCCGAGTTCCGCACTTCCGGCGACGGCGCTCTGCCCCACCATAATGCAACTTTCGCCGATGATCGCATTGTGGGCGACCATCACCAGATTGTCGATTTTGGCATTGCTCTTGATCCAGGTGCGTCCGAAACGGGCGCGGTCGATCGTCGTATTGGCGCCGATCTCGACGTCGTCGTCGATCTGGACAAAGCCGGTCTGCGGCACTTTGGCAAGTCCCTGCGGAGTCGGATAGAAACCGAAACCGTCGCCGCCGATCACGACTCCGGGATGGATGATCGTCTTGTTGCCGATCCGGCAACGGTACATCACCGTGACGTTGGGATAAAGCAAGGTATCCGCACCGATTTTCACCTGATGCCCGATATAGCATCCGGCGCCGATCACCGTGCGGTCGCCGATCTCGGCGCCTTCCTCGATGACGGCGTTGGCGCCGATGGAAACATCCGCGCCGAGTTTGACCGAAGGATCGACCACCGCAGACGGATGAACTCCGGCTTTGAATTTCGGCGGTTCTTCCGCAAAAACGGCGACGATCTTGCTGAATGCGAGATCGACGTTGCCGCAGACGACGAGCGTGCGCGTCGCGGTATCGGTATCGGCAAGCTCTTTGCAGACGAGGACGACCCCCGCCGGAGAAGCCTCCAACTGCTTCTGGTAGCGTTTGTTGGAAACAAAACTCAAATCGTTGGCTCCGGCGTGCCGGATGCCCTCGACGCGGTTGATCGTGCGGCTGGCGTCGCCTCTGATTTCACCGCCGACAATCTCGGCGATCTGACTGGCGGAAAGCGTCAATTCTTTCATCGGGAAATCTCCTTGGTTATTTCTTTTCTCCGGCAGCCGGAGCGGGATTCACGACGGAACGGGTGCGGTTGAGTTCGCCGATCACCGGGTCCGTAATGTCATTTCCCTTGGGATAAACGAGCACGACCGGCTGATCGTTGGTCGTTTTGCCGGAAACGTCGAATACAAAAGCATATCCTTCGGCGGCGGCGCGGCGGCGGATCTCCTTTTGAATATCCTCCATGATCTCGGCGCGCTTTTTCGTTTCCAGATTGCGCATATCCTGCGTGCGGGCGCTGACGTAAAGTTCGATCTCCGCCTTTTTTTCATTGACGGCGGCATTGGCCTGGGCGGCGAGTTTTTCCGCATCTTCCCGCTCCTTGGCGGAAAGTGCGATATTGAGCGCGTTGGAGCGCGTCGTCCGCGCCTTTTCGATTGCCGCATTGAGTTGCTCATTGAGCCGCGAGAGGTAGGAACGGTAACTTTCCGCCTGCTGTTTGATCGCATCTTCGGCGATCCGGCTCTTGTAGTATTCGCGGAAAACCTTTTCGAGATCGATCAACGCGATGCGGTCGACCGCCTGCAGCGAAAAGCAGACCGTCAGCGCCGCCAACCATATCAACCGACGTTTCATTTTGCAACTTTACCTTTAGTGACTGGTGTAATTCGGGGCATCCTTGGTCACGACGACATCGTGGGGATGCGCTTCGCGCAATGCGGCGCTGCTGACGCGGACAAAACGCGCCTTTTCGTGAAGTTCCTCGATGTTGTGCGAGCCACAATAACCGAGGCTGTAACGCAACCCGCCGACGAACTGATGGATCACATTGCGCACCTCGCCGCGGAAAGGCACCATCGCTTCGATCCCCTGCGGCACGATGTCGGCGTCGTTGTCGACGTCGTCCTGACCGTAACGCTCACGGCTCCCCGCATTGGCTTTCATCGCTTCAAGACTGCCCATTCCGCGGTAGGCGACGTAACTGCGTCCCTGATGGAGAACGACTTCGCCGTTGCTTTCACTGGTACCGGCGAGCACCGAGCCCATCATCACGCACGAAGCGCCGACCGCGAGCGCCTTGGCGACGTCGCCGGAAAGTTTGATACCGCCGTCGGCGATCACGGGGAGATCCTTGGGCACCATTTTGCAGGCGTTGTAGATCGCCGTGACCTGCGGCACGCCGACGCCCGCGACGACGCGGGTCGTGCAAATCGAACCGGGACCGATACCGACTTTGATGCCGTCGGCACCCGCATCGGCGAGCGCTTTGGCGGCTTCTCCGGTCGCGATATTTCCGGCGACGACGTCGATCTTGTCGCCGTATGTCTTTTTGATCAGTTTCAAAGTGTCGATCACGCCCTTGCTGTGACCGTGCGCCGTATCGAGCACAAGCACGTCGCACCCGGCGTTGTAAAGCGCTTCGATACGCTTTTCATCATAAGGACCGACCGCGGCGGCGACGCGCAGACGATGATCCGCGTCCCGGTTGTAATCGGGGGTGTCGCGTTCGATAAGACTGCGGACATCGGCGTAACTGAAAATGCCTTTGAGATGCCCCGCGGCATCGACCATCGGCAGTTTGCCGATCTTGTTTTCGCGCATGATCCGGTAGGCGTCGTTGATCGACGTCGATTCCGAGGAAGTGATGAGTTTACGCGACATCACGTCGGCGATCTTGAGATTGTAGTCGCTTAAAAATTTGATGTCGCGGCTGGTGATGATGCCGACCAGGACATTGTCGCCGTCGACGATGGGGAACCCGGCGAAAGAGTAATTTTTGCGTTTGCGCTCTTTCATCATCTCGGCGATCGTCTGGTCGGGACGGAAAGTGACCGGCGCATCGATCCTGCCGTTGAGATAGGATTTGACCTTGCGGACTTCCTCCGCCTGCGCTTCGGCAGTGAGGTTTTTGTGAATAACGCCGATGCCGCCGAGGCGCGCCATCGCGATCGCCATCCGGCTTTCGGTAACGGTATCCATCGCCGCGCTGACAAAGGGCACGTTGAGCGACACGTTGCGGGAGAATTTCGTCCGCACATCCGTATCGTGCGGTAAGAAGTCCGCGTAGAGCGTCACCAAGGAAATATCATCGAATGTGATCCCCTCATGGGGGAACGCCGCCATAAATTCATCAATAAAACGCATTTTTGCCTCCTGTCGTATCCGTCGTTAGTATATACACGTGTTTTAATATATACCGCGCGGGCAAAACATTCAAGCGGCAAAGAGAAAGTTATTGCAGAGAAATCATTCTTTTTTCCGTCGCAAGCGCAGCGAATTGATCACGACGCAGAGCGAACTTGCACTCATCGCGGCGGCGGCGGCGACCGGGGTGAAAACGGGACCGCCGAAAAGGGCGGCAAAAAGTCCTCCGGCAAGCGGGATCGCCAAAGTATTGTAAAAAAACGCCCAGAAAAGATTTTCCCGGATGATGCGGAGCGACCTTTTGCCGTGGTCGAGCGCGCGTACAACGCCGAGCACGTCGCTCCCCGGCAACACGATGTCGGCGCTTTCCAGCGCGACCGCCGCGCCGCCGCCGAGCGCGATACCGACATCGGCTTGCGCGAGCGCAGGGGCATCGTTGATGCCGTCGCCGACCATCATCAAAAGAGCGTTTTCCGGCAGATTTTCGCGCATTCTGGCGATCTCGCGCAATTTCCCGTCGGGAAGCAATCCGCCGTAAAATTCATCGGCGCCGACTTCTCCGGCAAATTTTTCCACATTTTCCCTCCGGTCGCCGGAAAGGATCGCCGTTGCGATATGCCGCTTTTTCAGCGCGGCAAAAAGCGGCTTCACCCCGGCGCGGAGATGATCGCCGAGTTCGATTTTTCCGGCAAAAGTCCCGTCGCAGGAAAACATCGCGACGGTTTCCGGCGACTTTTCCGCAGGAGTTTCCGTTTCCAGAAATTCAGCCGTCCCGATGCGCCACACGCGTCCGTCGATGCGGCAAATGACGCCGCGACCGGGAAGATATTGCCAATTTTCCACTTTTCCTGCAGGCAAATCACGCACTTTCGCCAATGAGACCAGCGCTGATGCGACCGGATGCCGGACATCCCGCTCCGCCGCGAGCGCGGCAGACAGCAAATCGTTCTCCCCGAAGCCGTTGCACGGCACGATCTTTTTCACTTCAAAGCGCCCGTCGGTCAAAGTCCCCGTCTTGTCGAAAATGATTTTTCCGACGCGGGCGATTTTTTCGATGCTTTCGCCGTTGCGGATCAAAAGTCCGCGTCCGGCGCCGCCTGAAATCGAAGCTGCGACGGCGATCGGCGTCGCCAGTCCCAACGCGCAGGGACAGGCGACGACAAGGACGCTCAATGTGTAATTGAAAACTTTTTCCCACGGTGCGCCGGACACCCCCCACGAAACGAGCGTGACCGCCGCCGCTCCGAGTACGATCCAGGTGAAATATCCGGCAAAACGGTCGACGCTCCGTGCGATGGCGGGACGATGAAGCTGTGCTTCGGAAACGAGACGCATCAGCCGCGCGACGATGCTCTCTTTGCCGATTTTTCCGACGCGCATCACCAGACTGCCGTCAAGATTGACCGCTCCGCCGAAAACAACGTCCCCGCTTTTTTTGGCGACAGGAAGCGATTCCCCCGTCAGCAACGCTTCGTCCACGCTCGAAGATCCCTCTGTGACCACACCGTCCGCAGGGACCCTTTCGCCCGGGCGGACGCGCAAAAGATCGCCGACGGCGACCGACGGCAACGGGATCTCCGTATCGCCCGACGGCGTGACTTTGACCGCTTTTTCCGGCAGTTGCTCCATCAGTTTGGAAATCGCATCCGTGATGCGGCGCCGGGTGGAAATTTCCAGCAATTTGCCCAAAAGGATCAGCGCGAGGATCATCGCGCAACTTTCAAAATAAAGGGCTCCTCCGGTAAAAAGATGGATGACGCTGTAAAGGAATGCGCCCCCCGTGCCGAGGGAGATCAGCGAATCCATATCGGGCGTGCCGCGCAACAAATTGAGGATGCCGCGCGGATAAAACCGCCATCCGGCGGCAATGGCGCATACGGCAAGAATAAACTGGGCGATGCGGCTCCAGAAAGACGGCAAAAGCGGCAAGTGCATCAAAACGAGCGACAAAAGCGCAAATGCGGCGCAAAGCAAAAAACGCGGCAGGGTGAAAAACTCTTCTTTCGGGGGAGAATTTTCCTCTTCCGGATGCCAGAGTCCGCCGGAAAATCCCGCCTTTTTGATCGCATCTAAAATGACTTCTTCAGCAGGTCCGCCTTCGATCGAAAGCTGTGCCGTTGAAAAATTGACGCGGACTTCGCAATCCGGAGCGATTTTGGCGACCCGGCGTTCCAGATTCGCCGCGCAGGCGGCGCAATGCATTCCCTGAATGGAAAAGATCCGCCGGCTCATTTACTCCTCCTCCGGGATCAGCGCCTTTCCGGTGTAAACACCATTGCACGTCGCATAGGCGACCAATTCATGCCCGGCGTTAAAAATTTCCACCTGATACAGCGCCGTGCGTTTGCCGCGCGACACTTCCTTTGCCACGGCATACAACACGGGGGGCGTGCCGGGACGCACGAAATTCAAATTCACCGACTGGGTCACGCACTGCCGGTTTTCCGCATTGGCGGCTCCGGCGAAACAGAAATCCGCAAGCGTCAGGATCGCGCCGCCCTGTACGACACCGCCGCCGTTGAGCGAAAAATCGCCTACGGTCAATTCCGCTTCGGCGAAACCGGGGGAAACCCGGACGAGTTTGATCTGATTCCGGCAACAGAAATGATCGTGCCGGTTCATGAAGTCCGCGACTTTTTCCGCAAGAGTCATAAGGAGCCGCTTCCTTTAAAACGCCAATTCGCCGCGCAGATACGCCGACATCACGCTCGCGGCACGGCCGTCGATGCCGGAAATGACGTTGATGCCCGCTTCGCGGAGGCGCTGCTCGACGCTTTGAGCCATCCGCGAAGCGATGATGAGATCGACTTCAAGACCGATCAGCTGTTTGACGAGCGCCTCCACTCCGCCCGGAGCCACCGGGGCTTCCTCCTCCTCGCGCACCTTGCCGGCATCGATCCGGAAATAGGCGAAGCGGGAAAAATTTTCTCCCCATTGCGTGGAAACGGCGATCGTCATACGGCAGGACCTATTTGAGCGCTTCGGCTTCCGCCGACTTCAATTCCGATTCCGAAAGCGGAGTCACCTGATGCTGAATGATCTTTTCCCGCAGACTTTTGATCTGCGACTGGGCCTTCTGCAACGCGGCGTCAAACGCCTTGTAGACATCGAAATCCTCGACTTTGGCGGTAAGCACGTGATATTTGCAATTCAACACCAGATTGACGGAAAAGCGGTTTTTTTCCTGCTGAACGACGGCGTTGACCGACGTCATTTTCAACATCGGATCGTCGTAGACCGGAGTCAGTTGCGCCACAAAATAGGCACGTTCCTTTTCCGACATCTCATACTGACGACCGTTGACTGTGATTGCCATACTCACCTCCGTTATGTTTTCGGGGGAAACGGACTTCCCCCGCTCTACATCGAAAACTGTTTGCCCAGATAGA
The DNA here is from genome assembly GCA_024405735.1 of Victivallaceae bacterium. Lineage (GTDB taxonomy): Bacteria > Verrucomicrobiota > Lentisphaeria > Victivallales > Victivallaceae > UBA1784. The sequence continues at coordinate 24,686 of JAKSOF010000007.1, read as the reverse complement.
TCTCCTGCGCTTTGGGATCGCGCACGAGGAAATCGCTCGGACCTTCGATCAGGATCTTGCCCATACACATCAAATAGGCGCGATCGACCACGGCAAGCGTTTCGCGCACGTTGTGGTCGGTGATGAGGATCCCCAAACCGCGGTCGCGGAGTTGCAGAATGATTTTCTGCACATCCTGAACCGCGAGCGGATCGACACCGCTGAAAGGCTCGTCCAACATGATGAAGCAGGGATTGGTCACCATCGCGCGGGTGATCTCCAGCCGCCGCCGCTCACCGCCGGAAAGGGTCATCGCCTTTTGCTTGCGCAGACGCGTCAACTGCAATTCGTCAAGGAGTTTTTCCAGACGTTCGCGCCGCTCCGCCGCCGAAATGTCGAGCGTTTCGAGGATCGCCATGATGTTTTCCTCGACGGTGAGCTTACGGAAAATGGAGGGCTCCTGCGCCAGATACCCCATTCCGAGACGGCCGCGCTGATACATCGGCATATGGGTGATTTCGGTATCGCGGAAAAAGACTTCCCCGCCGTCGGGCCGGATCAGCCCCATCACCATATAGAAACTGGTCGTTTTGCCCGCCCCGTTGGGACCGAGCAAGCCGACGACTTCCCCCGCGCGGACGGAGATCGAAACATCGCTGACGACGGTGCGTCCGTGATAGACTTTTTTCAAATGGTCGGCATGGACCAAAACCGGATTCTTTTCAACTTCACTCATAATCAGTTTTCCCTTCACGACATATTATACACAGTTTCCGCTTCATCGTCAAGTCTTTTTTGCAAAAAATCCGATGATTTTCCCCTTTAAAACGATTTGCATATCCGCCAAACGGCACTTATGTTAAGAAAAAAGAGAAAAAGAGGGATTGATTTTGGATTTTTTTGACGAACTTTGTCAGCTTGCCGCGGCGTCTCCAAGGCAACGCTGGGTCGGCGCCGACCATCCGGCGTGGAAGGCTTTTCTCGCCGACGCCCCCTGCCCCGCGCCCGACTCCACCTCCGGCGGGGCGGAAACGCTTGACGAGCTCCAATGTCAGGCGAAAAACTGCAAACTTTGCAAACTTTGCGAACTGCGTCAAAACGTCGTTTTCGGCGAAGGAGATCCCCATGCAAAACTGATGTTCATCGGCGAAGGTCCCGGCGCCGAGGAAGACGCCTCGGGGCGTCCTTTCGTCGGCCGCGCCGGACAGCTCCTCGACAAAATGATTTCCGCGATGCAGTTTTCCCGAAAAGAAGTCTATATCGCCAACGTCGTCAAGTGCCGTCCGCCCAACAACCGCGCGCCGATGCCGGAAGAAGCCGAAGCGTGCGCCGGATATTTGAAAAAACAGATCGAACTGATTTCGCCTCAAGTCATCGTTCTTCTCGGCGCCAGCGCCGCGAAATATCTGCTTGACCGTCACGAGGGGATCACCCGTTTGCGCGGCAATTTCCTCGATTACCGGGGCATTCCCGTCATGCCGACCTACCACCCCGCGTTTCTGCTCCGTCAGGAATCCGCCAAACGCGAAGCGTGGAGCGATCTGCAAAAAGTGATGGCGAAATTCGGCAAAGTGTACAGTAAAAAATAACGTTTCCCTATTCGGGCTCGCCGTCGCTTTTTTTCTGACTTTCCAAAGCGGATATCTGCTCTTCGATCTTTTTTGCCGCCGCTTCCAGTTCCAGATATTCGCTCTCGACTTTTTCGCGCTGAATTCTTGCGGCATTGTACGCTTTTTGCCGCGGCACCAAACTGGTACTCCTGGCGCGGGACGAAGTTCTATCCAAAATTTTGCGGGATTCCTCCTCGCGCGCCATTGCCCGGTCCAGATCCTTTTTCTTGAAATTCATCCGGCTCCGGGCGGCATTTAGTTTCGGTTGCAGCTCGGCGATCTGCCGGTCGATCGCGGCGTTGAAGCGATCACGCTCTTTGGCTTCGGCTTCCGCTTTTGCCTTTTCGGCTTCGGCCTTTCGCCTTTCCGCCTCAAGTCTTGCTTTTTCCGCTTCGATTTTAGCGCGTTCCTCCGCTTCCCGGCGGCGTTGCGCCTCCGCCTCACGGCGCGCCGCTTCCTCGGCGCGTTTTTTTGGCGGCGCCGCGGCTTCCGCTTCGCGCCGTTGACGTCTCAACTCGGCTTGACGCGCCGCGGCTTCCGCTTCCGCTTTTTCGGCTGCCAGACGCTCCGCTTCCATTTGCATCGCCTTATTCGCTTCGTAAGCCTGATATTTTTGCCAGCCGAACCATCCGAGCGCAACAAAAGCCGCCAATAAAAGCACTCCTGCCAGATTGCGCCAGAGCGTCGAAGTTTCCCCGGTCGCGCTGACCGAACGGCGCGCCGCCGCATCGACATAGTTTCCGCAATACTGACACTTCAACGCGGCGCGGCGGATCAGTTTCCCGCACGACGGGCACTTTTGCATCCGGGTATCGGCGGGAACAAATTCCGCGCGGCAGGAAGCACAGCGCACCGTAAGATTTTTGTCTTTTTCCTCACATTGCAACTCCTGACCGCATTGGGGACAGTGAAATGAAAAAATCGCCATATTTTTCTCCTTTGTTTTAAAGATGATCTTCATCGGGAACGCGATCGGCATCCGAAGGCCCGACGCCGATGACAAATTCACCGCGCCAGTTGTCCGGCAAAGCGGCGAGTTCCCCCAGCGTACCGCGTTTGACTTCCTCGTGCAATTTGGTCGCTTCGCGGATGATCGCCGCCGGGCGTGCCGCTCCGGCGATCCCGGCAAGTTCCCGAAGCGTTTTACTGACGCGGAAAGGCGATTCAAAAAAGAAGGTCGTCCCCGCGTAATCGCGGATCTTTTCCATAAATTTGCGCTTGCGCCCCGACTTGACCGGAGCAAAAGCGAGGAACTGGAAGTGATCGACCGGCAACGCCGATGCGGTCACGGCAAAAGTGAGCGCGGAAACGCCGGGGACGACGACCGGCTCGATGCCCGCTTTGAGCGCTTCGTTGACCAAAAGATAGCCGGGATCGGCGAGCGACGGAGTTCCCGCGTCGGAAACAAGCGCGATCGACTGCCCTGCGCGCAGTCTTTCCACCAGTTTCCCGACTTTTTGATGCTCGTTGAAACTGTGACAGCTTTCCAGCGGCGCATGGATGTCGAAATGCGTCAAAAGTTGCCGCGTGTGGCGCGTATCTTCGGCGGCGATGAGGTCGACCGACTTCAAAACGCGCAAAGCGCGAAGCGTCATATCCTCCAGATTGCCGATCGGCGTCGCCACGAGGTAAAGTCCGGTGAGTTTTTCCGTCAATTCAGCCATTTCGCATCTCTCTTTCAACGGTAATGCGTCGGGTCGGGAACGCCCGCCGCGAGAAATCCCGCCTTGCGGATGCGGCAACTGGCGCAAACGCCGCAGGCGCGCCCGTCGGCGTCGGCATCGTAACAACTGACGCTTTGCCCGTAATCGACACCGAGCGAAACGCCGAGTTTAATGATCTCCGCCTTGGAAAGATCCTGCAACGGCGTGTGAATGACCCATTTTTCCCCGGCGTCTTTCGCCTTGGTACCCCACGTCGCCGCCTCGGCGAATGCGCGGATGAATCCGGCGCGGCAATCCGGATAATTGGAGTAATCGACATCGTTGACGCCGATGAAAATATCGCGGCAGCCGAGCGTTTCTCCCCAGGCGGCGGCAAGGGAAAGGAAAACCAGATTGCGACCGGGGACATAGGTGACCGGCACTTCGTTTTCCTTTGCCGCTTCTTTCGGGACGGCGACGCCGGAATCGGTCAACGCGGAACCGCCCCATACGGCAAGGTCAAGCGGAAATTCCAAATGTTTCACCGCTTTTGCCGCTTCCGAAATGCGGCGCGAAGCGGCGAGTTCCGAGCGGTGACGCTGACCGTAGTCGAAACTCATCGTATAACAATCGAAACCGTCGCGTTTCGCCACGGCGAGGCAGGTCGCGGAATCCAGTCCGCCGCTCAACAAAATGATCGCTTTTTTCATCGTTTTACACTCCGGGGACATCGCCCCAAATGATCTTGTGCATCTGCAACTGCATCCGCAACGGCAATTTCGATTCGATCACCCGCTGCGCCAGCGCGTCGAAGGCGATGCGCCCCCACACGGGAGAGATCAACAGCGGACAACCGATCTCGTCAAGGTGAAACTTTTTGATTTCAGCAAAAGCGAAATCGACGTCTTTTTCATCGGAAACGACAAATTTCACTTCATCGCGGGGAGTCAGATCCGCATAATTGGCGTCGAGGTGGAACTCCGCCATCCCTGAACCGGGCAACTTGCGGTCGACGATCCGGTGACAACGGTCGTCGATGCGGCGGATCGGCATACTGCCGTTGGTTTCCACAAGGACGGTAAATCCCGTTTCCAGCAACGCCGTGCAAAGTTGCGGCGTTTCCGCTTGCGCCAGAGGTTCGCCGCCCGTCACTTCGACGAGTTTGACGCCGCTTGACCGGGCAAGTTTTACCAGTTGCGGGATCTCCGCCTCGCCGGAAGATCGCCACGCATAAATGCTGTCGCAGTAATTGCAACGCAGATTGCACGTCGCGAGGCGGATGAAAAAGCAGGGCAACCCCGCAAACGTGGATTCGCCCTGCAAACTCAAAAAAGTTTCCGCGATTTTCAACACGAAAAACGCTCCTTATTCGTAGTAAGTGCAAGCCGAGGTGTCGGACTCCTCGACTTTCACCTTGGCGATTTTGACGTGATCGGTGTTGAAACGCGATCCCATCTGCTGAAAGATGTGCATCGCAAGCACTTCGCTCGTCGGATTGATGTCGGCAAATTCCGGAAGGTCCGACAAATTGCAGTGATCGTAGGAGCCCAGCACCTCGTCCATTTCCGATTTGAGTTTGCGGAAATCGAATGCGATCCCGACTTCGTCCAGTTTTTCGGCGCGCACCGTGACGGTGATACGGTAGTTGTGTCCATGCAGATTGCGGCAGTTCCCGGCGTAGCCGCGCAACTGATGCGCCGCCGAGATCGAACGGGAAATCTCAATATCGAACATCGTAAAACTCCTATGAATTTATTCCAATTTCAAATCGTCAAGCGCGCTCCATGCAAGGGAACCGCTTGGTTTTTCGTGGCAACGGCATTTTTTCTGATTGCGGTTGACGCCGCAGACGGGGCAAAGCCCCGCGCAATCCTCGCGGCAAAGCAAATTCATCGGCAATGCCAACAGCATTTCCGAGCGGACGTCTTCGCTGATGTCCAATTCGTCGGCGATGCCCTCCAAGGGGAAAAGCAACTGCAATTTTTCCGTTGAAATTTCGCGGCGCACTTTTTCCAGACAGCGTCCGCAACTGCCCTCGATGGTGACGCGGACAAAGCCCGACACGAGGGCATTGCCGGAAACGCATTGCGCCGAGAGATCGTAGGAAACATCCGAAACGACGGCGAACTGCTCATCGTCCCCGAGTTCCAGAAACTCCGCAGGCTCGACGCCGACAAGTTCGATCGGCTCTTTCTGCAGTCGTGTAATGGAAAATTTGATCATCGTACATGCCCCATGAAAGCGTTTTTATAACATACCACGCGCTCGCGCGGTTGTCAAATCATCCGGCGGAGACGCAAAGGGGGCATCGGAAAAAACCGACGGGATTTTTAACCGCGAATAAACACGAATGCACACTAATAAAAAAAATTCGTGTTTATTCGCGTGCATTCGCGGTTTCAAAACACGAAACGTAAGCGGAGAAAAGGGCAACCCCGTCAAGAAGGCCCTTGACCGTACCATTTTTTCAAACGATTCCACTTCCTGCGCGAGCAAGGGGCTTGACGGAGGCGGCGAAGCCGCCGAGGTGCGCGAGCGAAGCAAAGCGGAGCGAGGGCAACCCCGTCAAGAAGTCCCTTGACCGTACCATTTTTTCAAACGATTCCACTTCCTGCGCGAGCAAGGGACTTGACGGAGGCGGCGAAGCCGCCGAGGTGCGCGAGCGAAGCAAAGCGGAGCGAGGGCAACCCCGTCAAGAAGTCCCTGACGCGGACCATTTTTTCAAATGCTTTTGAAAAAATGGTACGCGGCGTGGGACTTGAACCCACACGCCTTTCGGCACAGGAACCTAAATCCTGCGTGTCTGCCAGTTTCACCAGCCGCGCGTACGGTCATCAAAAAAGGGGAATCACTGATTGAATTCCTGCGCTTTCAAAACGGCGACGAAAGCCTCCTGCGGGATGTTGACTTCGCCGATCAGTTTCATGCGCTTTTTGCCCTCTTTCTGCTTTTCCAAAAGTTTGCGTTTCCGGGAGATGTCGCCGCCGTAGCACTTGGCGAGAACATTTTTCCGCAACTGCCGGATCGTTTCGCGGGCGATCACCTTGCCGCCGACCGCCGCCTGGACTGCGATCTGGAACATCTGCGGGGGGATCGCGTTTTTGAGCCGTTCGGCGACTTCGCGGCCGCGTTCATACGCCATATCGGCGTGGACGATGCTGCTGAAAGCGTCGACCGGTTCGCCGTTGACGAGGATGTCGAGTTTGACGAGTTTGCCGGGGCGGTATTCGTCGGGTTCGTAATCGAAACTGCCGTAGCCCCGGGTGATCGTTTTGAGTTTGTCGTGAAAATCGATCAATATTTCGTGCATCGGCATACTGGCGGTCAATATGACGTGTCCCGCATCGACGCTGTCGGTCGAGGTACAGATGCCGCGCTTGCTCATCACGAGATTCATCACGTCGCCGATATACTGCGACGGAAGCATCAGGCGGCATTTGATGAAAGGCTCCTCAATGCGTTCGATACCGCTCGGGTCGGGCAGATAAACGGGGTTGTCGAGGTTGATGACTTCGCCAGACTTGAGGTAGACGTGATAGATCACCGACGGATAAGTGGTGATGATGTCCATATTGTATTCGCGCCGGAGCCGTTCCTGAATGATCTCCATATGGAGCAAGCCCAGAAATCCGCACCGGAAACCGAAACCCAGCGCGGCGGAACTTTCCGCCTGATAGACAAAGGCGGCATCGTTGAGCTGGAGTTTCGCCATGCTCGCGCGCAACTGGTCGTAATCGGCGGTGTCGATCGGATAGATGCCGCTGAAAACCATCGGACGCACTTCGACGAAACCGGGCAGCGGCTCCGCCGCCGGATCCGCCGAATCGGTCACGGTATCGCCGATCTTGGTGTCGGCGGGATTTTTGAGGTTGGGAATGATGTAGCCGACGCTTCCGGCATCCAACTCATCGCAGGCATTCATTTCGGGGTGGAAAAAGCCGACTTCCTTGATCTCGCTCGACAGATTGTTGCTGAAAAGTTTGATCCGCGTACCGCGGCGGAAACTGCCGCGCTGGACGCGCACGAAATTGACGACGCCGCGGTAGACGTCGTACTGCGAGTCGAAAATCAATGCCGCCGAACCTTTTTCGTCGGATCTCGACGGCGGCGGCACGGCTTCGATGATGCGCTTGAGCAATTCCGGCACCCCTTGCCCCGTCTTGCCGGAGACAAGCAATGCCTCTTCGCGCGGGATGGCGAGAATTTCCTCCATCTGCTGATAGCAGAGTTCCAGATTGGCGGCGGGCAGATCGACTTTGTTGATCGCGGGGATCACCCGCAGATTTTCGCGAAACGCGAGGTTGACGTTGGCGACCGTCTGCGCCTGGACCCCCTGCGTCGCGTCGATCAGCAGCACCGCGCCCTCGCAGGCGCTTAAACTGCGGCTCACTTCGTAGGAAAAGTCGACGTGTCCCGGAGTGTCGATCAAATTCAATTCATAAACGATGCCGTCGCCCGGATCGTATTCCATTCGCACCGGGTGGGACTTGATGGTGATGCCGCGTTCGCGCTCCAAGTCCATCCCGTCGAGCGTCTGCTCCTGCAGATCGCGCTTCGCAACGGTGCCGGTCAATTCCAGCATCCGGTCGGCGAGCGTCGATTTGCCGTGGTCGATATGCGCGATGATGCAGAAATTCCGGATATGAGATAATTCCGCCATAGATAAAACAGTCCTTTGTTTCCTTGATATTCCATATAAGATACCACCGCATGACGGGTTTTTCAACATTTCATTTGCGCCGACGCGTCTGCCGTTGTATATTATTGCGTGAAACACGGAGGTTTTTTATGGCGATCAACACTTTTATCGATAAAGCCAATGTTTTGGTCGAGGCTTTGCCCTACATCCAGAAGTTCCGCAATTCGCTCTTTGTCGTCAAATTCGGCGGCAGCGCGATGGAGGATCCCGAACTCGTCCGCCGCACGATGTGCGACATCGTGATGCTCGAAGCCATCGGCATCAAACCGGTCATCGTTCACGGCGGCGGCAAAGCGATTTCCGCCGAACTCAAAAAACGCAACATCCAGACCAAATTCGTTTTCGGCTTGCGTTACACCGACGACGCGACCATCAAGGTCGTCGACGACGTGCTTCACAATCAGGTCAACCGCAATCTGCTGGATCTCGGCAATCAGGCGGGCGGCAACTGCTGCGGCATTTCCGGCAAGCAGGTATTGAAAGCGATCAAAACGCAAGCCGTCGATCCCGAAAACGGCACGCAACAGGACATCGGCTTCGTCGGCGAAGTCGTCGGCGTCAACGCGACGCCCATCCTCGATGCGATCAATCAGGGATTCATCCCCGTCGTCACGCCGCTCGGCATCGGCATCGACGGTCAAGTCTACAACATCAACGCCGACCGCGCCGCCTGCAAGATCGCCGAAGCGCTTCACGCCCGCAAACTCGTCTTTATGAGCGACGTGCCCGGTGTTCTTTCCGACTGTAACGACGAAACAAGCGTCATCCCCACCATCCGCACCTGCGACATCGACGAATTGATCCGGCAGGGCGTTCTTTCCGGCGGGATGCTCCCAAAAATCGCCAGTTGCGTCGAAGCCCTCAACGCCGGCATCAACAAAGTCCACCTCATCGACGGACGCCAGACCCACTCGTTGCTGCTGGAAATTTTCACCTCGCAGGGCGTCGGCACCCAGATCGTGCGCAGTGATTCCGCGATGTAAGGATTTGGCGCGATGAAAAAACGCGTGGTGCTCTGCAAGCCGATCCCCGGCAAAATGACGGAGCAGGAAAAAGCGGAAAAAGGTTTGCTCTACAATCCGAACCGGACAACGGAAATGGCGGCGTACCGCTTCAAGATCCAGGATTCGCTTTACGAATACAACCAATTGAAGCCGTCGCAAGTCAAAGAGCGGCGGGATTTTCTCGCTAAAATTTTCGGCAAAATCGGCAAAAACTGCAATATATTGCCGCCTTTCAAATGCGACTACGGATTCCGGATCGAGGTCGGTGAAAACTTTTTCGCCAATTATAATTTCATCGTATTGGACGGCAATTTCTGCAAGTTCGGCGACAACGTGTGGATCGCCCCCAACGTTTCGATCCTCGCCGCCGGGCACCCATTGGATATGCAGGACCGGATCGACGGCTGGGAATACGCTTTCCCCGTCACCGTCGGCAACAACGTGTGGATCGGTGGCAGTTCGACGATCCTGGGCGGCGTCACCATCGGCGACAACGCCGTGATCGCGGCGGGAAGCGTCGTCATCCGCGACGTGCCCGCCGATACGCTCGTCGCCGGCAATCCGGCGCGGATCGTCCGCAAAATCACGGCGAAAGACCGCCAAAAATACGCATGGGCGCCGCAGGATCAACCCCGAAACGCCGATTGACGATTTCACATCTCCGTCAAGAAGAAAGCACAAAAATACCACAAAAGGCATTTTTCTACTCTTTCCCTTTGATGCCGTTTGCGCTATGTTAAAAGCGTCAACCCAACAAGGAGGAAATTATGGCAAAAGAACTTCATCTCGGCGTCATCGGCACCTGCGGGCGCGGCTCGCTTTCCGACTGGGCGCATCAACCGCAGAACGGCGCGCTCGTCGTCGCCGGAGCCGACCCCTACCAGTTACAGCGCGACGGTTTCATCACCCGTCATCAGAAAAAATTCAACCACACCCCCAATGTCTACGCCGACTACAAGGAGATGTTGGAAAAAGAACATCTCGACGGCGTTTTCATCACCTGCCCCGACTTTTTGCACGAGGAGATCGCCTGTTATTGCTTACAGCACAAAATTCCGGTTTATCTGGAAAAACCCATCGCCATTTCCATCGAGGGCGCCGACCGCATTTTGCGCACCGCCAAGGACAATGAAACGCGCTTGATGCTCGGCCACAATATGCGCTATATGAATTTCACGCGCAAAATGCGCGAGATCATTGAATCCGGCACGATCGGCGAAGTCAAGGCGATCTGGTGCCGCCACTTCGTTTCCTACGGCGGCGACGCCTATTTCCGCGACTGGCACGCCGACACCAAAAACACCTGCTCGCTGCTGCTGCAAAAGGGCGCGCACGACATCGACATCATCCACTGGCTCGCCGGTTCGCGCACCGCGCGCGTCAACGGCATCGGAAGCCTCTCGGTCTACAATCAGGTGCCCCGCCGCCCCGCCGGAGAAGAACATCTCTACAAGGATAAACTTGACATCACTTCCTGCTGGAGCAACGATCACTGGCCCGCCAGGGAACTCAAGGATTTCTACCCCGTCGTCAACAACGAAGACATCAATATGGTCAATCTGCAACTCGCCAACGGAGTCCAGGCGTGCTATCTGCAATGCCACTTCACGCCCGACGGCTGGCGCAACTACACCGTGATCGGCACCAAGGGCCGCATCGAGAACTTCGGCGACGACGGCGAAGGAACCAAACTTCAGGTCTGGACGCGCCGTCAGGACGGTTATCGCAACGAAGGTGACATCACCTACCGTATGCCGCCTCCGGGCGAAGGTCACGGCGGCGCCGATCCCGTCATTATCCAGAATTTCCTCGACGTCCTCCGCGGTAAGGAAGTCCCGACTTCGACGCCCCAGGGCGCGCGTTACGCGGTCGCCGCAGGCGTCCTCGGCGCGAAATCCGTCCGCACCGGCGGTATGCCTTACGACATCCCCGCCCTGCCCGATGATATCGAAAATTACGATTTCTCGCGCAACAAGTAAGAAAAATCGACCAATGGGAGCAAGAGGGCGCTCACGCCGCGCCCTCTTAACTCCCCAAGCGCCCGCCACAGGCGGGATCTGTAGTTGCCGCAGATATTTGCGGATAATCGTTTTGTCCGCACTCTAAACGAATGTCACCGCAAATCTCTGCGGGCTCGTCTGTTTGTTACCGCAAAGAGGACGGGCGTCCCACGCGGGCTAATACTTCGCGCTTTCGCGCGCCGTCCGCCCGACTGCCCGAGATGCGATACTCCCACGCTGATGTTTCTCTCGCCCTGCGGGCGAAATGAAAAACCGCACACATTAAATTGCCGTCGGATGCGAGGCGGTTGCCGCCGAGCGCGCAGTCGGATGGGAGCGATTTTACGCATTGCCCGCAATGCGGAAATGCGCAAACAGTTGGAAGAAAAATAAAAACTACCATACGCGAAGCCGCGAGTATCCACCTCCGCCAAGGCTATGGCGGACAAGCCAAATGAGGAACGGCTCGTCACGGCGTAGCCCGCAGGGCGAAGACGGAATGCGCGGGAGCGCGGGGGCTCCCCCGAAAATCGCAGATTTTAAGGGGGAAATGCGACCGTAGACGAGCACGGTAGCCGCGAGTGAGCCGAATGTAATGAGGCGAACGCAGGCGTACGAAATTAAGGGAATTACCCCATTCGCACAAATCGCGGACGCAAGGAAAAAGGAAGATTGCAAAGAGGGGAAAACCGGTACGGTTGTCCTCTCTTTGTACCGCTCACGCTCTGTATTTCCCCGCCCGACGGTATTTTTAATCGCGAATAAACACGAATGCACCCGGGAAAAGACAAAATTACGCAATGATGACGCGTCTGTGAAACGAAATGCGCCTTTCGTCGCATTTCACTTTTTTTGCCATCAAGGCAAAAAAAATGGAGCGAGTGACCGGAATCGAACCGGCGACAATCACGTTGGCAACGTGATGCTCTACCAACTGAGCTACACTCGCACTTGAAATGCACAACATAAAAAATGGAGCGAGTGACCGGAATCGAACCGGCGACAATCACGTTGGCAACGTGATGCTCTACCAACTGAGCTACACTCGCTTGTTGTGTTCTATAATATAGAGCGTTTTTTCCGACTTGTCAAATCAAATTTGAAAAAAATCCCGGTTCCGGCGCCGTACAGACGATTTTTTCGCCGCTCACGGGATGAGAAAAGGCAAGTTTCCACGCGTGAAGCGCCTGCCGCGGCAAAATCAGCGCCGCATGATCGGCATCGGTCAAAGCGTCGTGCTTCTGCCGCAAATAGAAATTTTCATCCAAGCCGTAAAGTTTGTCGCCGACAACGGGATACCCCAGAGAAGAAAGCGTCGCGCGGATCTGGTGCATCCGCCCCGTCCCGAGCGTCGCTTCCAGAAGCGAAAAATTACCGTTCCCGGAGCGTTTGGCAAATGTGGTAAGACAGTTTTCGCGCTTGACGTTTTCGGGCGCAGTTGCCGCGTAACGCCGTTTTTTGCGGATGACGGAAACAGGATCGTGAAAGAGAAATCCCTCCGCCGTCAGCGTTTCCGGAAAATCGCCGTGAACGAGGACAAGGTAGCTCTTTTTCATTTCGGCGCGCTCCAGTTTCGCCGCGATCTCCGGACGGAGCGCGACGATCATCGCGCCGCTTGTTTCCCGGTCGAGGCGGTTGACGAAATGAAGCGATTCACCGTATTTTTCGCGGAGCAGATACCACAGCGTGTGCTTGAAAAATGGTCCCGCCGGATGTACGCAGAGATTTCCCGGCTTGTCAATGACGAGAAGATCGCGGTCTTCGTACAAAATCTGATAGGAAAGTTCCGCCGGAGGCTCGACGAGTTCGCCCGGACGGTATTCGACGACGTCGCCGACGGCAAGGATTTTTCCGGGCGGCACTGTTTGCTCGTTGCACGTCACCGTACCGTCAAGGATGAGTTTTTCCCACTCCTCCGTACTCCGGTAAGTGAAGCGGCCGGCAAGAAAATGAAGCAAAGCAGTCCCCGCCGCATCCCAGTTGATGCTGCTTTTGACGATGCGTTCCGCGCCGTTTCGGGAATTGACTTTCACGGCTCCACCAAAACGGCGATGATGCCTTTTTTGCGGAATTCCGAAGCGAGATCGGGGCGCAGATAACACGTTGTCGACATCCAGTCCGCCGTCACGGCATCGGGGGCGACCACCGTTGCGGAGTAGCGGTATTCCGCCGGAAATCCCGTTTTTGCATCAAGGATATGTCCGTAGCGTTTCCCCTGATAGACGACAAAACGCTCGTAGTTGCCGGAAGTCGAAATACCGACGTTTCCGGCAAGGTTTGTCAATTCCTCACACGGTTTCGTCCGGCGGCTCCCGTCCGGAGTCCTGATGCCGACGGAAAAACTTTTTTGACCGGGGAAAGGCGCCAGCAGCCGCAAATTGCCGCCGAGGTCGAGCACGCCTTGCGTGACACCGCACCGCATCGCCGCTTCCGCCGCGCGGTCGAGCGCATAACCCTTGGCGATCCCGTCAAGATCCAACGCCATATTTTTGACGGAAAAGAAAACGCTGTGTTTCGCGTCGTTCCAGATCACGTGTTCCATTCCGACCAGCCGGCGCACCGCCGCGATCTCTTCGGGGGGCGGCAAAGTTTCCCGTTTGCGGTAAAAGCCCCACAGATCCATCAGAGGTTTGACGGTGATGTCAAACGCGCCGCCGCTCATCTGATAAGCGCGGCGCGCCTCCGTCAAAATCCCCCACAGCGTATCCGAGCAGACAAAAGGCTCCTTGTCCGCCGTGGCGTTGAGACGCGATAATTCGCTTTTTTGGTCGCGCAGATTACACGCCGAAACAACTTGCTGAAACGCCGCATTGGCGGCAAAAGTCGCTTCTCCGGCGACTTTTGCCGTCGCGTACCAGTCAAAACGGGCGATCGTGCCCATCGTCGTAAACGTGACGCTGCGCCGCATCGGTTTTTCCGCGGGGCGAAAGAGAAAAAACGCCATCGCCGCCAGTACAAGTACGGCGAAAATCACGCCCGATGCGGTACGCCGGGTCATCGTTTATTTCTCACAGCGCACGGTGACTTTGACATCGACGCCGTTGAGTTCCAACGCCGTGTCGCCACTTCCTGCTTCCAGTTTCGTCGCCAGAATTTCGCCCGCGATATAATCGTGGAATTCCGTCATCGCGGCAAGTTCCTTTTCCGGCATTTCGTAGGTGACCTGAATGCGGTCGGCGACGTCGAAGCCGGCTTCCTTGCGGAGATTCTGGATCTTGCTGACAAATTCACGCGCAAATCCTTCGCGTTCCAACTCGGGAGTGATCTCCGTCGAAAGCGCAATGGTGATGCCGTCGCTGCTCGCGGCGACAAGACCGGCTTTTTCCTCGCGGTGGATGACGAGATCCTCCGGCGTCAAAGTGATGGCCGTGCCGCTTTCGAGCGTCAGGGCGACCTCTTTGCCGGCAAGAATATCACCGATCTCGCGGCTGGTCAACTGCTCGATTTTGGCGGCGGCGGTTTTCATTTCCTTGCCGAGTTTTTTGCCGAGCACCTTGAAGTTCGCCTTGCAACTGCGCTTCACCAGTTCCTCCTCGTCGGCGCAGAATTCGACGCCCTTGACGTTGAGTTCCTCGGCGATGATGGGCGCGGCTTCGCGGAGCATCGCTTCGACTTCCGCATCGGGCGCGGCGAGGATCGCCTTGGCGAGCGGCTGACGCACCTTGAGGTTGTTGGCGGTGCGGAGGAAACGCCCCTGCGTCACGGCGAGCATCGTATAGCGCATCTGCGCTTCAAGGCGCTCGTCGCGGCAATCGTCGGGGACAGGATATTCGCAAAGATGCACCGATTCCGGCATCGACGCGGTGCGGAGCGTGCGGTAGATCGCCTCGGTCGTAAAGGGGATGAAAGGCGCCGCGCTCTTGGCGAAAACCAGCAAAACATAGTGCAACGTCTCGTAGGCTTCGCGCTTGTCGGTGTCGCTCGCGCTTTTCCAGAAGCGGCGGCGGCTCCGGCGGATGTACCAGTTGGTCAGATCGTCGATAAAACGGCTGAAGCGGTTCGCCGCTTTCTGCAAATTGTAGTTGTCCAACTCCTCGCGCAATTCCTGAACCATCTGGCTCGCGCTGGAAAGGATCCAGCGGTCAAGCACATTCGCGGGATGCGCCGGAGGCGCGATGACAGATTCAGGTTCGTAATGATCGACATTGGCGTAAGTGACGAAAAAGCTCAGCGCATTCCACATCGGGATCATCACGCTGCGCAGGATTTCGCGCACCCCGGCTTCCGAAAACTTGAGGTCTTCGGCGCGGACGACCTGACTGCCGAGCATAAAGAGCCGCAACGCATCGGCGCCGCAGCGGTTGATGACTTCCATCGGGTCGGGATAATTTTTCAGCCGCTTGGACATCTTGCGGCCGTCCTCGGCGAGCACAAGCCCGTTGACGACGACGTTGCGGTAAGGCGCCTGACCGAAAAGGCAGGTGCCGAGCACCATCAGCGTGTAGAACCATCCGCGCGTCTGATCGAGTCCCTCGGCGATGAAATCCGCCGGGAAGTTCGCTTCAAAATGCTCCTTGTTTTCAAAGGGATAATGCTGTTGCGCGTAGGGCATCGAACCGGACTCGAACCAGCAGTCGAGCACTTCCGGCGTGCGGTGATAAGTCTTGCCGTCGCGGCGGATGACGATCTTGTCGATGTAATGCTTGTGCAGATCGACCACCTTTTCGCCGGAAAGTTCCTCCAATTCGGCGGCGCTGCCGACGCAGATGCGGTCTTCGGGATCGTCGTCGTTGATCCAGATCGGGATGCACGATCCCCAAAAACGGTTGCGGCTGATATTCCAGTCGCGCGCATTTTCCAGCCAGTTGCCGAAGCGTTTTCCGCCGACGTATTCGGGCGTCCAGTGGACTCCGGAATTGTTGGCGGCAAGTTTTTCGTGAAGATCCTCGACTTTGACGTACCACGCCTCGATCGCGCGGTAGATGAGCGGCGTGTCGGTACGGTCGCAGAAAGGATAACTGTGGGTGATCGTCGCTTGATGAACGAGTTTCCCCTCGCTCTTGAGCCGGGAAATGATGTCCTTGTCGCAGTCCTTGCAGAAACGTCCCTCGTATTCGGGAAGTTTGCCGGTGAAGTTGCACGACGTATCCAGCGGATCGGCGATCGCGGTGATCCCCGCTTCGCGGCAGACGCGGAAGTCGTCTTCACCGTAGGCGGGCGCGATATGGACAAGTCCGACGCCGTCGTCGGTGCTGACGTAATTGTCGTTGAGGACGACGAAGCATCCCTCCTGCGCCAATTCGGCGAAATAGGGAAAAATCGGCTGATAGCGCCATCCTTTGAGCGCGGCGCCTTTCATCGTGGCGACGATCTCAAACGTGCCCTCTTTTTTGAAGATCGAAGCGCGGCGCGCTTCCGCCATCACATAGCAGGGCTTTTCGGGATCGGTGAGATCGCGGACGACGACGTAGCCGATTTCGGCTCCGGCGCAGATCGCGAGGTTTTCGGGAAGCGTCCAAGGCGTCGTCGTCCACACCAGCAAATAAGTTTTGCCCCACGCGGGATCGCTCCCCGAAAGCACGGGAGTGCGGACCGTGACGGCAGGATCCTGAACTTCCTTGTAGTTGCTTCCTGCTTCAAAGTTGGAAAGCGGCGTCGAAAGTTTCCACGAATACGGCATGATCCGGTAGGATTTGTAGACGCGCCCCTGATCCCAGAGCCGCTTGAAAACCCACCAGATCGTTTCCATGAAGGAACGGTCCATCGTCTTGTAATCGTGATCGAAATCGACCCATCGCCCCATCCGGGTCACGGTGTTGCGCCATTCGGAAACATAGCGTTGCACCATCGAACGGCACTGCTCGTTGAACTTGTCGACACCGAATGCCTTGATCTCGTGGGCGCCGGAAATGCCGAGCGCGTCCTGCGCGAGAGCTTCGATCGGCAAACCGTGGCAATCCCAGCCGAAACGGCGTTCGACATATTTGCCGCGCATCGTCTGATAACGGGGCACGACGTCCTTGATCGTCCCGGCGAGCAGATGTCCGTAGTGGGGCAAGCCGGTGGCAAACGGCGGGCCGTCGTAAAAAACAAATTCATCTTTGCCGCGATTCTGGTCGAGCGACTTGGCAAAAATCTGCCGCTCCTGCCAGAACTTCAGGATCTCCTGCTCCAACTGGGGGAAATCCACCTGTCCGGAAATCGGAGGAAACGCCATAATTCAAAACTCCTTCGTAAACCTCCCGCTCGCGCGGGCGCGTAAAAAAAATCCAAAACAAAAAAGAAACGGCGGACGAAGTTGAGCCAACTCGTCCGCCAAAATTTCCTGACCGGTCATACCGGTTACCGCGACGCTTAGGCCTTCTGGTAATTTCCGGTACGGATGCAGGCGGCGCACATTTTCACGGTTTTGACCGTGCCGCCGTCATTGATTTTCACGCTCTGAAGATTGACTTCAAACGTGCGTTTGACATTTTTCACCACGTGCATACCGATGCCGCCGGCTTTTTTCGCCAGACCCTTGCGGGTGATGCAACCGCCGTTGGCTTTCGTTTTGCCGCAAAGCGCGCAAACTCTGCTCATTTTGTTGCCTCTTTTTCTAAAAAGTTGTTAAACTCTTGTCACCAGAAAAAACTGGTGGGTTGACCGGGACTCGAACCCGGGACCACCGCCTTAAAAGGGCGATGCTCTACCGACTGAGCTATCAACCCGCCGGAAAAAATTGCTGTCCAATCTGAACAACGTCTTTTAAAATACCCCGTTATCGGGATTTTTTCAAGCTGTTATGCGATTTTTTTTGAAAAAAACTTGGTTTTGCACCGTCCCTGATTGCGAAAGGGATGCTTTCCCGTCCCGTTGCCGTCCCCAAAAAATGTTTTTATCCGCGCTTGAAAAAAACGCCGCCGTCCATTACAGTATGAATAACGGAGAATAGATCCTGATGAAAAAACTGCTTTTTTGTCTTTCTTTTATCGCGGCGGCGCTGACGGCGGCGCCGTTTACATGGCGATCGGCACCGCAGGGCGCGGAAACGCTCGTCGAAGTCACCGTTGCGGAAAATTTTTATCTCGATGCGGATTTTGTTTCCTTTGACGGCGCATTTGTCATCGAAAAACCGTCGCCGGTCGAAAAAGAGGGAGAAAAAATTTTCCCATCCGGCGTCTGGCGCTGGCGCGTCTCGGCGGAAAAAAATTTTTCCGTTTCCTATCAGGGATGCAAACTGGCAAAAGAAGGGGAAGTTCCGCTATGTCTTTTGCCGGAAACGCACACCTTTGACGTGACCGGCGGCGCGGCTCCGCCGATATCGACCGGAAGCCTGCCGCCTGAAATCACGCGCGCCAAGACGGTCAAAAGTTTTTCCGGAGCGATGAGCAAAAAAGATTTCCTTGCATGGCTCAATGATGTCTCCGCGCCGGAAACCGCCGCAACGCCTCCCGTCAACTGGCTGTGGATCCTCGCGGTGCTTGCGGGGGGATTTCTGCTGAATCTCACCCCGTGTGTTTTGCCGATGATCCCCGTCAATCTCGCGATCATCGGGGCGGAAAAAGGCGGCAAAGGCGCATTGCGCGGTTTCGCCTACGCTTCGGGGATGGCGGTCGCCTACGGCATACTCGGCGCGGTCATCGTTTTGACGGGGGCGCGCTTCGGCGACTGGTCGGGGTCGGCGGTTTTTCACTTTTGCGTCGCCATCATTTTCGGGATTTTCGCATTCTCGACGGCGGGGATCGTCCATTTGGACCTTTCCCGGCTCGCCGCCATCGACGCGAGGAAGTTGCGCGGCGGCAAGATACTGGTCGCTTTTCTGCTCGGAGCGCTGGCGGCGCTTCTTGCCGGCACGTGCGTCGCCCCGGTCGCCGGAGCGGTGCTTCTGACCTCCGCCGAACGCTACGCCGCCGGAGAAAGCTGGGGATTGTTTCTGCCGCTTCTGCTCGGGATCGGGATGGGGTTGCCGTGGCCCTTTGCCGGAGCGGGGCTCGCCGCATTGCCGAAACCGGGCAAAGTGATGCTTTTTGTCCAATACGGTTTTGCCGCGATATTGCTGACCGCGGCGATCCGTTACGGAATTTCCGGCGTCCGGCTGATGCGGGAAAACGTTTCGCCGCAAGCGGAAATCGCCAAACTGGAAGCCGCGCTTGTGAGTGCAAAAAAGGAAAATCGCCTTGTCGTCGTCGATTTCTGGGCGACGTGGTGCGGCAACTGTCAAACTTTCGACCGCGAAGTCCTGCAGGATGACGAAGTCAAAACCGCACTTGAAAACGTGATTTTCGTCAAATTTCAGGCGCAAGACGTCCGCGACGGTCAAACGCGGGAAATATTGCGGCGTTACAACTTGCCGGGGCTGCCCGGTCTGGTAATGCTTGCTCCCCGTTGAAGAAAAAGGAAACCGACGCAATACGTCAAGCCCCCTCCCCTGAATCAGAACGCCCTCCAAACGGCTTTTGCTTAAAATGCCGCATCTGTTGCGGGCATATCGGGGGGAAATACTCTTTCCGGAATAGCGAATGTCGCAAATTTTTTCACATCTTCAAGAAAAAGCGTGTAAATATATTGGGCATTCTCTTTTTTGACAGAAGCATTTTTGTTTTTTAGCTCATCCCACCAGGGGGCGCGAACCCGGTTTTGCGGAGGCCCACTCATATCATCAATGACAAACAACCACGACGCAAGTTGAAAAAACTCGCCGCCTCCTTTATCGGTCGCGGTGCGGATAACCTGATTTTTATTCACAAAGAAGAAGTCCTGATCGCCAGGTGAAAATGTATAAGGTCCAACTAAAATGAAGGGTTTATCTTGGGCTTTATAGATGTAGACGTCCTGATCTTTTTGATTATCGGAGAGACTTTTTCCGGCGAATACGGGAATTTTTCCGCAACGATTGTACCTGTCACCGAAAAGTATCAAAAAAGTTGCTTCCGGCTTGATAAACGGCAGCAAAATCAAAAGAGGCAACACCCCCCGGAGGATCCAATATGTTTTTCCCTTGCGTTCCCTTTTCATAATGACAATATATCATCCATTTAGAAAAAAATCAATAATCCCAAGAATTGAGAGTCGGTAAGATCATGTTTTTTTCAGAGACAGATATATTCTCCTCCGGATAACTGATGTAAATATATAGCTTTTTCTTGGCAAAATGATGTAAAAATGAATTAAACGTTATATCATGTTCTCTAAGATCAATACAGCCTGCAGAAGTAGATTCGCTACCGCCATGTATAAAAAAACCACTTCGCTCTCTTGTGTTTGTATTTTCGCAAGGATGTAAAGACCACGAATAGCTTCCCCACCCGCTATGACCCAAGAAATGTGATATCGGACTGGTTATAATTGAGCGTGTTTCAGATTTTAAAATATAATATACCCCTTCCGGAATTCCCCCCGCGTTTTTTATTCCTTGACGTTCATAAGAATAATCAAATGTTCTTGTGACTGTCTGCTCTGCCCCTATTATATTTATTTTTGACCAAGGTGAGAATTTTTCTGAAACAGGCTTTCCTGATATTGCGTTTAGGGCAAGATTTCCATCACTCGAAGCCAAATACCGTCCATTAAAAATAAAAAAAAGTGGTTCAGATTCCAATTTTTTATTTTCCATTTTAGCAATAATAATCTGCTTTGCTAAAGTGTTTGCTTGCTCAGTTAAAATATTGTGTTTTTCAGTTAATACTACAACAATTTGTTTTTTTTCTTCATAAAAATTTAATATTTTTTCATTTGTCGGAATATCTTGATATTTGCAGCGACAGTTCGGGTGAAGAGGTAATATGGGACGATTAGAATCTTCTTTTTCAAAAATTTTACCATTCCACCGTTGGCAGCAAATACATGTTTTACTATTATTCTCTGCGATAAATTTTATATATTGTGGCAATGAGATACGATTGAGTTCCGTTTTTATTTTTTCTAAATCCATTTCTTCTCCTTTTTTTGATTAAAAGCAGGACACAGCGTCCCCCGTAAATAGCATGCTTCGTCAACCTGAAAAAAATGTTTTCTCTGTTGAAAATGCTATTTTATGTATTCGGTCAGATAACGAAACAAAACAAAAAGGAATTTGCGGAGGATCAAGAAACATAGAGCAGAAAAGTGAAAAACAGTTATTGAAGTACGCAAATCAGGGGCGTCCATTGCCCCAATTGCCCCAGGATCGCCGCAACACCTCCCGTCAACGGGCGGTGGATCCCCGCGGTACTGATCCAAGTCCAGCAATGCTTGCTCCCCGTTGAAGAAAAAGGAGGTTGACGCAATACGCCAAGCCCCCTCCCCTGAATCAGAACGCCCTCCAAACGGCTATATCTGAAAATACTCCGGCACGGAGGTCCCCGAAGCGCCGGAGACGGAAAAATCACGCGCGATAATCCCGGAAATATATAAAAGTACAAAAAGAAATGATTGCCAATACCCCCGCAAGAGAGTATGCCGCATCCAGCCAGTCTTTTCTGCGGATAGACTTTATCGCCATGACAGAATGAGGAGCAATCCACAATAATATTCCGGCAAGCAGCCATATTGCGCCGAAGTAAGAATAAATCAAATCCGGCGAAACGCTCAAAATCGCAATTCCGAGCCCCAGCCACAACGGCATTTGTATAAAGTAGACAAAAATATCAAGTGCAAGCCGTTTCCATTTTTTCCGCCATATTTCAAAAAAAAGGGTATACAAGAAAAAAATTCCCGTAAAGCAAAAAAAAGTGATTCGCAAGCAACTGCCCAAAGCCATATTATTTTTCCCCAATAAAAACTTCTGACCGTAATATAACACAATCGGAAGTTTTTTCAACGTTTTTAGTGATAACCGCAGATACTGGAGAAGAGAAGTGGAAAAACAGTTATTGAAGTACGCAAATCAGGGGCGTCCATTGCCCAAATTGCCTCTAAATCGCCGCAACACCTCCCGTCAACGGGCGGTGGATCCCCGCGGTACTGATCCAAGTCCAGCAATGCTTGCTCCCCGTTGAAGAAAAAGGAGGTTGACGCAATACGCCAAGCCCCCTCCCCTGAATCAGAACGCCCTCAAAACGGCTTTTGCTTAAAATGCCGCATCTGTTGCGGGCATATCGGGGGGAAATACTCTTTCCGGAATAGCGAATGTCGCAAATTTTTTCACATCTTCAAGAAAAAGCGTGTAAATATATTGGGCATTCTCTTTTTTGACAGAAGCATTTTTGTTTTTTAGCTCATCCCACCAGGGGGCGCGAACCCGGTTTTGCGGAGGCCCACTCATATCATCAATGACAAACAACCACGACGCAAGTTGAAAAAACTCGCCGCCTCCTTTATCGGTCGCAGTGCGGATAACCTGATTTTTATTCACAAAGAAGAAGTCCTGATCGCCGGAGAGGGGCTGACGGGGATCATTCTGGCGTTGGGCGCCGTGTTGCACCTCAATGAAAAAATCAATTTGTCCGCACTTCTCGATACCGGAGCGCTCGGCAGTGGCAGTTTCATCATTCTGATTATGCTTTTCACCTTTTTCTGCTGTCCATCGGGAAAAAATGCAAAAAAAGCGTAAGATCAAGTCATAATCCGTCGAAGCGAAAACATTACGCCATTTCCTGACGGATTTTGCCGAAAAGATTGTTGTAGCGTTTCAAATTGAGGGCTTCGACAAACGATGCGATCTTGGTGCCGGTGGAGCAGGGATCGATGGAAGCGTCCATGCAATCGCCCTCCAGCGTCAGCAGAGGAAGAGCGATCTTTTCCAATTCCGCGCGCAATTTTTTGGTAAAGGGACGATCGGCAAGACTGCATCTGCCGAAACCGTGCGTGTACAAAATGCACCCCGTGATTTTTGCCATCTGAACAACTTTTTTGACGTATTCGACGCGCAGTTTCGGATCGAGAAAGCCGCTTGAAAGCAACCGTTTTGCCAAAGAGCGGATCGGGTCTTTGAGGTCGAGAAGATCCCATCCGACGTAGTTGGTTTCCTCAAAAACGATCGGCGCGTTGCAGCTGTTTTCGATGAAATCCAAATGCGCGTTGTCGTAAAACGGCGGCAGATGAAGCCAGAGCAAACGGTGGGTGTCTTCGATTTTGTAGCGTTTTTCCGCCCACTCTTTTTTCATCAGGAGTTCTTCGTAATACGCCTTTTGAATCTCCACCAACTCGGGTCGCCCCCACAGCTGGCTGAAAATCACGGCGTTGTAGACGGCTTTGGAACCGCGGATCAAAGGCGGCGAAGTCCAGCGCAATTCATTGCATTTCTTGCTGATTGCCGCCGCCTGATTGGAATATTCGCACGCTTCGACGAGCTTGTTCATATCAAGTTTTTTGCCGAAGGTTTTGCCCATCATGTCGATTGCCTTTTGCAATCCTTCGGCGATCTGCTCGACCGCGTTGGAGAAAAAGGAGTTGATGGGGGTGTGAAGCGAGAAAAAGCGGTCTTCAAAGCCGTGATCCTCCGCAAGGTCGGCAAAAATGCGTTCGCCCTGCTGACAGGGCTGACTGGTGGAAACGGCAAATGCGGGTTTTTCCTGCTTGATCCCCTCAAGAATGCGCAAAAAGGAGCAAGTTTGCTGATCGAAGCCTTTGCGGGCGGCGATGTCAAGCGCCTGTTTTACTCTTTTACGGTTCCTGCCGAAAAGCGAGGCATACGTTTCCAGCGTCAGAATGCGCGCACCAAACGCGTGCAGTATCTCGGTCGGAAAAAAGAGGTTGCGCCAGACGAGCGGACGGCTGTTATCGTGGGAAAAGAAATCTTTTTTGGTATTGTTGACCCGCATCGCGATCGACTTTTGCGGCGTCGGTTCGTATTGTATCTTGTCGAGGACGAGCTTGCCTTGCAACTCTTTGTACTGGTGCGCGAGGAGAGCCGCGCCCAAAGCGCCCATCACCTGGTGGTATCGGGGCACGATGATCTCGCTTCCCGTCAGTTCTTTCAGGAAATGGGCGACCGCGCCGTTGGAAGCAACTCCGCCCTGAAAGAGGATGCGCCGTCCGGACTGATGGAGCAAAAGCTGTCCGACGCTGTTGAGGATCGTACGCGCCTGCGCCCGGCATGCCCCGGCGAGCAGATCGCCGATGGGGATGCGGTTTTTGAACTTGTTGATCGAAGTCGCGGAAAGCACCGCGCAAACCGAACTGAATTCCGTGTCGGCTTCATAGTTGACCTTGCCGGCGATCTCTTCGACGGGGATGCCGAGTTTTGCCGCAACGCTGTCAAGATAACTGCCGGTACCGGCGGCGCAGACGCCGGACATCATCGAGATCCACATATTCATCGCGGGATCGAAGACCATGCACTTGCTGTCTTGCCCGCCGCAGTCGATGATCGCGTCGATGTCGGGATGGAAGTGCCGCGCGCCGACGACGTGTGCGGAAACTTCGCTCACCTGCTGATCGTATGGGACGAAACGCCGCAATCCGTCGACGATCTGACTGCCGGTCACGATCGTACAGGCGATATCCGACAGCGCGAGATCACACTCCGTCAAAAAGGCGTTGAGCGATTTGCCGATGGAGCCTAAATTGCAGTTGCCGCAGGAAGAGCAGTGACCGGAACAGGCGAGACGCTGAGTCTCAACGGGGCGTGTACGCTGATAGGTGTGGTTGACGATTTCGTTCTTTTCGTTAAGCACAACGACTTTAAAGGTGGTCGAACCGATGTCGATCCCCATGTAGTAATTTTTGCCGGAATCCATAAAAACCTCATTAAAAAAATTTTCATACTCATAATATACTCTCAAAATACCGGATAGGCAAGGTCGACGACAAGATAATTGTCGTTATATGCTAAAAGAATAAAACCACCTTATTATGCGAACATAGTGAGCGCTTCATAACAAAGCAAAGCGGAGTTGCTTCATACGGTG
>JAKSOF010000006.1 GCA_024405735.1 Victivallaceae bacterium | reverse complement strand
TCGCGACGGGATTGTCCATTTCGGCGATCTCGACCAATACCAAAGTGGCAAGCGGCGGTCCCTATTTCCTCATTTCCCGCTCGCTCGGCGCGGGATTCGGTTCGTCGATCGGGTTGACTTATTTTGTTTCCCAGTCGCTCTCCGTGCCTTTTTACATCCTCGGTTTCGCGGAAGCGGTCACGCTCAGTTACCCCGCGCTCGGAAATTATCCGCTGCTCGTCAGTTTCATCCCGCTCGCCGTCTTGTTTGCCATCTCGCTCGTCGGCGCGAACTGGGCGATCAAGACGCAATATCTTATTTTTTCGTTGCTGACACTTTCTGTCATCGCCATTTTTGCCGGAGGGATTTCCCGGAACCCATCGCTTTTGCAAGCCGCCGCCAACTGGAGCGCCGTCCCGGATCTGGAAGTGGACATCCTCGTTTTCGCGGCGAATTTCGCCATATTCTTTCCGGCGGTAACGGGGTTTCTCGCCGGGGTCAACATGTCGGGCGACCTCGAAAATCCGCGCCGCTCCATCCCGCTCGGCACGATGGCGGCGATCCTGACGGGACTTGTCGTTTACACCGCCGTCATTTTTCTCGTCGGCGCGGCTTATCCGCGGCAAAACCTCATCAACGACGCTTATAAAACGTTGCACGACGGCGCCGTTTTTCACACCGGGATATTGATCCTTCTGGGCGTGGTCGCGGCGACGCTCTCAAGCGCGCTCGGCACCATCGTCGGAGCGCCGCGCATCCTCCAGGCGTTCGCCGCCGACAAAATTTTTCCGTCGCTGAAAATTTTCGCCGGAGGCAGAGGCAAAAACCGCGAACCCGTCCCCGCGATGCTGGTCACCTTGCTCATCTCGGCGGCGACCATCTGGTGGGGGACGTCCGCAGCGAAAAACTCCGGCGGCAACGCCCTCAACGCCGTCGCCGAACTCGTCACGATGTTCACGCTCTCGACCTATGCGATCATCAACATCGCCGCCGCCGTGGAAGATTTCGCGGCAAATCCGTCTTTCCGTCCGCAATTTCACTTTTATCACTGGACGGTCGGCGTTTACGGTGCGATCGCCTCGTTTGCCGTCGCGCTTTTCATCAACGCGCAACTGATGCTGATCGCGTTTCTCATCGTTTCCTTATTGTTTTTCATCGCGCGGCGCAAAACGCTCGACGTGACCTTCGGCGACGCCCGGCGCGGCTACTACTTTGAACATATCCGGCGCGCGTTGACGCACCTCGCCGCCATGCCGGCGGACACCAAAAACTGGCGTCCCGAATTTCTCGTCCTCGTCGGAAGCGAAGCCAAGCATCTGGAATTGATCCGCTGTGCCGCCCTCCTCAACAACGATCGCGGCATCCTCTCGGTCGGACGCATCGTCGTCGCACCGGAAAACGCGCCCGCCGTGAGGCGCACCGTCATCCGGCAGTTGAAGGAATTTTCCAAAATAAGCGGCATTCTCTTTTTTCCGACCGTCGTCACCATTCCCGATGAAAACGGCCATGACAGCGCCCTGACGACGCTGCTGCAATCACGCGATTTCGGACCGCTGACGCCCAATATCGTTCTTTCCGGATGGCCGGAGCGTCCGGAACGCGCCGCCGCGTTTTGCCGCCGGATGCAGGTCATCAAAAGTCTGAAAATGAATAATCTCATTTTTTCCGCGCCGGAAACGGATTCCTTCTCCGGCGGCGAAACCATCGACATCTGGTGGCGGGGGCGCCGCAACGGCGCTCTGATGCTCATTTTGGCGCATCTTTTGAACAGCAACTGGCAGTGGCGAAAAAAAACGATCCGGTTGCTCCGGCTGGTATCTCCGGAAAATCAGGGCATCGCCCGGCGCGATCTCAATCAACTTATCGACGACGCGCGGATCCCGGCGGAAACCGTCGTCATCGCTTCCGAAGAAAAATTCTCCGCCGTTTTCCGGCAGTATTCACAACACGCCGCAGTGATCCTGCTCGGTTTCGTCACGCCGGAAGAGGCGGATTTTCCCAAATTTTACTCCGACCTGGATGCCTTGCTGAAATCCATGCCGGCGACGTTTCTCATCTCTTCGGCGGGCGACACCGACGTCGATTCGTAACCCTAACGGTTGAGCGGCACGTTGACTTCACGCACGGCGCCGCCAGAAAAGAGACGCTTGACGTAGCTTTTCTGACCGGCGACCAGTTCCATAACTTTTTTGCCGTTTTCATAGAGCGCGATCCCGTGCGGGATCGGCTTGACGGGCGATGTTTTCACCAGTTCTTCGCCGGAGAGCGGCATCCCGGTAAAGCGGATGATCTTTTCCAGTTGCGCCGCGATCTCCGCGTCGGAAACATTGCCGCTATCGCGCAAAAAACGACCGTACTGATTGCGGAAAGCCTGTTCGGCGTAGTAGATATTCCACTGCGAAATTTCGCGCGTCTGCGCGCGGGCGAGCTGCAGTTTTTCAGATGAGGAGATCTGATTTTGCCAAAGCGTCAGCGCATACTCTTTTGCCGGCTCTTTCGACTGCCGCTGCATCACGAGAAAAAGCCCCGACTTGGGCGCGACAAAATCCCGATACTCCGGCAACTCGCTCAACTGGACAAACATCCATTCTCCCGTATATTTCGCCTGCAACTCGATCAACCTCTCGCACAGCACTCCGGCATAACCGGAAAAATTCTGCGGATACGTTGAAAGCCCCGCGTGAAACTGGCAGTTATGCAGCAATTCGTGGGCAAGGATCTCCCCGGTGAAACAAATTTTGATTTTATTCTGTCTTTCGGTTGTTTCCGGAAAAAACTGATTGTCCAGCCGCAACGCTTCCAGCGTGATGACATCGTGATTGTCCGCCGTGCCGAGTTGCGCCATCGCTTTGGTGCGGAATTTGACATCGGGAGAAAGATGTTTCAAAATGAAACTTCCCGTTTCCGTACGGGGAAATTCCGCAAGCACGGCGAGAAGATGCTTCTGCACGGCGGGAGACACCCCCTCCATTCTTTCTGCAAAAGAAATTTCCGCGCCGCACAAATTCAAAAGCAACACGCAAAAAAACGCAATGAGCTTTTTCATTTTTTTCTATCCTTTTCCTTTTTGCTCTGATCGGATTTTTCTTTTTGCAGACGCCCCAGACTCTCATAGTGGCGCGCCTGGTGCATAATGTCGGCGACGTAAGGGATCGTTTCCGAAGCACGGCAATAACCGTACTTCGCCCGGCGGGCGTATGCCGGAGTTTCCAGCAGTGCGAGCGCCTTTTCCGTATTGCCGAACCAGACATCGGGATCCCATCCTTTCTGTGCGGCAAGTTTCCGCGCGTCAAGGACGTGCCCGTAACCGGCGTTGTAGGAAGCGAGCGAAAAGCAAAGCTGATTTTCCGGCGAAATTTTCCCGTCTTCAAAACGCTTGTGCAGTTTCGCCATATATTTCGTCCCGGCGTGGACGCCGTTATCCGGATCCGTCAAATTGGAGATCCCGAGTTCCTTTGCCGTTTCGGGCATCACCTGCATCAAGCCCGCCGCGCCGATCTCATTGACCCGCGACGGATCGAAACGGCTTTCCCGGTAGGATTGCGCGGCGACAAAATACCAGTTGAAACCGTAACGCACCGCATATTTGCGGAAAATCGCATCATAAGGGGAAATGCCGGACATCCCCTTGACGAAAGAGGAAAAGTTTTTTTGCGGTCGCGAATGCGCCCCGTAATAACGCTTATAGCAGAGATTGTAAAACGCGCTTTTGTTTTCCCGGGCAAAAAAGGCATTGATTTCCGCCGCGAGTTTCGGATTTTTTTTGCGGACGACCCAGACAAATTTTTCCGGCGCTTTCAACGCGAAAAGTTTTTTGACCGCAATTTTTTCCGCATAGGCGATGGATAAAAATGTATCGTCCAACGCTGCAAGATCATATTTGCCCTCGCTCACGTCGCGGAAAATCGCAAGCGCGGAGATATTTTTGGAAACCGCTTCGATTTGAACGGGGATCCCCGATTTCTGCAAAGCAAGAAGCGAATCGTGGCAATTACCACCCTGATAAACGACGACCCGGCGCCCTTTCAGCTCCGCAACGGAGGTGATTTTTTCTTTTTTCCTGCCGACTACGACCTGCGTCGTACCGCCATAAGGTGTACAGAAAGTCAATCCGGGATATTTTTTGACCCGTTCCTCCGTCAGCGAAAAATTCGCCGCGACAAAATCGCCTTTGCCCTCCATCAGCCATTGGCAGAGTTCATCCATAGTTGATACCATCACCATCGCGACCCGCGTATCGATCGATTCTCCGAAACGATTGGCAAGTTCATATTCAAACCCCATCAACCTTCCGCGGTGCAGATAGCACCCGAAAGCGTCGTTGGTCGTGAGCATTCTGATATATCCGCGTTTGCGGATTTGGTCGAGGTCGGTAAAAAAGCAATCGTCATCCAGAAAATCATTTTCCAACGCAACGCGTTCCTGATCCGTCTTTGCCGGCTTCGATACCGTATGAGATGCCGGTTCCGGCGCACGTTGAACTTTTTGCGCCTTACGGGCAGACTCCCCGTTTTGCAGTTCCCGGATAAAGGAATCCAGATGGTCGATCAATTCCACCGCGTCGCTTTTGGCGGCGAAAACGAGCGGGACGCGGCTTTGCAACGGAAAAAGTTTGCGGATCCCTTTCCGGTAGGCGAGCCAGGCATCGAGCGAACTTTCATTGAGAACGGAATAAGCGATCTCGCCGCCGGCGACTTTTTCGATCAATTCATCGTGCGGGATCGTCGTTTTGAGTTCCCGGAATTTCAGCCCCGTTTTTCCTTTGGCAACGCGGCGGAAATTTTCCACATAAGTCGTACCGGGCAGCAAAACTGCGGTCTTTCCCGCAAGGGCTTTCCAGGAATTTCCTTTCAAACCGGAATCGCTTGCCGTGAAAAAGATTTCCCGGGTGTGACCAAAAGGAGTGGACAAAAGATAATGCGTTTTGCGCTCCGGAGTTTCCGCGAGATTTGCCGAAATGAGATCCCCCTGCCCGAGTTCGAGAAGTTTGAAAAGCGTCGGAAAATCCCTGCCGCGGACATATTCGAGCTGCAACTTTTCCTTGCGGGCGAAACTTTCCAGCAACGCCTGTTCCCGGTCGATCGGCATCACCCGGCGGGGGAGCCCGGAAGCGGATATTTCATCCCGCGCCGTATCGTTCGTGAGCACCCGCAACTTGCCGGAATGACAGATTTCCTGCCACGTCCGCGCCGAAACGGGATTTACGGAAAGCAAACATCCGATGCCGATTGCGATGAGAATTTTTCCAGATGTCATTTTTTCTCCGGGAAAACGTTTCGTTGGCTTAATATAATTTCATCGTGGCAAAATGTCAATTTACAGGAAAAAAATTATCGGATCATCTTTCCGGCAGACGCAGGAAAAAACCTCCGGTGTAAAATCAATGATTTTTCCGGAAAAACACTTGACTTGCGGCGTATGGGCGACTATGTTATCAAAGGGAATTTTCAGTACAGGAGCTCAGGATGAAAAAAATTCTTTTGACTTTAATTGCGGCACTTTTTTCGCTCACCGTCTTTACGGGCTGTGAAGAATTCAAGGAAGCCCTCAAGGAAGGCGCCGATTACGGCAACGACGACCCCAATTCGGCGAACTACGAACCGCGTTTTGTGATCGGCGTTTTCACCATCGTCGAATATCCGCGCGCCAGCCAGGTGGAGAAGCAGATCGAATCGCTTGACGGCCGCAAGATCTGGATCAACACCAATCAGTCGTTCAGCAGTAAAAACATGAGCAATGCCCGCATCATCGCCCGTCCCGGCGATCCCGATGTCTGCGACTTGCAGATCAAACTCGACCGCCTCGGCAAAACGCAATGGGAAGTCCTCGCGGGACATTATCGCGACACCCCCGTCGTCCTCGCCGTCGACGGCCGCTATCTGGCGAAATTCATCCCCGAATGGCCGGACGAGAATGATCAGATTTCCGACTGGGTGACATTGCGCGTCGGGATCGACACCTACACCGCCAAGGGGATCGCCAAATACGCCAAGAAAAATTATTACTACTACAATCCCGACTCGTCGAAGTGGTGGAATTTCTGACGGAATTTATTCCGCCATCGTTTCCACGATATTTCCCGCCAGGTGTGCAAAAAGCGCGCGCGGCGGGAATTTTTTGATGACGCTTCCGGCAAAAGCCATCAGGCGCGAAGCAAGCGCTTCCCGCCAGTCGTCCGGCAGATAGGGCAACAGCCACGATGCCGTTTCCGAAACCGCCTTGACCGCACCGAGCCGGTAATGGACTTCCGGGATCTCTCCGATATGCTCGGTTTCCTTGTCGCGCAACAACAATAAAGCGCGTTCGACGCGCACTTCGCGGTTGAAATCGTAATTTTCGGGATTTTCCCCTGCAAGACAAGCGCTCCACGTCGGCAGCGGCCGCGCATAAAAACCTTCACCCTTGCGATATAAATAGACCATATCGTCGGCAATGGCGACATTGCCTGCCGCGTGCCAGCGGCGCACCGTCGTGCTTTTGCCGATGCCGCTGTCGCCGAAAAGCAACGTGCCGATCCCCGGCGCCGTTTCGAGCAACGCTCCGTGAATGAGATCAAAGTCTCCGCCATGGATCAAACTTGCCGCATAACCGTAAAGCAGAAGTTTCTGCAGTTTCGCTATCACATAACGATGGGAACCGTCGTCGTTGGCGTGCAGATAAAAATCGTGCTGATACCCGCGGAAATAGGAAAGCGTCCGGCGATCCTGGTGCAGATGAAAGCGTTCCGCCAATTCAGGAGCCGGCTCCTCCGAGCACAAGTGCGCATCGGCGTGACCGGAGGATTTTTGCAGACTCAAATTCACCAGTTTGGCAAACTGCCGCAACGACTCCACCGCGCGCGCATCGTCGCCGCGCAAACGGATGCCGGAAACGCCGTCCCCGCTCAAATAAAGGTCGCGAGATTCCTCCGTCATTTCAGCACTCCGAAGCGGCGCAGATGCTCGATGATCTCCAACCGGCAGTAGTGGTCGTATTTCCACAGCGGGCAATACTGGGTGCAATAGTAGCGGTAGCGGCAGTTTTCACACTCTTTTTTGCGCAGATGCGGAACGCCGCAGAGGATGTGTTTGCGCATCGCCGCAAGTTTTTCCCCGTGCCAGACGTCCGCCAGACGGTCTTTGCCCATCCAGCCGAGGATACCGCAATCAAGGTTTTCACAGCAGAAAATCGCGCCGTCGGGACGGATGGAAAGCGCCCGCCACGGCGTTTCGCAACGCTGATTGGTACGCTGCGCATTTTCCGGCTCTCCCGCAAGGATCGTCCGGTACATCCGCTTCGGAGTCGATGCGGCAAACATATGCGGCAATTCGTCGAGGTGCGGCGCGATGTCGGCGATCACATACGCCAGTTCCTCGGTCGACAGCAACGCCGTTTCCTCCGGAAGTTTGGCGCTGTGATCGTGCACGTGACAGATCCGGTAGGTCGCGACGCCGAGTTTTTCCAGAAAGCGCGCGACGTCGAGCATATTGCGGTAGTTCGACGAGGAAAACACCGTGTTGACAACGACCCGGATATTTTCCTCCTGCAAATATTTGATGGCACCGACCGTCGCGTCAAACGAACCTTTGCCGCGCAGAGAATCGTGAAATTCCCGCATTCCGTCGAGGGAAAGCTGTACCTGCCGGCACCGCCCCGTCGCCGCAAGACGGCGCGCCACCGCGCGGTCGATCAACGTGCCGTTGCTCAACAGCGAAAAGCGCATCGGAGCGCGGACGATCCGGTCGATCAATTCAAAACAGCGGGGATGGGCGAAAGGTTCTCCGCCGCACAACGTCACGGCAAAAACCTTCATCTCCTCCAATTCGTCGACGACCCGCAGAAACTCCTCGAACGGCCGCGTCGGCAATTTGCGACGCTCCTCTTTTTCATAACAGAAAGGGCAATTCAGATTGCACGCCCAGGTGAAATAGAGCTTCACCATTTCCGGTGCTGCCTGTGGAAAAGGATACCGCATTGTCATTTACTCCGATATTTCAAACGATCCCGGAAACGGATGAACTGCACGGCGCCTTGCGGACTTTTCCGCCAGGCGATCACCCGGTCTCCAACACTGTAACAAAATTCATCGCCGAATTTTTCCGGCTCCGGCAACGGCTTCCGCCAGTCGCCGAAAAGCAACATTTTACGTCCGAGAAAACCGAGCAGACGCACGCAAAAGCGCATCGTCCGGTTTCCCCAAAACCGCGCCATTCCCCAAAATCCGCGCCGGACAGGATAACGGCGCCGGGCGCGGTCGATGCGAAACTCCACCAGACAAAGCCGGTCTTCCCGCGTCAGTTGCCACGCATCGCACCGGTCATTGTTGTCCCCGATCGTCCAGAGCGTATTTTCCGTACGCCGGAAGACGCGATGGACGATCGTCTTTTCCTCTTTCTGAAACACGATGACGTCACCGCGTTTCACCTCGTTGAAGGCGACGGGACGCGTTTCCAGAATATCCCCGGCGGTAAAAAGGAAGCGCATACTGTTTCCCCCGTAGAGGAAACGTCCGCGGCCTTCAGTCGACGAGGATATTGTTGTCCCGCAATTTTCCGAGGAATGCATCGACATCGTTTTCCGCATCCGGCGGCAACGTTTCGCCGCAGGCTTTTTTCAGCGCGTCGAGGATCTCCTCGCGCGTCATACTTTTTTCCAGACAATGCCAGATGAAACAACCGGTGCGGTTCAAACCGAGCACCTTGCCGTCTTCGGGGTTGAAAAGCACGGCATCATCCCCGAAATCATCGCGAAAAACAATCAGTGGATTCAGTTTCATTTACGGCTCCCTTGCTGCTTCGTCAAATGCTTTTATCAACGGATAAAGCGCGTATTCGATCACCCGGCGGCGACCGGTTTTGATCTCCCCCTGCGCCTGCATTCCCGGGATGAGACGGAAGTTTTTGACGCCTTTGAGTTTGCCGAGCAACGTGATCCGGGCGCGGTAATAGGTAGCCGGCTCCGTTGCCACTGGATTCCCCTCTTCGTCCACCTTGGGGGCGCCCTGCGACTGAATGGTGTCTTCCGAAATGTTGCGCACGATCCCCTCGATCGTGCCGTATTTCTGGAAAGGATACGCATCCAGTTTGATGCGCACGCTGTCACCGCGCTTGACCTTGCCGATGTCCTGCGGACGGATCTTGCCCTCCAGTTCGATCACGTCGCTGAGCGGTACCAGGGTGATCAGCGCTTCCGCTTCGCGCACCGCCGAACCGGGTGAAAACGAAGCGATCTCGTGGACGACGGCGTCACAAGGCGCCTTAAGGCAGGTGTAATTGCGGAGCATCAGCGCCTTGTCCAACTCCTTGCTGTAACTGGTCAGATTGCGTTCCGCCGACACCATATCTTCAGAAAGCGTCTTGCGCCACTCCTGAATGAAAGAGTTCTTTTCCGCCAGCGTACTGCCGCGGCGGTGCGTCAATTCAAGCAACTGGTTGCGCAACTGATCGACGGTCGCTTCCATTTCCATACGGGTGATCTGCATTTCGATCAATTCCTTGAGCGAAGTGACCTGCTTTTTATTCAACCCGGCATACATCTTTTCCAGCGTGCGGATCTGCTCCAGACGCTCCTGCTGCTTGAGAAGCGAATCCTGCGTGCTCTTGGTCGAAGCGTCGATCTGATTCAACGCTTCATCGAAGTAATTGATGCGCTCGGCGTAGTAATTCTGACGCTGTTTGTAAATC
Source organism: Victivallaceae bacterium (assembly GCA_024405735.1). Lineage (GTDB taxonomy): Bacteria > Verrucomicrobiota > Lentisphaeria > Victivallales > Victivallaceae > UBA1784. The sequence continues at coordinate 107,289 of JAKSOF010000006.1, read as the reverse complement.
GCCAACTGCCAGCGGTCGAACTGATTGCCCGGAGTCGCCGGCTGATATTTCTCGTTGAGAAATTCGGCGACGAGCCTTGCGTACTGCGCCGTATAGTTGTTGACTTCATTCTGCAGACGGTCGGCATCCGAACCGCTTTCGGTCGGGTCAAAGACGATCAGCACCTGATCTTTTTTGACGACGTCGCCGATTTGGACGTTGACGTGTTTGATGACCGTTCTTTCCAGCGGCTTCATCACGATCGTCTGCTGATCCGTCACCAATTTGCCGTTGGCGGGCACGATGACGTCCACTTCGACGAAGCACGACCAGATGATCGCGAACAAAATCACCAGAAAGGGACTCCAGACAAAAAAGCGGACTCCCCACGGCAGACGCTCGTTTTTGATTTCCAGCGCATCCGGCTGGAACTCGATCACCTCTTCCGGCTCCAAGCCCTCCTTGTCGCCGGTGAACTTCCGCCATTTTTTCACGAAAAAAACGGCGGTATTTGAATACCATTGCTTCATTTTTTCCCAAAACGCGCTCACGGGCGCAGAAATCTTTTTCATTTTACTGATCTCCTCTCATCTGCTGCGTCCAGAACTCCTTGTAGATGCCTTCACGGCTCAGAAGTTCGCGATGGGTGCCGCAATCGCTCATTTTTCCGGCGTCGATGACGACGATCTGATCGGCGTGACTGACGATGCTCAAACGGTGCGAAACGATCAACACGGTACGACCGCGGGCGATCGCCTTGAGGTTCTGCTGAATGACGCATTCGCTTTCCGGATCGAGCGCGCTGGTCGCTTCGTCGAAAATCAGGATCGGCGGATTGGTCAGCAGCGCGCGGGCGATCGCCAGACGCTGTTTCTGACCGCCGGACAAGTTGGAGGCGTTCTCCTCCAGCACCGTATCGTAGCCGCGCGGCAAAGTCTGGATGAATTCGTCGGCTCCGGCAAGTTTCGAGGCGTAAAGCACCTCCTCCAGCGTCGCGCTCTGCTTGGTCAGGCTGATGTTTTCCCGCACCGTGCCGCTGAAAAAGTAATTTTCCTGCAACACGACGCCGATACTGCTGCGCAAGTGCGATTTGTCGATTTCGCGGATGTCGATGCCGTCGAGTTTGACGATGCCCTGCGTGACCTGATAAAGCGCCTGCAGAAGTTTCGTCAGCGTCGTCTTGCCGGAACCGGAACGGCCGACGAAACCGACCGTCGTGCCTTCGGGAATGGTCAAATTGAAATCCTTGATCACCATCGGCAAGTCGGGACGGTACTGAAAACTCACGTGATCGAATTCGATCCTGCCGCGGAGCTGATTGCGGACGCCGCCGCCCATCGGCTCGACGGGCGTATTCATCACGACGCCGAGCATCCGCACCGAAAGCGCGATCTGCTGATATTCGTGGATCAAACCGACCATCTTGACCAGCGGCCCCGTCACGCGGTTGGCAAGCATCTGAAACGCGATCAGGGCGCCGATCGAAATCGTGTGATTGAAAACCAGATGCGCTCCGATCCAGATCACGCAGATCGACATCATCATTTCCAGCACCTGACTGATGCTCTTGGCGGTCATCGAAATCTTGCCGACGCGGAAATAGGATTTGATCGCATAGGCGGTCGAATTGTCCCAAATGCGGCGCTCGACCGGCTCCAACGCGAGGGATTTGACGGTGCGCACGCCGTGAATCGCTTCGACGAGCATACTCTGCCGTTTGCCTTCCGCCTGATAGAGTTCGTCAAGCCGCCGCTGGAAAGGACGGATCAGCGAAGCGATGACGCACGCCATCAGCAACGAGAAACCGAGCACGACCAGCGTCAACTGCACGCTGTAAAGCAACAGGAACGGGACGAAAATCACCAGCGACACCAAATCGAGGAGGGTAAAAAACAAATTGCCGGAAAGAAACCCGCGGATCCGCTCGGTCTGCTGCATATGTTTGAGCAACACCCCCGACGGGACCCGCTCGAAGAAATCCAGCGGCAGCCGCATCAAATGCAAAAAGGTTTTCGTCGCCGTCGAAATATCGATCTTGTTGGTCGCAAAAAGCAACAAATAACTGCGGACGAATTCCAATATCCCGTTGAAAACGATCGCGATCAGCACGACGCCGCCGATCACGTTGAGGGTGTTGTAGGATTCGTTGACCAGCACCTTGTCGACGACGATCTGGAAAAAGAGCGGCACCACCAGAGAAAGCACCGTCAGCATCGCCACCATCAGCGCGATCTGCCCGAAAACGCCCTTGAGCTTGATGAATTCGGGGATGAACCAAAAGAGCGAAAACGGCTGATTTTCATCCGAAAGTTTATAGCGCTTCTTGAGCAAAATCACCTCGTCGGTGTATTCGGCAAACAGCGCCTCCTGATTGAAGAAAAGGAAATGCTCGCCACCTGCACTTTCCTTTTCCGGATCGACGAGCACCGCTTCGACTGCGCCGTCCGGCGTTTTGCGGAAGCCGCAGAAAATCGCGTATTTTCCGTCTTTGCGGACGATGACCGCCGGAAAAACCGATCCGCTTTTGACCATCTTATCCCAATTCAACCGGATCTTTTTCGCCTTGAACTGGTAGTCCGCCGCGATCTGAAAAAAGAGGTTTTCGCGGACTTCCTCCTCCTCGATCGCGTAATCGTGCATCACCCGGCGGAGATCGATCACCGTATCGTGATGTCGCGCCACCGTCGCCAGACAGTAGATGCGCGTATGGCGCGAAGCATCCACCTGCGCCAGATTACGGAAAACGATCACGCGGTCGCCGGCGCGCTCAATGATCTCTTTTTTGGGAACGAGCGCGCTTTTGTTGGCGGTATTGAGCCGGTCATCGAAAATACCGACCTTGTCGGATTTGCGCCATTGAATGGAATTGAGCAAAATGATCCAGTGCCCGTTGGCGAGTTTGATCATCGCCGGACCGGCAAAACTGTCGAGGATCTCAAGCGATTGCGCGACTTCCGGGCGCAGATCCTGCCCCTCGGCAAGTTCGCAGATCACGCCGACGGGATCCGTCACATAGCGGTTGCGGACCGGATCGGTGACCAGCGCCGCAAAATTGACGTTGTGGCGGAATTGTCCGAAAAGCGCCTGCAGACAGTGAAGTCCGCTGAGGTCGATATTTTCCGGCACTCCGCCGTTTCCGAGATTTTCCTGCATAAAATAATTCCTCTCGTTTTCGATTGGATTTCTTTTTTTAACTCCATCCCCAAAGGGGATGATCGTGTTTATTGTTTACTTTACACCTCCCTTGACATTTTGTCTAATCAAAAAAGGAGGATTTCCCAAAAAAAAATGCGTTTTTTGCAGTAATTACTGAAAAAAACGCAACGCCGCGAAGATTTCGCTTTGAAAGACGTCTCAACTTTTCTGCAGTTGATGACGGATATGCTCGACTCCGTGACGTAGCATTTCGTCGGCGCGGCATAGTTCGGGAATTTTCGTTTCGGCGTGAAGCACCGTCGCGTGGTTGCGCGCAAAAGCCTTGCCGATCTCGGTGGAGGACGCCTTGGTCAATTCACGGGAAAGAAACATCGCCACCATCCGCGGTTTGACGATCCGGTCGTTGCGGCTTTTGCCCAAGAGATCGGCGATCGAAAGATCAAAATAAGCGGCGACCTGCTTTTGGATCGCCTCGACGGAAATGTCGCGCGCCGCGTATTCCTGATCGATCTGCCCGCGCAGCAATTCTTCGGCGCGCCCGATCGTCAAACGGTCGCCGCCGTTGATCGACGCCCAGGTCGCCAGACGCAGGAAACAGCCTTTCAACCGGCGCACGCTCGAATGGATATGACTTGCCAGGAAATCGAGGAATTCATCCCCGAGCGGATAATCGGTGACGACTTCGGTGCGCCACAAACGCAGGATCGCCAGCCGCGCCTCGTACTCGGGCATCGCGATCTCCGCGATCATCCCCGACTCGAAACGCGTCGTCAGACGCTTGTCGATGTCGCTCATCTCGCAGGGCTGACGGTCGCTGGTCAGAATGATCTGCTTGCCCTGATCGGTCAGCGTGTTGAAAAGGTTGAAAAATTCCTCCTGCATCTGCACTTTTTTCGCGAGCCGGTGAACATCGTCGATGAGAAGAATATCGACGTCGCGGGCGCTCGCCCGAAATTCGGAAAGGCTCTTTTTCTGCCACAAGAGATCGTAGAATTCATTGAGCAAATCGTCGCAGGTGGTACTGCGGATCACCGCGTGGGGATTGCGTTCGCGCACCGCGTGGGCGACCGCCTGCAAAAGATGGGTCTTGCCGATCCCGTTGCTGCCGTAGATGAAAAGCGGATTGTAAAGCCCCGGTGCTTCCGAAGCGGTCTTGGCGGCGGTAAACGCGTGACGGTTTTCTTCGCCGACGATGAAATTGTCAAAAGTGAATTCACTGCTGAGCAACCGGGGACGCTTGCTTGAACACAATTTTTCCTGGATCGGCTTGGCGGTTGCCGCAAGCGGACGGACTTCCGGCGCGACATCTGCGGAAACTAAAGGATGCAACGGCGCGGGATAACCGCTTTCAAAACGCCAGCGGTAATCGACGCCCTCGACGCCGCGCAACTGATCGTCGAGGATATCGCCGTACTGATCCCGCACGAAATCCGCAAAAAAATCGTCCGGCACCCCCAATACGAGAGTATCCTTTTCCACACGCAACGGCGTCACGCTCTGAAACCACTGCTTGTAAAGCGGAGTATTGAATTGCACCAAACGACTGGCGACGATACGCCAGATACGCTCGGTCACTGGATCACACGACTGCATCTTTTAACGATTCCCATTCATCTTCAACGCCGGAAAAAATCCGGCAACACAAACGGATTTTCCGTTTTTTCACATACGGCAAACGCCTTTTCAGCAAGCGTTTTACCACGCACGATTGCACTTTTTCGGCAAAAGTTATTAACAACGAACTGAATTTGTTGCGAAAACCCGTGATCTCCATACGGGAAATCCCTGATTTACAACTTTTTTCAACGCTGCCGCCACTTTCCTTTCCACCCCGGTTTGAGGAGAAAAGCCGCGGTTTTTGCACCGGACCGCCGTTTTTTCCGAGTTTTGAGGATTTTTTTGTGTAAATTCCTCAAAAATCAAGCACTTAAGCGGTTTGACGACACTTTGTCGACAGCTTATTAACAACTTATTAACAACCGCCCCGATCCTGCCTGGGGCACAACACTACACAAGATACCGCCGCTTTGTCAACATTTCAAACGGTGAAACGAAAAAAATGACAAGTTTATTTTGCAAAAATCTTCAAAAGAGGACTTGCAAAATCGGCGATGCGGTGTTATGAGCCGGAAATCGTCAGAGCGTCACTTTGACCTGATCGCGCATCTTGAAAACCTTTTCCTTGGCTTCCTCGACGCTTTTGCCGCGCGCAAGGCAGACGCCGAGACGGCGGTGCCCTTTCAATTCGCCCTTGCCGAAAAGCCGGATGTCGGTTTCCGGCATCGTCAGCGCATCGGAAATATCGAAAGCGACCGCCTTGGAATTGCCGTCGACGACGATCGCTTTGCTCGCGGAAGGTCCGCGAAAAACGATTTCGGGGATCGGCAATCCGAGGATCGCGCGGGCGTGCAAATCAAATTCCGAAAGATCCTGCGAGATCATCGTCACCATTCCGGTATCGTGGGGACGGGGGCTGACTTCGCTGAAGATCACCTCGTCGCCCTTGATGAAAAGTTCGACGCCGAAAATACCGCGGCCGCCGAGCGCACCGGTGATGGCTCCGGCGATCTCGCGCGCCCGCGCCTTGGCGGCGGGGGTCATCGCCTGCGGCTGCCACGATTCCTGATAGTCGCCGTTGACCTGATGATGGCCGATCGGCTCGCAGAAACTGGTGCCTCCGGCGTGACGGACGGTCAACTGGGTGATCTCGTAATCAAAATCGACAAACGCTTCGACGATCACCTTGCCGGCTCCGGCGCGGCCGCCTTCCTGCGCGTTGCGCCACGCTTCGTCGACGTCGGCGGCACTCTTGACCGTACTCTGACCGTGACCGGAACTGCTCATGATCGGCTTGACGACGCAGGGGATGCCGATCTCCTTGATCGCCGCGTCGAATTCCTCGCGCGTCGCGGCGAAGCGGTAACGGCTGGTCGGCAGTTTCAACTCCTCGGCGGCAAGACGGCGGATACCTTCGCGGTTCATCGTCAGAAACGCCGCATTGGCGGTCGGGATGATGTGATAGCCTTCCTTCTCCAATTCGACGAGCGTCGGAGTCGCGATCGCCTCGACTTCGGGAACGACGAAATCGGGCTTTTCCTTTTCGATGATCTCGCGCAGTTTCGCGCCGTCGAGCATATTGATGCAGTAACTGCGGTGCGCCACTTGCATTCCGGGCGCGTTGGGATAACGGTCGACGGCGACGACTTCGACGCCGAGCCGCATCATCGCAATGACCACTTCCTTGCCGAGTTCACCGGCGCCGCAAAAGAGCACCTTCGTCGCTTTTTCCGTAAGAGCCGTACCGAGAATCATATTCCTTTTTCCTTCTTTTTAAGGTTGACCGGTCAATTAAAAGTTGGCGATGTCGTCGCAGATCCATTCGCCGGAAGACTTGTACTTGGGAAGCGCGGGATCACCGGGAGTCGAGGAGGACGGAGTTTCATCATTATCCTTGCCAAATGTGCCGTCCGGTCCGGCGGAAATCACCGAGCATTTCGCGTTATTGGCAATGCCGGGGTAACAATAATAGATCTGGTTTCCCCAGGAATCTTTCAACTTATTTTCCTCCATAAATCTCTGGAGCAACTCGCCGTCAACGTTTTTCGCGAATGCTTTCTGAAATTTCGTTTTCCCGGAAGAAGACCAGCCATCCACATCAATTTCCAAATAATCATTGCCCGCATCGACAGTAAGTGCGCGGAAATGTTTCGTCGTGCCCACCTGCGTCACCGGCATATAGCCGACTTCGGCACGCGCCGCTTCAAAGGCGTTGGCGACGTTTTCGACGAGCGCGCGCGTGGCGGAAATGCGCGATTTATTTTGCGCCGTGCTGTAAGTCCCGAAACCGATGGCGGCGAGAATGCCGATCACGGCGATGACCGTCAGCAGTTCGACGAGAGTGAAATAACGGCAAAAAACTCTTTTCATAGATCGTACTCCCTTGATTAAAATGCTTAAGTGAAATATAGTATATCAAGACCGATAATGCAAGTTGAAAACGGATAATTTTTCATGGATTTCAAAGGGAAAAAAGTGCTGATAACCGGCGGCAGCCGTCGCGGCGGAGCGGCGATCGCGATGCGCTTCGCCCGGGAGGGGGCAAGCGTCCTCATCCACGCCTTTACTCATACTGATGAAGCGCAGACGTTGCTCGCCGCGCTTCCGGGCAAAGATCATAAAATGCTTTGCGCCGACTTTTCCCGCGCCGATGCGGCGGAAAAACTTTTTGCCGGAGCGGGAAAGATCGACGTCCTCGTCAACAACGCAAGTTTTTTCCGGCTTTATCCGCAAAACACGGAGGAGGAAAATCAACTTTTTTGCCAAATCAATTACGAAACGCCGAAAAAACTGATGGAGCTTTTTGTCCGGCAGGAAATTCCGTCGGGGTGCGTCGTCAATATCCTCGACGCCGCCATCTGGAGCAATCGGCACGACGCCTATACAAAAAGCCGCCGCGATCTCGGGGATCTGACGCTTGATTTCGCCTTGCGCTACGCCGCACATAATCTGCGCTTCAACGCCGTCGCGCCGGGACCGATGCTGCCGCCGGTGGAATTACCCGACTCCAAAATGGAAAAAGTTCTGCAAAGCGTGCCGCTCCGCCGTCCGGCGGAGATCGCCGATTACGCCGATGCCGTATTCTTTCTCGCGCAATGCGAATCCGTCACGGGAGCCATTTTGCCCGTCGACGGAGGACAGCATCTTGTAAAGTTTTAAGTTATTAGTCTTAAGTTTTAAGTGCTTGGCGGGGGCGTCGCCCCCTTGCCCCCTTTTTTTTGCTTCCTCACCACACTGTAAACGGGACACAAGAAAAACCGGGCGGCTTGCGGGAATACCTGACGTGTGTGGACAAGGCAGGGACAGCCGTGCCGGCTTTCCCCGCCTTAACCACCCCTTTCCCCGTGTGACCGCAGTCAAGACGGATGTGGATATTCCTCTTTTATTCCCATACGCCTGCGCTTCGTCGTCGCTTCGTTCCTTGCTCCTTCTCGCTCGCGGCTACCATGCTCGTCTACGGTCGCTTGCACAAACAACTGTTTGTGCATTTCCGCATTGCATTCGCAATGCGTAAAATCACTCCCATCCGACTGCGCGCTCGTCGGCAACCGACTCGCATCCGACGGAAAATCAAGGCGTATGAGTATTTCCTTTTCTCTCGCCCATTGGGCAGTCGGGCGGGCGGAGCGTAAAGCGGAGCTATTAGCCCGCGTGGGACGCATCTTTTTTTGCAGTAACAAATATGGACGACCGCGGAGATTTGCGGGGATAATCGTCGGGAGTGCAATAAAAGCGTCAGTCCGCAAATATCTGCGGCAGGTACAAAATCCAGCCCGTGGCTGGTTGAGGGGAGTTTCAGAGGGGGCGAAATCAGCCCCCTCTGATTCCCATTGCACCGAATTTCTACATCCGCCAAACGATGCCGTGACGGCGCACGGCTTCAAACGCTTCGCCGAAAAGCGGGGGGAGATCATCGGCGATCAGTCCGGCTGAAACCATTTCCCCGCACAGTCCGTGAAGGAAGGCGCCGAGTTTTGCCGCCGTAAAGGGGGATATTTTTCGCGCAAGAAGTGCGCCGATCAGTCCGGCAAGCACGTCGCCGCTTCCTGCCGTCGCCAGGCTCGGCGAACCGGAAGTGTTGCGTGAAATTTCCCCTTGCGGCGTTGCGACGAGCGTTCCCGATCCCTTGAGCAAAACGACGGCGTGAAGTTTCCTTGCAAGTTCAAGCGCAAGTTCATCGCGCGGAAGCGTTTCCGTGATGCCGAATGCCGTCGCGAGACGCTTCGCCTCGCCGGGATGCGGCGTCAGGACGACGTTTTCCCTTTTTTTCCACGCATCGGGATGCCGGGCAAGAAGATTGAGCGCATCGGCGTCGAGCAAAAGCGCGCCGGGGAAATCCAACGCGCATTGCAGCATTTCGACGCCCTGCTCTCCCCAGCCGCAACCGGCGACCAGCGCATCGTGCCCGGGAAAGAGTTCTTTCAGCTCTGCCGCGCCGGTAAATTGACGCACCAGCAATGCCGCACAAAGTCCATTCACCTTGGTCTGCGTCGCCAGTGTCACATAGCCCGCGCCGCCGCGCAAAGCCGCCGTCGCCGCGAGGCGCCCCGCCCCGGGATAACGGCAACTGCCGCAGGAAACCAGTACGGAACCGCAACTTTTTTTGTGGTCATCGAAGGCACGGCGCGGCAGATCGCGCGCGGCTTCCCTCATGGTGTACAATTGCATTCCCCCGCCGAGTTGCGGAAATCCGAGATCGGCAAAATGGACGATACCGCTCAAACGCTCTCCGTCATTCCGGAAAAGTCCCGTCTTGGGGATCCCGAAAGTCAGCGTCCGCGTCGCGGAGACCGCACCCGTTTTTGCCGCGACACCGGTGTCGGCGTCGATGCCGCTCGGAAGATCAAGCGACAAAACGACAAGACTTGAAGCGTTGACGAAAGAAATCCACTGATCGAGCGGAGCGCGCACCGCTTCGCCGTGAAATCCGATGCCCAAAATGGCATCGACGACGAGGTCGCCCGGCAAAAGATCGCCCGCGCGTAAAGTGTCCCGCACTTCCGCATCAAGAAATTTTCCGAATTCCCGCCAGGCGGATGCGGCTTCGCCGCGATAGGAATCGGGTTCCTGCGCCATCAGGACTTTGACGCGCGGGAAGTCGACTTGTGCCGCCGCGACAAAGGCGTCGCCCGCATTGTTGCCGTTTCCGGCGAGAAAAACGATGCGCGAAAAACCGCGGGAAAGCGTTTCCAACTCGCGCGCGACGCTCGCGCCCGCGCGCTTCATCAAAGTATAGCCGTCGACGCCGGAAGCGGCTTCCGCCAGACGAATCGTCGCACGGTCGGCGCTTTTCATCGTCTAACTCCGGCGCGGCTCTTTCCGGCAGAAACCGGAAATGAGGTAGATCCCGACGCCGCAACAAATCGCGATGTCGGCGACATTGAAAACGGGATAATAGTAGGCGTCGAAATAATGGAAACTTAAAAAATCAATGACCGCACCGCGCCAGAGCCGGTCGATCGAATTGCCGATGATGCCGGAAAGGATCAGAAACATCGCAAAATAGCGTTCCGGACACCCCTCGGTCAGAAAACGGAAAAAATAACCGATCGCGATTGCGGCGAGGATGCCGACGGCGAGCAGTAAATAGCCGTATCCGGAAAGGATGCTCCAGGCGGCGCCGGTATTGCCGACGAGCGTCAGGTCGAACCAGCCGGGAATGACCGTGACCCTCTCGCCGGGCACAAGAGTCCGGGTAAAATACAATTTGGTCGCCACATCGCAAAAAAGCATCGCCGCCCCGGTAATGAGCGCGGCGATGAAAACGCGTTTTTCCCGGCTTTCACCGGAGGAAAGGCGATCCAAGCAAGCCATCATCAGAATTTATTTTCCGCTTCGTGGCGGCTCTTGCATTTGACGCAGTAGACCGCATAGGGACGCACCTGAAGCCGTCCTTCGGGGATCGGCTCGCCGCATTCCTGACACTTGCCGTACTCGCCGTCGATCAGCCGTTTCAACGCATCGTTGATGAGCTTCAGGACGTCGCCCTCCTCGGAAAGCATCCGCAATTCCATTTCATGACGGGAATTATCGCTCGAAATATCCGCCATATGGGTGGTGACGCCGCGCTTGTCCGCATTGGAGCAGTCGAGCGCGTCGGCGGCGTGATTGTTGAACTGCGAATTGACCACTTCAAGGCACTGCATCAAGGCATTGTAATGCTCAAGATCCTTGCCCTCGAAGTGAAGCAGATGCTTCCGGTTTTTCTCCTTGACGGATCTCGCGGAAGTTTTTTTCGGTGCTTTCGCGGAAGTTTTTTTCGCCGGTTTTTCCGCTTTTTCCGCCGGTTTCGCTTTGGCGGCCATTATAAGGTGACCTCTTTTGCGCTCTCTCCGGCAGTGCCGAATTCATAACTCAAAAGCCCTTCCGCGATCTCCAGCAAGGCGACGTCGAGGAAATTCTTGCTGTCGCATTTGATCATCGGACGGCCGCCGAGCGCGAGCTGTTTGGCGCGGCGGCTGGCGACGATCGTCAGCACCTGGGGATCGGTAATGACTTTGCGGGCACGGCTCAAGTATTCGTTGTTCATAAAAAACTCCTTCTTTAATAACCGATAATTTCACAACGGTCTTGGATCAAAGCAGTATCTCCGGAAACGACGCGCGCATACCGGGCGCCGAAGTCGTATTCCGCATCAAGCACGTAACGGATGGCGATCGCGCGGCGGCTGTCGTCTTTGGCGGCGTCGCGCAACAAAAGAAGCGAAACGAAAATCATCGTTTCCATCTCGACGAGAGCGCGCGCGACAAGATCGTGGTATTCGGCATCTTTTTTCGCGGCGACAAAATCGACGGCTTGAAGCTGTTTGGCGTGCATCGCCATCACTTTGGCGCGGTAACTTTCAAGCTCCGACGGAAGTTCGGCGGCGGCGAGTTCGCCGATGCGCTTGTCGAGGTCGCGCTGCATCACGCCGCCGATCGCGGCGACCACCTGCAACTGGGTCGTGCCCTCGTAGATGTTGGTGATGCGGGCGTCGCGGTAATAACGCTCGGCTTCAAAGTCGCGCATATACCCCGTGCCGCCGTGCACCTGGATCGCATCGTAAGCGACCTGATTGGCGCTTTCGGTCGCGAGCGCCTTGCACATCGGCGTCAAAAGCGCCGCCAGTTTGCTGTAGTATTTCTGCGCGGCGCGCTCTTCATCCGACGGGGTGCCGTTTTCGCAGAGATGACCGTAGGTACTGCGCAGATCGACGACGCGGGTCGTTTCGTAAAGGAGCGCGCGCGCCGCCGTGACCTTGACTTTCATCGCGCTGAGCATCGAATAGATCGCCGGGAACTGGTCGATCGACTTTTTGAATTGCTCGCGTTCGGCGGCATACTTGCGCGCCGCGCGGAAAGCGGCTTCCGCGATGCCGACCGCCTGCGCGCTGATCGCGACGCGGGCGCCATTCATCAGACTCATCACATAGCGGATCAGCCCCAGACGGCGTTTGCCGCAAAGTTGCGCGGGCACGTCGTTGAACTGCAATTCGCAGGTCGCGACGCCGTGAATGCCGAGTTTATCCTCGATGCGGCGCACGACCAGTTGCGGACATTTTTCGCAGATGAACATCGAAAGTCCGCGTCCGTCCGTCGTCCCCTCCTCGCTGCGGGCGAGCACGAGATGCACCTTGGCGCAGCCGTTGGTGATGAAACGCTTCATCCCGTTGAGATACCATTGACCGTTTTCGTCCTGCCACGCGCGCAGACGCACCGACTGCAAATCGCTGCCGAAATCCGGCTCGGTCAAGTCCATCGCGCCGTCGAGCAACCCTTTGGCGAAATCGGGCAGATATTTTTCCTTCTGCTCGTCGTTGCCGAAAAGGTTGATCGTTTCCGCGATGTCCTGCAAGCCGAAAATATTCTGCAACGAAGCGTCGGCGCGGGAAACCATTTCCGTCATCATCGTATAGACGGTCACCGGGAAATTCAAGCCGCCGAACTTGTGGGGAAGCATCACGCCCATCACGCCCGCCTTGGTGAGATCTTCGAGATTCTGAAGCGTGTAAGGGTGATATTTCACCTTGCCGTCGGCAAATTTCGCACCTTCCTTGTCGACGACATCGGCGCGCGGCGCGATATTGTCCCCGGCGATGCCGCCGACGACTTCGAGCGCGCGGCGGTAGTTGTCGAGCGCGTCGGCAAAATCGCGCGGCGCGGTGTCGAACTCCCCGGCAAATTTGAAATCATTCTCGATCATCCGGCAAATCGGAGCAAGCTCCAGATTTTCCAGCGTGAATTTAAGATCGGCATTATCGGTAAAAAAGTTCGCCATGATCCGCCCCCTTTAATGTTTTGCCTTGAAGGCCTTGATCATCGCGGGGATGACCGTGTTGAGATCGCCGACGATCCCGTAGTCGGCACAGCAGAAAATCGGCGCGCCGGCATCGGTGTTGATCGCGATCACTTTTTTGGAATCCGTCATTCCGGCGCGGTGCTGGATCGCACCGGAAATGCCGCAGGCGATATAAAGGCGCGGACGCACCGTCACCCCGGTCTGACCGATCTGATAGTCGTGACTGATCCATCCGGCATCGACTGCGGCTCGGCTCGCGCCGACTTCGCCGCCGAGCGCGTCGGCAAGTTCGCGGATCAGTTTGAAATTCTCCTTGGAACCGACGCCGTAGCCTCCGGCGACGATGATCTGCGCCGACTGCAGATCGACTTCCTTGTCGGCGCGGATGCGCTCGATCACCTTGATGACGGTATCGGCGGCATCCAACTCGACCGGGATGCGCTCGATCTCGCCCTGACGGTCGAAATCGGGCTCGGCAAGTTTCATCACTCCGGGACGCACCGTCACCATCTGGGGGTCGTCCCAGGTGTTGACGATCGTCGCGATGATGTTGCCGCCGAAAGCGGGACGGATCTGCATCAGTTTGTCGGTGTAGCTCTTGTTGTTTTTCTTGTCCTCGAAATCATCGATCTTGAGATCGGTGCAGTCGGCGGTCAGCCCCGCGCGTTTTTCGGAAGCGATGCGGGGAGCAAGTTCGCGTCCCTTGAGCGTCGCGCCGAAAAGCAGGATATTGGGATGACGCTCCAGTATGAGCTTCATGATGACGCGGGCAAAGGGCAGTACGGTGAAAGGCTCCAGACGGGGGTCTTCCGCAAGCAGCACTTTGTCACAGCCGTAAGCGAAAAGTTGCGGCGCGACCTTGGCGACGTCATTGCCCAACAGCAACGCCTCGACCTTGACCTGCAACCGGTCGGCGAGTTCGCGCGCTTTGGAGATCAACTCTAAACTGACATTGGCGACAACGCCGGCTTCCTGCTCGACGAAGACCCAGACATTTCCTTTTGTTTGCGACATAGTTCTACCCCAGAGTGTGGTCGGAAATCAATTCGTGGATCAGAAGCGAGATGCCCTCGTCGGTCGGGGGGATCTGCTTGACTTCACCTGCGGTCAGGACAACGCTCATCACCTGCTTGACCTTGGTCGGCGAACCGGGGAAACCGATCCTGCCGGGGTCCGCGTTGATGCTTGCGGCATTGCGTTCCTCGATCAGAAGAGACTGCGCGGCAAGTTTTTCCGCTTCGGCATCCGCCGTTTCCAGAAAAAGTTTGACCAGTTCGCTTTTGACGGCGGCGCGTTTGTATTTCATCATCCGCTTGACGTTGACCGGACGCGGCGTGTTGGCGTCGACGACCGTGAGCAACGCCGGCAAGGGCGACGAAAGCACTTCGTACCCGCCCTCGATCGAACGGCGGACGGTGATCGAAGCGGAAGTCAACTCGCGCACTTCCTCGACATAGCAAAGTTGCGGCCAATTCAGTTTTTCCGCGATCTGCGGCCCCACCTGCGCGGTGTCGCCGTCGATCGCCTGCCGCCCGCAGAGGACGAGATCGACGTCGCCGACTGCCTTGACACAGCAGGAAAGCGTATAGCTTGTCGCCAGCGTATCGGCTCCGGCAAGCGCGCGGTCGGTGATCAAAACCGCCTTGTCCGCCCCGCGGTAGAGCGACTGGCGGAGCACTTCCGCCGCCGCCGGCATCCCCATCGTGGCGACGATGATTTCCGCGCCGTAGCGTTCCTTCAACTGCAACGCCAATTCCAGCGCGTTGAGGTCTTCAGGGTTGAAAATTGCCGGCAGAGCCGCCCGGTTGACGGTGCCTTCGGGGGTCATCGCATCGCCGGAAATGTTTTGCGTATCCGGCACCTGCTTGACGAAAACGAGGATCCGCTGACTCACTCTTTCGCCTCCTTCTCAATATTGAAAAATCAATCGTTTTTTCAGTCGGTCAATTGCGCGTTTTTCTGCAAAAAGCACAATCTTGCTCTTAACATCATAATAATATAGCATGAAAAGAAGCGGAAAGCAAATGGCGTTACAAAATCGCGTCGAGCATCTGCCGGGCGATCTCCGCCTTGGGCGCAGGACCGAGTTCCGCCTTTTTCCCGTCGCGGGAAATCAGGATGATGCGGTTGCTGTCGGTGCCGAAACCGTCGGCAAGACAATTGGCGGCGATCCAGTCGAGATTTTTTTTCGCCAGTTTCTCCTGCGCGTAGCGGAGAAGATCGCAACTTTCAGCGGCGAAACCGACGAGCCGCTGACCGGGCCGTTTACGCTTGCCCATCTCGGAAAGGATGTCGGTCGTGCGTTCCAGCGTCAGAACGAATTCGCCCGGCATTTTCTTGAGTTTTTCCGGAAAAGGCTCCGCCACGCGGTAATCCGCGACCGCCGCCGCCATGATCAAAATGTCGCAAAGGGGAAATTCCGCGGCGACGGCATCGTACATTTCCGCCGCGGATCCGACGTCGATGCGGCGCACCTTTTCCGGCGCCGGCAACGCGACGGGGCCCGAGATCAAAACGACTTCGTGGCCGCGTTGCGCCGCGCAGGAAGCGATGGCGTACCCCATCTTGCCGCTCGAAGCGTTGCTGAGGAAGCGGACGGGGTCGATCTTTTCCCGGGTCGGTCCGGCGGTGACGAGAATTTTCATCAGCGGTCGTTGCGGTTGCCCAGAAAACGCAACACGTAAAGGAAAAGGTTGATGAAATCCAGATAGAGCGTCAGCGCGCCGAGGATCGAAGCCTTTTCCGCCGTTTCGCCGTCAAAGGCGCCGTCGCCGTGCGCGAGGGCGAGCTGTTTGATTTTCTGCACGTCATAGGCGGTCAGCCCGACGAAAATGATCACGCCGAGGATCGAGATGGCGAAATCCAGCGCGCCGCTGCGGAAAAACATATTGAGCAAACTGGCGATGATAATGCCGATAAGAGCCATGAAAAAGAAACTGCCCGCCGAGGTCAGGTCGCGCCGGGTGACATAGCCGTACAGCCCCGTCGCGCCGAACATAAGCGCCGTCGCGCAAAACGCCTGCATCACGGAACTCAACGTATAGACGTAAAGCAATGACGAAAGCATCACGCCGTTGAGCGCGGCGTAGCCGATGAAACAAAGCGTCGCCGCCGTCGCCGACATTTTGTTGATCGCCAGCGTGAGGACGAAAACCAGCGCAAACGTCGCGATCAGCAAAAGGACGGGGAGATTCGGATTTTTCAGCAATACGCCGCTCTTTGCCGTATGATACGCGAGCAGCGCGGAAATGCCGAGCCCGGCGAACATCCAGCCGAAAACGCGGTTGAAAAAAGTGCGCTGACGATCGGCGGCAGTGGCATTGCCCTGACTGATTTCACGAAGAGATTCCTGATCCATATATGGACCTCCTTTTTCAAAGTTTTTTCTGTTTCCTCTACTAAATATAGCGCAGAAATGCTTTTTTTCCACCGGATTTCCGTTTTTCGGCGGGGAAAAAATTGTATTTTTCACGATGCTGTTATATATTACACGCGAATAACTGAATTCTGGAAAGGAAGCCCGTTTTGATTTCGACCAAAAACAAACGTAAAGACGACGGCGCAGGAGAGCGGAATCTGCCGCAACCGCACTGGATCGTTTCCATTCTCGCGACGGCGGCGACGCTCCTGTTGCTCTTTGCCTTGCTGAGCCACGACGCCCGCGATATTTCGATCATCAAAGGCGGCATCGTCGAGCCCTGCCGCAATTACGCCGGATACCTCGGCGCGAAATTCAGTTACCACCTTTTGAAACTGATCGGTCTTTCCGCCTATATCGGCACGTTTCTGATTTTGTTTCATATGTTGCGCCGCTTTTTTTCGGTGATCGGCAGAAAATCGCTTTTTTGGGGCGGATTTTTTCTCGTATTGCTCGGCACGATGTGGCTTTTTGCGATGTCGCCGCGGCTGTTTGCCACCTGGATGAGCAAACTCGGACTCGGCAGTCTGGAAAACCCCGAACTTTCCCTTTCCGGCGGTTTGCTCGGACAATGGTTCGCCGCTCCGGCGATCCCCGGGAAAATCGCCCCCGGATGGCTGTTGATGCTGATCGGCGCGCCGGGACTTGCGGTACTCAGTTGGGCGCTGGTCGCCTGCGGCTTCATTCTGATCGGGATCGGCGATCTGCTGTCGCTGCCGCGCGTGAAACTGCCGAAAATGGATTTCCATTTACCGCGATTTGTCCGGGAGAAAGAAGAAGACGAAGATGACGGGGAGGAGGAAGTTTCCGCTCCGGCACCCAGGCGCGTCGTCAATGTGCAACAAGAATTGCCGCCGGTTCAGGAAATGCCCCAAGCCGCCCCTCCGGCGCCGCCCGCCACCCCCATTCCGCACGACGATTTTCCGGAGATCGCCGAGATCCCGGCGCGCACTCCGCAGAACCGCGCCGTTTTGCCGACGCCGCCTCAAGTTGCCGCGCCCGTTGCGGAAAAACCGCTTTCCGCAGTAAAAATGCCTGCCGCGCCGCCCGAACTCGGCGTCCGCGAAGTCGCATCCGGCGAACGCGTCGCCGCGCCGCGCAACAAGACGCTCAACTACGAACTTCCGTCGATCAATCTGCTCGCCAAAGGCACCGACAGTTTCGGGGAAGACCCCGCCGAGATCGCCAAGAAACGCGACATTTTGCAGAAAACGCTCGATGATTTCGCCATTCCCGGGCGTGTTTCCGGATTCATCACCGGACCCCGCGTCACCCGTTTCGAGATCACGCTCGACCCCGGCGTCAACGTCAAAAAAGTCGAGCAAATTCAGGACAATATCACGATGGCGCTCGCCGCGACGAGCGTGCGCGTACTCGCCCCGATCCCCGGCCGTCCGGTCGTCGGCGTCGAGATCTCCAATCACCGCCCCGAAGCGGTTTTTATGCGCAGCGTCCTCGAATCCGAAGCGTGGCAAAACGGCAAGGCGGAGATCCCGCTTGCGCTCGGCAAGGACGTTTCCGGCAAACCGGTCGTCCTCGACCTCGCCAAGGCGCCGCATCTTCTGATCGCCGGATCCACCGGCACCGGCAAGAGCGTCTGCTCCAATTCGCTGATCGTCAGTCTGCTCTACCATTTCCGTCCCGACGAACTCAAACTTATTATGGTCGACCCCAAAGTCGTCGAATTCGAGGACTACCGCAAACTGCCGCATCTTTTGACACCGATCATCAACGACTCCTCCAAAGTGCCGATCGCGTTGCGCTGGGCGGTCAACGAAATGGAAAAACGCTACCGCATCCTCGCCCGCGCCGGCGTCAAAAAACTGGTCGAATTCAACCGCCGCCCGACGCCGTCGTGCGAGGAATTCGACGACAACGGACTGCCGATCCCGGAAAAGATGCCCTATTTAGTCATCATCATCGACGAGCTCGCCGATCTGATGATGACCGATGCGCGCAAGGACGTCGAGACCGCGATCACCCGCATCGCCCAGAAGGGACGCGCCGCCGGAGTCCACATCGTCGTCGCCACGCAGCGCCCCAGTACCAACATCATCACCGGCGTCATCAAGGCGAATCTGCCGACCCGTTTCTGCTTCCAGGTCCGCTCGATGACCGACAGCCGCGTCGTTCTCGATACCAACGGTGCCGAAAAGCTCCTCGGCACCGGCGACATGCTGCTGATGTCGCCAAGCAGTATGCTGATCGAGCGCATTCAGGGCGCGTGGACCAAAGACGAAGACATCAAGACGGTCGTCAAATTCGTTTCCAGTCAGGCGGAGCAGGAATTCGACGACAGCGTCGTCTGCGAAGAAGTCAAAAAAGAGGACGGCGAAGCGGACGACGATGACGACTACGTCGAAAATCCGGTCCACTGGGATCTCGACCCCGTCGTCAAAAAATATCTCAAAGCGACCGACGACGACACCATCCGTCAGGCGTTGGAAGTCGTCGTTTCCGAGCGCAAAGTCAGCACCAGTTATCTTCAGCGGCGCCTCAAAATCGGATACAACCGCGCCGCCGAGATCATCGACATTTTGGAAGAGCGCGGCATCGTCGGTCCGCCGTCGGGCAGCGGCAACAAACGCGAAATTTTGATTTTGGATGATTTAATCAATCACACCACGGAGATTTGATTCTTATGGAAAACAACAACGGGGATTTGGGACTTTTCGATCGCCTGAACACCGGAGCCAACGATTGGCAGGTCGTCAGCAACACGGAAAAAGAAGCGCCCGCTGAAACGGGAAGCTCCCCTGCCGCGGCTGCACCCGCACCACAGGTATGGGACGACATTCCGCGCGAGGAAACCGCACCGCAAACAGAAAATGCCGCAAGTGCGCAACCGGAAACGCTTCCGGAGCCGGAAATTCCCGCGCCTCAATTATGGAATGATATTCCGCAGGAAGAAGTCGCACCGCAGTCGGAAATCGCTCCGGAGGTGGAAAATCCCGCGCCTGAAGCAAAAAATCCGGAATTTTCTCCCATTCCCGATGCCGCAGTTGCACAATCCCAGGAAAGTCCGGCTCCCGAGAGTCCGGCTTGCCGTTTCGTCGCTCCGGCGGAAATTTCCACTCTGGCGGATATGGGGCAGTATCTCGCCCAAATACGGCAAAAAGTCCAGCTCTCAAGCGCGGAAGTTTCCGAAGCGACTAAAATCCGTCCCGATTATCTCGCCGCCATCGAGAACGGCGACGCTTCCGATTTGCCGCAGGCGGTCTACGTCCTCGCCTACATCCGGAAACTTTGCGAACTTTACAGCGTCGACACTGCCAATCTCAACGATTTCTTTGAAGACTTGCGCGACGGATTTTCCTATGAACTGCCGGAGGACATCAACAAAAGCATCGTCGGACACGAAAACGACGAGGAGCAGGACAAAAAAGTCCGCCGTCTTGCCATCGGATTGATCTCCGCCGCGGCGATCGTCATCGTCGCACTCATCATCGGCGTGGTCGCGCTGCTCGTCACGCTCACGAAAAACACCAACTCATCGTGCGCCGTAAGCGACCGTAAGATCATGGAATATCAGGGCAAGCCGACGCTCTTTTTGCAAAAACTGCCGCCGAAGCGGTAAAAGAGGCGGTTCCCCGCGTAAAAATGGACAAAATAAACTTTTTGTGCTATATTTTATAACGCATGATTGCAGTCAAAAGATGGCAACCCCTTCAACAGCAGGGAGAAAAAAATGAATATTGACGAAATCAAGGAAGTCGCCGAGTTGATGCGCGAGTACGATTTGTGCGAATTCAGCATCGAGGCGGAAAATTGCAATTTGTGTCTGCGGCGCAACGCCGTGATGCCCGGAGCCGTTCCGGCATCGATGCCCGCAGTTGCCGCCGCCCCCGTTGCGGCGGCTCCGGTCGCGCCCGCCACATCCGCCGCGCCCTCCGAAACGATCGATTCGCCTCTTGTCGGCACGTTTTACCGCGCCAGCAGTCCCGAGGCGCAACCTTTCATCGCCGTCGGCGACAAAGTGAGCGCGGACACCACCATCGGCGTCATCGAAGCGATGAAAGTGATGAATGAAGTCAAAGCGGAAAAATCCGGCATCGTCAAAGAAATCCTCATCGACAACGGTCAGCCGGTCGAATACGGTCAGCCGCTGGTCGTTCTCGGTTGATCGCTATGTTCAATAAAATCCTCATCGCCAACCGCGGCGAGATCGCGCTCCGCATCATTCGCGCCTGCCGCGAAATGAATATCCGGAGCGTAGTTGTTTACTCCCAGGCGGACGCCGACAGTCTGCCGGTACGTCTCGCCGACGAAGCCGTCTGCATCGGAGCGGCGCCTTCCAATTTAAGTTATCTGTTGATCGACCGGATCTTGTCGGTCGCCGCCATCTGCGACGTCGACGCGATCCATCCGGGATACGGTTTCCTCGCGGAAAACGCCTATTTCGCCGAAGCGTGCGACAAGCACGGCATCACCTTTATCGGACCTACGCCGGAAGCGATGCGCGCTCTGGGCGACAAAGCGACGGCGCGCGCGACGATGAAAAAAGCGGGCGTGCCGATCACGCCGGGAGGCGAAGGCACGCTTGACAGCGAAGCGGACGCGCTGAAACTTGCCCGCCAGTTGAAATACCCCGTCATCGTCAAAGCGAGCGCAGGCGGCGGCGGTCGCGGAATGCGCATCGCCCACAACGACGCGACGCTTGTTCAAGGGTATTACGCCGCCAAAAGCGAGGCGGAAAGCGCCTTCGGCGACGGTACGCTTTATATGGAAAAATTCATCGAGTGTCCGCGCCATATCGAAGTACAGATCCTCGGCGACAAATTCGGCAATGTCGTCCACCTCGGCGAACGCGACTGCTCCATTCAGCGCCGCAATCAGAAACTCATCGAGGAATCCCCCAGCCCCGCGTTGTCGGAGCGTCTGCGCGAGCGCATCGGGCAAGCGGCGGTACGCGCCGCCAAGGCCGCCAATTACACCGGAGCCGGAACGATCGAATTTCTGCTTGACTCCGACGACAAATTTTACTTTATGGAAATGAATACGCGCATCCAGGTCGAGCATCCCGTTACCGAAATGGTGACCGGCATCGACCTCATCCAGGCGCAGATCCTCATCGCCGCGGGAGGGAAATTGCCTTTCCGTCAGCGCGACATCAAAAACGCCGGACACGCGATCGAGTGCCGCATCAACGCCGAAGACCCGGAACGCAATTTCGCCCCCTCGCCCGGATTGGTCAAACTTTTCATTCCGGCGGGCGGCCCGCACGTGCGGATGGATTCGCACGTTTTTTCCGGCTACCGCATCCCGACTTTTTACGACAGTCTGATCGGCAAACTGATCGTCTGGGGACACGACCGCAAAGAGGCGATCCGGCGTTGCCGCCGCGCATTGCGCGAAGTGACGGTCGACGGCGTGCGCACCACGTTGCCTTTCCTTAAAAGCGTCGTGGACAACAAACACTTCACCGAGGGTCGCTACGACACCGGATTTGTGGAAGCCTTTCTGGCAGAGCAAAACAAGGCGCAGGCCAAGAAAAAGCAAAGATCATTATGAAACTGTTGGGCAAAACCACGTTGGCGACGATGCTCGCTTCCGTTGCATTCGGGAATCCGCTTTTTGCGGAAAAGCCGGAAATCATCAAAATGCGCGGCGCCATCCCCAATACGATGCGCCGCATCACGGCAGACCGGCAAGCGACGATCGGCTTTCTCGGCGGCTCGATCACCGAGATGAAAGGTTACGTCGACTTCACGCAGGAAGCGTTGAAAAAGCGGTTTCCGGAATGTAAATTCAAATTCGTCCGCGCGGGGTTGAGTTCGACCTGTTCCGACACGGGGGCTTTCCGCGTCGGCAAAGACATTCTGAAAAAAGCGCCGGACATCGATTTGCTTTTCATCGAATTCGCGGTCAACGACAATCAGGACGGGCACTTTGCAGCGGAGCACAGCATCCGCGGCATCGAAGGGATCGTCCGGCAGGTCAAAAAGTGCAATCCGCAATCGGAGATCGTTTTGCTTTACTCGGCAAACGAAAGTCATCTTGAGCATTACCATCGCAAAGTTACGCCGCACGAAATTTCCGCGCACGAATCCGTCGCCAGGCGATACCGCCTTGCCTCCATCAACTTCGCGGCGCAGGTCAGCGACGAGATCGACCGGAAAAAGTACGACTGGGAAAAATTCGGCGGCGTCCACCCGGCGGCTTTCGGATGCCGCATCTACGCAACGTGGATCGACCGTTTCTTCGCCTGCGCCGAACCGGGCGAAACCGTCGTGACCTATCCCGATGTCCCGGAAATCGACCCCTTTTCCTACAGCAACGGGCGCATCATCAAATCCGACGCGGCAAAGTTCGACGATCTTTGGAGTTACTCTATTCCCGACTGGGAAAAAATCCCCGGCAAAAAGCGCAGTTGCTACACCGGAAAAAAGATCCTTCACAGCACAGCGCCGGGCGCGACGCTGACGCTTGATTTCACCGGACGCGCGATCGGTTTCCTCACAACGGCGGGCGACGATGCGGGAATCCTCGAATTCAGCATCGACGGCGCGCCTTTCAAAACGGTCGACACCTACCGGAGCGATTACAGCAAAATTCTGCATTACCCCTACACGGTGATGCTCGCCGACGAACTTGACGACGGCAAACACACGCTGACACTCCGCATTGCCCAAAAGCACAATGAGGCAAGTTGCGGCAACGCGATCCGCATTTTCGGCTTTACCGCCAACTGAAAAATGGTGATCCTCGCTTCTCAAAGTCCCCGGCGACGGGAATTGCTCGGGAAACTGGAATTTGATTTTTCCGTCGAAGTCGCCGATACCGAAGAATCGGCGACGGGAGAAAACCTCTTTGACGTGCCGCAGGAAAACGCGCTCCGCAAAGCGCGCGCCGTTGCCGCGAAACACCCGCTTGATACGGTCATCGGCGCCGACACGGCGATCATCTTTGAGGGTCGCCTGATCGGCAAACCGGAAAACCTTGCCGAAGCGAAAAATATGCTCCTCGCGTTTTCCGGCAAAACGCACAGCGTTGTCACCGGAGTCGCCGTGATCGACCACGGCAAAGAGACCGTCTGGCGCGAAATTTCGCAGGTGAAATTCAAACCGATCTCGCCTGCGGACGTCGAACGTTATCTCGATGCCGTCCCCGTCCTCGACAAGGCGGGAGCCTACGCGATCCAGTCGCACCGTGAAATCATCATCGAATCCTACTCCGGAGAACTCGAAAACATCATCGGTCTCCCGTTGAAAAAACTTGCCCGGATCATCGTCGGCTGAAACCCGTGATTTTGTTCATTTTCGGCATTTTTTTCGGCGATTTTCAGAATTTTTTGCGTTTTTTTTGCAAATCCTTGCGCTTTTCCAAAAAAAAACGCTTGAAAACTTCTTTTTTTCCTGCTATACTATCCTTGTATTTTCTCTTCAGACCGATAAAACAACGAAAGGAATCTGATTATGGGCAACGTTTCCAACTATCGTAACTTCGTCATCGGCGGTCACTCCGGCAGCGGCAAAACGCTGCTCTGCGAAAGAATGCTCGCCAAGGCGGGAGCCATTCCCCGGTGCGGTTCGATCGAAGGGAAAAA
Source organism: Victivallaceae bacterium (assembly GCA_024405735.1). Classification (GTDB taxonomy): domain Bacteria; phylum Verrucomicrobiota; class Lentisphaeria; order Victivallales; family Victivallaceae; genus UBA1784. Next base: position 83,356 of record JAKSOF010000006.1, on the reverse strand, counting down.
CACCACCAGCGACTTCTCGGTCGAAGAGCAGGAAAAACAGTCCAGCATCTACTCCTCCATCCTCAACTGCAAGTGGCAGGACTATCAATTCTTTTTTGTCGACACTCCGGGATACGGCGAATTCATCGGGCAGTACATCGCCGCGATCCGCGCCTGTGACGCCGCGCTCGTCGTCATCGACGCCGTCGAAGGACCGCAGTTCGGCACGGCGCGGGCGTGGAAACTCGCCAAGAAACGCGGCATCCCCCGCTTCGGCGTCGTCAACCGCCTCGACAAGGAACGCGCCAATTTCAAGGCAACGCTCGAAGTGATGCGCAAAAACCACGGCCGCAACGTCATCATCCCCCTCGTCTGGCCGATCGGCGATGCGGAAAACTTCACCAAGGTCGTCAGCATTTTCGACGAAAATCTTCCGGCGGACATCGCCGACGACGTCGCGGAATGCCGTTCGCTGTGGATGGACGCCATCGCCGAGACCGACGACGAATTGATGATGCGTTATCTCGACGGCGAAAAACTGACGGTCGACGAGATCAAGCAGGGCTTGCGCAAGAGTGTCATCGCCGGCAAGACGATCCCCGTTTTCCCGGTCAGCGCCGCCAAGGATATCGGCGTTTCCGAACTGATGGACGCCATCACCGAATTTTTCCCGACGCCGCTCGAATACGTCGCGCTTCCCGGCGGTCCCTCCAAAGTCGCCGCCGACGGTGACGCTTTCGGCATTGTTTTCAAGGCGGTCAACGACCCCTTTAACGGTCAGCTTACTTTCATCCGCACGGTGAGCGGCACGTTCAAGCCCGACTGCGAACTTTTCAACCCCGTCACCAACACCAAGGAGCGCATCGGACAGTTGCTGTTGATGAATGGCAAAGGCCAGTCGACGCTTTCCGCCGCCGAGCCGGGGACTGTTTTCGCTGTCGCCAAACTCAAGGATTCTCACGTCGGCGATACGCTTTCGACCAGCGCGGCGATCAAGCCGTTGCCCGGCATCGAACTGCCGAATCCCGTGATGTCCTATGCGATCAGCGCGGTCAAGCAGGGCGAAGACGAAAAGATCCTCGCCGGACTTGCCAAGATCTGCGAATGTTCGCCGACCATCCGTCTGGCGCGCGACCCCGAAACCCACGAGCAGTTGCTTCTGGGTATGGGCGATCAGCAACTGGCGATCGCCGCGCGACGGCTCAAGGAGCAGTTCAAGGTGGAAGTCGCTTTCAGCATCCCCAAGACCCCCTACCGCGAAACGATCACCGCGCCCGCCGAGGGGCATTACCGCCACAAGAAACAGACCGGAGGCGCGGGGCAGTTCGCCGAAGTTTTCCTCAAGATCTCCTACCGCGACGAGGGATATGAATTCGCCAACGAAGTCGTCGGCGGCACGATCCCCAAAAATTTCATCCCCGCCGTCGAAAAAGGAATTCTGGAAGTGATGGCGGACGGACCTCTCGTCGGTTGCACCGTCGAACGCGTCCGCGTCGCCGTCTACGACGGCAAATATCACCCCGTCGATTCCAATGAAATGGCATTCAAGATCGCCGGGCGCATGGCGTTGCGCGACGCTTTCAGCAAGGCGAAACCGGTTCTGATGGAGCCGGTGATGAAAGTTTCCATCCACATCCCCGACGCCTACATGGGCGACATCACCGGCGACCTCAATCACAAGCGCGGCCGCGTCATCGGGATGGAAATGGACGAAGGTATGCAGGTCGTACAGGCGGAAGTGCCGCTCGCCGAAATGCGCAAATACGCGACGGAATTGCGGAGCATGACTCAGGGCAAAGGCTCGTTCGATATGGAATTTGTCCGTTACGAGCAAGTCCCCGCCAACGTCGCCAACGCCATCATCGCCAAGCATCAGGCGGAAGTCGAAAAAGAAAGCGAATAATCCCCCGTTCTTAACCCCCGGCGCGGCGGAAAAATTCCGTCGCGCCGTTTTTTGAAAAGGGAAAAAATATGCAACGTCAGCAGATCGTCGAATATCTCGACGGATTTCTCAACATCGCCGCCTTTGCCGACGACGTTTCCAACAACGGATTGCAGGTCGAAGGCAAGCAGGAAATACGCAAGATCGCCTTCGGCGTCGACGCCTGTCAGCTCCTCTTTGAGTATGCAGCCAAATGGTGCGCCGATATGGTGATCGTCCATCACGGCTTGAGCTGGGGCGCGTTTCCTAAACGTTTGACCGGGATCGAAGCGAAACGCTTCGGCGCCCTTTTCCGGAAAGACATCAATTTGTATGCGGCGCATTTGCCGCTCGACGCACACGGCGAAGTCGGCAACAACGCCGTCCTCTGCGATATTTTGAAACTCAAAAAAAGAATTCCTTTTTGCCGTTATCACGGCTACGACATCGGTTTCGGCGGCGAATTAAGCAAAGAAATGCCGCTTGAAAGCGTCGCCGGAATTTTTCAGCAACTTTATCCGGAAGAGGAATTCACCCTCCTCGGTTCGGGAAACATCCGCCGTATCGCCGTCTGCTCCGGCGGCGGTGGAATGGATGCGCTTGACCAGGCGATCGATCAGAAATACGATCTCCTCGTCACCGGAGAACTCTCTCACGTGATGTATTATCCCGCGCTCGAAAGCGGCGTCGGCGTCCTCGCATTGGGTCACTACACAAGCGAAACGACGGGGATCAACGCGCTGATGAAAAAAATGCAAAAGGAGTTTGCCAACGTCGAAATGCGTTTTTTCGACTTGCCGACGTTGCTGTGATATGGGTATCTTTAAACTGCACGCACCCTTTCCGCCCGCCGGAGACCAGCCCGAGGCGATCGCGAAACTCAAAGCCAATTTCGCGGCGCACAAGCCCTATCAGACGCTGCTCGGCGTCACCGGCAGCGGCAAGACCTATACGCTCGCCTGCGCGATCGCCGAATGCGACCGCCCGGTACTGGTATTGTCGCACAACAAAACGCTTGCGGCGCAGTTGTACAGCGAATTCAAAAGTTTTTTCCCGGAAAACGCCGTCGAGTATTTCGTCAGTTACTACGACTATTATCTGCCGGAATCCTACATCCCGCAAACCGACACCTACATCGCCAAAGACGCCTCCATCAATGAGGACATCGAGCGGTTGCGGCTGTCGGCGACGACAAGCCTGATCGAAAGGCGCGACGTCATCATCGTCGCCAGTGTTTCCTGCATTTACAGCCTCGGCGCGCCGGAGGAATTCAGCGAGATGTGCGTCACGCTCCATGTCGGCGACACGCTCAGCCGCAAGGAATTGCTGACGCGGCTCGTCGAAATCCAGTACGCACGCAACGATGCCGCTCCCGAACGCGGGGAATTCCGCGTGCGCGGCGACACCGTCGACGTTTTTGAGCCGCAACGCGACGATTTCGTGCGCGTCAGTTTTTTCGGCGACGAGATCGAAAAACTGGAGCGGCGTGATGCCCTCACCGGCAAAGTCGTCCAGAGATCCGATACCGCAACGCTCTTTCCCTGCAAGCAGTTCGTGATGCCGCAAGACCGCATCGAGAGCGCCGAGCATCTCATCCGGCAGGAAATGGCGGAACGCGTCGCCGAGTTTGAAAAAAAGAATCTCCTCGTCGAAGCCCAGCGGCTTCATCAGCGCGTCACCTACGATCTGGAAATGATGCGCGAACTCGGTTATTGCAGCGGGATCGAAAATTATTCGATGTATCTGTCCAACCGCAAACGGGGAATGCGCCCCTACTGCCTTTTCGACTTTTTCCCCGATGATTTCCTGACCGTGATCGACGAATCCCATGTCACTTTGCCGCAGTTGCAGGCGATGTACAAAGCCGACCGCCACCGCAAGGAAGTTTTGATCGAACACGGTTTCCGCCTCCCCTCCGCATTGGAAAACCGTCCGCTCACCTTTGACGAATTCAACGCCGTCAACCGCGAAGTCGTTTTCGTTTCGGCGACCCCCGGGGATTATGAATTGGAAAAAAGCGGCGGTCCGATCGAACTCGTCGTCCGCCCGACCGGATTGCTCGACCCCGAAATCGAGATCCGCCCGCTGGAAGGACAACTCGACGACGTTATTTCCGAGATCCGTGCGGCAAGCGCGCGCGGCGAACGCACCCTCGTCACGACGCTGACCAAAAAAAGTTCCGAGCGTCTCGCCGATTATCTCAACGAAGCCGGCATCAAGGCAGGGTATCTTCACAGTGAACTCGATGCTCTGGAACGCGTCCGTGTACTCAATAAATTGCGCGACGGCGAATATGAATGCACCATCGGCATCAACTTGCTCCGCGAAGGCATCGATTTACCCGAAGTCGCCCTCGTCGCCATCCTCGACGCCGACAAAGTCGGCTTTTTACGCAGTGAACGCGCCCTCATCCAGACCTGCGGCCGCGCCGCCCGCAACGCGGCGGGGCGCGTCATCCTCTACGCCGACAACGTCACTCCCGGCATCAAAGGTCTCATTGAACAAACCGAAAACCGCCGCGCCAAACAGATCGCCTATAATCAAAAACATCATATCACACCCGCGACGATCAAAAAAGAGAAAAAACTCACCATCCAGGAGATCATCGCCTCTCCGAAATCAACGGCGAAACGCGAAGCGAAAAATCAGAAGAAAATGCCGCGCCTTGCCGGGACACAATGGGAAGATTCACCGCGTTTCGATCTCGATAAACTCGACATTTCACCTTCGGAAAAGGAAGCGCTGATTGCCGAATTGACCAATGAAATGTTCGCCGCCGCCGAAAAACTGGAATTCGAACGCGCCGCCGAATTACGCGACCGCATCAAATCCCTGCAGAAGTAAGTCTTTTTACGCAATGGGCGCGCCTCCCCACGCCGATGTTTCTCTCGCCCTCCCGGGCGAAATGAAGGCTGAAACGGACGATAACGGACTTTAACGGACGGTAACGGACAATTAGCGTGATGGGAAAAGGACAAAATCACGCTATGATGACGCGTCCGTTTTGTCCGTTAATGTCGGTTTTGTCCGTAAGAGTCCGTCGAGGATGACAACGCAGTTGCTTTGCTACGCCGTAACAAACCGTCCGATCGACTGCGACCGTGATATTGCGCAAAACTTATCATAGATTGCGAAAACGGCAAAAAAGGTGTATATTAAAATGAAATAATCTTTTTTGCGGATCTTTATGAAAAAAATTTTACTTTCGCTTCACGACGTCACTCCGTATTTCGCTTCGGAAATCGAGTTGATCTGCCGCCGTTTTGACGAGTTGGGCGCATTGCGCCGGACGCTTCTTGTCGTGCCCGACTATATGCGGAAAACTCCCATCGCCGGAAATCCGGAGTGGTGCCGCTCGATCAGCGCGATGAAAGCATCCGGCAGTGACATCGGCTTGCACGGCATCTATCACGAATACGCCGAGTGCGGCAGACTTTCGCTTGACCGCGCCCGCACGGAACTTGCCGCTTCGCGGGAGAGATTCTGTGATGCGATGGGATACGCGCCGAGCGGTTTTGTCGCGCCGCAGTGGTTTCAGAGCGCGGGGTGCAAGATCGCGCTCAAAGAACTCGGCTTTCTCTATTCCGGGCAATGGCGCGGACTTTACGACGCCGACGGAAATTTGCTCTATCGTGCGTTCCCGACCAATTTCGATTGGGGAAACAAACTTTTCGATGGATTTTTCGCGTGGTGGAATCCTTGGCGGCTGTCGCACAAAAAAGCGGGCGTCATCCGCTTTTCCGTCCATCCGATGGATGTGCGTCACCATCTGATCGACGGGGAACTTGCTCTGCTTGCAAAACTGATCGATGCCGGGTGGAGCGTCCAATCCTACGGCGATGCGGCACGGGAGGCGAAATGACGGAAACGAAAAATGTTTTGCTGTTGAGCGGTCCGATGGGGTCCGGACATCTCCGCGCCGCCGAGGCGATCCGCGAAAAATTTGCTTCCAGCGCGCAGAATTGCCGCGTCGTCTACATTGATACGACGGTCTGGCTCAACTGGATCTTGCATTTTATCTTTCTTAAACTTTATCCGTTTCTTTTGCGTTACGCGCCTTGGGTATGGCGTTTCATCCACCGCAACAACAACCGTAGCAACCGCGGATTTTTCAAAGGTTTTTTCGATCTGACGGCATCGGCGGCGGAAAAAAGACTGCTTGCCGCGATCGAGGAAAATAAAATCGATTTCGTTTTGTCGGTGCATTTTTATCCGGCATATCTCGTCGCGCGGCTGAAGCGGCAGGGCCGATTGACTCTTCCCAGTGCCGTAGTCATCACCGATCACACGGCGCACCGCATTTATGCGGAAAAAGAGCACGATCTGATCTTTGTCCCCAATCAGCTGGGCTTCAATCGTCTGGTCGAATGGGGGATCCCTGCGGAAAAACTCTGTATTTCCGGATGTCCGGTCTGCGACATTTTCTGCCGGGATTTCCCGCCGGAAACAATAAAGGAATGGTATCGTCAACTGCAGATTTCTCCGGAATATCCCTGGCTGATGCTGACGATGGGCGGTTGGGGCACTGGACATATGGCGCGGATCATCGTCGATCTACTGCACGTACACCGCGATTTCGGCGTTTTTGCGCTGACCGGGCACAACGTTGCACTATACCGGCAGTTATGCCATATTGCAAAACGCTATCCGTCGCGATTGCGCGTCGTTTCTTTTACGACGGAAATCCATAAATATATGGCGGTTTCGCGTTTTGCCATCACGAAACCCGGCGGCATCACCACTTCGGAATGTATCGCGATGCGCAAACCGATGCTGCTCGTCGATCCGATCGCCGGACACGAGGAAAAAAATCAGCAATACCTGATCGAACGCGGTGTCGCCGTCGCGGCGACCCGGGACGATCTGGCGGAAAGCGTCACGCGGATGCGTACGGAAATGCCGCGATTGCAGAAAAACATGGAGCAACTGGCTTTACAAATCAAAAAAGCGACGCAGACGATCGTCGACCGGAGTTTGGATCTCGCGTATGCGTATTCCCCGGAAACGCCGCAGATCAAAAAGATTTCCGAATCGCTCTTGCGCCGTTTCCTGCGGCTTTCGCTTTATTTTTGTTTCGGCGCGGTGCTTGCCGGATGCGCTCCGGTACTGACCGAGGAACTCGATCATCACATCATCACGGCGGACGGCAACGGCGCACCGGTCTTTTACGATATATACGAGCCTAATACGGGGATCACGCTTTCCGGCGAGGGGACAAAACTGGAAGATCATTTGCGGCATATGCGCGAAGAAATGGAAAAATCCGGCAGAAAAAAGGTGATGATCTATTGCTTCGGCGGTATGAATTCCGCCAATGAAACGGTGGAGATCTCGGCGGAAAACATTCCCGTCATCATGCGCGACAGCGACGTTTATCCGATTTTCGTCAACTGGGAATCGGAACTTTTCGACTGCTATTTCAATCATCTTTTCGCCATCCGCAACGGATTGGAAAATTTCTGGACGGGACCGCTTCTCGTGCCGTTTTATTTCACCGCCGATATGCTGGGCGCCCTGATCCAACTGCCGCCCAACTTGTATTATCAATCGGTCGCGATGGTGGAGCATTATGATGAAGAGCGTTACAACGAAATGGCGGGAAACATTGTCCGCCGCGATGGGGAGATCCAATTTTATCTCGGGCGCGATTTCGCCGATCACCGGCTTCTGCCACTGATCCGGCTGGGGTATTTCGCCGGATTTCCTTTCCGTATTCTGACGACGTCGCTGATCGACGGCTTTGCTCCCCGCGCGTGGGATGAAATGCGCCGCCGCGCCCGCGTTTCCTTTGTGCGCGACACGTTATGGAATGGCGAAGCGGATATTTCCGATCCCTCGTCGATGAATGCGCCGCCGGACGGTGTTTTTTCGCACTTTGCGGAAATGCTGATCCAATATACCAAAGATCACCCGGATACGGAGATCACGCTGATCGGACACAGTATGGGAAGTTTCCTCATCACGGAAATTCTTTCCCGTTATCCGGAATTGCCGGTGAAAAACATCGTCTTTATGGCGGCGGCATCCTCGGTACAGGAAACCGTCTATGCGGTCAAGCCCTATTTACTGCGTCACCGCGACGCTCATTTTTACAATCTTTCGCTTCATCCCTTTGTCGAATATTACGATATGATGGACTATTGCGTACTGCCGTGCGGCAGTATTCTGACCTGGGTGAATCAGCATCTTGCGCCGCCGGTTTCCAAAGAAGACTATACCGTCGGCATCTGGGATGCTTCGGCGGCGTTGCTTCCGCGGATGATGCGCGGGGTGGAAAATCAGGTGACGGTCAAGGGATTCGGTCTTTATGACCCTGTGACCAATACGAACGATGTGTCGATCCCCTCGCAGCACACCGATTTCAGCAGTCTCGAATCCCGTTTCTGGCGTCCGGAATTCTGGAACGTCCCGGAAAAATGAAGCGCACCTTCGGTGCATGAAGCGGCACTTGCGTGCCATGAAGCGAAGCCTTGCAGGCTTCATGTTTTTTGCCCGTTCGGGCAAAAAAATGGTCGTGTCGGCGGGAGTCGACGACGCGAAGCGTCGAGCGTGAGCGAAGCGAAGGCAACCTCCTAAAAAATCATCGCGGCACGACCATCGGGAGTGACGGGAAAATAAAATATAAGCGAGAAAAAGCAAAAATCTTTTTGCATTTTTCTCGCGTTATTTTGAATGATTTTTGTCGTATGGAATTTGGTCGGGGCGGCGGGAGTCGAACCCGCGACATCTTGCTCCCAAAGCAAGCGCGCTAGCCACTGCGCTACGCCCCGATGTTATTTGCCTAACATAATGCAAGCCGATGCTTTTTTCAAGGCAGATGGGGCGAAAATCATTTCTTAAATCCGCGTTGACGCGCCGCTTCGTAAAGCAGTACCGTCGTCGCCGTCGACACGTTGAGGGAATCGATTTTGCCGAGCATCGGGATGACGACGGGTAAATCGGCTTGCGTCATCCAGAATTCGGTAAGTCCCGTCTGTTCCGCGCCGACGATGATCGCGACGCCGCAAGTGAGATCGACGTCGGTGTATTTCTGATCGGTGTGCGGTGTCGCGGCGAGCGTTTTGATATGATTTTTCCGCAACCACGCGAGTGCTTCTTCGTTGGAACATTCGGCAAGCGGCACGGAAAAGAGCGCGCCGGTGCTGGCGCGGATGGCGTTGGGGTTGTAAATATCGGTCCCGCGTTCGCAAAGGATGAAACCGGTCACGTTGACGGCGTCGGCGCTGCGGAGCATCGAACCGAGATTGCCCGGTTTTTCGACGGTTTCGGCGACGAGATAAAGCCCGTTGGGATCGACGGGCAGGTCTTCAAGGCGGTGTTCCCTGACCCGGGCGACGGCAAGAAGCCCTTCGGGACGGTCGCGGTAGGAAACTTTTTCCAGCAGTTGCGGCGCCAGTTGACGCACGAGGATCCCTTTTTTCGCCATCGTTTCGAGGAGCGGATATTCATTGCTGCCGAGAAAGTGCTCCGGCGAAAAATAACATTCGAGGATGTCCATGCCGTATTCGAGACCGCGGGTCAGTTCGCGGTATCCCTCAAGAATGGTCAGTTTTTCGCGATCGCGGTGACGGCGGTCGCGGAGTTTGACGAGATGTTTGACGGCGTCGTTGTGGGCGCTCGCGATGTAAGTGTAATCCATACTGTGTCCTTTTGTCACAGGGGTTGTCAATTTGTCGCACTAAATATACCCCCGTCAAGGCGGTTTTGTCAAGTGAAATTTACTGGTATAAGTTATGCTTATAAAGGAAGTGAAAGCCAAAACAACAAGGAGGTGCCACGATGAATGCTGAAAAATTCACCACCAAAAGCCGGGAAGCGTTGCTTTCGAGCCAGCAGATCGCCGGGGAGTACCGCAATAACGAATTGCGGCCGATCCACTTGCTCGCCGCGCTCGTCCGTCAGGAAAACGGCCTTGTCCCGTCGATCCTGGAAAAACTGGGCGTCAGCGCGAAACTTTTTGACCCGCAGATCGACAACGCGCTCAATGCTTTGCCCAAAGTCGGCAACGCTTCGGACGGTATCTACAATTCCCAGGAATTCTCCGCCGTTCTCAACGATGCGGAAAAACACGCCGGCAATATGCACGACGACTACATCAGCGTCGAACATCTTCTGCTCGGCATTTTGAGCAACCGCAACAGCGCGGCGGAAACGCTGGAAAAAGCGGGCGTGACTTCCGACAAGGTGCTTCAGGCGCTTCAGAGCGTCCGCGGCAATCAGCGGGTGACGTCGCCCGATCCCGAAAGCACGTTTGAGGCGCTCGACAAATACTCGCGCGACTTGACCAAAATGGCGATGCAGGACAAACTCGATCCGGTGATCGGCCGCGACGAGGAGATCCGCCGGATGATCCAGATCCTGTCGCGCCGCACCAAAAACAATCCGGTATTGATCGGCGAACCCGGCGTCGGCAAGACGGCGATCGTCGAAGGGCTCGCCCGCCGGATCGTGCGTGGCGACGTGCCGGAAAGTCTGAAAAACCGCCGGCTCGTCGCGCTCGATATGGGCGCTTTGATCGCCGGGGCGAAATATCGCGGCGAATTTGAGGAAAGGCTCAAGGCGGTCTTGAAGGAGGTGACTTCCGCCGAAGGGAAAATCATCCTTTTCATCGACGAATTGCATACCGTCGTCGGGGCGGGAGCTTCCGAAGGATCGATGGATGCCGGAAACTTGCTCAAGCCGATGCTGGCGCGCGGCGAACTGCATTGCATCGGGGCGACAACGCTCGACGAATACCGCAAATATATCGAAAAAGACGCGGCTTTGGAGCGCCGTTTCCAGAGCGTACTGGTCAATCCTCCCTCGGTCGAGGACACGATTTCCATTTTGCGCGGATTAAAGGAGCGTTACGAGATCCATCACGGCATCAAGTTGCGCGACAGCGCGCTCGTCGCCGCCGCGGTGTTGTCGGACAAGTACATTTCCGACCGCTTTTTGCCTGACAAGGCGATCGACCTCGTCGACGAAGCCGCCGCCGCGCTCCGCACGGAAATCGACAGCAGTCCGGAGGAACTCGACGAAAACGAGCGTCACGTGATGCAGTTGGAGATCGAGATCACCGGATTGCGCAACGAAAAAGATCCCGCGTCGATCAAACGCCGCGAAGAACTGGAAGCCGAAGCCGCCGAATGGAAAGCCGCCGGTAAGGAGTTGCGCGCCCGTTATGAAAACGAGAAAAAAGCGATCTCCGACTTGCGGACTTACCGGGAAGCGCTCGATACCGCGCGCGCCCAGTTGGAACGCGCCGAGCGCGATTACAATCTGGAGCGCGCCGCCGAATTGCGCCACGGTACGATCCCCGGCATCGAACGCCAAATCGCCGCCGCGGAAGCCGCGATCAAGGAAGCGCAGGGAGAGCGTCTGCTGAAAGAGGAGGTCGATGAAGACGACATCGCCGCCATCATCAGCCGCTGGACGAAAATCCCCGTCGCGAAACTGGTGCAGAGCGAAAAGGAAAAACTGCTTCAACTCGGGGATCGGCTCCATCAGCGCGTCGTCGGACAGGATGAAGCGGTCACCGCCGTTTCCGATGCGGTGCTTCGCGCCCGTGCCGGATTGCAGGACCCCAACCGCCCGATCGCGAGTTTCATTTTCCTCGGACCGACCGGCGTCGGCAAAACGGAACTCGCCCGCGCGCTTGCCGCCGATCTCTTTGACGACGAACGCGCGATGGTGCGGATCGATATGTCTGAATATATGGAAAAATTCAGCGTTTCGCGTCTGGTCGGCGCGCCTCCGGGCTACGTCGGTTACGAGGAAGGCGGTCAGTTGACCGAAGCGGTCCGCCGCCGGCCTTACAGCGTCGTCCTCTTTGACGAGATCGAAAAAGCGCATCCGGATGTTTTCAACATCCTGTTGCAGATCCTTGAGGACGGCATCGTGACCGACTCGCAGGGACGGACGGTCAATTTCAAGAATACGATCATCATTATGACCAGTAATCTCGGAAGCGACCTCATCCTCGCACATCACGGCGACGCCGCCAATCTAAAAGAGGAGTTGACCGCCGAATTGCGCCGTCACTTCCGTCCGGAATTTCTCAACCGGATCGACGAAACGCTGATTTTCCGCGCCCTCGGCAAGGAGGAGATCGTCAAAATCGTCGACATCCAACTGAAACGGCTTGCCGGACGGCTCGCCGCACAGGAGATCACGCTCGACGTGACGCCGGAAGCAAAGCAGTTCGTCGCCGATGCCGGATACGATCCCGATTTCGGCGCGCGCCCGCTGAAACGCGCGATCATCCAACAGGTCGAAACGCCGCTTTCGCGGTTGATCCTCGACGGGACGATCCCCGGCGGATGCACGGTACGCGTCGCAGTCAAGGACAACGCGCTGACGTTTGAGAAAAAGTAAACGGCGCGGCTTTCCTCGCACCTTGATGCAATGGGAACGCGAGGGGCTGATTTCGCCCCTCGCGGCTTCCTCAACCAGCCACGGGCTGGATTTTGCTCTCGCCGCAGATATTTGCGGATGATCGTTTTGCCCGCGCTCTAAACGGCTGTCACCGCAAATCTCTGCGGTCGTCTGTATTTGTTACTACAAAACGACCTGCGTCCCACGCGGGCTAATACTCCGCGCTTTCGCGCTTCGTCCGCCCGACTGCCTGATCTGCGAGAGAAAAGAAAAACGCATACGCTTTGATTGCCGTCGGATGCTTTCGCGGCGAAAAATTTTTCAAAAAACATTTGACATTGCCATAGCTTGCATATACATTCACTATCGAAAGCCGCGGAGTGGGATAAATATTCGTAAGTCCGGCGGCCCATGGTTCGCCCATGGCTCAAACTAAGCAGGTCCGAGTTTCTTCAGCGGCTCGGCACGCGGCTTTCAATTTCTATTGCGTCTGTTTTTATACCACTCTGATGTGCGTCAATGACTTACCAATGCGTATTCGCGTCTTTTTGAATCAGTGTTTGTGAGAAAATGCCACGTTTTCTCTGCTGTTGGTTTGGGAAAAAGTCAATATAGGAGTTTTGCATCTTGTACTGCGGCATCCGGAGGGAAAACGCCTATGGAAACGAGCAATGGTCGCTGAAATGAAAATTGATCCAAGTGCCAGCCGTCAATAAAAGCACAGCCAAGTTTGCACTAGGATCAACCTCTACCCACAAAATAACGCACCGTTTTTGAAAAGCCGAGCAATTGTGAAAAAATTTTTTCGCCGCCGGCCGTGCTGTCTGCAATTAACAATGTATGCGATTCTTCATTTCGCCCGGCAGGGCGAGAGAAACATTGGCGTGGAGCGTATCGCACATCAGGCAGTCGGGCGGACGAAGCGCGAAAGCGCGAAGTATTAGCCCGCGTGGGACGCGCGTCCTCTTTGCAGAAACAAACAGAAGAGCCCGCGGAGATTTGCGGAGATATTCGTCGGGAATACGATAAAAGCGTCAGTCCGCAAATATCTGCGGCAGCAGGTACAAAGTCCAGCCCGTGGCTGGTTGAGGGGAGTTTCAGAGGGGGCGAAACCAGCCCCCTCTGATTCCCATTGCGTCAGAAACCGTGACAGACTTCGATCGCCGTGTCGACTCTGCCGAGAGGGGCGCTGGTCGCCACGCCGCGGACTTCGCCGTGGATCGCTTCGAGGATCAGACGCGCGATGTGGATGCCTTCGGCGCGTTGACTTTCCTTGTTGGGGGCTTTTTCCATCGCTTTCATGATCCAGTCGGGGACGACGACGCCGGGGACTTCATTTTTCATAAAGAGGGCGTTGCGGTAACTGGCAAAAGGCCAGACTCCGGCGATGACGGGCACTTGGAAATGGGCGATTTTTTTCAAAAACGCGATCAGAACGTCGGGATCGAAAACGGGCTGGGTGATGATGAAATCCGCTCCGGCTTCCACTTTTTCCGCGAGGCGGCGGTATTCTCTTTCAGGGTCGATCGCGTTGGGATCGACGCCGACGCCGCAGACGATTTCCGTTTTGATGCCGTTGCCGAGCGCCTGACCGCCGATGTCCACGCCGCGGTTGAGTTGTTTTTGCAGTTTCACCAGACCGATCGAATCGACGTCGAAAACGCCGGATGAAAAGGGATAATTCCCCAATTTCGGCGGATCTCCGGTGATGAAAAGGATATTGCGCAGATTTTTTGCCATACAGCCCAAAACCATCGACTGCAAACTGATGAGGTTGCGGTCGCGGCAACAGCAGTGGATCACGGTTTCGATTTTCGCCTTTTCCGCGATCTCGATGCCGGTGACGATCTGCGACAAGCGGCAACTTGCCCGCGGACCGTCCGGCAAATTGATTGCGTCGAAACCCGCTTCGCGCACCTTGACCGCCTTGTTGACGGTATCGGTCAAGTCGATGCCGCGCGGCGGAATCATTTCGACAAGTTTCAGCCATTTCCCGGAAGCGAGTTTCGCGCCGAACGTACTTTTTTGGGCAAGCGGCGTTTCCTCCAGAAGCGCCGCCGGATCGACTTGGACTTCAAAGACGGCGGCGTGCTCGGTTTTCACGAGCGGCTTCAGCGAGCGCGCCAGATCGGCGATGTGTTCAGGACCGATGCCGCAACAGCCGCCGACGGCGCGTGCGCCGAGCGTCGTATAACGCAATGCGTATGTCGTAAAATATTCCGGCGTCGTCATCGGCATAAAGCGGTTGTCGACGCGGCGCGGCACGCCGGATGCCGGTTGCACGACGAGGGGAAGCGAGACTTTTTTGGCGGCGAGCGTCACCGCCTGAAGCGTCGCTTCCGGTCCGGTGCCGCAATTGATCCCCCACGCGGCGGGCGGGATTTCCGCCGTCTGCAACATCGCGTTGATTTCGTCGATGTCCGTCCCGTCGTCCATTTTTCCTGTTTCATCCAGTACGAAACTCGGCATCCACGCGGTCGCGTCATCCATTTTCAACGCCAGGACGATGCGCAAATCGTTTTTGGAAGAGATCGACTCAAAGAGCAAAAGATCCGCTTTGGCTTCGGTGAGCGCATTTTTTTGCGCCGTCAATGCGGCAACGGCTTCCTCGAAAGGAAAATCGCCCAAAGGTCCCAGAGAGCCGGCAACAAGAATTTCCGGCTTGCCCGCCGTTGCGCGCCGCGCAAGGGCGACCGCCGCGCGGTTGATCTCGGCGGATTTTTCAGCAAGTCCGAATGAAGCGAGTTTCAACGCGTTCGCGTTGTAAGTATTGGTCGTCAGCACGTCGCAATGGGCGTCGGCGTAAGATTGATGGATCGCCGTCACCTCCTTTGGATTGGACAAAACAAGACCGTCATAGGAAGTGTTGACAAAGAAATTGCGGCGGTAGAGTTCCGAACCGAAACCGCCGTCGAAAATCAGAATTTTCCGACGCAGAAGTTGTGTAAAGTTTTCACCGGTCATAATGATATTCCTTATAAACTTAAATGGTAATATGCCACAAAAGTGAAAAAAAGCAAATCGGAGCCGTAAAAAAACGGCAAAAATCGCGATTCAGGCTAATTTCAGAAACATCCGTTACCGGAAAAGAAAACCCTTTTGCGTCAACTCCTGCGTGACGCGGCAATGGTAGAGTTTGCCGACGTTTTCCGCCGTCAATACCGTCTGCGGAGGCCCTGCGGCAAAAAGATTTCCGTCGGCGAGCAACCAGACTTCATCGGCGTAAAGCGCGGCAAGGTCGAGATCGTGCGCGACGACGAGGATCCCGCAGTTGACGGCTTGCGAGCGTAATTTTTCCAGTAATTCACGCGCCCGGGGGGGATCCTGTGCGCTGACCGGTTCGTCGAGCAAAAGGTAACTGCTCTCCGCGGCCAGAGCCGCCGCGAGCGCAAGCCGCTGAAATTCTCCGCCGGAAAGCCGCCGTGCCGGACACGCGGACTTTGCCGTCAAACCGACCTGATGCAACGCGCGACCGACGGCATCAAGATCATCTTTTTTGGCACCTCCGAAACGCTCAAGTTTCGCATTGCGTCCGATCAGGCAGAATTCCGCGACGGAAAAATCGAGCGCGGGGCGAAGCGTCTGGCTCATCACGCCGATCTTTTGCGCGTATTCGCGGCGGGAAAAACGCTCCGCCGCATTTCCGTCGAGAAAAATCCCGCCTTGTTGCGGCACAAGAAGCCGCGCCAGAAGTTTCAGAAGCGTCGTCTTGCCGGAGCCGTTTTCGCCGAGAAGAAAAACGACTTTGCCCTTTTCCAGCGTCGCCGAAACATTGCACAAAATGGTTTTTTTTCCGTAGCCGAACGAAAGATTTTTTGCCTGCAAACTCATTTTTCATACCCTCCGTTGCGGTAAAGGACGACGAGAAATAGCGCACCGCCCAGAAGCGACGTGACGACGCCGGGGGGAAGTTGCCGCACGGGGTCGAGCACGCGCCCCAGACGGTCGCAAGCCATCAGAAAAAGCGCGCCGCCCAAAAAGGAGTGCAACGGCAGATGCCGCATCGAACTGCCCGAGATTTTCCGCATGATATGCGGCACGACCAAGCCGACAAAACCGATGATGCCGCAGAAACTTACCGTCAGCGCGATAAGGAGCGTCGTCATCGCAAGGAGCAGTAATCTTACGCGCGTCACCGCAACGCCGAGGAGCGCCGCGCCTTCGTCGCCGAATGCCATCGCGTTGAGGTCGTTGGCGAAAAATCCGGTTAAGAGAAGTGTCGCCAGCGATACGGCGGCAATCATCACGACGCCGTCAACGCCGATGCCCGAGAGATCGCCGAGCGTCCACCACGAAATCCCCGCAAGTTGCAATGCATTCGCCCGTGATGTCAAGTAGAGCAGTACTCCGGAAAAGAGAGTGCCGACGATGACCCCGGCGAGCAAAAGTTCCGTTGCGTTTTGCCGCCCGAAGCGTCCGATGAAAAGAACGAGCAAAAAGGTGACGGCGCCGCCCGCGAAAGCCCCGCAGGGAAGCATCACCGCAAGATTCCCTGCTCCGCACAAAATCGTCAGTGCCGCGCCGACTGCCGCGCCGCCGGAAACACCGAGCGTGTACGGCGTCGCCAGCGCATTGCGGAAAATCGTCTGCGTCAGGCATCCCGACAACGCCAGCGCACCGCCGGCAAAAAACGCCGCCGACAACCGGGTGAGCCGGAAAGCAAAAAGCGCCTCCTGAGTCCCGGCAAGAGTTGCGTAAAACAAGAGCGCGATGAGCAAAATCATCACCGGGATCGGGAAATATCGTTTCATTTCAGCTCCTTAAAAAGTTTCCGCAAAGAAGTGACCGCGCCGCACCAGCGCGGCGAAGGGCGTTGAAAAATATCCATTCCGGCAAGGGAGATCACCCGGTTTTCCCGGACGGCGCGCAATTTACGCAACACGGCGTGGCGCGACAACTCCGCCGACGGGAAAAAGGCGAGGATCACATCCGGATCATTTTGCAGGAGATATTCGGAGTCGGGCATAAAAAATCCCTTTTCGCCTTTGAAATCAACACCCTTTTCTCCGGCGAGATCAAGCAAGTCATAGCAAAAAGTTCCCTCGCCCGCGACGACAAGCGGCTGATCCCATACGACAACGAGTGTTTTCCGGTTGTTTCGCGGCAGACTTTTCCAGAGGAGGGAATTTTCATCGACGCGCGCGATCTCGCGCTCCGCCGCCGGACGGCAGTCGAGCAATTCGCCGAGTTTGCGCACCATTGCGCGGTAATCCCCGACGCTGTCGCACGGCAAAGCGTAAACTTTGATCCCGGCGCGCACCAAGGCGTTCCGGGCGGATGCGTTGACCAGCGTATGTGTCAAAACGCAATCGGGGTGACAAAGCAGAATTTTTTCAACGTCGGCGATCGCGAAATCGCCGCAAACGGGAAGATTTTTCGCCTCAACGGGGGTGTCGCACGCACTGCTTCTGCCGACAAGGCACTTCCCCGCGCCGAGGGAATAAATCGTTTCCGTAATGGCGGGCGCGAGCGAAACGACGCGCAACGGCGCGGCGGCGCACCACGCCGCACACAGCAAAAACATCCCGAAAACCGCCGTTTGTTTCATTTTTTCCGATACCTCGGATCATAGGCTTCAAGATCTTCACTCAAAAATCCGGTGCGGATACCGGAGGCGACCGGATGAAAGATTTTTTCCGCTGTCGCGGCGTGACCGTCGACATAAACCGCCGCCGCCGTGCCGTCGTGACGGAAATCGACGGTGCCGTACATTTTGAGCTGTCCGTAGTTGAAATCCCCCGCTTCGGGAGCGCGCAGAAAACTCGTCACCTCGTACCTGGCGCCGTCAAGATAGCCGCCGTCGGAATTCATCATCGTCTGCGAAGGAGAACGCACTTCGCCCGACGCGCAACCGGGATTTTCCGGATTGTAAAGGTCGCTGCCCAGACACTCGTTGTAACCGTATCCGGCAAAACGTGTCGTATAACTTTTGGTGTAGTTGTACGCTTCGGGACATTGAAAGATCCTGTTTTGCGTCGCCGAAATATCGCTTGCCGTCCCTTCGGCGAGCAACCCCGGCTCCGACATCGTCCCGTCGGCACCGCAGGAAGCGTCCCAGTTGCCGTTTTCCGCGATCAGCGGGCAGAAAAATCCGTCGAAATTGCCCTGATAAATAATTTGCAACACCCCGATTTGCCGCAGATTGGAAAGGCACTGCATCCTTTTTGCCCGGGAGCGCGCTGCTCCGAGCGACGGCATCAGGATCGACGCCAAAACTCCGATGATCGCGATGACAACCAGAAGTTCGATCAGGGTAAAACGACTGCGGGGGAAAGACTTCCCCGCCCGGCGAGAAAAAAAGACCATACGGCAACTCCTTTTGTGTGACGCGCACAAAATGCGTTTGCCCGAAGCCGCAGGATCCGACTTTGACGGTTGCGCGACAGCCACGGAATTTCACCGATGATTCACTGCGTATCGACAACGGGCGATGACTTAATATAGCAAAATCAGAAAAAAATGCAAGTTTGATCTCAAGAATGTTTGCCGTTTTCATTTGCATTCCAGGCGATTATCCCGTATATTAAAGCAATGGTTCGTTTTAACGCAACGCAACAGGAGGATTTTGTTATGTCGCTTCAGAGAATGGACACGTTGTTGAAGGCCGCCCGCAAACAACACATCGCCCTCGGCGCTTTCGAGTGCTGGGACAGCCTCAATGTCGAAGGCATCGCCCGCGCCGCCGCGGCGACGCATTCGCCGGTGATCTTTCAGGCGACCGCGATGGAATTCGGGTCGATCGGCGGCGCCGATGCGCTCGCCTGTATCGTCAACTACTACATCAAACGCTTTGACATCGACGCCGCGCTCCATCTCGATCACGGCGCGTCGATCGAGGAAGTCGAGGAATGCGTCAAAGCCGGTTACTCCTCGGTGATGCTCGATGCTTCGATCCATCCGTTTGAGGAAAACGTGCGTCTTTCCAAGATGGCGGCGGAAATCGCCCACGCCCACAACGCCAGTTGCGAAGCCGAACTCGGTCACGTCGGCGGCGGTGACGGCGGCGTCGGCACCGAATCCGTTTTGACCGTCCCCGGCGAAGCCGCGGAATTCGTCCGCCGCACCGGCGTCGACTGCCTCGCGGTCGCCATCGGCACGGTCCACGGTGAATACAAGGGCAAACCCGAACTCAAACTCGACCGTCTCGCCGAGATCGCCGCCACCGTTGAAGAACCGCTCGTCCTCCACGGCGGCAGCGGCACTCCGATCGATCTGCTTCAGGCGGCGATCAAACTCGGCATTGCCAAAATCAACATCTGCACGGACATCAACAAGGCGTTTCTCGCCGGTATCGAAGAAGCCCGCGCAACCAAGACGCCGAGCCTCGCCGGTTACTTCTACCGCCCCGCCGTCGCGTCGCTGCAGAAAAAGACGGAAGAACTCATCCGTCAGTTCCGCTGCGAAAAATAAAGCAAAAAGCTGTCGCCGCGAGGCGACAGTTTTTGCAGTTTAAAGTTTTAAGTGCTATGCAGGGAGCTTTTCGGCTCCCTGACCCTCCGACAGCGCCAGCACATCGTGCCGGCTTAAAAAAAGCAAACGGCAGTACGCATTGACCAAATAAATCGCGTACTGCCGTTTTGTATCGCTCTGTAAGCCGATGCGACTTGTCCCGCCGTAGCCTTGGCGAAGGGGGATGTATCGGCGCATTCAGGGGTGCGGGGGCAGAGCCCCCGACCAAGCACTTAAAACTTTAAACTTATAACTTAAAACTCAAAATATCCTTTTTTCTTGATTTTTTCATCTTTTTTGTCGAAAAATCCACATTGCCGCCCTTTTATAATCGGAAAAAAAGTGATATATTATATGCCAAGAATGTTATTCACGCGGGCGGGCGGAAAAATACGCTCTCCCCAATCAACAAAAAGGGCAAGATGATGACAAAACAACTCAATGCGGCGCCGACTGACAACGCGGCGCTGGTCAAGTGGGTCAACGAGTGGGTCGCGATCTGCGAACCCGATGCCGTTTACTGGTGCAACGGCAGCAAAGAGGAATACGACCGCCTCTGCAACGAATTGGTCGACTGCGGTCTGGCGACCCGGCTCAATCCGGCAAAGCGTCCCAACAGTCTGCTTTTCCGCTCCGATCCCTCCGACGTGGCGCGCGTCGAAGCGCGTACTTTCATCGCCAGCGAGAAACAGGAAGATGCGGGTCCGACCAACAACTGGATCGACCCCAAGGAACTCAAAAAGACGATGCTCGGTCTTTACAAGGGCTGTATGCACGGCCGCACGATGTACGTGATCCCCTTCTCGATGGGTCCCGTCGGCAGTCCGATCGCCAAGATCGGCGTCGAGATCACCGACAGTGCCTACGTCGTCATCAATATGGAAGTGATGACCCGCGTCGGCACCAAAGTGCTTGAAGTGCTCGGCAACGGCGAATTCGTTCCCTGCGTCCACTCGGTCGGCAAACCGCTCGAAAACGGCGCTTCCGACAACGGCGTCTGGCCCTGCGCCCCGATCGAAAAGAAATACATCGCGCAATTCCCCGAAACCCGTGAGATCTGGTCGTTCGGCTCCGGTTACGGCGGCAACGCGCTCCTCGGCAAAAAGTGCCTCGCGCTCCGTATCGCGACCGTCCAGGCGCGCGACGAGGGCTGGATGGCGGAGCATATGCTCATTTTGAAGTTGACCAACCCCAAGGGCGAAGTCAAATACGTCACCGGCGCATTCCCCTCCGCCTGCGGCAAGACCAACCTCGCCATGCTCATTCCGACTCTGCCCGGCTGGAAAGTCGAGACCGTCGGCGACGACATCGCGTGGATGAAGTTCGACAACGAAGGTCATTTGCGCGCCATCAACCCCGAAGCCGGTTTCTTCGGCGTCGCGCCCGGCACCAGCATGAAATCCAACAAAAACGCGATGCTTTCCTGCTCCAAGGACACGATTTTCACCAACGTCGCGCTCACCGATGACGGCGACGTCTGGTGGGAAGGCATCGGCTACGATGCCCCCGCGCATCTGATCGACTGGAAAGGCAACGACTGGAAACCCGGTCAGGTCGACGCCGACGGCAAGCCCGTCAAGGCGGCGCACCCCAACGCCCGTTTCACCGCCCGCGCCTGCAACTGCCCGGCGATCGCCGCCGAGTGGGAAGATCCGCAGGGCGTGCCGGTTTCCGCGTTCCTTTTCGGCGGACGCCGTCCCAGCACTCTGCCGCTCGTCTATCAGTCGAAAGACTGGGAGCACGGTGTTTTCATCGGTTCGACCGTCGGCAGTGAAGTCACCGCCGCCGCGCTCGACGTCAAAGCGGGCACCGTCCGCCGCGATCCCTTTGCGATGCTGCCTTTCTGCGGCTATCATATGGGCGATTACTTCCAGCACTGGCTCGACATCGGCAAAACCGGCGCCGCCAAAGGCAATCTGCCCAAGATTTTCTGCGTGAACTGGTTCCGCAAGAGCGCCGAGGGCAAATTCATGTGGCCCGGCTTCGGCGACAACAGCCGCGTCCTCGCGTGGGTTTTCGCCCGTTGCGCGGGCGAGGGTGAATATCGCGACACCGCGATCGGCTATATGCCGACCGAAGCGGCGATCGACCTCACCGGCATTGAAGATGAAGTCAGCGCCGACGACCTCAAGGAATTGCTCAAGGTCGACGTCGAAGGCTGGAAAAAGGAACTCGCGATGATCGACGAGCATTACGCGAAATTCGGCTCGCATCTGCCGGATGCGCTCAAGAAACAGCTCGACGCTCTCAAAGCGCGTCTCGCATAAGTTTCCCGATCACATCAAAAAGGACTGTTGCAGTAAAGCGACAGTCCCTTTTTTTATGCAATGGGCGCGCGAGGGGCTGATTTCGCCCCTCGTGCGCCCATTGCGTTAATTTACTTTCAGTAATTTCTGTGCGGCGCGGACGGTCGCCATCGGGTCTGCCGTGTAATATGCGCCGATCTCGTCGGCGAAAAGTTGATCGACGACGGCGCCGCCCACTAAAAACTTGAGATGATCCAAGCCGCGCTGACGGGCGAGAGCAATGGTTTGACGCATGGATTTCATCGTCGTCGTCATCAGAGCCGAGAGCGCGATGATCTCGATGTTTTCCCGGACTGCCGTATCGAGAATGACTTCGGGCGGCACGTCCTTGCCGAGGTCGATCACGTCGAAACCGTAATTTTTCAGCATTACGATGACGATGTTTTTGCCGATGTCGTGGATGTCGCCTTTGACCGTGGCGAAAACGATGCGCGCTTTGGGATTTTTTTCGCATTGCACGGCAAGTTTCGGTTCAAGGAAAGCCGCGCCTTTTTGCATGGCTTCGGCGCTTGCGATAAGTTGCGGCAAAAAGTATTCCTGTTTTTCATACTTTGCGCCGACTTCGTTGATCGCGGGGATGAGGATCCCGTTGAGCAATTCCGCCGCAGGCGTATTTTCCGCGAGGGCGGTTTCGAGCGCGGGGAGAATGCCGTCGGTGTTGCCGTCGAGAATGGCGCGGCGGACTTTTTCCTTTGCGGAAAGATTTCCGGCTTGGGAAATGGCGGCGACATTGTCGCGTCCGGCGAAGCGCGCAAGGAATTGCTTTTGGTGTAAGTCGCGACCTGTCAACGCATTGGCGGCATAGATAAGATCGACCGTTTCGGAAAAAAGCACGTTGGCGATCGCGGCATTGAGTCCGCACCCGATCGCCATCGCGAGAAAGGTGCGGTTGACCAGTTGCCGCTCCGGCAAACCGAAACTCACGTTGGACAAACCGCATACGGTATTGATTTTGTGCTCTTTTGCCCACGCGATCAAACCGAGCGAAAGTGCCGCCGCTTCCGGATTGGCGGAGATCGTCATAATGAGGGCGTCCAGTACGATATCCTGCGGCGTATAACCGTATTTTCGGACTTCGCCGAGCAGTTTTTCGACGACCGAAATGCGTTCGTCAAGCGCAGCCGGGATCCCCTCGTCGGTGAGCGGCAGTAAAATCAGCATCGCGCCGTATTTCGCCGCGACGGGCAGGATTTTTTCCAGGCGGCTTTTTTCCGCCGAGATGGAATTGAGCAACGCTCTGCCGGGGTAGAGCCGGAGGGCGGCTTCGACGGTTTCGGGGTCGGTCGAGTCGATGGAAACGGGCAGCGGCGACGCTTTGACGACTTGCCGGAGCGATTGTGTCATCATCGTTTTTTCGTCGATCCCGGCAAGTCCCATATTGACGTCGAGGATCGCCGCGCCCGCCTGCGTCTGCTGGAGCGCGAAATCGAAAACCATTTCGGTTTTTCCCTCGCGCAACTGCGCCTGCAACGCCTTTTTTCCGGTCGGATTGATGCGTTCGCCGATGACGGCAAAAGGTTCATCCGGGGCAAGACGGCAGAATTGCGACGGCGAGGCGACGACGCCGCGAAGCGGATGCAAATTACGGAAAAAAACGGTCGTTTTTTTCATTTCGTTGCCGAGTGACCGAATATGCTCCGGCGTCGTGCCGCAACAGCCGCCGAGCAAGGCGGCGCCCGCTTCGACAAGCGCGGTCGCATACGAAGCAAATTCTGCGGCGTCCATCGGGAAAAAGGTTTGATCGTCGCGCAACGTCGGGACGCCCGCGTTGGGTTTGGCGACAAGCGGGATCTGCGCATACGGTTTCAATTTCGTCAGCACTTTCACCATATCCTGCGGTCCCGTCGAGCAGTTGCAGCCGAAAGCGTCCGCGCCCAGCGATTGCAAGGTGACGAGTGCGCAGACGGGATCGACTCCGGTGAGGCTTTTCATCGAACTTTCAAAGGTCATCGTGACGATCCCGGGAAGATCGGGCGCTTCCTCGCGGAGCGCGATCAATGCGGCGCGCGCCTCCTGCAGATCCATCATCGTTTCGATGACGATGCCGTCGGCGCCGCCTGAAACGAGTGCGGCGATCTCCTCGCGGAAAATGGCGACGGCTTCATTGAAATCCAGTTTGCCGTAAGGGTCGATGAAGTTTCCGGTCGAGGAAACGTCGCCGAAAATCAGCGCGTCGGGGATCGTTTCCTTGGCGCACCGTACCAGTTCGCGATTGATTTCCGCGACGCGATCCTCCAAATGGAAATTGGCGAGTTTGATCCGGTTGCCGCCAAAGGTCGGGGCGTAAAGCAGTTGGCTTCCCGCCGCGCGGTAGGCGCGCAGGATTTCCGCCGTCGCGTCGAAATTTTCCAATGCCCAAAGTTCGGGGGAAACCCCTTCCGGCATCCCGCGTTTTGCCAGTTCCGTGCCGAAAGCGCCGTCAAGCAGGACGCCGGAAAAGGCGAAATTTCTAAAGTCGTTTCTCGTCATTGCAGATTTTCTCCTAAAACGGTGATCCCCGCCCACGCCGTTACGGTTTTTTCCGGAACGATGAAATTTTCTTCCGTTAACGATAATCCTAAATCATTCAATTTCAAAAAGTTAAAAAACATTTTCTGTGTTTCGATAGGCATATCGCCATATCCGGGGGAATAGCGTTTCAGCGAAACGAGTTCGCCGCGCCGGAAATGGTCGCGGACGGCTTTTTCGTGAAGAAAGCGGATTGTTTTTTCCGCGCATTCGCTGCCGACGGCGTCGTAAATGCTTTTGGCGCTGACGGAAGTCTGCGCGTCGCGCGCCTCGACCAGTTTTTTGCCGACGGTCGCCGCCGCGCACCAGAGTTTGCGGCACCCGGCGAGCGTGGCGGCAAACTGACTGCCGATCAATAATTCCCCGCCGCTTAACAGGACGCCCTGCGGCAGAATCTCCACGATGTCGAGCACACGGGTGCGGCCGCAGGGAGTGCAAAGCGTAAAAGCCTTGTGTATCAATGATTTATATTCTTCGGAAAAAGATTCCGACATCCCTTTTTTGCCGGCGTGTCCGCCGAGCCGGAAAAAAATTTCCTTTTCCGGTACCGGGAAACTGATTTGCGGAAAATCCGAAATGCGTTCTGCCATCGTCCCCTCTACGGATTGCGTACGGTAAACGCCGCGACATCGGAACGCACGGAAACGGAGTCCAGTTCCACCGTCGCCCGCACGAAATAACGCCGTTCCGCGCCTTGTGAGATCCGAAGCCGCTGAACGAATTCCAGCGGCACGTCGATCGTGATGAGATTCTGCGGATCAAGCGTCAGAGGATAACGGCGGGCACTGCCTTCCGGCGGTTCATTGATGGTGAGCCACGCATTTTCATCGGGCTGATCGGTACCGGGAAACCACACCTGACACTCGACGCGCAGATTGCTTGCGGCATCAAGTCGCCAGTCGATGAGCGTGATTGAATCGGTGCCGTTGTTTTGCAGTTTGAATGTCAACTTTTCCTCTTTGCCGCAAAGTTTCTCGCGCTTGCCGACTAACGACAGTTTGAGATCGTGACGTTTGATTTTCGCCGCCTTTTGAAGCATGGTCAAGCCCGCGCGCTGTTTTGCCTGGACGCTTTCACTGACGCATCCGGCAAGCAAAAAAGCGCAGAATGCCAAAAAAAGATATTTCATAATGACCTCCGGGAAAGGTTTTGGATTTCCTGCAATAACGCGGTCACTTCGGCGGGGTCCCGCGTCACCGCGAGTTTTGCCGTCAAATCTTTGCGTTTTTCTTCGCGGCGGGTACGGCGGTAATCGTTGACGGCGTCCTGCGCCGCTTTGACGGCATTTTGATAAACCGTGTGTTCGACGAGGATGCGGCTGATTTCCGGTACCGGATTTTCGATCAGAAGTTCGCGGATCCGGGCAATGCCGCCATCCTCCTCGCCGTTGAGGGCGGCGCCGATGGCGAAATTGATCGCTTCGGCAACGGGGTCGTTATCCGGAAGTTCATCGCCGGGAAGGAGTTCCGCGATTTTGCGGGCGGCGGCGGCGGAAGAAATGGCGACTTCCAGTAACGTCAGCATCGCCGCGTTGTAACGGCGTCGCGCCGGCGCCGTTTCCGGTTTCGGAGCGGGATTGCGGAATTCTTCGCGGCGGCGGTTTTGAGCGTGCCGCGCCGAGAGTTTGGAGTAGATCGCACTTTCGCTGACCTGAAGGAGTTTTGCGCTGTCGGCGACGTAGACTTCCAACTCGACCTGATCGGGGACTTTTTCGAGGTATCCGGCGACGACACCGGCGGCTTCGCCGCGCCCGACGGGGGTCGTGAAATCATAACGGCTTTTAAGCACGTCAACGAGGATCTCCAGCCATGAACGCGAAGATTTGACCGCACTGGCGACCGCTTCGGCGCCGCCATTTTGATAAAGTTCATCGGGGTCCTTGCCGCCCGGGATACGCATTACTTTAAGTTCCATCGAGAGCGGCAGCAGAATTTCGGCGGCGTGGAGAAACGCCTTTTGTCCCGCCTGATCGGCGTCAAAGGCGAGGATGATGTGATTGGTATAGCGTTTGAGGATCTGCGCTTGCTCCGGCGTGAAAGCCGATCCGAGCGGCGCGACGGCGCAGGAAAATCCGGCGCGGTGAAAGGCGATCGCATCCATCTGTCCTTCACAGAGGATCGCCATATTCATTTTGCCGATCGACTGACGCGCCTGCGACAATGCGTAGAGCAACCGGCTTTTCTTAAAAATCGGCGTTTCCGGAGAATTGACATATTTGCGGCCGTCGGCAGGTTTTGCTTCGAGCGAACGTGCGCTGAAACCCACGGGACGGGCGATCTCGTTTTCGATCGTAAAGGCGAGCCGGTCGTGAAAAAGGTCGAAAATGCGCGACGCGTCGCGCTGACCGCGCAAAGCGACGCCCGCCGTCACCATTTCATCGTCGCGGAACCCCAGACCGCGCAGATAATCGACTCCCGTCGTCCATCCCGCCGGAGCGGCGCCGATCTTGAATTTTTCGATGATTTCAGGCGGCAGTCCGCGTCCCTTGAGATAGCGGGCGACGGGGCCCTGCGGATTGTCGCGCAAAATTTTCTGAAAGAGCGATGCAAGTTCCGCGTGGATCTGGTAGACTCTTTCGCGCTCGTCGGCTTTTTTCCGGCTTTTGGCGGGATCGCCGGAAACGTTTTCCGGGATGACGACGCCGGCTCGGTTGGCGAGCATTTTGACGGCATCGACAAAAGTGAGATTGTCCTTGTCCATAAAGAAGCGGAAAACGTCGCCCCCCTTGCCGCACCCGAAACAATGGTAACTTTGCCGCGCGCCGTCGACAAAAAAGGAGGGGGTCTTTTCCTGATGAAATGGACAGAGCCCCTTGAACGCGTTGTTGCCCGCCTTGCGCAGTTGGACAAAACCGCCGATCACATCGGCGATATTGCTCCGCGAACGGATCTCTTCGATAACCTCATCGGGGATTCCGGGCATAGCCAGAGGCTCATTTCCGGTTGAGGCGCTGTTGGACTGCCGAAACTTCGTCGCGGTATTCCGGACGGTTCGCCGCTTTTTGCAGGAAAAAACGGTAGTAATTGCCGGAAAGCCGCCACCATTTGGTCGTTTCAAAAAAGCGCGCCATATTGAGCAGGATGTCGGGATTGTTGGGGTCGAGGTTGTACGCTTTCATAAAGATGAATTTCGCTCCGGCGGTCTGTCCTTTTTTCATATAGGCGATCGCGAGGTTGTTGCAGAGATCCGCATTGGCGTTGTAGCCCTCGAAATTCTGAAGTTTCAACAGAAAACTTGCCGCTTGCTGATGATTCATTTTCTGCATCGTATTGCAGATCAAGATCAGCGGTTCCACGGCGTTGGGATTCAATTCGTGCGCGGCGATGAGATGCTTCAATCCTTCGGCGCGGTCGGCTTCGTTGGCGACGCACAGTCTGCCGAGCGTATATTGCGCGGTGAAATCCTTTTCATTGAGTTTCACGGCACGCAAGGCGGCATGGAGCGCGATCTCGCGCTGATTGCACTTGTCGGCGGCGACGGCGAGGAGCAACAGCCCCTTGACGTCCTGCGGATGATTTTTGACCGCCTGCTCGGCACTCGCCATCGCCATTTTCCAGTTGCCGGCATCGGCGGCTTTTTCCGCCGCCTTAAATGGACTGTTATTGCCGCAACCCGCAATCAGAGAGAGCAGGGAAACGCCAAGCAATGCGCATAAAAAATGTTTCATCGGACGGATCCTCAATTCGTATTTGAAAGGTTTTTTGAAATCACAGGAAAATATAACGCGGGAAGTGCTTTTTTTCAAATGAAAAAACATCTACTTTTGCAATGCCGCGGCAAATAAATAGATTTTTGTGTCGATCCCGTCGCCTTGCGCTTCGCAACGGCGGATGAATCCTTTGATGTCGCGGCGTTTGACGCGAAACGTTTCAATGGATTCACACTCTTCCATATGGGCGGAAACAACGCTGTCGCGATAAGCGTTTCCGTCGATCTCGACAAAAGCGACGGCGATCGGTTCGCCGCTCATACCGGGGGAGGAAAAACCGAAATTCGTCAATTCCGTCAATTTCCCGGAGTATCCGGTTTCCTCGTAGAGTTCGCGCATCGCACTTGCTTCCGGCGTTTCTCCGGGTTCGACCAGTCCGGCGGGGAATTCGATCATCATTTTCCCCGTCGGCGGGCGGAACTGGCGGATGAAAAGGTATTCATCGTCGGGCGAAATATGGGGGACGATCATCACCGCTTTTGCATCGGCAACGCGGTCGGCGCTCTCCCATTTGCGCATTTTTCCCTTGTCGTCGCAAAAGGAGATCTCCCGCAATTTGAGAAATTTTGCTGAAGCAAGCGGTGTTTCGCCGCAGATTTCCGGTCTCATAAAACGATTTTCCCGTAAAATTGAAGTCCTCTTCTATAATATACTTTCGCCGACGGCATCGCGCAAGTGGTGCGCGCGCGATTTGTAAAATTTCCGCCATTGCGGTATATTATGCAAAAGATGGACTTTTCGGAGATTTTTATGATGGACTGGAAATTACTGGAATTGATCGGACGGCTCGCTCTGGCGGGCATTCTCGGCGGCGTGATCGGTTTTGACCGCTCCTACCGCGCCAAAGAGGCGGGATTGCGGACGCACTTTCTCGTCGCGCTGGGCAGTGCGCTCATTATGATCGTTTCCCAGCACGGCTTCGGCGATTTCGTTTTTGCGGGGGCGGATTCGATGGTGAAACTGGATCCGAGCCGGATCGCGGCGCAGATCGTCAGCGGGATCGGTTTCCTCGGCGCCGGAATGATCATTTTTCAGAAAAAATTCGTTTCCGGGTTGACGACCGCCGCCGGATTGTGGACGGCGGCGGGGATCGGGATGGCGGTCGGCGGCGGGATGTACGCCGTCAGCATCGCGGCGACACTGCTGACGCTTTTCGGACTGGAGTTGCTCCGCCGGTGCGCCCGGAGTTGGATCACCGTCGAGAATCTGAAAATTTCCTGCAGTTTGAAAAACCGGGATGAACTTGCCGGGATCCTGACGGAATTGCACCGTCTCGGAGTGCGGGTGCTGGACTATCAGCACAACGAGGAAGACCAAGTCTTGAAAGTTCAGGTTTTCATCCGTTGCAATCTGCAGGCGGTCAAAGAAGGAAAAATCGTGGAAATTTTTCGCTCCGCCGGAGACTTCCACCTGGAAAATCAGGAATGACGACGATGAAAAAATCCTACTTTCGTCCCGAGATCGACGCGATGGCGGGATATGTCCCCGGCGAACAGCCGGTGATGGAAAATCTGATCAAACTCAACACCAATGAAAATCCTTATCCGCCGTCGGAGAAAGTGGCGCAGGCGTTGCGCGGCTTTTCTGCGGAAACGCTCCGCCGCTACCCCGACCCGATGGCGAACCGTCTGCGCGACGCCGTGGCGGCTCGTTTCGGCGCACACCGCGACAACGTCATCATCGGCAACGGCTCGGACGATCTTCTGACGATGATTTTCCGCGCATTCACATCCCCGAAGTTGCCGATGGCGATGCTTTATCCGAGTTATTCGCTCTACGCGGAACTGGCGGCGATGCAGGGTGCCCGAGTCGTGCAGTTGCCGCTTGAAAAAAGGACTTTTTCCTTGCCCTGCGATCTTTTGGAACGCGTAAAAAACTGCAATCTTCTGATGCTGACGCGCCCCAATGCGCCGACGGGGACGCTTTTCCCGCGCGCCGCAGTCGAGAAAATCTGTGCAAGTTTCGACGGCATCGTTGTCATCGACGAAGCCTACGCCGATTTCGCGCCGGACAATTGTATGGATTTGGCGTTGAAATATGCCAACGTGATCGTGATGCGGACGTTTTCCAAAAGTTTCTCGCTCGCGGGAGTGCGTCTCGGTTATGCCGTCGCCGATGAAACATTGATCGCGGGGTTGATGAAACTCAAGGATTCCTACAACGTCGACCGTCTGGCGCAACTGGTTGGCGAAGCGGCGTTTGCCGACGTCGAAACGCTTGAACGGCATTGCCGCGATGTCTGCGAAGGGCGCGCCTTTTTGTCCGGCGGGTTGAAAAAAATGGGGTTTTTTGTCGCCGATTCCGCCGCGAATTTCCTTTTTGCCGCGCCGCCGGACGGAGACGGCAAACGCTGTTTTGAAGAACTTCGCCGCCGCGCCGTCATCGTGCGTTATTTCCCCGGTGAAGCGACGGGGGAATATGTGCGCATCACCGTCGGCACCGCCGGGGAAAACCGGAAACTGCTTGACTTTTTACACGAGATCTACGGCGGATGAAGCGTTTTTCCGGAGTGATCCTTTTTTTTCTGGCGATCCTGGTTTCTGCGGAAACGATGGATATGCCGGATACGGATCTGCAGATCGTCGATGCGACGAATTTCGGCTGTGTCTCTCTGAATTTCGCCGCATTGCGTTACGGCGGTGACGGCGGAAGCGTTTCGCTGACCCGTTGCGACGGCGCCAATGCCCTCCGCGGTCTGGAAGCGGGCAAATTTCATATCGCGCT
This sequence comes from Victivallaceae bacterium, assembly GCA_024405735.1. Classification (GTDB taxonomy): domain Bacteria; phylum Verrucomicrobiota; class Lentisphaeria; order Victivallales; family Victivallaceae; genus UBA1784. The sequence goes on along the minus strand of JAKSOF010000006.1, from coordinate 52,404 downwards.
GGTCGATGAAGCGGTGATCGGCGCTGACTTCGGCGGCAAGATCATTCCCGCGTTTTATGAAGTGCTGGTCGGTTATGTTCATCTTTCCAATGCCGTCACCGATGTCCGGCAAGCCGGGATCTCCGAAGTCTGGCGCGGCGTGCGCCCCGGATGGAGCGCGCTGGGCGGCAATGCCAGCGACATCCACCGGTACGGGATATCTTCCGGTAAAAACGGGAGTGAAATGATAGAGTCTTTTCTAAAAATACGCACTCCGGGCAGAGGGATCGTCGGGCTCAATGACACCGCAGAGGCCATTCTCTACGTCAGCCGCGATCCGGCGGCGCTTGCGCTTGCGCGCTATCAGGAGGAGTTTCCCGGCGAATCGGTGCGGATGCTGTCCGTCGAAGGGATTCCGCCTTCCCGGCAGAATATCGAAAACGGCAAATATCCTTTGCGCCGGCGGTACGTCTGGGCGGTCACCGCTTCCGCGCCGGAAGCGGTGCGGAAGTTTCTCCCGTACCTTTCCGGCGACGAATTTTACCGGGCATTGCTGGCGGAAGATCTGCTCCCCGCCCGGTAAAATGGCAAACAATATATTAAAATATATTGCAATGCCGGAAAATCGATGTATATTAGATTAGTCGCGGAAATCGCGATAAAAAGTTTTCGGCGAAAATATTAACCCTCAACGGAGGATTTTATGGTTCGGGAAGTCAATTTATGGTTCTTCGTCAACGTCGCCCGGCATAACTGGCTGCTTTTGCTTTTTGCGCTCCTCTGCGGCGGCGTGGCAAATTATCTGCTTTGCCGCGCTCTGGTGACGCCGGTTTATCAGTCCGAAGGCACTTTGTACATCGGCCGCAGTATGGATTCCTCCGATACGACCGACGAATACCGCAACGCCAGCCGCGACCTGCGGCTCGGTATGGAGCTGGCGAACGACTATCAGACATTGATCAACAGCCGCCGCGTGCTGGAAAAGACCTACCGGGAAGTTAAAAAGGAAAATCCCGATTTCAACGAATGGTTTCACGTCAATGTTTCGGTGATCCACGAGACCCGTTTCCTCTCCATCAAGGTGGAGTGCCGCGACCCCGAATACGCCGCAGTCATCGCGCGGACGCTTTCGCAGGTTTTCATCGAAGAAGTCCGCACGCTGCTGAAATTGGAAAACGGTCAGGTCGTCGATGAAGCGACCGTGCCGAAGTTCCCGATCCGCCCCAATCTGCGGCGTTCCGCCATTTTCGGAGCGTTGATTTTGTTCGCGATCGTCTACGGTTTGCTCGTGGCGTACAAACTTCTGGATACGCGGCTCCGTTCGCCGGAAAACGTCGTGACCGAATTGGAGATGCCGGTGATGGGCAACATCCCGTACGACCGCGTGATCTCGGCATTGCTCGACGGCGATTCCGGAAACTCCGGCAACCGGATCGTCAGTCTGGAGGGAAGCGACTCGCGTTTTGATACTTCCGAGGCATTCCGGACATTGCGGACGAATATCCTCTACGCGGGGATCGCCCCGGGCAAAACGGGGTGCCGCACCTTTGTTTTGACGAGCGTTTTCCCCAATGAAGGCAAGACGTTCGTATCCGCCAACGTCGCGGCGAGTCTTGCCGAAGCGGGCAAAAAAACATTGATCATCAACTGCGATTTGCGCAAACCCGCATTGAGCTGGACGTTGGGCATTTCTTCGCGGGAGGGTCTGGTCAACGTGCTCGTCGGAGAAAAGAGTTTCGAGGATGTCGTCTGCCGCAACGTGATGGATCTGCCGCTGGACGCCTTGCTTTGCGGTCCGGTGCCGCCGACGCCGTCGCGCTTGCTCCAGAGTCCGGAATTCAGCGATTTGCTCCGGAAATTGCAGACGATGTACGATTATATCCTGATCGACGCTCCGCCGAGCCTCGGGATCTCCGATGCCGCCGTGATCGGCGGGATGGCGAACGGCATTCTTCTGGTCGTACAGGCGGGATTGGCGCGCGCCGAAGTCGTTCGGCAGGTGCTGGAGCAATTCCAGCAGTTGAATCTCACCGTTTGCGGGATCGTGCTCAACAAATTTGAGATCCACCGCGCGGGTTACGGCTACGGATATGGATATGGTTACGGCTACGGGTACGGATATGGCTACGGCTACGGATATGGTTACGGGTACGGATACGGCAAAGAGAAGCCGAAATCCGCTAAAATACCGTATCTTTCCGCATTGCTTGCGTTTTTCCGGGGACGGAGAAAGAAGAAGTGATCGATCTCCACTGTCATATTCTGCCCGCGTTGGATGACGGGGCGGAAAATGAAAATTCCGCCTCTGCGATGTTGCGATCGGCTGCCGCTTCCGGCGTGGACGTGTTGGCGGCGACAAGCCATTATTCCCGTTTTGCCGAGGAAAATTACGATCGCGTCTTTGCGCAAATCCAGGAATTGGCGAAGCGGGAAAACATCACGCTGGTGCCGGGAATGGAGTACGATTACGACCGTCTGACCGAGATCCCGCCGGAAAAACTGCGGGGGGTCGGCGGCAGTCAGACGCTGTTGCTGGATCTGAAAGAATCCTACGTCACAAGCGGGGTGAGCGCATTGCTTTTCGATCTCGGGCTCAAGGGGAAAAGCATTCTCATCGCGCATCCGGAAAGATTGTGGCGGTTGAATTACCGCGATTGTCTTGCCGCATTGCCGCAGGCTTCGATCTCATTGCAGATCAATTCGGGAAGTCTTTTGGGATGCTACGGCAGAAATGTCCGCCGCGCGGCGTGGCGGATATTGGAAGAATTCCCGCGTTGTCTTATCGCGGATGACGCGCATCGCGCCTCCGGTTTCCGCTTTGCCGGATGCCGGGAAGCCTTGTTGACGGCATTCGATGAAGGAGTCGTCAAATTGTGGATGGAAGTAAATCCGCAACGGGTGTTGCGGGATCTGCCGTTGCTTTCCTGTCTGCCCGGCGGCAACTGGAAGCAGAAACTGCGGCGTTGGAAACTCAAGTATTGGTAACATCATTTCCCCCTTGAAAAAGGCGGGAAAAACAGGATAAAGGATTCCTTGCAATGGAGCAGATACTCTTGCTTAAAATCGAAAACGGGATCACGCTGGAAGCGCGTGCGGAATGCACGGAAACGTTTGCCGTCGGCGATACTTGTTTTTTCGTCCGTGATTTCTATCACGATCTCGGAGAAGTCGTCCGTTTGCTCGACGCGCCGACGATGACCGCCAATGCGCGCGAACTGCCGGAAGTCCAGCGGCGCGCGACTTATGAAGACCTCGCCGAAGCGACCCGTTCCTCGTCGCGCAACCGCTCCGCGCTCAAACAGGCGCAGGAGTGGGTCGACAAACTCGCGTTGCCGATGAAACTGGTCAATGCCCATTATTCGCTGGACGGGAAGTTGGTCACAGTACAGTTCTGCGCGGACGGACGGGTCGATTTCCGCGAATTGGTCAAGGAACTTTCGCGTGCGCTCTCGACCCGCATCGAATTGCGTCAGATCGGCGTGCGCGACGAGACCGCGATGTACGGCGGGATCGCCGTCTGCGGACAACCGCTTTGCTGTTGCCGTTTCCTGCATGAATTTTCCAGTATCAATGTCAAAATGGCAAAGGAGCAGGATCTCGCGTTGACGCCGAGTTCGATTTCCGGCGTTTGCGGCCGCTTGAAGTGCTGTCTGAAATACGAGTACGAAGGCTACCGCGAAATGGAGCGCGATATGCCGCGCAAGGGCGATTTTTGTGAAACCCCCTCCGGCAACGGCAAGGTCGTCGACCGCAATTTGCTGACGCGCCGTGTGACCGTGGCGACGGAAAGCGGAAATCTCGTCACTTTTACGCGGGACGACATCAGGATCCTGCCCCGCCGCGCCGGAAACGAGAACCGCCCGAAAAACGGCAATGACGGCGGTGCGCCCAAACGCGACCGCAACCGCGATCAGAACCGGAAAGGCGAACGCAAAAACAGCGACGGCGCCAAGCACGATCATTTGCAACGCAATCAAGAGCATCATACTCCGGAAAAGGAATGAACGGCATTGATTTCACGTCGCTGATCGCGCTGGACAAGCGGGGGATCTTTCCGTACGAAACGGAAAATGTTGACGCTTTTCTGCTCCGGGCGAAAGAAACCTTTCCTCCGGACTTTGTGCCCGCAGAATTTCATGATGCCAAGCCGATCCCTCCCGAAGTGATCCGGGAAGGCGGAAATTTGACGGAAAAACTCTACGCTTTTTGCCGCACGGGCGACCGGGGATTTTTTTTCACCCGCGGCGTCGGGCTTCTCGGCGGCGGCTGTACCGTATGTGATTTAGAAAGCAAACGGTGTTTTTTTCTCCTTCGCGCGCCATTTGCCCGCCGGAAAAAGTGGTTTTGTTACCGCCGCGACGAATTGCTCGCGCACGAACTTTGCCACGTCGCGCGCGCAACGGTCGATGATCCGGCGATGGAGGAATTTTTCGCGTATCAGACCAGTTTCAGTTGCTTGCGCCGCGCGATCGGCGATTTCTTTTCCTCGCCGTATGACGCCATTTTTTTTCTGATCCCGACATTGCTTTTGCCGGCGGCGTCTTTTGCCAAATTGATGTGGTTTCCGCACCTGCCATTGTGGTGCTTTTATCTTTTACTCGGCGCCGTAATGGGATTTTTTGCCATCCGCTCCCGGTTGCGCCGCCGATTGATTTCACGCGCCATGCGGAAATTGTCAAAATTCGGCGTCAGACAACCGCTTGCCGTACTTTTCCGCTCGACACAAAAGGAGATGAAAGAAATTTCCGCTTTGTCCGGTCTTGCGGAGTGGCAAAAATGGCTGGAGGAAAAAAGCGCAAAATCCCTCCGCTGGGGGATTATTTCGCGGCGTTTTTGCGCTTGAGGACAGAGCCGAGTTCCCGTATTTCCGGTGAGCGCGCGATCACGGCGAAAACAAGGTAGAGGATGCCGAAAAGGACGCCGGATGCCAGAAACAAGCCGAATTGGCGGCTCCAGGACCATTCCAGATGACAGCGCATCCATCCGGTCGAAAGAACGATAAACGCCACCGCGACCGCGATCAGCGTGGTGCGGCAGAAACTTAACGCGATTTGCCCGAAGGGGATCTCAAAGCCTTCGCGCACAAGCAAAATCACGAGGATCACAAGGGAAATCATCGTCGAACCGAGCGTCGCCAACGCGATCCCGCCCTGCTTCAGGGGGTGCATCAAAATGAGATTGAGAATGATGTTCAGCGTAATGGCGATCAGCGACACGTAAAACGTCGTCAGCATCTTTTTGCGCGCAAGAAAGACCGGGACGATCACTTTCATCGCGCAGAAAAGGGGGATCGCCGCTCCGTAGAAATAGGCGACCGTTTGCGCCGCCGCAAGATCTGCCGCGCGATAGCGTCCGCCGAAACAGAGCAACCGCAGCATCGTGTCGTGAAAGAAAATGACGACGACCGCCATCGGAATGCTGATGAAAAAAACCTGCCGCAACGAGTAGATCAATTCCGAAACGATCTCCCCGTGGTCGCCCCGGGCGGCGGCGCGCGACATCGACGCCATCAGCACGGAACTCAGCGACACGGCGAAAATGCCGATCGGCACATCGATCAGCCGGTCGACGTAAGTCAGCGCGGGAACCGCCTGCGGTCCGACGGCGGTGGCGATGGCGCGGTCGACGAGAAAACTCAACTGGATGAGCGCGCCGCTTCCCAGTCCCGGCAGGAGAATTTTGAAAAGTTTGCGGAGCACTTCTTTGCCGTTGACCAGATGCCGCTCTTTCCAGGCGGGGAAACGGCGGTAACGGATCAAAATCACCGCCATCATCGTCAGTTGCACCGCACCGGAAAGGAGGACAAGGTGACTGAGCAATCGCAAATTCACGATAAGATCGTCTGATTGAAATTTCCCGCGCAGGATCGCGTAAAGTCCGCCGATCATAAAGAAATTGAGCAGCAGCGACCCGAGCGCGGGCAGTACGAAAACTTTGGCGTAGTTGAGCACCGAAGTGATCGCCCCCGTAAAGCACATAAAAAAGGCGTAGGGCATCAGAAGCGGGACGAAATAAAGAAAGATCTGCACGTGGGATTGAGCAAAGTAACCCGTCGTCGCATCCTGTGTCAGCGCGCGCACCAGATATGCCGCCACGGAAAGGACAACGACGATGGCGCCGAGAATGGCGCCCAACCAGGCGAAAATGACGGCAAGTTCGCGTTTGACTTGACGGATCCCCCCCTTTGCTTCCGCTTCCGCGACGAGCGGGATCAGCGCCTGACCGAGCGCGCCTTCGCCGAGCAGACGGCGGAATAAATTGGGCAGACTGAAAGCGAAAAACCATCCGGAAGCGACCGCGCCGCCGCCGATGACGACGGCTTCGAGCCGCACCCGGACAAGTCCGAGCAACCGGCTGAGCAACGTGATCAGTGAGATGTTGAAACTGTGACGCAAAAGCGAACGGCGTTCCATTTACGCTTCTCCCGTAAAATGAGCGATCGTTTCCGACAGCGAAGCAAGGGCGACGCTGTCGGGGATGGTGTTCCCCGGCGCAATGGAAATTTCAACTTGCCGCGTTTCCGTTTCCTCAAGCGCCGCAAAGAGTTTTTCCAACAGCGGGACGGTCAGTTGATTGCTTCTTTCGGGCTCGAAAAAGATCCGCCAGTACTGCGCGTCGAAACGCAGTTCACGGAGCGTCCTTGCGAAGTCGAATGCCCCGGGCTCGTGCGGGTGAAAATCCAGAAATATCCCGATCCCGGGATAGAGCAAGGTGCGGCAGAAATCCCGGATCTCCCGGGCGGAAACTCCGTCCGCGACGGCGGGAAGCCGCACCGGGACGAGCAACATCAGGTGATTTTCCGCCAAAATACCGAAAAGCCCTTTGAGGAAAAGCTGTAATTTTTGGCGCATTCCGGCATTTCCGAGCGCGTGCGCGAGATCGAAATCCGCCGTGACATAGGTCGCGCCGAGTTTGGCGGCGGTGCGGCAGCGTTTGGCGAAAAAGCGGGAAAATTCACTGCGCATAATGAGATTTTCATAAGGGATGAGCCGCGCCAGTTGCGGCGCGGCAAGATCGCGCACCCCGCAATAAAAATCCGGCGCGGCGGCAAGACGCAGATCGTCCGTCAGCAGTTCCCCCGGCAATTCACAGCCGGAAAAAGCGGCAAGTTTCCTGCGGCCGAGGGCGTGAAACTGCTCCGGACGGGCAAAGCTGAAACGAAAAACTTTTTTCATAGCAATCCCGCTTCGGCAAGCCGCTCCATCGTGATCGGACGCGAAGAAGCGTTTCCTTCCTCCGGACGAAGCAAGTGATGGACGTATTTCCCGATGACGTCGCTTTCAAGATTGACGCATTTGCCGACGCGCGAAACAAGCGCGGTGCGTTTGCGCGTTTCCGGGATCAGGCGGACGGCGAAACAACTTTTGTCCAGACGGCAGACCGTCAGCGACACGCCGTCGACGGCGATACTGCCTTTTAAAATGATTTCCGGCGCCAACATTGCAGGAAGTTCGATTTCCATTTCCCAGTCGCCGTCTGGCATTTCGACTATTTTACGCACTTTTGCCGTCGTATCGACGTGCCCTTGCACGAGATGACCGCCCAGACGGTCGCCGACGCGCAACGCGCGCTCGAGATGGAGCGTTTCGCCGATTTCAAGTTGCGATAAATTGGTGCGCTTGAGCGTTTCGGCGAGCGTGTGAAAACTCAGCCGTCTGCCGTCGGCTTTTTCCAGCGTCAGACAACAGCCGTTGACGGCGATGCTTTCTCCGGTTTCGGGAGCGGCAATGGCGACGGCGCTTTCGACGACGAGCGCCGAGTTGCGGCGTTCGACGAGAGTCGCGCAAGATTCCACCAGTCCCGTGAACATCTTTATTGCTCCTTCAAATATCCGGTGACGATGAAATCGTCGCCGAGCGTAAAGTGCCGGACGTTTTTCAGTGGCAGAGCCTCCGCCATCAAAGCGGGGGAATCTCCGCCGAGCGCGGCGCGGCTGTCGCGGCCGCCGAGAAGTTTCGGGGCGATGTGAAATTCGACGTAATCGACGATGCCGGATTGGATCGCCGAAGCGGCGATTTCCCCGCCGCCCTCGATCAGAAGCGTCATCACGTTGCGACGGGCGAGCGTTTCCAGTAAGGTCTGCCATTTTTCCCCGGAATCGACGTCGACGATTTCGGCGTTGCCCTCCGGGAAAAGGTCATTCAATTCCGCTTCATCCATCGAATTGCTGGCGATCAGGCGCAACGGCTGATGTTTCCAGTTTTCCGGTTCACGCACAGTCAGTTGCGGATGATCGCATCTTGCCGTCGTCGCGCCGACTAAAACGGCATCGGCGAGCCGGCGCAGTTTCTGAACGCGTCGCCGCGCTTCCACTCCCGTTACGTATTTGGAGTCCCCCGACGCCGTCGCGATCTTGCCGTCGAGCGTCGTTGCCAGTTTCAACATCACAAAAGGCAACCCCGTCGTGATGTGCTTGAAAAAAGCGGCGTTCAATCTGCCGCATTCCGCGGAAAGCACTCCCGTCGTCACTTCGACGCCCGAATTGCGCAGAATTTCGATGCCGCGTCCCGCGTGTTTCGGATTGGGGTCGGTCAGCGCGACGACGACGCGGCGGATCTTAACTTGCAATATCGCTTCGGTGCAAGGCGGCGTGCGACCGTAGGTCGAACAGGGCTCCAGCGTGACGTACAGCGTACTTCCCGCCGGATCGATTTTGCTGTTGAGCGCGTCGCGGATCGCATTGATCTCGGCGTGCGCCTCTCCGGCGGCGTGATGATAACCGCGGCCGATGATTTCGCCGTCTTTTTCCAGAATCGCGCCGACCATCGGATTGGGCGTGGTCAATCCCCATCCCATTTCGGCGAGAGCGAGCGCTTCGCGCATCCTTTGGGTATCGTGCTCAAGCAAGGTCATTGGTCTTCCTCCTCCGCAAAGAGCGCGTCGGCGTAGGCTTGCGGAGAAAATTCCTGCAGATCCTCCGGCGCTTCGCCGAGACCGACGAAAAAGGTCGGCAAATCGAATTCCTCGTTGAGCGCGAGCGCCATTCCGCCGCGCCCCGTACCGTCGATTTTAGTAAGGACAAGTCCGGTCACACCGCAACTTTTGGAAAATTCCCGCGCCTGACTCAAAACGTTGGCGCCGAGCGTCGAATCGACCGTCATCAGCACTTCCTGCGGCGCCGCGGGATAAAGTTTGGCGATGGAGCGGCGGATCTTGGCAAGTTCCTCCATCAACGCTTTCTGATTTTGCTGACGTCCGGCGGTGTCGATCAGCAGATAATCGGCTTTGCGGCTCAACGCCGCCTGCGTCGCATCAAACGCGACGCTTGCCGGATCGGCGCCGTGACGGGCGGCAACGACTTCGGCGCCGGAGCGTTCGCCCCAGAGCTGGAGTTGCTCGACCGCCGCCGCGCGAAAGGTGTCGCAGGCGCCGAGGATGACTTTGTGACCTTTGCCGACGAGATTCGCGGCGAGTTTGCCGATCGAAGTCGTCTTGCCGCTGCCGTTGACGCCGACGAAAAGGATGACGGTAGGCTCCCCTTCGGCGGCGTGGCGGATCGGACGCATATTTTTTTGCAGACGCTTGCAGACTTCATCGCGCAAGGCGCCTTTGAGATCGACGTCGGTCTGAAGCAAACCGCGTTCGTAGCGGTCGCGCAAATCGAAAACGAGCGCCTGCGCCGCCTTGACGCCGAAATCGGCGGAAACGAGAGCCGCTTCCCATTCATCGAAATCGGAAGCGCATTTCACTTTGATCCCGCCGAGCAGAGAGGCAAAAGTGCGGCTGATCTTGGTCGCGCTTTTTTGCAATCCGCGCTTGAATAAGTCAAAAAGCCCCATGTCTACGCTTTCGTTTCCGCGTCTTTGACCGCGTTGAGCATCCCGTTGATGAAGTTGCCGGAATCCGCGCCGGAATAGTCGCGGGCGATGCCGACCGCTTCGTCGATGCTGACGACGGCGGGGACTTCCTCAAAGTATTTCATCTCGGCGACGGCAACGCGCAACAAGTTGCGGTCGACGCCGGAAAGCCGGTCGAAATCCCAGTTTTTACAGTGCGCGCCAATGATTTTGTCGATCTCTTCGCGGTGAAGCTCCACCTGCTGATACAAATGCGTCGCATACTCCCTGGCGCGCCGCATCAGGCGGTCATCCTTGAGTTGAAAGACACTGCCCGCCGTTTCAAAAAAATCGTCGAACGCCGCCGCTCCGGCGATCTCCTCTTTCATTTCGCAGGCAAAAAGAAACTGCATCGCGATCTCCCGCCCCATCCGCTTGGAATGGGGCCGGATCTCGTTGTCGTGCTCCTGAAGATCTCCGCTCATTTGCCGATCGCCCGCGAGAGATTCGCCATTTCGATCGCCGCCATCGCCGCGTCGACGCCCTTGTTGCCCTGTTTGGTGCCGCTGCGCTCGATCGCCTGATCGAGATTTTCCGCAGTGATCATGCCGTAAGTGACGGGGGTGCCGAATTCAAGCGAAAGCTGTGCCAGCCCCTTGGCGACTTCGTTGTTGATGTAACTTGCGTGGGGCGTCGCACCCTGAATGACGACGCCGAGCGCGATGACGGCGTCGAATTTCTTGAGCTGAAGCATCTTTTTGACGGCGAAGGGGATCTCGTAGGAACCGGGCACGTAAGCGACCGCGATGTCGTCCGCCTTGCCGCCGTGCCGGGTGATGCAATCCACCGCCCCCGACAGCAGTTTGCTGACGAAAAATTCGTTGAAGCGGGCACAGACGATGCCGAATTTGAGTCCTTTGGCTTCGAGAACGCCTTCAAAAACCTTGGTAACGCCTTTGTCGATCATAATGGAACTCCTTATCTTAACGTGAGTTTCAGTTCTTTTTCCAATCTTTCGCGCAACTTGTCGACCGCCTGATTGATCTCGGCGTCGGTCAAGGTACGGTCACTGCGGCGGAAAGTCAGCGTGTACGCCATACTGCAAAGATTTTCCCTGGCAAGTTTCTCATCGCTGAAAATATCAAAGAGTTTCACCGATTCGAGATTTTCGACGCGACAACGGCGGATGAAATCCGTGATCTCGGCGTGGCTGAGCGCCGCCGGGGCGAGCATCGCGATGTCGCGGTTCGACGCCGGAAATTGCGGCAACGCCTTGAATGCGCGGCGCACATAACGCTCCGCGTCAAAGAAAGCCTGCGCTTCGATCTGGGCGAAATAAACTCCGGAAGCATTGCGCCAGGTGACGAATTTTTCCGCCAGTTTGCCGACTGCGCCGACCGTTTTGCCGTCGATTTCGATTTTGGCGGCGAAACCCTTTTCAAAGCGGTTGTCGTTTTCAAGTTTGACGAAACGGTAACGGGTGATGCCGAAACGCGCGAAAAGCGCTTCGATCTCGCCCTTGATGTCGAAAAAGTCGTACTCGACTTTCGCCTCGGCGGAGAAACGCTCCGCATGGGGATGCCCCGACAAAAGGAGCATCAATTCGAACCGCTCCTCCGGAAACTTTTGCGCGTTGGCGCAAAACGCCTTGCCGAATTCAAAAAGCGCGAGTTCCCGGTTGCCGTGCGCGATGTTGCGCTCGACGGTGCCGAGCATCGTGCCGAAAAGGCTCGGACGCATCACGGCGACTTCGGGACTGAGCGGATTGGCGAGTTTGACGAGGTCGCTTTCCTCAAAGCGGCCGTCGCTGAGCGCGGTCGCGTTGCCGATGATGCTGTAATTGACGCATTCGGTGAAACCGGCGTCGATCACCGCGTCGCGGATGCTTTTGAGTTTACGGTAGGCGTCTTCCGTCACCGGATGGCAGACCGTGCCTTTGACCGGGATCTCCGGCACCTGATCGAGCCCGTTGATGCGCGCGACTTCTTCGGCGAGGTCGGCTTCGCGGGTGAGGTCGAGGCGGAAAAGCGGCGCGGTGACGCGGCAGCTGTTTTCCGAAATCTCATCGACTTTCAGATGGAGCTTGCGGAAAATATCGACCATTTCTTCATTCGTCGTCGGTGTGCCGATGAGTTTGCGGATGCGTTCAAAGCGGCAGACAATGACCGGTTCCTCCGGACGCCCTGCGCTCTTTTCACAGGGCGCGCACACTTCGCTTCCGCCCGCCGTTTCGAGGATCAACTGCGCCGCGCGGCGGCTGGCGAATTCCGCCATATCGAAATCGACGCCGCGCTCATAGCGGTAACTTGCATCGGTCGAGATCCCGAGCCGACGCGACGAGAAACGGATGTTGGAGGCGTTGAAAACGGCGCTTTCAAGCAGAATATCGGTCGTTGTGTCGGAAACGCAGGAATTTTCGCCGCCCATGATCCCGGCGAGCGCCATCGGTTTGGTGTCGTCGGCGATGACGAGATTGTCGCTTGAGAGCGTGAATTCCCTGCCGTCGAGCGTTGTGATCTTTTCTCCCGCTTTGGCGCGGCGCGCGATAACGCGCCCGCCGGAAAGTTTCGCAAGGTCGAATGCGTGAAGCGGCTGTCCCAGCTCCATCATCACGAAGTTGGTGACATCGACGACATTGTTGATCGCGCGCAACCCCACGCTCTCCAGACGGCGGACGAGCCACGCGGGGGACGGCGCGATTTTGACGTTTCGGATCAGCCTGCCGATGTAGCGCGGACAGAGATCCGGCGCTTCGACGGTGACAAGAGCGTTGTTTTCGACGGAGCTTTCCTCAAGTTTCACTTCGGGCAGACGCGCTTTTTCATTCAGCAGACAACTGACGTCGCGGGCGATGCCGTACATCGAGAGCCAGTCGGGACGGTTGGGGGTCACTTCGACTTCGATGCGGGTGTCGCCGCGGTAGAGATCGGCGACCGATGTACCGGGGGCGACCGATTCGTCGAGGATCATCAATCCCGAATTGTCGTCGGAAATGCCGAGTTCGGCGGCGCTACACATCATACCGCTGGATTCCACGCCGCGGAGTTTCGATTTCTTGATCTTGAAGTCGCCTTCCGGCGTGTGAAAAACCGTACCGATCTTGGCGAGCGGTACGATTTTGCCCGCGTCACAGTTGGGCGCGCCGCAGACGATCTGAAGCGTTTCCGTGCCGTCCGTCACCTGACAGACCGAGAGGTGATCGGAATTGGGATGGGTTTGCCGGTCGAGGATCCTGGCGGCGACGACCCCGGCGGGAACGGTCGAATCGCTCTCGACTTTTTCGACTTCGATACCGGCAGTCGTCAATTTGCGGCAGAGCGTCGCATCGTCGCAGTTGAGCGCGACGTATTGACTGAGCCATTCACGGGAGATATTCATAAAAGAGACCTCACTGCCTTAAAATTGTTGCAGGAAACGGACGTCGTTGTCGTAGAGCAGACGCAGATCTGGAATGTGATTGCGGAGCATCGCGAGCCTTTCGATGCCGAGACCGAAAGCGTAACCGCTCCACACCTCGGGATCGTAACCGACGGTTTTCAGGACGTTGGGATCGACCATGCCGGCGCCGGCGATCTCGATCCAACCGGAATTTTTGCAGACATTGCACCCTTTGCCCCCGCAGACGACGCAGGAGAAATCATATTCGACGCTCGGCTCGGTGAAAGGGAAAAAGTGGGGACGCAGACGGATCTTGACATCCTTGCCGAACATCTCGCGGGCGAAATACTGCAAAACGCTTTTGAGATCGGCGAGCGAAACGTCGCGGTCGATGTAAAGCCCTTCGATCTGGTGGAAATTCATCCCGTGGGTCGCATCGGGCGTGTCGCGGCGGAAAACGCGGCCGGGAGCGACGATGCGCACCGGGGGTTCGTGAGTTTCCATCACGCGGATCTGGACGGGAGAGGTCTGCGAACGCAAGATCCTGCCGTCGGTGAGGTAAAAGGTGTCCTGCATATCCCTGGATGGGTGATCCGCCGGGGTGTTGAGGGCATCGAAATTGTGGTAAATGTCCTCCAGCTCCGGCCCCTCCATCGCCGTGAAGCCGAGACGGCTGAAAATGGCGACGCATTCGTCGGCGAGCTGGCTGATCGGGTGACGGTGTCCGGTGCGGGGCGTACGGCCCGGCAACGTGACGTCGATGCCGGTAAACGTTTCGCTTTTTCCGGCGTTGAGCCGTTTTCCGGCGTCGTCCATCGCCTTCTGGATGGCTTCCCGTCCGGCATTGAAAGCGCGGCCCGTTTCCTTGCGTTCTTCGGGGGGGACGCTCCCCATCTGGCGCGACAATTCGGGGAAAAGCCCGTTGCGCCCGAGATAGTCGATCCGGATCTGCTCCAAGTCCGCGACGGCGGCGGCACCGGAAGCGCGCAGTTGCGCTTTTTCGACGGCCTCGTTGATTGCTTCGATGATCTTATTCATAACCTTTTACCTGATAAAAAGATAAAACAGCTTGAAATTGGCATTTGCGCCAATATCAAGCTGTCTCAATCGTGAACAAAGCCGGGGCGGATTAAGCCTGCGTGACTTTTTCCACCAGCGCCTTGAACTGGGCGGGCTCGCGCACCGCCAAATCGGCCAAGACCTTGCGGTTCAACTCGATATTGGCTTTTTTCAGGGCGTTCATAAATCGGCTGTAGTTGACGTTCAATTCGCGGCAGGCGGCGTTGATACGCACGATCCACAAACCGCGGTACTGCCGTTTTTTCTGCTTGCGGCCCTCGTAGGAATGGGTCAACGCCTTGTCGACGGCATCATACGCGGTACGGATGTTGCGGCTGCTGTTGCCGTAAAAACCCTTGGCACGCTCCAGCACGCGCTTGCGACGCTTGCGGGAGGGAACTGCAAAAGTGACTCGAGACATAATGAAATCCTCCCTTTAATTACAGACCGTACGGAAGCGCGGACTTGATGCGGCTCTTCTCGGCGGAGGAGACCGGCGCGTCCTGACGCAGATTCATCTTGCGCTTGGCATTCTTGCTGCTCTTGAGGTGACGGGCACCCGCCTTGTGGTGCCGGAATTTACCGGTACCGGTTTCCTTGAGCCGCTTGGCGGCACATTTTCTCGTTTTGAGTTTCGGCATTGTTACTTTTCCTTACTTTTTGTGCTTTTGCACTGGTTGAACCGAGCCGGTCAATGCTACCGGACTGCGGCGTGATCTCCGCACTACGCTTTGGGTGCGAAATTGACACTGATATTACGCCCTTCCAACTTGGGAGCGCCGCTGGCGTCGCCGTAAGGAGCGAGATCCGTCATGACCTGATTGATCAACTGGAATCCCATATCCTGATGCGCCATTTCACGACCTCTCATCGCGAGCGTGATCTTTAATTTACACTTTTTTTCCAAAAAGTCAAGCGCTTTTTTCATTTTTGTCTCATAATCGTGCTGATCGATGTTGATATGAAACTTGACTTCCTTGAGTTTCTGCGCGATCGTGTTTTTGCGCTGCGCCTTGAGGTTCTTTTTCTGCTCATAGCGAAGTTTGCCGAAATCCATGATCCGCACCACGGGGGGCACCGAGTGGTCGGATACCAGCATCAGATCCAGTCGCGCTTCCGCCGCCAATTCCTTGGCACGGGAATAGGGGACGACACCCATTTGCTCGCCATTGGCGCCGATCAGACGCACGTCGGTGAGCTGGATGCTGCGATCGTTCGGTTTCAGTAACTTAGCTATAAGACTACCCTCCTTTTTCGCCGCCGGAAAAATCCGTCGGCATTGCGCAAAAAATTGTTTTTATTTTATTTTGGCGCGGCAATTTCCGCCGCGCCGTGTTTATAACATACTGCTAAATGCTCTTGTTTGCAAGCTCTTCGGACATTTTTTTCAACAGCGCATCCAGTTTCATCGCGCCGAGTTCGCCCTCGCGGCGGCTGCGGACGGCGATCTCATCGGTCGCCGCTTCGCGTTCGCCGAGCACGAGGATGTAGGGCAGACGCTCCTGACGCGCGGCGCGGATCTTGGCGCCCAGCCCGGCGGACTGATCGTCGACCTCGACGCGGAAACCCTGTTTGCGCATCGCATCGCGCATCGCCATCGCCTTGTCCAGCTGCGCTTCGGAAACCGGCAGGATGCGCGCCTGCTCCGGCGCCAGCCAGAGCGGGAAAGCCCCGGCGTAATGCTCGATCAGGATGCCGAAGAAACGCTCAAGCGAGCCGAGCAACGCGCGGTGCACCATATAGGGACGGTGCTTCTGTCCGTCCTTGCCGATGTAGGTCATATCGAAGCGTTCGGGCAGATTGAAATCGAACTGGATCGTCGTCGTCTGCCATTCGCGCCCGATCGCGTCTTTGATCTTGAGGTCGATCTTAGGACCGTAGAATGCGCCGCCGCCCTCGTCGACCTCGCATTGCAGACCGCACTTGTCGACCGCCTTGCGGAGCGAATCGATCGCCTTTTCCCAACGCTCGGGCTCGCCGACCGCCTTGGCGGGGCGGGTCGAGAGGTAGGGCTTGATGTCGGTGAAGCCGAAAGCGCGGTTGATCGCCAGACTGAAACGGAGCACTTCGGCGATCTCCTCCTCGATCGACTCCGGCGTGCAGATGATGTGCGAATCGTCCTGCGTGAAGCCGCGCACGCGCATCAGACCGTGGAGCGCGCCCGATTTTTCATAGCGGTAGACGGTGCCGAGCTCCGCCCAGCGCAGCGGCAGTTCGCGGTAACTGCGCAGTTTGGAGCGGTAAACTTCGATGTGGAAGGGGCAGTTCATCGGTTTGACGTAGTAGTTGCGCTCGTCGATCTCCATCGAGGAGTACATGCTCTCGCGGTAGAAATCGAGATGCCCGCTGGTTTCCCAGAGGAGGCTCTGCCCGATGTGGGGAGTGTAGAGCAACTGATAGCCGTTTTTGTAGTGCTCGTCTTTCCAGTAAGTTTCGATCAGGTGGCGGATCAGCGCGCCTTTCGGATGCCACAAAACGAGACCGGGACCGACGTTGTCGGAGAAACCGAAAAGATCCAGTTCGGTGCCGAGTTTGCGGTGATCGCGCTTGGCGGCTTCCTCCATCTGCTTGAGGTAGGAATCCAATTCCTCCTGCGTCGCAAAGGCGGTGCCGTAGACGCGCTGAAGCATCGGATTTTTTTCATCGCCGCGGAAATAACTGCCCGCGACGCTCATCAGTTTGACCGCGCCGATGTCGCCCGTGTTGTCGACGTGGGGACCGCGGCAGAGGTCGAGATAATCGCCCGTGCGGTAGAAACTGATGGGACTGCCTTCCTCAATGTCGGAAAGACGCTCCAGTTTGTAGGTCTGTCCCTCAAGCAGTTTTTTCGCCTCGTCGCGGCTGGTCTCGAAACGCTCGAAAGCGATCTTGCGGCCGATCAGTTTTTTCATCAGTTTCTCGATCGCCTTGAGATCCTCGGTGACGAGATGATGCTCCATGTCGAAATCGTAATAAAAACCGTTTTCGGTCGCCGGACCGATGTCGAATTTGGCATCGGGATAAAGTTGTTTGACCGCCGCCGCCATCACGTGCGCGGCGCTGTGGCGGATCGTCGAAAGATCAAAGTTTGCCATGATATGTTGTCCTAAAAAAATAAAAAATAAAATATGAAAAATTCAAAACGCCGGATCGTCCGTTCCTTTGCCGGGAGCGGTATCAATCAGTAAGTTCGCCCCGCGTTGGTAACGCGGGCAATCCCTCCTGAAAAAATTCTATGGCGAATCATAACAATTCCAGTTGTTTCGGGGCGCCCTCGACGAATTCCCATACCGGATGAAACGTTTTCCGGTGGGCGTCGCAAGGCCCCAGTTGTTTCAGCGCGGCGAGATGCTTCGCCGTGCCGTACCCCTTGTTTCCGGCAAAGCCGTAACCGGGATATTTCTTATCAAGTTCGATCATCAGATCGTCACGTTTGACCTTGGCGAGGATGCTCGCCGCCGCAATGCTGGCGGAAAGCGCATCGCCGCCGACCAAATTCCGCGAGGGCGCGATAAAGTCGCGCACCGGCAGACCGTCGACTAAAACGACATCGGGCTTTTGGGAAAGGCTTTTGACCGCATTCCGCATCGCCCGGTGGGTGGCGTTGAGGATATTCACTTCATCGATTTCCTCATTGCCGATGATCCCCCACGCAAAAAAGATCCCTTTTTGCGAGAGCAGATCGTGATAAAGTTTCCGGCGTTCGCGATCGCTCAATTGCTTGGAATCGTAAACGCCCGGCAGATCGACGTAGCGCGGCAGGATCACCGCCGCCGCCACCACGGGACCGGCAAGACAGCCGCGCCCCGCTTCATCGACCCCCGCAATGGAAGAAAACCCCTCCGCCCAAAGCTCGCGCTCCGGCCGGAGGAGTTCGTCATCGGTCGCGAGAAGCGGCCGACGCGATTCGGACTTACTTGGTCCGGAGTTCTTTGACGCGGGCATCCTTGCCGATCTTGTTGCGCAAGTAGTAAAGTTTCGCGCGGCGGACAGAGCCTCTGCGGACGACTTCGACGCGCTCCAGACGGGGGCTGTTGATCGGGAAAACACGTTCCACGCCCTGACCGGCCTGAACCCGGCGGACGGTGAAAGTTTCCTCGATACCGGTGCCGCGGCGCGCGATCACCGTGCCCTGAAACTGCTGAATGCGCTCGTTTTCGCCTTCCACGATCTTGACGTAAAGACGGACGGTGTCGCCGATTTCGAAGGCGTGGCGCTCCGGCCGCACCTGCTCCTTGCGGATCTTATCCAAAACGTTCATTTTTCAAATCCTTTCCTGCTGTTTCCAGACAAATACTTTTCCCATAAATCCGGGCGTCTTTCCCGGGTGATGCGTTCCATTTCCTCCCGGCGGAACGCCTCGATTTTTCCGTGGTCGCCGCTCAACAGTACCGGCGGCACCTGCGCGCCCCGGAAAACCGGCGGCCGCGTGTACTGCGGATACTCGAGCAGCGAGTCCATGTGAGACTCCCCTTTCGAGGATTCGTCGTCCCCCAGAACTCCCGGCAGAAGCCGGATCACCGCGTCGCAGATCGCCATCGCCGGGATCACGCCGCTGGAAAGAACGAAATCCCCCAGCGAGATCTCCCGGTCGACCAACTGGTCGATCGCCCGCTGATCGACGCCCTCGTAGTGGCCGCAGATCAGCACGATATGGCTTTCTTTTGCCAACTCCAGCGCCAGACTCTGGTTGAAAACTTCTCCCCGCGGAGAGGTCAGCACGACCAGCGTTTCCGGCTTCCGGAGCGTTTCGACGGCCGCCGCAAGCGGCTCCGCCATCATCAACATTCCCGGTCCGCCGCCGTAGGGTTTGTCATCGACCGTACCCCGGGCGTCGGACGCCCATTTTCTCAAATCGACTGCCGAAACGGTCGCCAGATCGCGTCTGGCGGCGCGTCCGATGACGCTTTCGCCCAACGGCCCCGGAAACACTTCCGGAAAAAGCGTCAGCACGTCGATGTGCATTTTATTTAATCAAGCACGTCCACCGAAACGCGCTGACGCCGGCGACCGGCGGCACCGCTGACCAGCGAACGGATTGCCATGATGATCTTGCCGCGCTTGCCGACGATCTTGCCGATGTCTTCCTTGCGGCAACGCACCTGGATCGTCGCGCCTTCCTTGCCGTTGACGGTGGTGATTTTCACCTCGTCGGGGCTGTCGACGAGCGATTTGACGACGTACTCGACGAATTCCTCGAGGTCGTGCAAGTCGCCCGCTTTGGCGGCGCAACCGTTAGCGGCGGATTCCCCGCCGAAAAGTTTTTTGATGAAACCGAACATGGGAAACCTCCCTTATCTTGCGCAACTTACGCCTGCGGAGCGGCATCCGCGGCAGGCGCGGCTTCAGCGGCGGCGGCTTCCGCAGCCGCAGCTTCGGCAGCGGCTTTTTCTTCCGCCGCTTTGGCTTCCGCGGCGGCTTTGGCTTCGGCTTCCGCCTTGGCTTTTTCCTGCGCGCGTTTCGAGGGTTTCACCGGACGGACGCGATCCTTGAGGCTGATGCCTTTCTGGACGCGGTCCATAATGTCAAGCACGGTCTCGGAAATGACCGCGCCGTTGTTTTTCCAATAAAGCGTACGCTCGAGGTTGAGCTTTTCCTCTTTTTTGCAGGGATCG
Organism: Victivallaceae bacterium; assembly: GCA_024405735.1. GTDB lineage: Bacteria > Verrucomicrobiota > Lentisphaeria > Victivallales > Victivallaceae > UBA1784. Next base: position 32,618 of record JAKSOF010000006.1, on the reverse strand, counting down.
TAGTAACCGAGTTCCTCGATCGCCTTGCCGTCCCGGCTGGAACGCTGATCCATCACCACCACGCGGAAACACGCGACGTTGCGGGTCCCGGTGCGTTTCAATCTGATTCTGACCATAAATACTACCTTCTTTTTTGTTCAAACCGATCAAAAAATCCGCCTTGATGCCGTGCTTCGGGCGGTTCACAGCCACGTTATCGCACACCCGTTGCGCGGCGACGTCAAAACGCTCCGCCCACAGGTCAAAGAGGATGCGACCATAGGCGGCGAAATGCCGTCACAGCGTGAAACAGCTCTTAATATAATCCCTTTTGCCGGAAATTGCAAGTCGTTTTTTACACCTCACTTACGCGTTTTGAAAAGGATTTCGTGCCGGAAGCGGATTGAAATCCTGCGCGAGCGCGTGTATATTATGAAACGGAAACGGTATTTTTTCACTTTTTTGGAGATTTCTTATGACCGCCGAATATGAATTCAGCCGCATCGAAGGCAAATGGCAGCGTTACTGGGAGGAGCATCACACTTTCCGCGCCGTCGACAACAGCCCGAAACCCAAGTTTTACTGTCTGGATATGTTTCCCTATCCCTCCGGGGCGGGGCTTCACGTCGGGCATCCGGAAGGCTACACCGCGACCGACATCATCTGCCGTTACAAACGCATGAAAGGCTTCAACGTCCTGCATCCGATGGGGTGGGACGCTTTCGGACTGCCCGCCGAGCAGTACGCCGTCGAAACGGGAACGCATCCCGCGATCACGACGCAGAAAAACGTCGATCACTTCCGCGCGCAGATCAAGGCGCTCGGTTTCAGCTACGACTGGGAGCGCGAGATCAACACGACGGACAAGCGTTACTACAAGTGGACGCAGTGGATCTTTATGCAACTCTACAAAAAAGGGCTTGCCTATCTCGACGAAGTGCCGGTCAACTGGTGCCCCGCGCTCGGTACCGTGCTCGCCAACGAGGAAGTGATCAACGGGCGCAGTGAGCGCGGCAATCACCCGGTGGAACGCCGCCCGATGAAACAGTGGATGTTCAAGATCACCGAATACGCCGAGCGGCTGCTGAAAGACCTCGATCTCCTCGACTGGCCCGAGGGCGTCAAGGAAATGCAGCGCAACTGGATCGGCAAATCGGTCGGCGCCGAAGTGATCTTCAAGACCGACGCCGGATGCGATGTGACCGTCTACACGACGCGCCCCGACACCCTTTTCGGCGCGACTTATATGGTTTTGTCGCCGGAGCATCCTCTGGTCGGCAAACTGACGACGCCGGAGCAGAAAGAAGCCGTCGAAGCCTACCGCGTCGCCGCATCGCACAAGAGCGAACTCGACCGCACCGACAATTCGACCGAAAAGACCGGCGCTTTTACCGGGAGTTACGCGATCGACCCCGTCAACGGCGCCAGGATCCCGATCTGGATCGCCGATTACGTCCTGACCAGTTACGGTACCGGCGCCATCATGGCGGTCCCGGCACACGATACGCGCGACTTTGACTTCGCGGTGAAATTCGGTCTGCCGATCAAGTGCATCATCCAGCCCGATCCCGCCGAAGCCGCCGCCGCCAAATGCGACGTTGAAGCGGTGCTCGCGGGGCGCGCCTGCTGGACGGGCGAAGGCAAACTGATGAATTCCGCCAACGACGAGGGACTTGACCTCAATGGGATGAGCGTCGGGCAATCCAAACCGGCGGCGACGGCGTGGCTTGCCGCACGCGGTTGCGGGAAACAAAGCGTCAAATACAAACTCCGCGACTGGCTTTTCAGCCGTCAGCGTTACTGGGGCGAGCCTTTCCCGATCATTCATTACGAGGATGGCTCCATCGAACTGGTCGACGAGAGCGAACTGCCCGTCGCGTTGCCGGAAATGAGCGATTTCAAACCGACGGGAACAGGCGAGCCGCCGCTGGCGCGCTCCCCCGAATTTTCGGTTTACGTCAATCCGCGCGACGGTCGCCGCGGCCGCCGCGAGACCAATACGATGCCGCAATGGGCGGGTTCCTGCTGGTATTATCTGCGGTACATCGATCCCCAAAACGACACCATTGCCTGGGATCCCGAAAAGGAACGCTACTGGATGCCGGTCGACCTTTACGTCGGCGGCGCGGAACACGCCGTGCTCCATTTGCTCTACGCCCGTTTCTGGCACAAGGTGCTTTTCGACCTCGGTCTTGTTTCGACACCCGAACCTTTCCAAAAACTCGTCAATCAGGGGATGATCCTCGGCATTTCCTACAAGGACAGCCGCGGCGTCCTCGTGCCGACCGATCAGGTCGATTTCACGCCGGAAGGTCCCGTCCGCAAGAGCGACGGCGAGAAACTCGTCGAATTCCCCGCCAAGATGTCCAAAAGTCTGCGCAACGTGGTCAACCCCGACGACGTCATTGCCAGTTACGGCGCGGACGGGATGCGTCTTTATGAAATGTTCATGGGCCCGCTGGAAGCGACGAAGCCGTGGAATACCACCGGTGTCGAAGGCGTTTTCCGCTTCCTCAAGCGCGCGTTCCGCGTCTATCAGGAGATCCCCGTCGCCGGGGAAAAAGCGGCGGGCGAGTTGGAAAAACTCTGCCACGCTTCGATCCGCAAAGTGACCGAAGATCTCGACAATTTCGGTTTCAACACGGCGATCAGCCAACTGATGGTGATGCTCAACGAAATGGCGAAACTCAAGGCGATGCCGCGCGATGTCGCGGAAACGTTTGTCCTTTTGCTCGCTCCGTTTGCGCCGCACCTCGCCGAAGAATTGTGGGAGCAACTCGGGCACAAGGAGACGCTCGCCTACGAGCCGTGGCCCGCTTTTGATGAATCGAAACTTGTCGAAAGCGAAGTCGAAGTGCTCGTTCAGGTGCTCGGCAAGCCCAAGGCGCGGCTGATGATGCCGGTCGGCTGCGATCAGGCGACGGCGCAGAAAATCGCGCTCGATTCGCCTCTGGTGCAGTCGGCGATCGCCGGAAAAACCGTGGTCAAACTGATTTACGTGCCGGGGCGGCTCGTCAATATCGTCGTCAAGTAGGTGCGGATGAAAAGCGCATTTTTCGGCGGGAGTTTCGATCCTCCGCACGCAGGACACCTCGCGGTGGCGCGCGGCGCACTCATCTCCGGCAAATGCGATTTCGTCCGCTGGGTCGTCGGAAGGACTCCGCCGCACAAACTCGCCGCGAAACGCGCTCCGTTCGCGGACCGGATGGCGATGGTGGAACTTCTGATCGGGGAAGAAAAAGCGATGGCGGCATCCGATCTGGAAACGCATTTGCCGCCGGACGCGCCGAGTTATACGATCGACGCGCTCGCGCTTTATGAAACGCTCTACGGTGAAAGACCGGCGCTTTTGATCGGCGCCGATTCGCTGTTGGAATTGCACACCTGGCGCGAAGCGTACCGCCTGGTGTGCGAATACGAGATTTTGACTTATCAGCGCCCCGGTTGCCGGGTGTCGGAAATGACGCTCGCCGCCAATTGGGGCGACCGCGAGGTGGAAAAATTGCTTTCCGGCGTGTTGCCGGGAGAATTATGGGATATGTCGTCGACGCAGTTCCGCAAAGACATCAAAGCGGAATGCGCCGAAAAAGATGAAAATGCCGCCGTGCGCGACTACATCGCCGCGCACCGCCTTTACCGTTAAAGGAGAAAACTATGCCGAAAAAGCAAACGAAAATCAACGAAGCCGATCTTGCTTTGCTTGAAGTCTGCCGTCAGAGCATCGAGGAGAAACAGGGCGTCGATCTGATCGTCCTTTCACCGGGCGCCGCGTCGAGCGTCGCCGATCATTTCGTCATCGCGACCGCCGAATCGGAACCGCAATTGCGCGCGCTGGCCTCCAACGTCGAACGCAGTGTCCGGGAAAAACTCGCGAAACGACCGCTTTCGCGTCCGAGCGACAGCCTTTCCGGCTGGGTGCTGATCGACTTCGGCAACGTCCTCGTCCACTTGATGACGCAGGAAGCGCGCAGTAAATACAATTTAGAGGGTTTGTGGGGCGAAACTCCGGAAGAACCGCTGAAACGCCTTTCCAAACGCAATCAGTAAAGAAAATGAATAATTCCGATTTCCGTCACCGCAACTGGACGGAGTTCCAATGGGAAGCGGCGATCCGCCGCGACGAGGCGCGCATCGCCCGCTATTTTTGGGAATTGCCCAATTGTCTGGACTTGCCCGGAGAAGAGGATCTTATCTTTGAGCAAATGCGCACGGGAAGCGATCTTCTCCCCGTCGGCAGTACGCCCGATGCCATCCACAGTTGGTGCTATTCCGACTGCGGCGACGACGACGAACGCGATGAAAATTTTCCCCACCGCGAAGGTTCGGAGGAAAGCGACCGTGTCGACCGCCTCGCCGCCGAATGGAATATCGAAGTCTGCAGCGTCGCCGACAGCGCATTGCTGATGCCGGCATTGGGCGTCAGTTGCGGCTACGCCAAATTTCTCGCGCGCCTGATCGACTTCCTCGAAAGCGATCCCGAAACCGAAAAACCGCTGATGCGCACATTGGGCAAACGTTCCCTCGCCGACCTCAACGAATTGCTGATTTTGCTCGATGAATGTGCGGATTGCCAACCCGCACTCGGCGTCCTCGCCGATGCCCACCGCGAGCAGTTATTGCAGATCCGCGAACATCTTTTAGAGCGTTTACACCGTCTGAAATGATTTCATGCGATGGACGCGGGGGGCGAAATCAGCCCCTCGCGCGCCCATTGCGTCAAAGTGTGATGAAATAAAAAAAGGGCTGTTGCATACCAGTATGGTTTTGCAACAGCCACCGTAAAAAGAACAACCCGGTCAGCGTTCGACGCGGGCGGAACCGCCGCCGATGAGTTTTTCGACTTCGGCGAGACGCGCCATCGACGTATCGCCGGGGGTCGTCATCGCAAGCGCACCGTGAGCGGCGCCGTATTCCACGGCGACGGAAGCCTTGCCGGTTTTGAGAAGCCCGTAGATCAAGCCGGAAGCGAAACTGTCGCCGCCGCCGACGCGGTCGAAAATCTCAAGTCCGGGGCGGTAGGTCGCTTCAAAGAATTCCCCGTCCTGCCAGGCGATGGCGCCCCAGTCGTTGACCGTCGCGGTCTTGACGGTGCGGAGCGTATTGGCGACGACCTTGAAAGGATACGCCTTGACGACGTTGCCGATCATTTTCTTGAAACTCTCGACTTTGATGTTGGAAAGGCTCTTGTCGACGCCCTCGACCTCAAAACCGAGGCAGGCGGTGAAGTCTTCCTCGTTGCCGATCATCACATCGACGTATTTCGCCATTTCGCGGTTGACTTCGCGGGCGCGTTCCAAACCGCCGATGCTCTTCCAGAGGCTCGGACGGTAGTTGAGATCGTAACTGGTGACGGTGCCGTACTTTTTGGCGGCTTTGAGCGCTTCGATGACGACGCCGGGAGTGGTGTCGCTCAATGCGGCAAAGATACCTCCGGTATGGAAGTGGCGGACTTTGAGTTTGCCGAAAATCATATCCCAGTCGATGTCGCCGGATTTCAGTTGCGAAACCGCCGTGTTTCCGCGGTCGGAGCAACCGACGGCACCGCGGATGCCGAAGCCGCGCTCGGTGAAATTCAAGCCGTTGCGGACGCTGCGGCCGATGCCGTCGTAGGGGACCCACTTGATGAGGCTGGTATCGACACCGCCTTGCAGGATGAAATCCTCGACGAGACGGCCGACCGGATTGTCGGCAAACGCGGTGACGACAGCGGCACGCAAGCCGAAACAGCGGCGCAGGCCGCGCGCGACGTTGTATTCGCCGCCGCCTTCCCACGCGGTAAAACTGCGGGCGGTGTGGATGCGTCCCGGACCGGGATCAAGCCGGAGCATGATCTCCCCGAGAGAAAGAATATCGTAACGGCACTCTTCAGCAGGCAAATATTGCAGACCCATAATGTAAATCCCTTATTTGATTACTTGGCGTATTTTTGGGCGATTTCGGCGGCGGCGCGGATCGTTTCGACCGGGCACTTGTTGAGCCAGGTGCCGCCGACTGCGGCGACTTCGGGGATCTCAAGGTAACTCTCGACATTCGCCGGTTTGACGCCGCCCGTCGGCATGAAACGGATGCCGAGATGCTTGTAGGGGGCGATCAGCGATTTGAGCATCGCCGTGCCGCCCGCCGCTTCCGCCGGGAAAAACTTGAGGAATTTGCAGCCGAGCTCCATCGCCTGCTCCGCTTCGCTCGGAGTACAGACGCCCGGCGCGAAATCAAAACCGCATTTGACCGCTTCCTTGACCACCGTCGGATTGAATCCCGGCGCCACCGCGAATTTCGCGCCGGCATCAAAGGCACGGTGCAAATCCGCGACATTGAGCACCGTACCGGCGCCGATGATCATATCGGGAAAACGCTTGCTCGCTTCGCGGATCACGTCCTCCGCCGCGCTCGTGCGGAACGTGATCTCCGCCGCGCGCAAGCCGTTGTTGTACAAATCGGTACAGACCGCCATTCCCTCCTCAAGCGAATTGAGCACCAGCACCGGTACGATCTTGATCTTTTCCAGTTTTTCCACGAGCGTCATCTTAACCTCTCCTTGTATTTTGGGTGAAAACCGTGTGTAATATACTCCATTGGAAGATAAAAAGCAAACGCTCTAACAACAAGAATTTGTGCCGCACAGATTTTTCCCGTGCGACGGCAACCGCCTCGCATCCGACGGCAAATGAAACGTATGGAGTATTTCTCCAGTTTCTTTCGCGATGGCATTCGCGATACAAACATCGGCGTGGGGTGTATCGCACATCGGGCAGTCGGGCGGGCGAAGCGGCAGAGCGGAGCATTAGCCCGCGTGGGACGCATCTTTTTTTGCAGTAACAAAACAGACGAGACCGCGGAGATTTGCGGGAACCATTGCTTTGAACGCGGACAAAACGCTCATCCGCAAATATCTGCGGCAACTACAGATCCCGCCTGTGGCGGGCGCTTGGGGAGTCAAGAGGGCGCGGCGTGAGCGCCCTCTTGCGCCCATTGCGTTAAAATGAAACTCACAAAAAAAAGGCTGTCGCAATATCCTGCAACAGCCTTCGGGTCGTATTTGCGACGACCGATTTAATCGGTTATTTTTTCACCGCCGCCTTGGCTTGCGCGGCTTTTGCCGCTTTCAGCATCGGGGCGTGGGGATGTTTCTTGTAGAAATCATCCAGCGGATAACATCCGGAAACCAATCCGTGACGCGGCGCATTGGTGCAATCGCCGATGGTGCGGCAAATGCGGCAATGGTCGATCGGGCGTTTCTGCAAAACGTCGTCGCAAAGTTCGGGATAAGAGAGCACCATGCGGCCGATGCCGATGAAATCGGCGCCGCCCTGACGCAAGACCGCTTCGCCGACGTTGGGCAAGTAATCCTGCAAACAGGTGTAACCGCTGCCGACGATGAGGACGTCGGGACAGCGTTTCTTGAATTCGGCGACGATCTTGAGGTGCTTTTCGACATTGCGCAACGGATGCACCGGCGGCGGATAACCGTCGGCGACCGCGAAATACGCGGGCCGCTGGATATGGACGTTGTAATAAGGACTGCCGATCGTGGCGCAGACCATATCCAAGCCGCAGATCTCCTGCGCCATTTTGACGAAACGGACCGGCTCGTCGAGATTCCATCCGGCTCCGGTGCCGTCGCCGCCGAAAGCGTAGGGATAAAATCCCTCCCACTGCATCGCGACGCCCTGCCCCGCTTCATTTTTGATGAAGGGGAAGAAATCGGCGAGCGACAGGCGCATCGAGATCTCCAGTCCCGGCGCTTCGCTTTTGATCCCTTCGACGATCTCGCGGAAAAAGCGGGTGCGGTTTTCAAAACTCCCGCCGTAATCCCCCGGACGGTCGACCGCGCTCAAAAATTCGTGCCCGAGATAACCGTGCGCCTGTTTGACGTCGACGAAATCGAAACCGGCGCGAAGCGCCATTTTCGCCGCCTTGTGGTAATGCTCGATGATGTCGCGCGCTTCCCCGTCGGAAACGATGCAGGAAGCATCGCTGTGGAACTTTTTGTCCAGCAGCGGATGCGCATACGCCGTGCGCGATTCCAGTTTGTGATCGTCGTTGGGATGCGCAAAACGCCCGGAGTGAGTGAGCTGCAAGCCGATGACGAGATCGTCGGCAGTGCCGAATTTCTCGGCGTGCAATTGCCGCATTTCGGCGAGCAAAGCGGCGATCTTGTCGTAGCTTTTTTCATTCATCGTCAACTGGCGCGTATTGCTCTTGCCGGAGTGCATCACGGCGCACGCTTCGGTGCCGTAGAGCAGTTTCGCTCCGCTTTTGGCGAAATTGAGCCAACGGCGGCGGGTAAGTTCACTGGGGCTTCCGTCAGGCAGACAATCCCATCCCTCCATCGGGAGGATCGACCAGCGGTTGCCGATCGTTTTGCCGCGGTGCATCACCTTTTCGGCGAGTTTCAGCTCCGACGGCATTTCCGTCAGGATCGGGATCTCGTAATTTTCGCGTTTCAGGAAATCCTGAAACTCCGCCGCGCTGTGAAAGGCGGCAATTTTTTCGTATGCCATCTTGTTTTACCGGTAAATTTTCTTGTTGCGGAAATCCGCCCAGACATTCTCGAACCAGTCATCCGATTCGGGGATCGGGCGGCAATCGATCCACTTCGACCCCTTTTCGGCGACGGTGATCAACTGCTTGCTGCGGAAAGATTCATCTTCCGGCTTGAAGCGCCACTCGTTGCCGAGCATCGGGTGGATCGCGATGCCGTCGGGATCCGCCGCCATCGCCGAACCGCGCGAACCCACGCCGGAGGAAAGCTGAAATTCGATCGCATCCAGATAGACGGCGTGCGCGTAGCAAAGTTGCAAATTGCGCAACGCTTCCGCGACTTCGCGCGTCGACTTGGCGCCGACGCCGGATTTTTCCATTCTGCGGTATTGCGCCCACGCGTCCTTGGCGGCGACGGCGATCTTTTTGGGGTCGCGGATGTGCGCGCCAAAGGTGCTCATGCGGTGCTGAAATTCCTGACGCTCTTCGCGGAACGTGCGTTCGGCGGGGCGTTTCGCCTGGTCGGCGAGCGCGGAAACGAGCTTTTCCGCTTCCGCGGCGGCCTTGACTTCATCGAGCGTCGGCGTCGTGTAGACGTTGGCGATGTATTCCGCCGAGCGGAAAGCGCCGACCTGTCCGGCGTTGAGCGCGGAGCCGCCCGGACGGGTGACGCCGTGCGAACCGTTGACTTCGCCGATCGGGAAAAGGTGCTTGATATTGGTCGACTCGTACCAGATGTTGCCGGAAAGACCGCCGTTGTTGTGCTGACTGCATACGGCGATCTCAAGCGGTTCTTTTTCAAGGTCGATGTCGTGCTCCTTGTAAAGCTCGACCGCGCCGGGATTCATATGGAGAAGTCTTTCCAACGGCGTGCCGAAAGCGGCGCCGGACTTTTCGAGATAGGTGCGCGCCTCTTCCGAGAGCGCGGCGAAATCGAAACCTTCCGGATTGGTGCGGAAATCGAGCCAGACGCGGCGGCCGCGGATCGCGGTTTCCTCGTAGACGAGGATGTCGACGATCGACGAACCGTCGGGGATCTTGCGCGTGTCAAAGGGCCACTGATAGCCTTTCAAAAAGACCATCGAATTCATCGTGCCCGCGTCGGGGAAATAGGGACGCAGAAATTCGCGCGCGTCGTTGCCGTCGGCGTCGGTCGAAATGAAACGCGGCAACACCTGCATGTAGGTGCCGGAAACGTTCCAGCGGAACTTGATCGAGGCAAGCCCGAACTGCGATTCGGGCAGACCTGCCGCTTCGGCACCGAGTTGCAGCGCAAGACCGATCGCTCCGGTGTGGACGGCGGGGTAGACACTGCAGTCGTAAAGACCGCCGGGACCGCCGACCGCGAAGACGACGTTGTCCGCCATATAGTACTCGAACATCTTGTCCTGATCGGCGTCGATGTCCACCGCGATCAAGCCAGCGGCGCGACCGTCGACCATCACCAGTTTCACCGCGACGCGGCGTTCAAAGACGGGGATCTGCCGGACCTGGACTTCCTTGATCAATGCGCGGCACATTTCGCGCGAGGTGTAAGGACCGCAGCTCGTCGCCCGGCGGAGCGGGTCGTGGTCGGTCTTGTACCCGGCAAACTGCCCGTAGGCGTCGCGCGGAAACGGCACGCCGATGTTGACCAGATTGGAAAACGCGCGCACCGAAGTCACCGCTTCGACGAGCGCGATGTCGCCGTGGGCGCTGCTGCCGCGCAGCGATTCCGCCAGACTCACGGGAGAATCGAGGTCTTTGCCGCAAATACCGAGTTTGTAATAGGTCTGCTTGTCGCTGCCGGTGTTGATCGAAGTGCCTTTGTCCAGACCTTCGGTCACGATCGCGACATTCTCGATGCCTTCGGCGCGAAGCCGGAGCGCCGCCGCCAGACCGGCGGCGCCGCTGCCGAGCACAACGGTATGGAATTTCCGCGTAATCATAGTGAAATTACAGTTTCTGGATCTGCATGCCGCCGTCGACGAAAACGACCTGTCCGGTCGAGTAGGCGAGATCGCCGCGGAGGAAAGTGGCGACCGCCTTGGCGATGTCTTCGGGGAAACCCCAGCGCGGAGTGAGCGTCAGACCTTCGGCAATCAGTTTATCGTACTTGGCGGTGACGACGGCGGTCATATCGCTCTTGATGACGCCGGGACGGATCTCGTAGACGTTGATGCCGAATTCGGCGAGGCGCACCGCCCAGAGTTTGGTCGCCATGCTGACGCCGGCTTTGCTGATGCAGTATTCGCCGCGGCTGACGCTGGCGACTTCGGCGGAGCAACTGCTCATATTGACGATGCACTGACCGGGTTCCTGATGCTTCGCCATATAGTTGGCGACAAGCTGCGTGAGGAAGTAGGGTCCCTGCAAGTTGATGCGGATGAGGCGTTCAAAACTTTCCTCGCTGGCTTCGAGGACGTCTTTGCGTTCAAGCGGAGCGACGCCCGCGTTGTTGACGAGCGCGGTCACACTGCCGAAAGCCTTGACAACAGAAGCGAGGAAGTTCTCGCGCTGATCTTTTTTGGTGATGTCGCATTTGACGTAGAGCGGCTTGCCGGGATATTTCGCGGCAAGGGTCTGGCACTGCTCGACCATCTTGTCTTCGTCGGCGAGGTCGCAAAACGCGACATTGTGTCCTTCACTCAAGAGTTTCTCGACGATTCCCGCGCCGATACCGCGCGCGCCACCGGTGACCATAACGTTGCCCATAACCAATCTCCTTACCTTAATTTGGTGGGTTGAATGAAAAAACCTACATCTTCCTATAATATATATCCGTCTTCGGACGATTGCAAACCGGTTGTTTCATACATAAAAAAACGTTTTTACGGATTTTTTTCAAGATACTCGCGCTCAAGGCGACTGCGTTCGATCACGTCATCCATGCTGGTATAGGTGGAGCCGTCGGAGTGGCGACGGAGCGGAATTTTTTTCAGCGCATACTCCCGGGCGGCTTTTTTCCGCGCCATCCAGCGGTCGAATTCCGCCTGCGCCGCGAGGCGTTTCTGCTCCTCCTGCAATCGCAAAGAACGCGCTTTCAACGGGCGGTATATCCCGAAATACGCCCCCGTTGCCACGCCGACAGCAAACAGAAGAGCGACTGCGGTTTTCCAAGCACGCCCCAGGAGGATCCGGCGGGGAACGATGCGCTTCGCCCTGCCCTGAAGCAGAAAATCGCGGACTTCGCTTGCGGTGGACAAAACTTTTTCACCGTCGCAGACAAAAAGAGCCATCCGGAGCAAACGCGAAGCTTCCGGCGACATTTCCCCCTGATAACGGGGATAGCGGCGCGGCGGATTGCCGGACAAAAGGCAGTAAAAACTTTTGGCGAAAGCATAGAGATCGGTCGTTTCGTCCGGCGGCAGTGCCGCATTCAAAATGCGGGGCGAAAGAAATCCGGCGGTCCCGGTAAAAGTCGCCTGTGATTCGGTCGTGAGCAGTCCGAGATCGCCGAGAAGCGGTTCACCGCGCCGCCAGAGCAGATTGTCGGGCTTGATGTCGCGGTGAAGCAATCCCGCGCCGTGAAGCACCGACAACGCATCGGCGATTTTTGCCGCCGCTTCAAGCAAAGCGGGAGCGGCAAGTTTCTGCTCCGCGAGCTTCCCGTCGGCGAGATCCATCGTGTAGTAGAGGAAATCTGCCGTCGTCCCGACGTGATGGATTTTCAGTAAATTCGGGTGATCGAGATCCCGGTAAAGCTCCAGCGCGTGCATTTCCCGGCGTCCGGCATTGCCGACAAGCGGCACGATTTTCAGCGCGAAACATTGATGCGTCACCATGTTTTCAGCGGAGAAAACACAGCCGTAGGAACCGATACCGATCTCCGCCGTCAAACGGTACTGATCGAGGATGTCGCCGACTTGAAACATCGCTATTTCCCGGGATAAACCAGATGAAGTTCGGGATCGGCTTCATTGCAACCGGCAATGATCTTGTGCAGATGCGCCGCGCAACGGCTGCGGGCGAGATGGACTTGCGCGGTGGAAATGCCGAGAAATTCCGCCGTTTCGGAAATCGGATGATCTTCCAGTACGCTCATCGTAAAGGCGAGATAATTTTTGCCGCTGACACGTTTTGCCAACTCCCCCAGCGCGTCGTCGAGCACGGCGCGGCGCCAGATCTCCAGCTCGGCGTCAGCGAGGGAATCGTCGGCGACGTCGGGAATTTCGCCGCAGGGGACGATCCCCTTGGCTTCATTGCGGAAAAAATCGGCGATCGCGCCGTGAACGATCCGGTTGAAATAGGTGCGGAACTTCGCGCGCTCGGGCATATAAATAAAGTGCGACGAACGGTCGGCAAAGCGGCGCATCGCTTCCTGAACGATGTCGTCGACGGCGCTTGCCGGCACACCCGAAGCGCGGCAGATCGCTTCGACGACGCCGGCATACGTATCATAAAAATCCTGCCACGCGATGTCGTTGCCGGAAATAATGCGCTCCAGCATCGTGCGGTCGGTTTCAGGGTAAACGCCCATACATCAAAACTCCCCGGGGGTTAAGGTTTTCAGATATTTGCGGTAACAGAAAAGGCGATTGCGTTTATTTTTCGTCATTTCCTCCAATATCGACAATTCACACAACCGCCGCACGGCACTGCCAACGGTCGCGATGGAAAATCCCGTCAAATCCCGGATCTTCCTGATGTCGGCGATCGGATGCCGCAACATCGCCTGATGGACGGCGAGCACCGTCGTCCGGGCTTTTCCGATCCGGGCAATGGCGGCGCGGTCCATTTCCATTTGCCGATTCAACTGCTGAATGATCGTGCAACTTTGCGTCGCCGTTTCCGCGACCGCATCAAAAAAGAAATCAAGCCAACGCTCCCAATCGCCGTTTTCCCTGGTGGAATTCAGTAATTCGTAATACGCGGCACGGTGTTTTTTAAAGTAATAACTCAAATAAAGCAACGGCTGATGCAATATGCCGGCGTTGCACAAAAGCAATGAAATCATCAGTCGCCCGATACGACCGTTGCCGTCCAGAAAAGGATGGATGGTTTCAAATTGCAAATGCCCGAGAGCCGCTTTGATCAATACCGGCATTTCCGACTGATGAAGAAAAAGCTCCAGTTGACAGATCGCCTCATTCATCTTTTCCGGCGGCGGCGGGACAAAAGCGGCATTTCCCGGACGCGTGCCGCCGATCCAATTCTGACTGCGGCGGAATTCCCCCGGATTTTTTCCGCTCCCTCTGCCGTGCTCAAGCAAAACGGCGTGGATTTCCTTTAAGAGACGCAGTGAAAGCGGAAAGCCTCCGGCTATACGCTCCATGCCATATTCAATGGCGTGCACATAACTGCTGACCGCCTGGACATCACAAACCGGAACTCCGGGGGCTCCGTCCGCCTCAAAAAGCAGGAGATCGGAGAGAGAGGACTGCGTTCCCTCGATCATCGAAGACAATACGGCTTCCTTGCGGATGAACATATAAAGGAAGATCGCGGGATCAGGCAATAAATTCGTCATCCCGTCCAAGCGGCCGAGCGCAAAAACCGCGCGCTCCATTTTATTCTGCAGCGCGCCATCCATCGCCAACGCGGGACAAGGCGGCAACGGAGCCGGCACGAACGCCCGCACCGTTTCTCCCACAGTACTGATGGTTTCGAAACTCCCTTGTAATCCCCGTTTCATTTTACCGTCGCAACTTCAAAACTACAAACACTCTTATTTTAAGATAACATCTTTTTTTGAAATAACAAGCCGCTTTATTTTAATTTCTCCGGAAAAATTTGCTCTTAAAAGAAAAAACGCTTTTTTGCCCCGATCACTGCAAGATGACGCTTTGAAATCCGATTATTATATGTGTGGTTAAGCAGAAGGGGCGAAAGGCGCACTGCATCCGAGGTGCGTCAATACATTTTCCTTTTTTGCGGACGACAAGGGCTTGACAATTGACCGGATTCCGGCTATATTGTGAAAGAATCTTGAATTTCGGAGGATTTTTTCACAGGAAAAAGTTGGATTTGACAATTAAATAGCCTGTCTTCACGGACAAGGGTGCATCTGAAAACGCCAATTTCACGAGACACCGCCCGAAGCCGATGAAGGTATGCATGCACGATGCAGTGCCGGCATACCTCGTTCGCGTTTGGTGTTGGGTGTATTGGCGTACCTCAGATGCAATGCGCAACGGGGTATGCCTTTTTTGTTGTCTTTTTTCGGGAAGAAAGGAATAAAAAAAATGAAAAAGCTGATGTTTTTTGCCGTTTTTTCCGCCACGGCATTGCTGACGGCTGGAGATTGTAAAAATTGCGGGTCAAAAACGGACGATTGCGCCGTGTACCGCTGTAACAAGTGCCGGACCTTTTTTTGCGCGAACTGCCGCGAAGGCGAAAAGACGCAAAAGAGCGGTTTGCGCGAAATGGACGCCTTGAATGATTTGATGTTCAATATGCATGCGATGACAAACGGCATCGTCGTCATCTGTCCCGAATGCGGCGCAAAGGACAAGTGGACCCGTTCGGGCATGGCGGGGCGCAATATCCGTTTGATCAAAGAGTAGAGTCCGTAATCCGGCGGAGTCGTTCCGCCGGCGGAAAATAAACCATGACCGTGCCGATGAGCGGTGCGGTCAAATGAGGAAAAATCCCTCGGAAAGGAGCCTTATTATGGCTTACAAGAAACCCCAGATGGTCGCGAAATCTTCCGCGAAGAAGTCCTACGTCGCCGGTTGCCCGTCGCAGCTAAGTAACACTAATAATTATGTGTGTACTTATAATTCCAGGTGTGAAGTGGGACGACACGACTAAAGGCACGTAACCATCAGGCTTGTTGTTGATTTGATGACAAGACACCCCTCTTCCTCCCACAAAACGGGCGAAAGAGGGGATTTCCCTCAAAAACCGATCAGAGAGAATACAGTTATGGCACATACAAAAAAACAAACGGTTGCACGATATGACATCCCGGAATTAACAGCAAGTCGGGCTGCAAATCCTGCCTCTACTATCCATCAAGCGATTGCTATGTTGCTGAATGCCCCCAATCAAACTATGACGGAACAGCAATTCCTTGTCGGATTGAGCAATCTTCCCGCCCCGGCAGCCTCACCAAGGACTACGCTTCGCTCTATGACCAGTACTGCGCCTCAACAATACGGAGATGTTGTATCGCGAAAGGGCAATATGATTGTTTTCAATCCGATATGGTTTGCTGAAATTAAAAAATATCAGTGGTGAAAAATGGGTAATATCTGCGGAAATAACCAGAGCATTGTTGTCCAGACAAAAACAGAAAATGCATCTTCCTCGGTAAATATTTTAACAGACGGCAAGGAAATACACATTGATTCCAATGCTGTCGCTTGGAAAATCTGGGAACAACTATATAATAGTCGTGAACTGGAAATTACCACACTGTGGCAACGCTCTATTTTTCTTTCCGCATTTATTATTTTGCTGTTGACCGGAAGTGGAGTTTTTTATTTTTATTCTATACTGAGTACTCCGATTTCACAATTTACGCTGAAAGATAGTTTAACAAGTTTGCTCCTTGGAAGTATACTGATGATATCAGGGACGCTTTGGTTGGCAATGTCTAAAGGGTCTAAATATTGGACAGAAATTTACGAGAGAAAAATTGATATTTTGGAAAATATTCTACCGGTTGAATTGCAATTTAAATATTTACAAGAAAACTATGTCGCAAAAGAATATGATATTGCAATAGACGGCAAAACATATCACAAAGATAAATCGCTTGTAAAAAAGCATTGGTTCTGTTTTTTTAAGGCTGATTCAACATCACCATCAACGGTAAATTGTTGGATAGGAATCGTTATTGTATTTATTGGTTTATTTTTTATTTTCATTCCGTATATAATTTTTTGTTGTGAAAACGAATTCCGAATTTATTTTAGTACAGATAGCACTTTACAAAGAACAATTGCGGTTCTTGTAATTATAATATTGTTGTGTGTTGTTACTTACTTTTTTTCACATCATAAATTCAAGCCACGGAAAAGGTGAACTATGTTTTTACAACTATCCAATCACACCTTTGTCCGGCACTTTGACAATATGTCGGAGATCGTCAATCAACGTAATGATGCAAAATTCTTTTTGCAGGATGCAGAGCCATTCTTACGTTTCATTTCTTGTAAACCGCAGACAGATAAAGCTATCGTTGCCAAAATTGCCAAATTCTATGATTGTACTCAGGAAGAGATTGCGCCGGATTTTGCCGATTTTATCCAATCACTGCAGGGAGCTGTGTTGACTGGCGACACACCTGAAGAGTTGACCGCCCAAGAACCGGAGTTCCGCTATTATACCGAAGCGGAAGCCGAAGTGGAAATGACACGATCATCCCCCGCTAAAGCAGATAAAAAAGAAGAAAACGATGATTTTTCACTCATCAATGATTTTCTGATTGCGCGTAAACAAATTACTTCTCTACATATTGATTTAACCGATACGTGTACAGAACGTTGCGTTCATTGCTACGTTCCGGAATATGGAACCAACACATTATCTTTTGATGTCATCTGCAAGGTCATTGACGAATACCGTGCCATGGGCGGATTGGAAGTGGAATTTTCCGGCGGTGAACCGATGTGTCATCCGCAATTTTGCGAGATCCTGCGCTATGCGCGGAAATGCGATCTAATGATTACGGTTTTATCCAATCTAACGCTACTGAATGAAGAAATTGTAAAAACGCTTGCGGACGTACGCATCAAATATCTGCAGACCAGCGTTTATAGTATGATCCCGGAAATCCATGACGCTATTACCCGCCGTCCCGGCTCTTTTAAGGAGACTGTGCGCGGGATTGAATTAATGCGAAAATACAATGTTCCTATGAAGATCAATACTCCGGTACTGAAAAAGAATTTTGATTCATGGCACATGGTTGAAGAATTTTGTGCGGATCAGAATTATAAATTCAGTAGCAATGCCACATTGCTGGCAAAAGTCAATCACGACTGCGGCAATTTGGATCACGGCTTGAATGCAGCACAAATGCGCGACTATCTCTCTAATTGCCAAAGCAGCAATCCATGGGGCCCAGGAAAATTTGATAAACAGCTTGATGATCCAATGTGCGAAATCTGCACAATAAAATTACGCCTAGATGCATCTGGAAATTATTATCCATGTACAGCCGGTCGCGGACTTATCCTCGGTAATTGCTATCACGACACGATGCAGGAAGCATGGCACAGTGAGCTTGCTGAAAAACTCCGCGATCTTAAACAGCGGGATTTCCCAGAGTGTTTCAAATGTACCAACAGGTGTTTTTGCATGGCGTGTCCCGCCGCCAATTTCAATGAAACAGGTGATTTATACAAACACCGACCTGTATACTGTATGGAACCGAAAATCAAATATCAACTTTGCAAGGGAAAATCATCATGCTGATCCGTCTTTCTAAAAATACATTCGTCCGCAACTATGGAGATTTCACCTACGTCTTTCATAAACTGAATTCCTATGATGAGATGTTTGACGGTGCGGAAGTTTTTATGCGCTTCATCACCCGTGAACCGCGCGAAAAAGCGGAAATCATCAAAAACATTTGCGGCGTTTATACGGACGCCGATCCCGCAGAGATCGCGGCGGACTTTGAGGAATTCATCGCCCCCATGATCGCGGCGGGCGCCGTTCTCGCCGGAAATATCCCCGCCGAGTTGGACGCGCAGGAAGTCTCTTTCCGTTACGATATGCCGAATCCCAAAACGGAACGCGACACCACTCCCGTCACCCAAGAGGAAGCGGAAAAAATGCCGCAGACCGTCCTCAAAAAGTATTTTGAGGAAAACCCGACGCTTTTTGACATTCAACTTGACATCACCCAAGCGTGCACCGAGCGTTGCGTCCATTGCTATGTACCGGAATACAATCCGCTTTTTCTCCCCTATGAAAAAATTTGCGAAGTGATCGACGAATTCCGCGAGATGGGCGGTTTGCATGTCGGACTTTCCGGCGGCGAGTGTATGCTTCACCCCGATTTCGACAAGATCGTCCGCTATATCCGGAGCAAAGACTGCACCGTGGCGGTGCTTTCCAATCTGACGCTCTGCGATGATGCCAAAATCGCGCTCCTCAAAGAAATGGATTGCGCCGTGCAAGTTTCCCTTTACAGTATGGATCCCGCCATTCACGACAGCATCACGCAACGCAAAGGCTCTTGGCTGGAAACCAAAACCGCTATTGAAAAACTCTACAAAGCCAACGTACCCGTCACCATCAGTTGCCCTACGATGCGGAAAAATTTCGAGGGATACCTTGACGTGATGAAGTATGCGGAATCGATGCATATGTTTGCCCAGACCGATTTCATCATGATGGCAAAAGCCGATCACGACGACAGCAATCTCGTCAACCGGCTGACGCTTCCGCAGACGAAGTGTCTCTTGGAAGACATTATTCTCCGTGACGTGCCGATGATGAAAGAGTATTTCAACCCCGACGTCAAAGATGAACTGCGTCCCCCGGAAGAACGCGCCGAAGATCACCTTTGCGGCGCCGGGACCGACAAGATGTGTCTCAATGCCGACGGCAATTATTACGCCTGTTCGGGATTTCAGGATTTCCCGCTCGGCAACTGCTATAAGCAAAGTCTCCGCGACGTGTGGGAAAACTCTCCGCAGATCAAATACTTGCGCGGACTGCGCGGCAAGGATATTCCGCAGTGCATTCATTGTGAAGACCGCAACTACTGCTCGATGTGTCTTGTCCGCAATTTCAATGAGACGGGCGACATGCTCAAGGTCGCACCGCATTTCTGCAAGGTCGCGCACCTCAACCACGAGATCGTCGATGAATTGCACGCGAAACTGGAACGCGAGTACCGCGCGGAACACGCTAAAAAATGATCTGCGACGCGCACGTTCACGTGGGTTACTTTCCCCGCAAGGGATTCGAAAAGCCCGTCTATTATTCGCCCTGCCGGATTTTCGGCATCCTGAAACGGGCGAATGTAACGGAGTTTATCTTTTCCTCGACCAATGCCATTTGGGATTTTGACGGCAAGGTGATGCACCGCGAAGCGGAGGAAGTGATCCGGCTTGCCGGAAACCGCGCGCACGCCTTTTTTTGGATCACCGACGAATATCTGAAACGCGACCGGAATCTTGAAAAATTGCCGGATTTTTATGAGGGTTTCAAACTTCACGGCGGCGAAACGCCGTGGCTCCGTCATCCGAATTTATTGCGCCGTATTTTGTCGATCGCCCGCGAGCGGCGATTCCCCGTGCAAATCCATACGGGAGGCGACGATGACGGCGAGGCAAATCCGATCACGGCGTATCTTCCCTTTTGCCGGAAATTTCCGTCCGTGAAATTCGATCTCGCCCACGGCAAACCTTCTGCCGCCGTCCCCGATGCCGTCAATCATTACGACAACGTTTTCGTCGATTGCGCCTACTGCCATGCGGATGTTGTCCGGCAATGGATTGATGCCGGAGCAAGAGAGGAGAGGATCCTTTTCGGGAGCGACATCCCCGTTCAGCAACGCCTTTTCAATGTTTCGCTGACAAATTATTTACGGCGGACGCTGAAAGGCTTCGCCTCGGAAAAGGTGTTGCACCGCAATTTTATGGAGTTTTTGAGAACCGCGAATAGACGCGAATGAATACAAATAAAAAAAGAAAACGGGAAACATGAGTCAACGTGTGCGAAGTCGGAACTTGATACAAAACATTCGCGTAAATTCGCGTTTATTCGTGGTTCCCAATACAGGTTTAATGAAATGAAAAACATCGCCTACATTCCCCTCACGCCGCTCGGCGACGTGATCTGCTGTATCAATCAAATTGAACACCTCAAAAAAATTTATGCGCCCTGCCGCATCACCGTTTTCGCGATCCCCTTGATTGCTGAACTCCTGAAAAATTCCGTCTGGGTCGATGAAGTAGTCGTTTTAAAAGGCGGCGTCCACGGCGACCTCGATCTTTCCGGCTTTGTACCACCCGACACGGAATTCGATGTGATTTTCAATCTTACGTACCGCCCCGTTTATCTGGAGTTGCAGGATAAACTCAAGTGTAAAGTCCGCTACGGCTCGGAATGTTGCATGATTACCAAAGAAATGTGCAAAACGCATTTCGACAAGTGGGTCAGTCAGGAATACTGGGACAACGTCACGCTCAAGAAATACCGCACCGTCTGCGAGCAGATGGCGGAGCCGATACGATTGGTCGATCCCGGTTTCAGTTTTGTCTATCCCGTGCTCACGCCGGAAACGTATCATCAGGAGCCATGTAAAGAAAAACTGCCGCAAAAATTCGTTCTTTTCCTCCCCGGCACCAGCGGTTTGTATAAATACTGGCCAATCACAAAATATCTCGCCGTCGCCAAAACGCTGAAAAAATCCGGTATCGATGCCGTTTTCGCCATCGGACCGCAAGACCGGCGGCTTGTCCCCGATTTGCAAAACTGCGGCTGTCTTGTGCTGGACACCCTGCCTTTTGCGCAACTGGGGTACGTTATCAATAAAGCGGAACTCATCATCGGCAACGATTCAGGTCCCATGCACTTCGCATCGGCATTTCACCGCAAGACGATCCACATTATCGCCACCGGCTCGGCATTTAATTGGTATCCCTACGAGGAGCCGATCCATTCTCTTGTCATGCCTCCTTGTGCTTGTGAAGAAAAGTGCAACACCTGCCAGAAAACTTGCATCGGACACGTTTCCGTGGAAGCGGTCGTCCGCAAACTTTTTGCAAAACTTGCCCTGCCGATGCCGGAAATGAAAAATGTCGCCTTTCTGATGCAGGACCGCATCGGCGACGCCATCGTCAACATCGATGCCATCGAAGCGGCGGCAAAAATCTACGCTCCCTGCAACATTACCGTTTTTGCAACGGAAACGCTGAAACCTTTTTTTGAAGCGTACGCTTTTGCCGACCGCGTGATCGACTTCAAAGGCAAAGATACTGCGCTTCCCGACGCCGGATACGACGCCGTTTTCAATTACCGCTATGATACCGCGTCTCTCGAATTGCTCCGCAAGATGCGCTACGATGCGGCTTACGGCTACGAACAGATCGACTTCCCCGAAGCCGTTTGCAAGAAAGTCTTTACCAAATATCTCCCTTTGACGATGTGGGATGACGTGAAACTTCGCCGTTACACCAGTGTCACCGAGCAGGGCGCGGCGCTGATCCGCCTCGTCGAGCCGGAATATCACTGCGATGCGATCTCGCTCGGCGAAAACACGCTTTGCGTCGATTTTGCCCTTGTCCGTGACCTTTTCACCCGCGAAACGGTATTGATCGTCCCCGGCGCAAGCAGTAAATTCAAAGACTGGGGCGTCGAAAACTATCTTCAGCTTGCCGTTAAACTCAAAAATGCCGGAAAGCAACCGCTTTTCGTACTTGGTCCGCAGGAAAAAGATTTATATCGCTCTGCCGCGGAATCCGCCGGATTCAGGACTGCCGTCAATTTGCCGTTGACTGCGATCGCCGCGCTTGCATTCTCCTGTCAGCGCCGGGGCTTCGCCATCGGCAACGATACCGGCGTGATGCACCTTGTCCGCGCCTGCGACTGCCGCAGTGTGACGATTTGTTTTGAGGACACGCATCTCACGTGGGCGCCTTATGCCGGAGCACGGCACAAGGTCATCCACGCCGATTGTGCCGCCTATGAAACGTGCCGTCAATGCAAAGCGATGGATTGCCGGAAAGATTTTACTTGCGAAAAGGTTTGGTATGAAGTCCAATCATTTTTGGTATGAGTTCGCGGTTTTCAGACAACTCTGGTTTCTGACCAAAATTTATTTCCGGCGGCAGAAAAAACTTCTCGCCGTAACGCTGCTTCTCGGCTTTTTCGCCGAAACGCTCGCGATGGCGATGCCGCAATTGACCGGCAATCTCGCCGGGACGATCGGCGAATGGCACACCTTTCGCCGTGCCGCATTGCTCTTTCTCGGCGTCGGCGTCGTCCAGTTTCTCTTTGCCGTCGTCAACGACGTTTTAGACCGTTTGCTGAAAGACCGCCTCGACCGCGACGCCTTTTGTTTCACGCACGAAGCGATCCTGTCGCTCGATCCCGACTGTTTCAAGGAGAATTCCGGCGGCGAAAACTTGCTGAATCTCAATGCGGGGCGCGGCGTCGCCGCCACGATTCTGGAATTGATCGCGTTTCCGCTTTATTACGGCGGAGGATTGACCGTCGGACTGCTCTTTCTCTTTGACGCGCTTGACAACATCCATCTGCCGCTTTGGCTCACGCTACTTTTGGTCGGCGGGATGGCGGTTCAGCCGTTTTTGACCTGGTATTTCGGCAAACTCATCGCCCGCGCCTATACCAAAGTGCGCGAAAGTTGCAAGGAGATCAACGATGAAACGCTCAACGACTTGCACGCACCCGTCGAACTGCATCTGATGGATGCTTTGAAACGCCGGATGCAAGCGATGTTCAAGATCCAGCACCAATTGGCGCTCCGGATGGACAAGGCGATGCTGTTGCATATCGCGAGCCGCTATTCGATGTCGCTTCTCATCCTCCTTTTTCAATTCGCGATCGTCGTTTCGGTTTTGTGCCACTACGACGCGCAAAGTCCCGTCGTCCGCGACCTCGTCGCCGCGATTTTGCTGATCCCGTTGATGTTCAATCACTTGAATAAACTTCAGCAGATGTACAACAACATCAAGGATCAGGAGCCTTATATCCGGAAAATCGTCGATCTTTTCCGTCGGAAATCCCGGCTTCCCGACGGGGAGAAGTCTTTCCCTGCCGGAAATCTCCCCTCCGTCGAATTGCGGGATGTTTCATTTGCCTACGACGCCGGACAAAATGTTTTGAAGCATATCACTTTCTTTCTCGCGCCGGGGAAATGCGGTGCGCTCGTTTCCCCCTCCGGCGGCGGCAAATCGACGATTTTCAAACTGCTCTGCCGTCTTTATCTGCCGCAATCCGGCAACATCCGCGTTGCGGGAAAAGACGTTTTCGCCATCCGTGAGAGCGATTACCGCGCCCGTTGCGTGATGATTTCGCAATTTCCTCTTTTTATTCAGGGGACGATACGCGACAATTTCCATCTGCAATGCCCCGGTGCCTCCGATGCGGAAATCACCGCCGCCTGTCAGAAATTCCGGTTGCCGCAACTGCTTGACGTCAAGCCGGAAACCATTGCGGATCACAAACTTACATTAGGCGCGGACAATCTTTCCGGAGGGCAGAGAAAACTTCTCGCACTCAGCCGCGCGTCCCTTATGAAACCGGAACTTTTGCTGATCGACGAACCCTCCGCCGGCATCGACGGCAGTATGATCCAATCGCACTTACTGCCCGCGTTGCGCGCGCTGAAAGGCTCGATGACCATGATACTGATCGACCACAATCTGAATTTCATTTCCTCCATCGCCGACGATGTTTTTTTGCTCGAAGGGGGAAACATTGCGGAGTCTGGCGCGTGCCGGAAACTTCTCACCGCACCTCAAAGCCGCTTCGCCCGGTTGGTCGCCGAGTGGAATATCGCCCATCCGCAAAAATAACTTGAAACTTTTCTTTTGCGCGTGTATATTGATTTATTCAATACTTTAGGGGGATTTTTATGAAATTGAAACTTTTTTCGTTGGTTGCCGCGTTGATGTTTGCCGGTACGGCAAATCTTTTTGCCGCCAAGGCGGATCATAATTCGGCGACGGGTGTCGCCACCAGTTTGCTCAAATCGATCAGAACGGATGATTTCGAGTGTTTCAACGATACCTTTACGCCGCAATCACAGGCTTTCATCGCCGCACAGGAAGATCCGCAACGGCTTTTCAAGGATTTTTCCAAAGGCATCCGCAAAGTTCTCGAGCAGGTCCCCGAAGAACAGCGCCCCCTCGTCAATATGCTTTTGATCTCCCAATTCCAGAAAATCGCCGTCCAGATCGACGGCAAATGGTATTTCGACGCCGGTACACTGATGGGAAGTCAGCAATGAAAAAGTTCTTTCTGATTCTGGGCATGGTGCTCCTTTTTGCCGGATGCGGCGAAACTTCAACGGCTGACGGCGGCGACAAAACGGCAGGCGATATTTCCGTCGAAGCCTATGTCAACGCCAAAGCCAAGCGCGATTATAAAAAAATGTGGAAGTGTCTTTCCCCGAGAATACAAGCCAAGTGCGGCTCCTTTGAGGCTTTCAAAGCCGATCAGGAGGAAACTTACAAACTCCTCGGCGACTCCGCCTGGCAGGCGATGACCGACCAGATGCGGCAGGACATCTCCAAGATCCGCGCCGTCGAGATCGACGGCAAATATTACGTCGACGAAAAATGAAAAAGGAGTGTTTTCTTTTTGCGCTGATTTTGCTGTCGATTTCGCCGCTTTGCGCCGATCCGAGAATTTATACGGGGCATTACGAGAGCGGAAGCGCGCTTTTTACCTATGACGCCAATGAAAACCGCATCTATCAGGGGCACTATATAAGCGGAAGTGCCGTATACACGATGGAGCGAAGCGGCAATCTCATTCGCATTTACCGGGGACATTACGCAAGCGGAACTGCCGTTTGCGTTTACGATGAAAGCTGTCGTCGCCTTTACCGCGGTCATTATCCGGACGGCAGCGCGGCATTCACCGCCGAGAGCGACGGCAGTTTGTTGCGCATCTACCGGGGGCATTACGCAAGCGGAAGCGCGGCTTACGTTATCGAGCGGGAAAGTTCGCTCTGGCGCATCTACTCGGGACACTATGCAAGCGGCAGTGCCGTATTTACCGTTGCCGACGCCTACGATATCCCCCGCGGATTTCTGATTTTTATGGTCTCCTGCGTACTCGGCGATTGAGGGTTTCCGCAGATTCCCCGGGAAAATTCGATATTTTTCCGCGAAAAAGGTTGACAAAGCGATTTTTCCGGGATATATTATGAAACAATCTTTGAAGGGCGTATAGCTCAGTTGGTTAGAGCGTCACGTTGACATCGTGAAGGTCGTAGATTCGAGTTCTACTACGCCCACCAGTCTTCAAAAAATCCGGCAATAATTTGCCGGATTTTTTTTCGCCTTGGCAAGCCGTGGCGGAGCCGATGAAGCCGGGCAAAACACTCAGAAACTTCCCATTGCCCTGCGCTGATACCTTGCCGGACATTTTCAATTTTCTACATTGTTTATATCATAAACCGTCGAAGAACCATTTCTTTCCCCTTTTTTCCGTCAGAATGCTTGCATTTCCAAGGGAAATGCCGTATATTAACTGCGTTATATTTCGTGATTAACCTGAGTTGAGGAGTTCTGGAATCATGGCGGTTGACATTCTCATCGGCACCCAGTGGGGTGATGAAGGCAAAGGCAAACTCATCGACGTATTGACCAAGGACGTCGATATGGTCGTGCGCTATCAGGGCGGCAACAACGCCGGGCACACGGTCGAGATCGGTGATGAACGTTATGTGCTTCACCTCGTGCCTTCCGGCATTTTCCGCCCCGAAGTCAAATGCGTCATCGGCAACGGCGTCGTCGTCGACCCGGTCGCGCTCGACGACGAGATGACGAAACTGCGCGAGCGCGGCGTCGACACTTCCAACGTCGAACTTTCCGACCGCGCCCAGTTGATTTTCACCTATCACCGGATGGCGGACGCTCTCAACGAGCAGGGCGCCGTCCGCAAGATCGGCACGACCGGCCGCGGCATCGGCCCCGCCTATACCGACAAGATGCGCCGTTGCGGCATCCGCGCGATCACGCTCACCAAGCCCGATCAGCTTGCGGAAAAATTCCGCGCCGAGGCGGAAAAATACAACAAACTTTTCCGTTTCTACGGTGCGCCCGAAATGGACGTCGAAGCGGAACTTGCCAAAGTCCTCGAAGCGGCGAAGCACCTCGCTCAACTTGTCGCCAATTCGGTCTACACCATCAACAATGCGATCCGCGCCGGCAAAAAAGTCCTCTTTGAGGGCGCGCAGGGCGGTTTGCTCGACATCGACCACGGCACCTATCCCTTTGTCACCAGCAGCAACACGATCTCCGGCGGCGCATGCACCGGGGCGGGCATCCCGCCGCAAAGCGTGCGCGACGTCTGGGGCGTCATCAAAGCCTACACCACCCGCGTCGGCGAAGGTCCTTTCCCAACCGAACTTTTTGACGCGATGGGCGAAAAACTGCGTCAGCGCGGCAGAGAATTCGGCGCGACGACGGGCCGTCCCCGCCGTTGCGGCTGGTTCGACGCGGTCGCCTCGGGCTATTCCTGCATGGTGAGCGGCGTCAACAAACTTGCCGTCACCAAACTCGACGTCCTCGACGACTGCGACGAAGTGGCGCTTTGCACCGGATACGAGATCAACGGCAAAGTGACGACGGAATTTCCGGCGGAAGCCTCCGATCTTGAGATCGCCAAGCCGGTCTACGAGTTTCTCCCCGGCTGGAAGTGCGACCTTTCCAACGTCCGCAAATACGACGATCTCCCCGACGCGGCAAAAAAATATCTTGCCCGCCTCGCGGAACTCGTTCACTCTGAAATCGCCATCATTTCCGTCGGTCCCCGCCGCGATCAGACGTTTCTGATCTGAGCAAGGCAAAGGGCGCGTTTATGGCAGGGAAGCGCGAACCGCGAACCGCTCTCGGTCGCTACTTTGCCGCATTCGATTATCTGCAATTCGGCGCGATGTTCTGTCTTGTCGGCACCGGATTGCTTTTTATTTACTCGACCGGAATGCAGATCGGCGGAAGCGACCCCTCTTTTTCCTTCCGGCGGCAACTGCTCTGGATCGCCATCGGCTCGGTGTTTTACTTTACGGCAAGCACTCTAAATACCCGTTCCGTTCTTTTCAAAACGGGGATCATCGCCTTTTACGGCGTCATTCTCATCGCGCTCGTCGCCGTACTGGCGGCAGGAGTGCGCGTCTACGGAGCGACCCGCTGGCTTGCCATCGGGGGATTCCGGCTTCAGCCCTCGGAATTCGCCAAACTCGCGCTCGCGCTCGCGCTCGGTTTGATCTTTTCCCTGCGCGGTCTCGGCATCAACGGCTTTGCCGGGATCACCGTCAGCAGCATCGCGACCGTCATTCCCTTTTTGCTCGTCGCCGCGGAACCGGATTTCGGCAGTGCGATCGTCCTTTTGCCGCTCTACGCCGCCGTCGCCTTTGTCGCCGACTTGAAGTGGAAAAAGATCCTTTTCATTTTCGTCGTCGTCGTCATCGCGGCGGGCGGCATCATCCTCAACGAAGTCTGGAAGATCCGTCCGCTGTTGCGCGATTATCAGCGCGACCGCATCCTCGTTTTTCTCAATCCCGAACGCGACCGCCTCAACCGCGGTTACAACGCCTATCAGGCAAAGATCGCCGTCAGCTCCGGCGGCAAATTCGGCAAGGGCATCGGCGAAGGTACGCAAAACGAACTCGGTTTCCTGCCGCAGACGGTTTCCAACAACGATTTCATCTTTTCGGTGATCGCCGAGGAAACCGGATTCACCGGCATCGTCGGATTGCTGGCGTGTTACACGGTACTGCTCTTTTCGATCCTCCGTCTGGCTTACCGCTCCATCGACGATTTCGGGCGCTATTTCGCCGTCGGCACGGCGACGGTGCTTTTTTCGCATATATTCATTAACATCGGAATGAGTCTCGGCGTAATGCCGGTGACCGGCTTGTCGCTGCCCTTTGTCAGTTACGGCGGTTCCTTTTTGATGACCGCGATGGCAATGCTCGGCATCCTGCAGGCGATCCGGCGCGAGACGCTCCGCGACCTTGAAGAAGGAAATTATTGACGCTATGACAACAAGCAAAAACAAATTTTATCCCTCCGCACTCACCATTGCCGGAAGCGATTCCGGCGGCGGCGCGGGGGTCCAGGCGGATCTGCGCACCTTTAACGCCCTCGGCGTTTTCGGCTGCAGCGCGATCACCGCCGTCACCAGTCAGAATCCGCTCGGCGTTGCGCGCATCGACGCGCTTTCTCCCGAAGCGGTCGCAAGTCAGATCGATGCCGTCCTCACGGCGATCCCGGTCAAAGCGGCAAAGACGGGAATGCTCTTTTCCGCCGGGATCATCGAAGTCGTCGCCGACGCGATCGAGCGTTATCAGCTGAAACTTGTCTGCGACCCGGTCATGGTCGCGACTTCCGGCGCGCGTCTGCTCGAAAAATCCGCCATTCAGGCGCTGACGCAAAAACTTCTGCCGCGCGCGGCGTGGATCACCCCCAACATCCCGGAAGCGGAATTACTGCTTGACCGTAAACTTGCCGACCGCGCGGCGCAACTTGACGGGGCGCGCGCGCTCGCCGACAAATTCGGCGTTTCCGTGCTGCTTAAAGGAGGGCATCTCATCCATTCTCTGGAAGCGGTGGATTTCATCGTCTGCGACGGCAAATGTTACCGGCTCTCCTCCCCCGTCGCGGAAGCGGCGCACCACGCATCCCACGGGACGGGGTGTACGCTCTCCGCCGCGATCACTGCGGGCTTCGCACTGGATATGACGTGGCAGCAATCACTCTGTGAAGCCAAGAATTTCACCTACGGCAGTCTCAACGAAAGCGTCAAAATCGGCAAGGGCATCGAAGCGATGTATCCCCCGACCGCCGACGCGATCGACGACATCACTCTGGAAATGATCCGATGAAAAAATTTTTCCGTTGGCTTTTCGTTTTTTTCGCGGTCGGCGCCGTCACGCTCGACGCCGCGCCGCGTCAGGCGAAATTCTACGGAAAAAATTATTTCAATTTCAATGATTTATCCATTCCTTTGAAACTGCGCCGCACCCGGACGGAGAAATCGTTTCAGTATTTTCTGGGCAACCGGAAAATCCTTCAGCTCGACAACAAAAGTCTCTCGGCACGATTCCGCGGGATGGACATCGCGCTCGCATCGCAAATCGTTTTTCACAACGGATCGCCCTATATCACCGCGAGCGACTGGAATTCGACTTTGCGGATCTTATTCGCGCCCCGCCTCGCCCGACGGCAAAAAGTGCGCACCATCGTCCTCGACCCCGGACACGGCGGACGCGACCGCGGCGCCGCCGGACGCTATGTGAACGAGAAAAAAACGACGTTGCGTCTGGCACTCCGGGTGGCGACGCTCCTGCGTGCCAAGGGCTACCGCGTCCTGCTGACGCGCAGTTCCGACCGGACGGTCGCGCTCGCCGACCGCGCGGCATTTGCCAAGCGCAACCGCGCCGACCTTTTCGCCTCGATCCATTTCAACTCCGCAAAACCGGCGGTACACGGCATCGAGACCTACTGTCTGACCCCGGCGGGCGTGCCGTCGAGCAACGACCGCGCCAAAAGGAAGGGAAATCAAAGTGTTTGCCCCGGCAACCGCTGGGATGCCAACAATATTCTGCTCGCGGCAAACGTCCATCAGCGTCTGCTGGTGCGCACGGGAGCTGCCGACCGGGGATTGAAACGCGCCCGCTTTGCGGTATTGCGCGACCTTGATTCTCCGGGGATCCTGATCGAAGCGGGGTTTCTTTCCAACCGCTACGAGGAAAAAAGACTGCTTTCCAATACGTATATCGAAACACTCGCCAGAGCGATCGCCGACGGGATCGTCGAATACATCAAAAGCGTCAGATAAGTTTGCGGCGCGACGACAACTGCAACGTCAACTGCTCCATCACAAAGGTCGGATTGCCCCCGGAAACCAATTGACGCGCCGCATCGCGCAACAAGGTCAATTTTTCCGCCAGTTCCTCCGGCGACTGACGCATCGCCGCCTCGCAGACTTTGAAAGCGCGGTAGGGGTGCATTTTCAACAGCACATTGTCCGGTGACGCCGATCGTACCTCGTCGGGGATCGCATCAAAGGTGCGCGCGTTGACCCGCGTCAGATGCAGTTGCCGCATCGCCAGATGCGTTTGCACCATTTGCTTGAATTCCTTGCTCAGCATATAAAGGATGCGCAACTCGTCGCCGCTTTTGCCGATCAGCTGATGCAAAAGCGTCAGCGCGCGCGCCGCATTGCCGTCGATCACCGCAGCGGTGAATTCCCAGCCGAGCGTTTCCGCCGTGCGGCTGACGACATTGCGGCACATATCGAGCGTGATGACGGGAGCGTTTCCCGCATAGCAGACGACTTTTTCCAGTTCATTGGTGAGCGTCCCGGTATCGCCGCCGATCGCCTCGCAGAGAAACTGCATCGCATCGAAGTCGATCCTGCGACCTTCGCGGCGGGCGAAAGCGTCGATCAAAGCACGGCGGCTTTCCGCCCAGTTTTTGTCGGAAGCGCGACCGGAACTTCCGCAGACGTCGATTTTGGCTCCGGCAGTTTTCAGTTTACGGGCAAACTGTTTGCGCTGATCGAAACCGGGCGCGTCGATGACGACCGTCACTTCGTCCGGCAACGGCTCCGACAATTCCCTGACCAGCGTTTTGAATGGCTCGGCATCATCGTTGAAAAGTTCAAAATCGGGGAAGTGGCGCAACCACAGAAGTTTATGGTCGCACAAAAAAGGCGGCGTGCGCAACGCATCCAAGAAGCGTCCGGCAATCTGCGGCGGCTTGACATCGTCGGCATCGCCGGAAACGATTTCCAGAGCGTCGTTTTCCTCGACCTCCGCATCAGGCGGCAGACCGGAAAGTTTCAGCACCAGACTTTTCGAGCGGCGTTTGCGCTCGAAATCATCGTCGCCCGAAAGGATGTAAAGTTCCCCCATCGCCGTTTCCGGAAAATCAGCGCAATCCGGCGCCTTCGTCGATGCCGAAGCGGATATTCATACACTGGATCGCCTGCCCCGCCGCGCCTTTGGTCAGATTGTCGATCACCGAAGTGATGATCACCTTGTTGGTGTGCGCGTCGAAGTTGTACCCGATCTCACAGCAATTGGTCATAAAAACATACTTGGTATCGGCGGGCCGCTTCGCCGGAAGAATGCGGATGAATTCCTCGTTGCCGTAGGCCTTTTCCAACGCTTCGCCGACTTTTTCGAGCGTACACCCTTCTTCGGCATCGAGCAAAATCGTCGAATTGATGCAACGATTCATCGGCGCGAGGTGCGGGATGAAATTGATCTTCATTTCCGGAACCCCGGCGGCGACTGCCATTTCCTGCTCGATCTCCGGCAGATGACGGTGTCCGACAACACCGTAGGCTTTGAGGCTCTCGTTGCATTCGGGGAAAATGTAAGGCAGATCCACCTTGCGCCCCGCTCCGGTCACGCCGGAGCAACTGCAGACGACGACATTGGTCGGCTTGACGAGCTTTGCCGCCAGAAGCGGCGCCGTCGGCAAAATGGAACTGGTCGGGTAGCATCCGGCACAGGCGACAAGATCGCAATGTTTCAATTCCTCGCGATAACGCTCCGGCAAACCGTAGACCGCACGGGAAAGAAGTTGCGGCGCGGGATGATCGACTTTGTAATATTCCTTGTATTTCACCGTACTGCGAAGCCGGAAGTCGGCGGAAATATCGAAGACTTTGACCCCCGCTTCCAGAAGCGGCACCGCATATTCGGTCGCAAGCCCGTGCGGCAACGCGAGGATCGCGGCATCGCAGACGGCGGAAATTTTCTGCACGTCAGGCTCGACGAAATGAAGCTTTAAACCGGTAAAACGGGGAAAGACCGACGAGACCGGCTCCCCCACGTTTTTGCGCGACGTCACGGCGACGATCTCCGCCATCGGATGACGCAAAAGCAAACGCAACAACTCCTCGCCCGCATATCCGCTGGCACCGAAAATAGCGACCCGGATTTTTTTATCCATAAAAGATTCCTCTCTTTCCGTTTTGTATGAAGCAAGCATAATATAGTCATCAAGTTTCCGGATTGCAAATAAAAAAGGGACTCTTGCAAAAACTTTCAAAGACAAAGCAACAGCCATTTTTGCATCGTCACGCTTTGACGCAATGGGAACGCGAGGGGCTGATTTCGCCCCTCGCGGCTCCCTCAACCAGCCACAGGCTGGACTTTGCTCTTGCCGCAGATATTTGCGGATGATCGTTTTGCCCGCGCTCGGAACGGCTGTCACCGCAAATCTCCGCGGTCGTCTATATTTGTTACCGAAAAACGACCTGCGCCCCACGCGGGCTAATACTCCGCGCTTTCGCGCTTCGTCCGCCCGACTGCTTGATGTGCGCGCCTCCTGCGCAAAGGGATAATGTCGCGGATGCCACCGCGAAAGAAATCGGGGAAATACCACATGCGCTTCATTTACTGTCGGATGCGAGGCGGTTGCCGACGAGCGCGCAGTCGGATGGGAGTGATTTTACGCATTGCGGATGCAATGCGGAAATGCGCAAAAAAAATTTTGCGCAAACGACCGTAGACGAGCACGGTAGCCGCGAGCGAACGAAGCGTAGCGAAGTGAAGC
>JAKSOF010000005.1 GCA_024405735.1 Victivallaceae bacterium | reverse complement strand
CTTTCAGCCTTCTATAGAAACTTTCGCCAATATCATCGTTGTCGAGTTCCTGCCGGAGCTGTCGCAGCATTGCCTCGGCTTCGCCGGCCTTATCCGGATTCAGTTTTGCGAACTGACTTTTGAATACATCTACAAGGATGTTTGTGTCCGGGTCATAAACGGAACCGGACATCTCCTCGGTAATTTTTCCAAAATACGAATAGCCAATCCGAGTCAAATGCACTAATGCGGGCATTTGCACTCTTGTCGCTTCGTTCCATTGACTCCGTTGTCCTGACATATTCACACCTCAACCACAAAATATATCACAGCAGATAGGACATCTAATGTCCCTGCAAAATGTTTTTGACGAAAAATTTTCATTTTTTCTCGTCCTCATCCGGCAGAATATCCATAATATCCCCGACATTGCAGTTCAGCGCATTGCAGATTCTTTTCAACACCTCCATGGAGACGTTTTCATCCTTGCCCAGTTTCGCAAGCGTAAACGTGCTTATGTCGGCAGCCATCCGCATTTGACCGCGTTTCATTTTGCGGTCAATCAATAATTTCCAAAGTTTGTTATATGATACTCGCATACGGACATCCTGTTATTTTATTGTCGCTGAACACCCAATATACAAAATATAATACACAAGTATCGAAAATACAAATCGAAAATGAGAAAAAGCAAATAAAAATCGCCGGCTATTCCCGGTCGGCGGGCGGGTCGAGCAGCGACAAACAGGACTCTGCTGTTCGTGTGCGGGTGGTAGGCCAGCCTTTACAAAAGCATGGGTTGCGGGGAAAGCCAGAGGCATATTGCAAGAAAGAACGAAAAAAGCCGGAACCCGTATCTCCGCTTGTAGAGTAGGATTGCTGCTTGTGATTACTGACTTAGTTCTGCAATAGATTACGAAAGCAAATCTCTGATTAGTTTTTGCCGCCTAAAAAAATCTACAAATATTAGTAAGGTGAAATGCAATACAACTTATTGTGTTCAAGAATCCAGATGAAAAGCTGGTTGTTCACCACAAGAAGCGCGATATTCAAATGTATATTCTCCTGCAGGAAGAGGAACCCCATAGGTCCATGATTTTATGTGTATGTTAAAATCAAATTGAGTTCCAGTTCCACAATGGACAGAATATTTCGGCAAATTGATGGGGGATTGAATCAATTTTACATCTAAAAGTGGAACTTTAGAAAGATGAGGGGCAAAATGTCCACTGCACGTGAATTTAAATTTTTCACGTTTAAGAGAAAATTTTATTATTCCACTATTTTCCATATCCGAACTTTTTGTCACATTATGCTCAAGAAGAGCCACACAAGAGTCATTATCATCTCTTACTGCTTTGACTTCTTCAACTGTTTCAGCAGATACATCAACTTTCAATTTTTCCACTGCCAATTCCAAAAAATACTCTGTACGATAAATCAAAATAACCTGATTGGCAATTTTTGTTGCTTCTTCTAACAATTCTTTTCTAGGTCCAATAATTTTTCCATGTATTTTTTCCCACCAATCTTCTTTGCGTTCTGAAGTTACAAGAATAACATCTTTTTTTTCTGTCCTACTTTTCTCAAGAACTTGATGCCAAAAAAAGTAATCTCCGTATTTTTCGTCAGAATTTTTCTTTTCATCCTTAAAGCCGGGAGGAATTAATTTTTCAAATCTTTCTTGGGCAATCTTCTTTTGTGCTTCTTTTTCCTCTTTTGAATATTCCGGTCCGATTTTTCCATCAAAAAACAGAGCTAATTTCTCCAAAATGGAATCATTATGAAGGTAATCAGGCAGTTTTTCTTTCTCTTCTCGTATTGCATTTGTAGTCGCTTCAATGTTTTCTTCAAATACCGATATGCTTCTTTCTGTTAGAGCTTTCGAGAGAATACGTGTGCTACTTAATGTTTCCTTTAGTTTATTTATATTTTTTTTTAACTCTTCAAACTCGTCGGATGCAAGAATTTGATCAAATATTCTTTGCGTTTCAACAATAACATTTGTTTTGTTTTCAAAAAACTCAAACGCTGTTTGGTGAGTAAGCCAAGCCCTATCCTTAAATTTCTCCAAAACCTCAAGAAGTTTATCTTTTGTGGCAACATTGTAACGATACAAATCCAGCAATACATTAGCATCTACAGTCAACAAACCTTTTTTCCATATTTCATCAATTTTTTCTTCAGATAAAGGAAAATGCCAACTAAATGTTTTCTTCATTTGTCACCTCACAAATTATTGCACCGTCGGAAGATATTGCTCAAATCTTCTGTATAACAATATAACATCACTTATTAAAATTACAACTATCATTCCTAGCATTTATACTTCCATCAATAGAGAAATATGGAGTAGTTTGAGGTCAGCGGTGCATTAGGAAGGCGGCGATCAGCCTTGCCTTTTCTATATTTTCCTCGGTGAGTTCGCCCTCAATCGGGACGAAGACCTGCCGGGGCTCCGGCAACGGTTCTTGGGTGAGGTCAAGGAACCGGACGCTGTCGGCGAACAGTTTTACGGGGGGATCGCAGTCGGTGAAGTCGCCGTCCGCATCGGAGCAGACGACCAGCGCATTCCCGGCGATGCCGTCCGTATGCGGCAACTGGAATCCGACCTTCCAATCCCGAAGCCGCCCCTCTTCATCGCATACGAGGTCATTGCCCATTCCGCAGTCAATGAGTTGAATGAGACGGCATCCGATTTTGTCGTAGAACGCCTGGAGGTCGTTTTCGATTTGGATTTCGCTGACCAGCCGGTGTTCCGCATCGATGAATATTGCTCTCGTCAGCGTTCCTCCCCTTTGAACCGGCACTTGCTCCATTCCTTGCCGTCGAAGCAGAAGTCTGCGATGCCCATCCCATTACTGCCGCCGTCGAAGTGGCTGTAGGAGAGGTGCAGGCTGAACCACACCTAATACCCAGCGTTCTCCTCCCATTTGATGGCGGTGTTGAAGGTGTTGATTTTGCACTCCTTCAGCACCTGCGCGAAGAGCCCGGTGGCTTCGGTCAGGTCTTCGCGGCATTCGGCGATGAAGAAGGGGCGCTGGGCGCATTTGCCGACCTCAACCCAGTAGTCCATCGTGAAGGTCACGCCGGGGTAGATTTCGTGGATCATCGCGTCCAGTTCGGCGATGTGCAGTGCCTCGCACATCGCTCCGGGGTTGTCGATCAGGACTTGGATTTTTTCGTCAATCATTGTTTTTTCTCCTTGATTCTGTTAGGGTTATTGTATCTTGCACTGCCTTAAATTTAGCGTGATAACCTGTTAATAGCCAATGAGTTATCGAAGAATAAACGATATTTCTTTCAGATAAAACGGGGCAGCGTGGAAAGAATATATTGTAAGTCGTTTTTGCAGAAAATCGAAGAAAGAAGGTCGCAGACTTTGCCCGGTCTGCTAGCGGGTTCCGGGATGGGGCGCGTGGCGGTGCCTTCGGGGCGTGGTGGTGCTTGTTTTAAGAGAGCGCTTGTTTGAGTTTTAGCAAGCGGTTTATTACACTTTTCCGGAAGATTATTCCACGATCACATATTCGGAGAATTTCGCAAGCGCCTCTTCGTAGGATTTGCTGTGGGTGACGGCTTCGGTCATCTCGTCTGCCAATTCGGGATAGCCGCCCCGTTTCAAGGATCTCCGGACAATCGACAGCAGAAAGAATATATTTCCATCCTCACCAGTCAGGCGAACGTGGATGTCTGTTTTCGGTTTCATTGCTTGATCCTCCCGTTTTTGCCGGGCCAGCCGATGCCGGGGAAGTTCCGGTCTCCGGCACGGACGGCTGCAGCCTCAATGTCTGCCGCCAGCTGATAGTCGGGGTGCTGTCGCTCCTCTTCGAGGCACTTATGGCATAAGGCGTCTGTGTTGAACCTGCTCATGCTGAAGCCTTCTTTGAGGGAACCGCCACAGCGGTCACAGTGGGTTTTGTGGAACCATGGATCACTCATTTTTCACATTCCTTTCCGATTTGAATTTCAAGCCTGACCCAATCAGGCTCGTGATAGATTCCGAAGACGCTCCATTCGCCGTCTTCGTAGAGATACATGTAATCCGCACCGAAGTCTCCCTTGCCCTTGTACTGGTATTCCAGTTTGTCGGCATAGGTTGACGGGGTGCGGTACGGCTCGTGCCGGTCGCGGTGGTACGCTACGCACTTTTCAAGGTCGATTTCAATCTCGCTCAAGTCGCCGAGGTCAAGGAGAGCCGTGACTTGTTCCGGCGTCTTGTACCATCCGCCGAGAACCGCTCCGGCGTGTCCCGGGTAGCCGTCCCAGTGGAGGTAGATTGCTTTCTCCGATCCGGCAAAATGGGGCAAAACGCTTGCTTTCTTTTCGCGGATCGACGAATGCCGCCATTTTCAGCGCGCGGCGGAAAAAGTCGGCGTCCGCTGCGAAGTCGTAACGGGAGCGAGCAACAAGGATAAACAACTTGCGCTTTTTGCCGCGGGGGATGTCCAAGTGATCGCCAATGTTTCGGTGTTGTGCGAAGGCTTTGATCTGCCGGAGATCCAAACGGTTTTCGTGCGGGACGCCAGCCGCTTGCCGACGATCCAGATGGCGGGACGGGGGCTTCGCCGGTCTCCGGCAAAAGAGGCGTGCTTTTTCGTGCAGAGCGCGGGCAGCCGCTACGCCGTCGAACGTATCGCGCATCCGCGGCAGAGCTTCCGTTATCAGCGGGAGAAATGGCTTTCCTGCGGCGGGAACACGCAGATCATCCTCTCGACGGCGGAGGAAACGCTCCACCGCCTGGCATCCCGCAAGATCGAGTTACCGAAATATCTTTCAGCCGGACCATTTGTCCGAGAGGTAAAAATCAGATAATTTACACCGCAGGAAGAGACGATTACGGGTAAAATTTACCCGGGCGTGTCAAAAAAATCATCCTTGAAACGTTTTTTCTTATGAAACGCAAGGATTTTATGAATACGCAGGAGGTGTGGTATGATCATAAAGAGCAAAATCAAAAAATTTTCGTCTCCGGCATTCTGCCGCTGGGAGGAAAATTACCGCGCAACGGGAAAAATCGACAAAGAACTTTTAAGTGCTTTTCAAAGCCGTGACTGGGGCGTCGCATTCTGGAATTATCCGGAGATCATTCCTTTCGTCGATTGGAAAAAACTGCGCGGCTTCCGCCATATCCGTCTGCTTCACCAAGCGGGCTACATCAACCGATGCAACTGGTTGAAATTGAACGGCTTGGAATGGGCGTGCTTTTTGGCGTTCAAGCCGGAATACGCCGAAAAATGCGACTGGGCGAAGTTGAAAGGACCGCACTGGTGCTGTCTTCTGAAACGCCATCCGGAATTTGCCGATAAGTGCGACTGGTCGACGTTGAGCCATTTCGACTGGGCGAATCTGCTTCGCCGTCAACCGCAGTTGGCGAAATTCTGCGACAAATGGGCGGATTTCTGGGAAGTGGACTGGGTGCTGATCTTGCGCAAGCAGCCGCAACTTGCGCCGTTTTGCAACTGGCAAAAGATCCGGTTGTGCCGTGAAGAACTTTTGAAACTTCATCCCGAACTTCAAAATTATTGCGATGCCTGCCCGTCAGAAAAAGGAATGAAAAATGAAAGATAAGAAAAAATGGAAACGGAATTCATCGCCAATTGCGCGATCTATGAAAAGGTGATCCTCCAACTGGTACCGTCCGCCAAAAAGTACCTGTGGATCGCGACGGCGGACATCAAGGATATGTACGTCAAGTCCCACGGGGAAATGATCCCGTTTCTGCAAGTTCTGGCGCAACTTTTAAGGCGGCACGTCGAGATCCGGCTGATCCACGCCAAGGAACCGGGGGAAAACTTCCGCCGGGACTTCGACCGCTTTCCCGGGTTGTGGCGCGATCTGGAGCGCGTACTTTGTCCGAGAGTTCATTTCAAATGTATCATTGCCGACGGGGCAAGAGCCTATTTCGGCAGTGCCAATTTGACGGGAGCGGGCATGGGGGCAAAAGCGGAAAACCGCCGGAATTTTGAAAACGGCGTATTGACGGATGATCCGGCATTGCTCAATCCTTTGGCGGAGGAATTCGACGCCGTCTGGCGCGGCGCGCGCTGTACAAAATGCGGCAGAAAAAATTTCTGCC
Source organism: Victivallaceae bacterium (assembly GCA_024405735.1). Taxonomy (GTDB): domain Bacteria; phylum Verrucomicrobiota; class Lentisphaeria; order Victivallales; family Victivallaceae; genus UBA1784. Next base: position 113,139 of record JAKSOF010000005.1, on the reverse strand, counting down.
CGGACTGCCCGGCCGAAAAATAAAATCGACTTAATTTCAATTCAAGAGCATTGAAAAGAAAAATATGTCGTAGTATTGTATAATTATAACAAAATCAAGCATACCAACAGGTGTTATTATGGGAAACGATTGTCTGAAATTGGTTTCGGTACAAGAATTGCTTGAAAAACAATTCTCCATCCCCTCCTATCAACGCGGTTACCGCTGGACCGAACAGCAAGTCAAAGACCTGTTGAACGACATTGAAGAATTTATAAAATCCGCCCCAAAAGCAAATGATTTCTATTGTCTGCAACCGTTAGTTGTAAAGGGGGAGTTATCGCCGCAAGAGGATGACGCCAAGAAATGGGTAAATGAAAAAAATTGGAAAGAGCTTAAAAAGCAACTTGATAACTCTGAGCGATGGGAAGTTATCGATGGACAGCAACGACTGACGACCATTCATCTTCTGCTGACTTATTTAGGTGTAGAAGAAAATAACAAATACTCCATCGTGTATGAAACGAGAAAAGGAAGTCCTTATTTTTTAAATAATATCGCGCAAGAAACAAAAAAAAATGCCGAACAAAACATTGATTTTTTTCATATGTGGCAAGCGTATGATACAATTAAGAAATGGTTCACATGGTTCTGCGGCAAAGACAAAAATTTCAAGGACATATTCAAGGAAAAACTTTTAAACCAAGTCCAATTTATTTGGTTCGAATCGGAAGATAAAGATCCCATTGCCGTTTTTACCCGGCTCAACATCGGAAAAATTCCGTTGACGAATGCGGAATTGATCAAAGCGATGATGCTGAATCGTTCCAACTGGGAAAACGGAGAAACCAAATCCATTGCATTGCGGCAATCGGAACTTGCGTTGCAATGGGACGAGATTGAGTACACTTTGCAAAATGATGAATTCTGGATGTTTTTTCACGACAAAGGATTCGACAAACCGACCCGCATTGAATTATTGTTGGATTGGATCCAAGAAAAGGACAAATTAGGAATTTTCCGAGGCAATGACGGAGAGCAGGCCATTGCTACAAAAAACAATGCGATTGGAAACGACATGCACAAAACCTTTCGCTACTTTTACCATTTCTTTTACAAAGCAGTTGTAGAAGAAAACAAGAGCAAAATCGAATTGGCATGGGGAAAGGTTAGAGAAAAGTTCGGTATTTTAAAAGATTGGTACAACGATTTAGAGATGTACCATTACATCGGTTATATTTCTCTTTTTGAAAACCAAAGTATGTTAAATATGCTCGATGCGTATAAGGGATCAAAATCAGTTTTCATTCACAAACTCAAAAGAAAAATAAAAGAGATTTTGCAAAAAATCCCTCACCCCAATGCCTCTCCATGGCTTGACCAAATTTTAAAAAACACTTATGATACTCCTAAGGGACCACCCAAGCAAGAATGTAGAAAAATTCTTTGGTTGTTCAACATTCTTACGGTTGTTAATCAACATCTCGCATTTTGCAATGACAACGCTTACCAAAAAGGAATTTTTTATAAATTCCCATTTCATTTATTGAAATCTGTTAAGCAATGGGACATCGAACATATTGCACCAAACACCGATAATGAAATCACTGATAAAAAGACACAAAAAGAATGGATTTTGAACGCATGGTATGATTTGCAAAGCTCGTCAGATCTCCCGGATGATCTTAAATCGTTTGTTAGTGAGTCGTTGACAAATGATGAGAATCGGAACAATGAGTTTAAAAGATTATATTCAAAGTTGTCTCAACAAGCGAAACCTGCTCAACCTTTAGAAGGCGATGAAAAAAATCAAATCTGGAATTTTGCGATGCTTGACAGTTCGACTAACGAAAGTTATGGGAACGCGCTTTTCCCAACCAAACGTAGAATTATTTTGGGCAAAGATCAAGGGGAAAAATACAGCATTGTTTTTGAAGAAAATAAACTTGAATTACACGAAGAATCTGCAAAAATTGATTTCATTCCTCCTTGTACACGCAACGCTTTTGTCAAAAGTTACTCCAAGACCAAGACCGATCCATGGGTTTGGAGCAGGCAGGATGCTCAATGTTATCTGGACACAATGAAAAAAACGTTGGAAAACTTTTTTCAGGGAGTTGAATAATGAATAGCGAATTGACCTCACTTTGGGCATATCTCGAAAAGCATCGTATTGTCATCCCGCTTATCCAGCGTGATTATGCGCAAGGTCGAGAAGGAAAAAGTGCCCTGCGAAAACGGTTTTGGGGAAGTTTGAAACAGGCATTGACAGGCAATCAACCGTTGCTTTTGGATTTTGTTTACGGCGACAGTTGCGGAGACGACCTTCACCCCATCGACGGACAGCAACGGCTGACGACGTTATGGTTGCTTCATTGGTATATTGCCATGCGTGCCGGATGTTTAGATGATGCGAAAAGCAGATTGAAAAAATTTTCCTATGAAACACGCACATCATCCCGCGATTTTTGCGAGAAACTCATCGATTGGTCCCCCTCCGATCATAATCCTCTGAAAAAACAGATTGAAAATCAAACATGGTTTCGTTCCGAATGGAAACAGGATCCGACGATCGACGCAATGCTTCGCATGTTGAGCGGTGAGGATGGAGAAGATAACGATTGCATCGAAAAAGTTTTTGGAAACCAAGAGTCCGGATATAAATCTTGGTGGTCTTCAATAACAGGCAATTGTTTTCAATTTTACTCCTTGGATATGGGGACGATGGAAAACGTCGACGACCTCTATATCAAAATGAACGCCCGCGGCGAGCAACTGACCGATTTTGAAAATTTCAAGGCGGATTTGATCGACTACATTCAGAAACAGGCAGAACAACCCAACTCACCAGACAAAGATTATTGGAAAAACTTGAACGATGCGCAAAAAGGCATCGCCATCAAAATGGATACGGATTGGACTGATATCTTTTGGCAAAATCAGAAAAATGGTCGTATTGACGAATTATATTTTGCATTCATTAACCGTTTCTGGCGCAGTGCGTTAATCGTAGCTTCGCTAATGAGCGAAGACAATCTCAGCGAAACAGTCTTATTCAAATTACCTGACCGATACGAGGATTTCTGCATCTATAAAAATCCCAAACAGGGCATCAATCTTGATATTAAGAATATTTTGATTTCGTTACGCAAAACACTTGACAACATTAAGTCATACGTGGCTCGTTGTCCTCTTTTAAAAGATATTGACACGTCCCCGGTATGGGATAACGAGCAAAAAGTTTATCTCATTCCGCGTTATAATATCGGTAATGTTTCCTTTTCGCAAGGTAAGGTTGGTGAAAAGGAAGAACGGCTCATTCATTTCGCACTTTGTAAATTCTTTGAAAACAATCAATTGAACGACACTACAAAAACTCAATTCGACGATTGGATGCGAGTCGCATGGAATATTGCAGAAAACTCTTCTACCACATCTGAAATCGGAATAATGCGTTTACTTAACGAATTGGGAAATCATGCGGGCAATATATTAAACTTCCTCGTTGGAGGTGAAATATCGCACGGTGCTGCAGAGAATCAGGTTAATGAGGAAAGAGAAAAAGCACGCAAAATCAGAATTCCCATATATGGTGATCGTTGGAAAGAACTTATCGAAACGGCAGAAGCGCATCCTTTGCTCCATGGCAGTATCCGAGCTGTGTTGTGGGATAACAAAACATCCGCCGACGAGTGGGAAAAAATCATTCAAGATTTTACTGAGTTTTTGCCGAAAAATGCTGATAATGATCAATTTGTTCAATGCGGCAAGGATCTTCTTCAATACGGAGATTACTCTATTCAAGAAGGCAGCAACAGGGTGTTTGGGACGAATAATCGGGAAAGCTGGGAAAAGTTGTTGCATGCCCCGAATGAGCAAACGGAAAGTCGCGTTCGTCCGATACTTCAGAGATATCTAAAGGACGAGGAATCTCAATCTTTTACTAATAAAGAGTGGCAATACTATTTCATTAATTACTCTGATTTCTTTTTGAAAGATTGCGCTCGTTATCGTTGGAATGGCAAGTGGTCTTTAATAAAAAAAATGACTGGAGACAACTTGCACGCCTATAGTTGTAATCCATTTTTAGCCGCGATTGTCGGTGACAATTCTAAGCTCCAAAATTATTGGGTATGCTCGTCTGATACTGGAATGATTTATCTTGCCGAAGGGTCTATAACACTATCTATTGACTCTCTAAAGTTTATCGTTGAATCAGAAAAACAAATTACAGATTTCTATCAAGATTATCTGGTTAATTCAGAAAAGCCTTGTCGTTGGGAAATTCCTTTCGCTGAAGATATCGTTCTACAAGGAAAAAATATCCTGACGCAATTACAACAAAATCGTTATCCATCGCAAACCTCACGGAGCGCAGATATTTGATAGTAAAAATCGCCGCCGCGATCAAATCAATCGCGACGGCGGATTTTTGTACCTTTGCGTTACGGAAGTTCCACCCAGCGCTTGTAGCGATTGCAGGTGCAAGCTCCGTTCCGGTTGGATTTCCACGCCGCGCAGGGGGCGGAAACGTTGTTATAGCGTACGCGAGTCGGGGTGCAGGAAAGAAATTGCACTTCCCGCGGTCCATGCCAGTACTGGCACGTCGCGCACATCGTCCGTTTGGCATCCGTTCCGGTTGAATACGTCATATAAACCTCCTTTATAAAAATGGTTGATGAGGGGAAATCGTTTCTCCCCGCATCCATCATAAGCATTTTGCGTGCCAACGCCGCGTTTTTCCCTGAAACGATGTCAAAAAATAGCATTGTATTTCGTTTTTTACAATGGGGTGTTGTCAATTTCTGACCGATACGTTCAAAAAGGAAACGGCAAAACAAGCGGTTTGACGGCAAAAACGCTTTTGGCACGAAAATTGCTTATTTCTTTTGCGGACGATGACGTCTTTTACTTTGACCCTTAACAAAAAGAAAAAAACGATGAAAAGAAAAACTTTCTGTCTGTTGCTGATCGCATTCGCATTTCATTTTTGCCACGGCGGGGAAGTCCATATACTTCGCAGCGATTCCGGCGAAAAAGTCGGAAGCGTCCGCGTCATTCCCGGCGCGATCGTCGTCCGCGATCAGGATGAAAATTTGTTGTGGTGCAAAGTCGATGAATCGTTGACGCGCCCCAAGCCGGAAGTCAAGGAGGAAGCCCCCGGCGCGATCGGTCAAATCATCGCGTTTCCCTTCACGCTGGTCGCCTCCGTCGTAGTCGGCGTCTGCGCCATCATCAAAGCCGTCAGCAAAGCGAACCTGTAAAAAATACCCACTCCCGCTTTATTTGAACGGGCGGCGGCACCGGCGCAAAGCGCGCCGCCCTCGTCAAGTTGATATATGATGCTTATTCCAAATACTTTCTCACGGTGTTTCTTGCGACGTTGAGAGCGGCGGCGGTTTTGCTGAGATTGTTGCGGTATTTTTCGTAGACGCGCTTGACGTGAAGCCGGATCGCGCTTTCGAGATCGTCGGGAAGTTCGGGAGCAACTTGCGGTGCAAGACTTGCCGTCATTTGCTTATGTTCGGCAATGAGTTTCGCGAAATCGGTTTCTTCGAGGACGCTCGCGCGTTCAAGCAGGTTGAAAAGTTCGCGCACGTTGCCCGGATAATCGTAGTTTTTCAACGCTTCGATCTGCTCCGGAGCAAGATGCGTTCGGCGCTGTTTCAACCAGTAACCGTCGGCGATCTGGTCGATGTCGCTCTTGTGTTCGCGCAGGGGCGGCATATGAATTTGCACGACGCTCAACCGGTAAAAAAGATCTTTGCGGAACTTGCCGTCGCGCACCATCGCGGCGAGGTCGCGGTTGGTCGCCGCGATCAGACGCACGTTGACTTCGATCTCCTCTTTGCCGCCTAAGAGCGTGAAACGCCCTTCCTCCAAAACGCGGAGCAAAATCCCCTGCGCTTCCAAGGGAAGTTCGCCGATCTCATCGAGAAAAAGCGTCCCTCCGTCCGCCTGTTTGAAAAGCCCCTGCCGGGTCTCGTCCGCGCCGGTGAATGCGCCTTTTTGATGACCGAAAAAGCGGCTTTCCAGTAAATTCGGCGTCACGCTCGCGCAGTTAAAGGCGATAAACGGTTCGTTTTTGCGCGGAGATTTGTTGTGGATCTGCAAGGCGACTGTTTCCTTGCCGGTGCCGCTTTCGCCGGAAATGAGGACGCGGGCGTGTTCGTGCGGCGCAATGCGGTTGATGCGCCCCAAAAGGTCTGCCGTCGCCGCGCTGTGCCCGACCAGTTCGCGGTTGCCGTAGCGCAGATAATGACGAACCAGTTGCCGTTCGGATTCACTCCACCGGAAATCGGGATCGCACTTGGCGATATGACGGATGGCATTGCCGTAAGCCGCCTCGTCCTGATAGTTGCGATAGGCGTACATCGCGGCTTCGAGCAACTGAAAATAAGGTCGCGTTTCCGCCGTCGGTTTTCCGCTGACAAGAGGTAACAGATCGTTGTATTCAAGATGATAGAGTTCAGCGACCGCCCCCGTCGCGGAATCGGAAGCGACGAAAATGTTGAGATAATCGCTGATTTCAGATGGCACTTCATCCGGTAAAGGAAGGCAACTTGCCCAGGTGACGGAAACTCCTTTGGCTTTCAACTTCTGCAACGATTTCATCAATGCCGCGGGATCGCCGGCAAGATTGACGCCGCAAAGCAGAATTTCGTCGTAATCGGTCGCCGTCGCAAGTTTTTCCGGCAAACGCCGGGTGCTGACGCCGAAAAGTTGCGCTACCGGATTTTTGCGCAACGCAAGCGCCGCCGCCGCCGCATAATCTTCCCATCCCCAACCGGTCAGGATCAATCGTTTCATAAAAACCTCCAATTTTTGAACAACTGCCGTTTCACTTTTGACTATACACCGGCTCGCAGATTTCTGCAACCATCTTTGTCATCAAAAGTCAAATTTTTTACATTCTGCTCAAAAATATAGCATTTTCCGTGCCAATCGTCCATGGAGTATGACGAGGATAATTTGGCTTGTCGCAGTTGGTTAAAAATTGACCACCGTGGTCGAAATCAGAGCGACATTGTATTGCGTCGATTCCCTTATGGTCCGATTTTAAATCGACATGTTGACCTGATTCCGGATAGGTGATCGCCGCCGAGCGGAGAATCTTCGCTTCAAGGTTTTGTCATGGACGGGAATGGGTATGCTGACGGAGAAACAAGGTGATTTCCGCTTTCAGCATTTTGCCGCTGGCGATTTTCATCACCATATCCGTAAATTCGGCATCGGGAGCGTCAAAATCGTATCCGTTCAAATCAAGGAAGATCAATGCCGCCATCGCCCCGACACGCTTGTTGCCGTCCACGAAGGGATGGTTTTCAACAAGGTGATAAAGATACGCCGCCGCCATTTCCGCGATGGTCGTGTGGAGATATTCGCCTCCGAATGTGGCTGACGGCATCCCGATGGCGGATTTCAATAATTCAATATCACGGAGACCTTCGCTTCCCCCGAAATGTCCGATCTGATAGCCGTGGATTTCAATGATTTCCGCGAAAGTCAGAAAGAGAATCTCACGCTTCACTTGGCAAGTTCCTCAAAGGATTTTGCATAGCGTTCCCCGACCTTCTCCATGGATTTCCGGAAACGGGTATGACGAACTGCGTCTTTGACCGGAGTCAGGATCAGAGCTTTCCCGTCCGTCACCACTTCAAAAGCCGTATCCACCGATGCGCCCAGGAGATCAAGGATCGGACGCTCGATCACCAAAGCGGCGCTGTTGCCGTGCTTCGTCAAAGTCTTTATCATGATTGCCTCCGTGTGATGTTGTCACATTGTATATCCTAAAATACACCGTGACGCAGAAAAAGGCAAATAATATTTTGCAAAATTCATTCGAAACAGAGAGAATTTTCACCATTACGTCGCAAATGGTATGCAGTGATTTTTGATAACTCTCGTTGTTGTTTCACCTCAAAAATCGAGCGGGGCAAGTCCCCCTTGGAGTCATGAAAAATTAGGGAATCGGCGGTTTAGAGAAAACGACGGGCGGTTGCGGGCTCTATTGACGCATTTGAAAGGACGGTTTTGAGATGAAAAGCAATGGGAATTTCCGAACGCTTTGCCCGGCTTTATCGGCTTTGCCGATTACGCCGTGGCAGTCTTCCCCTCCGGGTTCGCTTGGCTTCGCTATGGCTTGCCAAGGCGAAAAAAAATCCGGCAAAATTTTGTCGGATTTTTTGAAGACTGGTGGAGCAAAAGAGACTCGAACTCTCGACCCTCACACTGCCAGTGTGATGCTCTAGCCAACTGAGCTATTGCCCCGAAATCGTTTTATAAGATATCCCCGGATTCAGTTTTTTTCAAGTCGTCTTGCGATTTTTTATGCAAAAAACTTCGTCCCTTGCGAGAAAGTACGACCGCAACGCAAAATGCGGGGCGGTGTTTCCCGTTACAGCTTACAGTTTTGTTTTATATTTATCCGGATGGCGCAACTGACGGCAGACCGGGCACATGAAATCTTTGAGATTACAGATCTTTGCCGTGTCGGCGCTTTGACGCAACGTGACGATACCGTGTTCCGGAATTTCGATGCGGATCGGCGTATTATCCGCCGCCAGCACTGCCGGCCCGCGCAGGACTTCGATCTCGACGACGCTCGCGCTGTCGAGGACAAGGTGATTGATCTCCTCCGTCGAATTGCTGAAGGCAAGTCCGAGTCCGACGCGGAAAGTACTGTGCGTGATGCTCCGGTAATAAGCGGTACTGCCGTGGACGCTGGCAAGCACCGCCCCGTCGCCGACGATTTCGCTGGCGTAGAGTTCGCCGTCGATTTTCACGCGGTAACGCAATGCGCTCAACCGGTCGTCGTTATAGAGGATGATGTCGTTGATGCCGACGACCTTTTGGTCGAGATAATTCCCCTCGATTTTCGGGAGGAGCGTCCATTCCTTGTGCCGGACGAAATCGCGCAACCGCATTTCAGGGTCGTGAAAAGGGCAGGTTTTCGCCGTCGCCGCGTCGCGGATCGGAAATTTCGGCACTCCCGGATAATCGCGCTCCGCGCCGAGCAACGCGCCGTCTCCGCCGTGGGTGACGATCAACTCGAAATCGTCGGCTTCTTCAAGGTCGAATTTTTTCAACCGCGGACGCAGGTCGTCGAGGTTTTTACCTAACAGTTTGATTTTCATGGATTCTTTTCCTGAAGTTTGCGTTTCGCCACGACGGCGTAAAGGATCGCCGCCGCCGCGTTGCCGACGTTGATCGAGGCTTTGATGCCCGCCATCGGCAAACTGACGATGCCGTCCGCCGCCGCGAGCGTTTCCGGTGCGATCCCCAGCGCTTCGTTGCCGAAAATGACGGCGAGCGGAAACTCATATTCCTTTTCCCACGCCGGCACGCTTCCCGGCAACGCATCGGCGCAGAGGATCATTTTACATCCTTCGGCGCGGAGCGTTTCAACTGCCTGAAGTGAATTTTCCATCGTGCGGCAGGGGACGATCTTATCCGTCCCCATCGCCGTTTTGGCAAGTTTCGGATGGGGCGGCGCGGGCGTATAGCCGCAGGCGATAATCTCCTTTGCGCCGACGGCTTCGGCGATGCGGAAAATGTTGCCGGTATTATGCGCGCTGCGCAGCCGGTCGAGTACAATGGTGATGTCGTACAAAGGGAACCTCGCTTTCTTTATGGAATATAAAGTAGTCCTCTTTTCTTGATTTTACAAATAAAATGCGCTTGTTTCGTTGCGGAATGGGTGTTATATTATAGGCAATAATAACCCTTTTTGATAAAGGTGCAGGAAAATGGCGAAAATTCATCCTACCAGTGTCGTGATGGAAGGCGCTCAACTTGACGACAGCGTCGAAGTCGGACCGTTGTGTTACGTCGGACCTCACGTGAAAATCGGTGCGGGGACGAGACTGCTTGCCCAAAGCCATATCGACGGTTATACCACGCTCGGCAAAAACAATACCGTCTATCCGTTTGCCGTCCTCGGTCAGCATCCGCAGGATCTTTCCTTTGATCCCACGCAGGTAAGTTACCTTAATATCGGCGACGGCAACACTTTCCGCGAAGGATGCGCCATTCACGTCGGCACGGAACCGGGCACGGCGACGACGATCGGCAATAACTGCCTCTTTATGGACAACACCCATATCGCTCACAACTGTACGGTCGGCAACAATGTGATTTTAGTTCACGGCGCCGGTGTTGCCGGGCACAGCGAAATTCAGGATCATGTGATCCTTTCCGGCTTGGTGGCGATCCACCAGTTCTGCCGCATCGGCCGCTTTACGATCGTTTCGGGCGTTTCGGCGTTTTCGGTCGACATCCCCCCGTTTATGCTGGCGGAAGGACGCAACGGCGCGGTGCGCATGTACAACAAGATCGGTCTGCAACGCGCAAACTTCAGCCCTGAAGCGATGAATGCGATCAAGCATCTTTTTATGATTTTCTACCGTCAGGGATTGACGCAAAAAGCCGCCTTGGAGAAGATCCGCGCCGAATTGCCGCCGCTGCCGGAAGTGCTTGAATTCATCAGCTTTTGCGAATCGAGCAAGCGCGGCGTCATCGGCGCCAGCGCCGGCCGCCGCAATTAGCGTTTCACTATCAGGAGCAAGTTTTTATGTTGGAAGCGTTGAAAAAGAATCCGAAATTCACTCCGCGCCGCGGTCCCGTCGTGTTGGCGATTCTTGACGGCGTCGGTTTCGGCAAATATGCCGACGGCGATGCGGTCAAGCAGTCGCGGATGCCGGTTTTCACCAAACTGCTCAAAGAATGTCCCGCGACGAAACTCAAGGCGCACGGCACCGCCGTCGGTATGCCGAGCGACGCCGATATGGGCAACAGCGAGGTCGGTCACAATGCGATCGGTTGCGGACGGGTTTTCTCACAGGGGGCGAAACTGGTCGAGGAAGCGGTCGCCACGGGCAAACTTTTTAAGGGCGACACCTGGCTTGAAGCGGTCGGCAACGCGGTGAAAAATCATTCGACGATGCATTTTATCGGACTTTTTTCCGACGGCAATGTCCACAGTCACATCGATCACCTCAAGGCGATGTTGCTCGAAGCCCGCAAAGCGGGCGTGGCGCGGGCGAGAATCCACATTCTGCTCGACGGTCGCGACGTGCCGGAAACTTCCGCGCTGGATTACATCGACCCCTTTGAAATTTTCCTCAAGGAGATCAATGCCGCAGGCGGCGATTTCCGCATCGCTTCCGGCGGCGGCCGCATGGTCATCACGATGGACCGTTACGGCGCCAACTGGGATATGGTGAAAAAAGGATGGGCGACCCACGTGCGCGGCGAAGGGGAATTTTTCACCAGTGCCCGCGAAGCGGTGACGAAACTGCGCGAACGCACCGGGGCGATCGATCAGGATCTGCCGCCGTTTGTGATTTCGGACGACGGTAAGACGCCGGTCGGCGCGATTGCCGACGGCGACAGCGTGATTTATTTCAACTTCCGCGGCGACCGCAGTCTGGAGATCACTTCCGCCTTTGAGAGCGGCGCGGAATTCGACAAATTCGACCGCGGGCACGTGCCGCAGGTCTACTACGCGGGGATGATGGAGTACGACGGCGATTTGCACGCCCCCCGCCACTTCCTCGTCAATCCGCCGGAGATCGACCGCACGATGGACGAATATCTCTGCGCGACGGGCATCCGTCAGATCGCCGTCAGCGAAACGCAGAAATACGGGCACGTCACCTACTTTTTCAACGGAAACCGTTCCGGAAAATTCGATGAAAAACTGGATGAGTACGTCGAGATCCGCTCCGACGTCGTACCGTTTGAAGAGCGTCCGTGGATGAAGTGCGCGGAAATCACCGATTTTGTCGTCGAGGCGATCGAAAACCGCCGCGCCGATATGATCCGGCTCAATTTCCCCAACGGCGATATGGTCGGTCACACCGGCAATTTTGAAGCGGTCGTCGTCGCGATGGAGTCGCTCGATCTCGCTTTGGCGCGCATTTGCGCGGCGGTCAAAAAAGCGGGCGGCGTACTGGTGATCTCCGCCGATCACGGCAATGCGGACGATATGCTCGACCACAAAAAGGACGGTTCGGTGAAACTTGACGGGGAGAGCAATCCCTCGCGCAAAACCAGTCACTCGCTCAATCCGGTGCCGTGCATTATTTACGATCCGGAATCCAAAGGGGAATATCGGCACGAATTGCGCGAAAATCTCGGCATCAGCAGTCTTGCCGCGACGTGCATTGAACTGCTCGGCTTTGAAGCGCCTGCGGATTACGATCCGTCGGTCTTGCAATTCAAATAAAACGCTCCTTGTAAGAGCGAATGGAATGTACGCCGCAGAGGTAAAATCTCTGCGGCGTTTTCTTGCAAGGCAAAGTATTTTGCATTATATTATTGAATTATGATCGCCAAAGTCATCACCGATATTGCGCTCGACCGCGAGTTTGAGTACATTGTGCCGCCGGAGCTGGAAAAAACGCTTCGTTGCGGTTCGGCGGTTTCCGTCCCTTTCGGCAGAAGTTTCCGCGAGGGATATATTCTTTCTTTTCACGACACGGCGGAATTTGCCCGCGAAAAGCTCAAGATGATCGCGGGCGTTTCCCGACGCCGTGCGTCGATCCCCGAAAAACTGATCGAACTGGGGCGCTGGATGGCGGATTATTACTGCTGTACTTTGGAGCAGTCGATCCGGACTTTGCTTCCCGCCGCTGTGCGCAACGGCAAGGTGCGTCCGCTCGTGCGGCGGATGTATTTCATCCCCGACCGTGCGGTCGCGGAAAAATTCGTCGCCGACCACCGCGAAGACAAGCGCGCATCGGCGCGCTGTGAATTGTTGCGCGCGCTTCTGGCGGGAGGCGATGCGTCGATCGACGAATTGAAAAAACTGCCCGGTTTCAGCGAATCGGCATTGAAAACCTTGCAGAAGCACAAATTGCTGTGTTTCCGCGAGGAGATCTGCCGCCGCGATATTTTCGGCGATGCCGAAGTGATCCCCGATACGCCGCGCGAAGCGACTCCCGATCAGCAAAAAGCTCTGGCGCAAGTGGCAAAGATGCTCGATCAACAAGGCGGCGTTTTGCTGCTTCACGGCGTCACCAACAGCGGTAAAACGGAAGTCTATTTGCAGGCGATCTCTTCGACGATCGCGCGCGGCCGGTCGGCGATCGTCCTCGTGCCGGAAATTTCTCTGACTCCGCAGACGGTGCGCCGTTTCCGCGCCCGTTTCGGCGACCGTTTGAGCGTGCTTCACAGCCGTTTGTCGGAGGGGGAGCGTTTTGACGAATGGAATAAGATCAATTCCGGAGAGGTCCAGATCGTCGTCGGTGCGCGTTCGGCGTTGTTTGCCCCCTTTGCCAATCTAGGGCTGATCGTCGTCGACGAGGAGCACGAATCGACCTACAAGCAATCGGAAGCCCCCCGTTATCACGCGCGCGACGTCGCCGTGATGCGCGGAAAAATGGAAAACGCCTGCGTGATCCTCGGCTCGGCAACTCCCTCGGCGGAATCGATGCACAATGCGGCGACGGGAAAATTTTCGCTTGCGGAAATGAAAACGCAAGTCGGTCTGCGTCCGGCGCCCCGTTTTATCGTCGTCGACCGCCGGCTTTCCGCGGCGGAAAAGGAAAACGGCGTTTTTTCCTCCGAACTTACGGAAGCGGTGCGTCAGCGCATTGCCGACGGCGAACAGGTGATCCTTTTTCTCAACCGCCGCGGCTACGCGCATACCCTGCGCTGTCCGCAATGCGGTTACGAGGCGTGTTGCGAAAGTTGCGACGTCAATTACGTTTACAGCAAACGGCGCGAAACTTTGAGTTGCCATTTGTGCGGCGCTGTCATCTCCGCCCCGGAAACGTGTCCGCAATGCGGTTCTCCCGAGATCCGCTATCTCGGCAGCGGTACCGAAAAGATCGAGAGCATCGCCCGCGCGCTTTTCCCCGATGCGCGCATCGCCCGGATGGATTCCGACGTGATGCGCAGTGCTGATGACTATGAGGATGTCCTCGACCGCTTCCGTCGCGGTGAGATCAATCTTCTTATCGGGACGCAGATGATCGCCAAGGGACTGCATTTCCCCAATGTGACGCTGGTCGGGATCCTCAATGCTGATCAGGGATTGAGTATGCCGGATTTCCGCGCGTCGGAGCGCACGTTTCAGCTTTTGATGCAAGTCGCGGGCAGGGCGGGCAGGGGGGAGCATCCCGGAGAAGTCGTGTTGCAGACTTTCAAGCCGGAAAACGACGCGATCCGTTGTGCCGTCGACGGCGATTTTGCCGGATTCGTCAAATTCGATCTCGAATTCCGGGAAATGATGAATTTCCCGCCTTTTTCGCGGATGATCGCGGTGTTTTTCCGCGGCGGAGACGATGAAAAAACATCCCGGGCCGCCGCGGATTTCGCCCAAGCGCTGACGCCCTATCTGCATGACGGCATCACGCTCGCGGGACCGATCCGCGCGCCGATCGAGCGGATCCGCGGTCAATACCGTTATCTGCTGACGTTACGCGGTAAGAAACTTGCCAATTTACGCAGTGCGTTGCGGGTGCTTGCGCTCCACCGCAATTGGGACGGCGCGGAAGTTGCCGTCGACGTTGATCCTCAAACCTTGATGTAGGAAAAAATATGGAAATTCTTTTTTCGCAGGAAACGATCGCCCGGCGGGTTGCGGAACTCGGCAGGGAAATCACGGAATTTTATCGCGGCAAGCAGTTGCTTGTTGTCGCCATCGCCAACGGCGGAGTTGTCTTTGCCGCCGATCTGATGCGGCAAATCGAGCTGGATCTGGAATTCGACACGATCGCGGTGGCAAGTTATGTCAACGACAAATCGTCGGGAGAGATCACGTTCCGCTCTCCGGGAAAACTGCCGGTCGCGGGGAAGCATGTCCTTTTGCTCGATGACGTTTTGGACAACGGTACGACGCTATGCTGTCTGAAGGAATACTTTTTGAAAAAAGAAGCGGCAAGTTGCCGCACCGCCGTCGCCATCGATAAAAACGTCCAGCGCGCTCCGGGAGGGACCGCTCACGCCGACTGGCAGGGATTTGTCGCACCGGACCGTTATCTTATCGGTTACGGGATGGATTCCGACGAGCGTTTCCGCAATCTGCCGTATATTGCGGCGATCGATTAGCGTTTGACGGAAATCAGCCCTTTGAGATAAAAGGTTTCCGGTGTTGAAAGAATGACCGGGTGGTCGGCGCTCTGCCGTACGCTGTCGATGATGACGGCATCGCACCGGGCTTCGCGCGCCGCGTCAAAGGTGATCTTTTGAAAGAGTTCCGGCGTCATCAGTCCGGAGCAGGACAAATTGAGCAGTATCCCGCCGGGATTGAGCAACTCGAACCCCCTTTTCGCCAGATGCGAATAGGCGCGGCATCCACGCTCCAGGTGACTTTTGGCATCGATGAGTTTCGGCGGATCGAGGATGACGAAGTCGAATTTTTCGTGCGCGTCGCGCAAGTGATTCAATTCCTCGAAGCCGTCGGCGGCGCGGAATTCGCAGTTTTCCTGCGGCAGGGCATTCAATTTCAAATTGCGGACAGCTTGCGCCAGCGCCGGACGGGAACTGTCGATGTTGAGCACGCTTTGCGCGCCGCCCGCAAGCGCGGCGACGGCGAAACCGCCCGTGTAGCAGAAATCGTTGAGCACTTTTTTCCCGGCGGCAAGTTGCCGGACTTTTTGACGCACTTCGCGCAGATCGAAGTAGAAGCCGGTTTTCTGCCCGTGAACCGGATCGACGGCGAAAGAAAGTTGATTTTCCCTGATGACGATCTCATCGGGCGGCATTTCCCCGCGGGCGATGCCGCTGCGTTCGGGAAGCGCTTCGCGTTTGCGCACCGAAACGTCGCTGCGCTCGTAAACGCCTTTGATGCCGGGCAGTTTCATCAGCGCGTCGATGATCTCGTTGCGGAAAAATTCCGCGCCGGAAGAGAGCAACTGCAAGGCGATATATTCTCCGTAGCGGTCGGCGATGACGCCGGGCAGTTGATCCGATTCCGAATAGATCAGCCGGCACCCGGTGGAAAGATCGCCGACGCCGAGCCGGTCGCGCAGGGTTTTGGCGGCGTTGACGCGCTGTTGAAAAAAATTTGCGTCGATGACGCTGTTTTCCTGGAAACTCCAGACGCGCGCCGTGATCTGACTCGCCGCGCTGTAACTTGCCCACGCGAGGAAATTCCCCCTGGCATCGGCGACGCGGCAGACTTCCCCCGACGCCGGATCTCCGGAAATGCCGCCGACCGCGCCGGAAAAGACCCACGGGTGACAACGGAGCAGGGATTTTTCGCGCCCCGGCAACAAAGTGATCTGCGGGAAATTCATTTTTTCAGCCCCTTGACTTCGGAAATGAAGTCCCGGGCGTCTTTAAACTGGCGGTAGACCGAGGCGAAACGGACGTAGGCGACCTGATCGAGTTTTTTCAATTCGTCCATCACCTTTTCGCCGACCATGCTGGAGGATATTTCCGGTTCGCAACGCTGGACGAGCGAACGCGTGATGTCGTCGACGACGCGGTCGATCGTTTCTGCGGAAATCGGACGCTTATAACAGGCGTTGACAATTCCGTTGCGCACTTTGTTGCGGTCGTATTCTTCGCGCTCTCCGGTGCGTTTGACGACATGCAACTCCTCCGGCACGACTTCTTCGACGGTGGTGAAACGGTAGGAGCAATGCAGACATTCGCGGCGGCGGCGGACGCAGGAATCGTCATTTGCCGACCGGGAATCGATCACTTTGTCGTTGTTGACGCCGCATTTGGGACAACGCATCGCTCAAGGCTCCAGCTGCAGACTTTTGACGAGGACAAACGGTCCGATGATCATGCCGCCGAAATTGCGTTGACCGTCGCACTGCTTTTTCAGATAACCGGAAAAGTTGATAAAATCTTTCCAGTTGCGCCGGCGCATCTGGTCGTTTCCCACGGAGGTGTGATTGGCGATCGCAAGCAAAACGGAAACGCTTCCCGGACGGATCCTGGGATCCGCCAGTTCGTCGGAAAGACGCTTGGCCGCCTCGGTCGCCTTGTTGCCGTGACTGATGACGATAATATCCGGTTGAGGTACGCGCGTCGCGGCGAAGTCGCTGACGGAGCCGCAGGAGAGTTTTCCCTCCTTGACGTATTCGTTGAAAAAGTCGGGCACGGCGAGCGTGAGTTTCATATCATCGGGCAAAGCCGGCAGTTCGTGGATGCCTTTCAGAACGATCTTCATCATCATGTCGTTGTCCAGTCCCGGCCCGAAAGTATGTTCGCTCCAGATGAAAAAACTGTCGGCGGGATGATCGATGTTGTCGCGGTTGAAACGGTGGATGTTGCAGACGACCGTGATCCCGGCGAGATTGCGGTAGGCGGGATTTTCCTTGTGAAGCTGTACGAGACGCTCGATCATTTCGGGAATGGAGGGGGTCTTTTTACGCAAAAAACGCAATATGCGGTTGCCGCTTTTGCGCGGGAAAAAGCTGAAAATATCCATCACGATATCCACTTTCAGATTGCGCCGGGCGGCGGCAAGGAGCAACGCTTCCAAGTCCTCGTCCACTTCGCTTTCGCTGGTGATGACGCAGTAGATGTGGTTGAAATGGAAATCTTCGATATAGTCCAATACGGTTTCGAGGGAAAGGACTTTGTCATAAGCTCCGATGTAGAGCCAGACGCCGCGCGTCGGAAAATCGCGCATCAGATCACGGAGTTGACCTGTACGGGCTTCCTGTACTTTGTCCGGCGCGGTGCGGATGGGCAAAGTCAGCGGCGTCACCACCTTTTCCGGGTTTTTCACGGCGCATCCGGTCAGCAGCAGACCACAGAGCGCCCCAAGAGAGAGAATAAGCTTTTTCATACTTATAAAATAGTGCAGAAAAAGGGAAAAATCAAGTTTTTCCGTTTTTTTTTTGCGGAAGGTGGATTTTTTTTTGCGGAAATACTATATTAAGGGGAAACTTTTCGGTATCAAATTCGGATTTTTTATGTCGGGTATTTTCCTTGCCATGGCGTCGACGGGCGCGGTTTTGTTGCTCGGGGCGCTTTCCAACCGGATCTCCAGTCGGCTCAATATGCCGATTTTGTTCGCATTTCTCGGTGTCGGGATGCTGTTGACGCATTTTTCCCGTTATTCCGTCAGCGCGCAATATATCAATTCCCTCGGCACGGTGGCGATGGCATTCATCCTCTTTGCCGGAGGAATGGATACGCGGTTCAATTCCGTCAAACGGGTTTTCCGGGACGGAGCGATCTTGGCGACGGCGGGGGTGATCCTGACGGCGCTGATCCTCGGCGTCTGCGCGTACTGGATTTTTAAAATCCCCTATGTTGCAGGGGATTACCGCTTAAATTGGTGTCTGCTTCTCGGCGCGGTCATTTCATCGACGGACGCCGCTTCCGTTTTCGGCATTTTGCGCGGACGCGGCGTCGCGCTGGAGGGGAACCTCAAGGAACTGCTCGAATTTGAATCCGGCAGTAACGACCCGATGGCGTACTGTCTGACCAAAGTGATGTTGCTGGTTTTTGCAGGCGGGGAATTCGGCTTGGGAAGTTCCATTGCGCTTTCGATCATTTCGCTTGCGGGCGGCGCCGCTTTCGGAATGGCTTGCGGCTGGCTGGGAAAACAGCTTTTCAAAATCAAATTGGAGTACGAAGGGCTCTATTTCGTTTTTATCGTCGGACTGGTCTTTTTGGCTTACGGATGCGCGGAGTTGCTCCACGTCAACGGGATGATGGCGTGTTACGTTGCCGGGATCATGCTGTCGCATTTGAAATTCAACTATCAGCGGTCGATGACCCGCTTCTCGGACGGTGTTTCCTGGCTGATGCAGGTCATCCTCTTTGTGACGCTGGGCGCTTCGGTCGATCAGGAAAAACTGCTTGATCCGGCAGTGCTGGTGCCAGGCATTCTGCTTTCTCTGGTGCTGATGTGCGTCGCCCGCCCGATCGCCGTATGGCTCTGCTCGATCGGCAGCGGCAGATCGTGGAAGGACAACTGTCTGATTTCCTGGGTGGGGTTGCGCGGTGCGGCGCCGATCGTGCTCGCCACGTTTCCGCTGGCGGCGCACGTGCCGTATTGTGATATGATGTTCAGTATGATTTTCTTTATGGTTCTGATCTCGATCCTTCTGCAGGGGGCGACGCTGATGCCGGTCGCCCGGTTGCTCGGCAAGGCGAAAATTGTCGCCGACCGCAGCCGGTTGCCGCTGGAGTTGGAAGTGACGCGGGCGACTTCCGGCAGTGATATGTTTGAATTCATCGTGCCGGAAAAAGCCGACTACGCCGGAAAAACGCTGGCGGAGATCCGTTTCCCCGCCGATGCTCTGGTGACGATGGTCCGGCGCGGGGAGGAATTGCTTTCGCCGCACGGCAGTACGCAGTTGTATCCGGGGGACGGTGTGCTGATCATGGCGCCGCGCGAGGTGATGGCAACTTTAGCGCAGGAGTATTTCCCCGACAGCGATTATGAATCGGATGATCGTTCCCAAAGCGATTGGCATTTCCCGTCGTTACACCACAATCAAAAGGTGAAAAAATGAAAAAAATTGCGAATTATATCATCTTTTCTTGTTTTTGTTTGCTCGGAGCGTCGGAAATTTTTCTCGGTGGCGGAGCGGTTTCCGATGCGAAACTCTCAAAAAAAATGCCGGAAATAACCGGGTTTGAGGCGGAGTATTTTCCCGGTTTGCCGGAGCGGAAAATTTACGCGATGCTCCGTTTGGATGTACCCGCGACGCGTAAAATTTCCATTTTCGACTATCAGCTGGAAATTTTCGGTCGTGATTATCCCTGCGTCGCCCTGCGGGAATCCGGCGGCCGATGGACGGCGACGCCGAAAACTCTTGCGGGAGGCAAACGCTACGATCTGCTTTTTATCCTCAATGCCGGAATGGTCGGCATGAAAGATCAGGAAATCATCGAATTGAAAAATACCGGATCACAGAAAAAAACGCCGATCCCGTTTCAGAATCTGCGCGAAACGGCGTTTTAGCGTCGGTTTTCCTTTGCGGTCGCCCTGTCAAAAGCGGGAGCGACCGTTTTTTTTAGCAAAAAAGGGAAAAAAATCCGGTTTTTGATAGACGAAACGCCTTTTTGATGTTATGTTAAGAGCATGATAAACAAGGAATGTTTCAATGGGATCAAAAAACTGGAAACTTACCGGCGGCAATCAGGAAGAGAAAATCGGGAAACTTCAGCGGGGCTTGCATTTGCCCCGTCCGATTGCCGTGTACTTCGCCGCCCGTGGCATTGACGAAAACGAGATCAGCCGCTTTCTGGAGCCGAAACTCGGCAATTTGACCGACCCCTATCGTTTCCCCGGCATCAAAGACGCCGCGAAACGGTTGTGGCAGGCGATCATCGACAACGAGCCGATCCTCATTCACGGCGATTACGACACCGACGGCATTACCGCCAGCGCATTGCTCGCGTGGACGTTGCGCTCCAACGGGGCGACGGTGCATTCTTTTATCCCGCACCGCTTTGACGACGGTTACGGATTTACCCCCGAATCGCTCGAAAAGGCGCTCGATGCCTACGGCAAGTGCGGCGTGCTCGTCACGGTCGACTGCGGCATTACCAGTTGCGATGCGGTCAACGTCGCCATTGAGCGCGGTATCGACGTGATCGTGACCGACCACCACGAAGCCGGGCAGGAATTGCCCAAGGCGATCGCGATCATCAATCCCAAGATCTATCCGGAACTGGAGGATCTGCATCTTCTTTCCGGCGTCGGCGCCGCATTCAAACTGTCGCATGCGTTTGTGAAGTACGGCCGCGAAAACAATCTCGGCGCTTTTCAGACGCAGTTGGAGGAAGTGCTTGATTACGTCGCTCTGGGCACGGTCGCGGACATCGTGCCGTTGCTCGGGGAAAACCGCGTGATGGTCAAATACGGCATCCTCGCTCTGCGCAAACAGCTGCGTCCCGGAGTGCGCGCGCTGATCGAAAGTTGCAAAATCAATTCGGATCTCACGCCGTCGGACATCACTTTCCGGATGGCGCCGCGCATCAATGCCGCCGGACGCGTCGGCGATGCCAATATCGCATTGAAACTTCTGGAAAGCCGCGACATCATCGAGGCTTACGATTTCGCTTCCAAACTGGAAGTTTTCAACCGCGACCGTCAGGAAAAAGAGCAGGAAATCTACAAGGAAGCCTGCGAGCAGATCGAGCGCAATCTCGCGTGGCAAAGCCCCTACGCATTGCTCGTCGCCGGTCGCGACTGGCATCAGGGGGTGATCGGGATCGTCGCTTCCCGGCTGACGCGCGATTACAACCGTCCGACGATCGTGCTGACGATCCAGGGGGACGAGGCCTACGGTTCCGGACGCAGTATCGCCTGTCTGAATCTGGTTGAAGTGTTGAGCCGCCACGCCGATCTGTTGGAGCGTTTCGGCGGACATCCGATGGCGGTCGGTGTCGGTCTGCGCACCGAAATGATCGCCCCCTTCTTTGAGGCGATGGATCAGGAGATCCGCAAACAACTCGATACGTCCGACCTGGAAAATTTTATTTCCTACGACGGGGAAGCCTCGATCCACGATCTGACGCCGGAATTTTTTGACTATCTCAACAAATTGTCGCCTTTCGGGCACAGCAATCCGAAGCCGGTCTACCGTTTCAATGAGGTGCAAGTCGTCAGATGCAACGCCATCGGCGGCGGGTTGCATACGCGTGGTATTCTGCAAAGCGGTTCGTCGCAGATGAATTTCATCGCTTTCAACCGCACTCCGGCGGAATTTCACGGACGGCTCCTCGACGTTCTGGCGACGCCGCAGATCAACCGGCATCTGGATACGGAAACGCCCCAGTTGAATATCGTCGATATTCAGGAAGTCTTTTAGAAGCAGAGCAAAAAGGCGCCGCCGACGATCAGCGCACCGAGAATGATCGCACCCGCGATGATCCACGCGCCGCTTTTATGCGGGACGGATGTCGGATTTTCACCGGATGGACGGGGCGTTTCTCCGTTTTCCACGGCGATCTCAAAGAAACGGTAGCGCAGATGATCGACGCGACTGCGGTATTCGGTTGATGTGGCGGCGTTGAGATTTTCCATTTCCGCCATCAGCGCTTCCAGTTTTTCGATGCGCGCCGCAAATTCCTTTTGACGGTAGGCAAGGAGATCGCTCTCACTGCGGGCGGTGGCGAGGGCGGAAAGCAATCTGCCCTCCAGATCGCGGGCGTCGCGCCGGGCTTCGCTGTCGAAACGGTTTCCCTTGATGGAGGTGGTTTCGGCGACGGAATTTTCAGCGGATGCTTCCGCCGGAATATCATCCGGATTGCGGTAGTTGCGGCGCAACTGCTCGCGCATATCGACTAAATTGCTGACGTAACCGCTCTTTTGCATAAGTGCCATTCCTTATAGGGACAAGTATTTTATTCTACGGAGCGAAAACGAATTCAGGAAAACTATTCCTGATGCGCTTTTTGCTGTTCGACGGTGACGCCGCATTCTTCGAGCGAACGGACGATATGGCTGGTGACGCCGAATTCGACACATTCCGCCGCGACGCGGATCGCGTTGTAAACCGATTTCGGATTGGAACCGCCGTGACCGATGATGCAAATGCCGTTCAATCCCATCAGCGGTGCACCGCCGACCTCATCGGCGGCGCCGATCGCCTTGAGTTCGCGGAAAGCGTTCTGGGCGAAAATCGCGCCGAGCGTACGCACGGCGTTGCGGGTGATGACCCGCTTGAGCCATTCAACGGTCGATTTGGCAAGACCTTCGGCGGTTTTCAAAAGCACGTTGCCGGCAAAACCGTCGCTGATCAAAACATCGACTTCTCCGGCAAAGGCGGCGTCAGGTTCAATATTGCCGACGAAATTGATCGGCATTTTTTCAATGATCTTGAATGCTTCCTTGGTGAGCTCGCACCCTTTGGAATCTTCGCCGCCGACGCTCAAAAGACCGATGCGGGGGGATTTCATTTTGAGGACATACTCCGCGTAGATGCCGCCCATCACGGCGAATTGCGCCAAATTGAGCGGTACGCAGTCGACGTTGGCTCCGGCGTCCATCAAAATGAAGCGTTTGCCGAGCACTTTGGTCGGCAAACTGGCGGCGAGCGCCGCCCGGTCGACGCCGGGGAGGGTGCGGACGAGGACTTTGGTCGCGGCGACCGTCGCTCCGGTGTGACCGGGAGTGACCATCGCGTCCGCTTCTTTTTCCTTGAGCAAGCGGGCGCAGACGGTGATTGACGAATCGCGTTTCCCCCGCAGGGAAATGGTCGACGGGTCGGACATTTCGCAGACGCTCTGCGCGTGCACCTGACGGATGCGGGGATGTCCGGCAAGGCCGTACTTTTCAAGATAAAAGGCGACCTTTTCCTGATGCCCGACCAGTAAAAATTCACATTGCGTAAAATGCGGCAGGGCGAGAGAAAGCCCCTCGACCACTACACCGGGAGCGAAATCGCCCCCCATCGCATCAACGGCAATTTTCATTTCTGCAAATGTTTTTCAGTCAAAAACATTACGCTTCGACGTTGAGGATCTGCTCGCCGTCGAAATAGCCGCAGGCCTTGCAGACGCGGTGGGGCGCCAGCGGAGCCTGACACTTCGGGCAGTACGTCGCTTGGACGCCTTCATAACGGTTCGCGGCCTTGCGCTGACGGCGCTGCATACGGGAACTTTTGCGTTTCGGAACAGCCATTTTCTTTACTCCTTATGTGAAATGCTTGAACTATCCAGTAGAAAAATCAAGTTTCTTTCCGGTATGTCAACCTTTAAATATATCACAAAAATCTGTTTTTTCAATCCGGTCGGGCCAAAAAGCGGAGATTTTCATACTTTTCAGCGTCAAAAAGTTGCAATTTCGCAATCGCGGCGTTATCTTTATACAAAGCAACCCGTGTGCGCGGGAAAATATTACAGTAAAAGATTCAGGGAGTTGCCATGAAAGAAATCTTTGACTATATCACTTCGGCGGCGAGCATTTCAACGATCGTGTCGGTCGCGGTCATCGTACTGATCCTCTTTTGCCGCGTCTGGACGCTGCGCGTCATCGGTTTTCTGCTGACGCATACCTTTATCCGGTTGCGGAAGTTCGGCTTGGACAACATTCCCGAATCCGGGCCGCTTCTGCTTGTTTCCAATCATATTTCCCTGATCGACCTGCTGCTGATCCAGTTGATCTGTCCGCGCAAGGTGCGTTTCATGGTGCGCGCCGAGATCGTCAATTTCCTGCCGACGCGCTTTATTTTCTGGTATCTCGGCGTCCTCCGCGTACCGAATCCCCGCCGCCCGCAGGATCTCAAAAACTTTTTCAACAGCATCCGCGACCGCTTGCGCCACGGCGAAGTGCTCTGCTATCTGCCCGAAGGCGCGATTTCCGGCAACGGCAATCTGATGCGTTTCCGCACCGGCGTCGAGCCGCTTCTGCCGACCGATACCGAAGTCATCGTACTGCCCTGCCGCATCGGAATGCTTCACGGCCGTCTTTTCGGTTACCGCAACGGCAAAATGGCGCTTTCCCTGCCGCGTTCGCTGCCGATCGACTTCAGCATCGCGATCGGCGACCCCGTCAGCCGCAAGGTCACGCCCTTCCAGTTGCGCCAGATCATTTCCGAACTCGGCGCCAGCATCGAACGCCGTCCGCAACCGGGGGAAATGCCGTTGCATACCGCATTTGTGCGGCGCGCGAAATGGCATCCCTTTCAGAAAACCTTTTTCGACGTCGTCACCGGGAAATGGTGCAATAACTTTTCGATGCTGGTCAAGACTTTGCTTTTCACCGATTCGGTGCGCGAACTCGACCGCGGCGAAGACGGTTACGTCGGCGTACTGCTGCCCAATTCCAGTCTGACGGTGACGGTCCTGCTGAGCGTTTTGCTCGCCGACCGCACCCCCGCCGTCATCAATTTCAGCGCGGGCGAGAGCGTCGCGCTCGAATCCGCGGCGCGCGCCGGGGTCAAGACGATTTTCACCAGCCGCCGCTTCCTGGAAAAACTGAAGTGGCAGGTGCATCCCGGCATGGTGCTTCTGGAAGACCTCGCCCCCGGTTTCACCTGGGATGTCAAGCTGAAAGCGATCCTGCGCGCGATCTTCATCCCCGGCCGCATCCTCGTGCGGAAACTTGCGCCTTTCAGCTGTTATAATATGCACCGTCAGGCGGTCGTACTCTTTTCCAGCGGTTCGACGGGCACGCCCAAGGCGGTGATGCTGACCCACCGCAACGTCAACTGCGACTTGTGGTCGTTTCTCCGGATGGTCACGTTGCGCCGCGACGACTGCATCTGCGGCAATCTGCCGCTCTTTCACGCTTACGGTCTGACCGTGCTTTTCGCCTTGCCCTGCCAGATCGGAGTGCCGGTGTTTTACCACTTGAGTCCGCTTTCGTCCGACGAGATCGTCAAGACGATCGAGAAACACCACGTGACGGTGCTGACGGCGACACCGACCTTTTTGCAAAAATATCTCCATCGCGCCACGAGCGAGCAACTGGCTTCGCTCCGGCTGGTCATCACCGGCGCCGAGAAACTTCCGCCGGAACTTTCCGAACGCTACTACGAGTTGACCGGGCGTTATGTCATCGAGGGGTACGGTTGCACCGAATTGTCGCCGATCGTGACGATCAACTTCAACAATTCGATCTACGAACTCGGCACCCGGAGCAGTCACCCCGGCAGCATCGGCTGTCCGCTGCCCGGCATCCACGTGCGCGTGATCGACCCCGAAACCGGCGTCGAACTCGGACCGAACCGCCCCGGCCGGATGCAGGTCAAAGCCGGTACCGTGATGAAAGGCTATCTCAACAATCCCGAACAGACCGCCCGCGTCATTCAGAACCGTTATTACGATACCGGCGACATCGCCAAAATCGACGAGGACGGCTACATCTACATCACGGGGCGCGCTTCCCGTTTCAGCAAGATCGGCGGCGAAATGGTGCCTCACGAAGCGATCGAAGACGCGATCCGCAATTTCCGCCGCAGCGAGGTGCGCGAAGTCGCCGTGACAGGACGCAACGACGCCCGCAAAGGCGAAAGACTCGTCGTCTTTTATACCCCCGAAGATCTCGACATCGATGCCGTCATCGAAAATCTGCGCACTTACAACTGGCCGAATATCTGGTTGCCCAAACGCGACGATTTCGTCCACGTCGACGCCTTGCCGTTGCTCGGCAGCGGCAAACTCGACTTGCGCAAACTCAAGAGTATGGCGGACGAGCTGTAAAACAAAAGGACTGTTGCAAAAGCGACAGTCCTTTTTTTATCTGATGGGAGCACGAGAGGCTGATTTCGCCCCTCGTGGCTCCCTCAACCAGCCACAGGCGGGACACAGAAAGCTTGCGAAAATGCTTGATGTGTGTGGACAAGGCAGGGACAGCCGTGTCGGCTTTCCCCGCCTTAACCACCTCTTTTCCCGTGAGACCGCGGTCAAGACGGATGGAGATATTCCCACCTGCATTTGTACGCCTGCGCTTCACTTCGCTACGCTTCGTTCGCTCGCGGCTACCGTGCTCGTCTACGGTCGCTTGCGCAAACAATTGTTTGCGCATTTCCGCATTGCCTTGCAATGCGTAAAATCGCTCCCATCCGACTGCGCGCTCGTCGGCAACCGACTCGCATCCGACAGTAAATGAAGCGCATATGGTATTTACACGTTTTCTTTCGCGGTGTCATCCGCGAAACTATGCTTTGCGCGGGAGGTGCGCACATCAGGCAGTCGGGCGGGCGGAGCGTAAAGCGTAGCATTAGCCCGCGTGGGGCGCAGGTCGTTTTCCAGTAACAAATATGAACGCCCGCGGAGATTTGCGGTGACAGCCGTTCCGAGCGCGGGCAAAACGATCATCCGCAAATATCTGCGGCAATTACAAAGTCCAGCCTGTGGCTGGTTGAGAGAGCCACGAGAGGCGAAATCAGCCTCTCGTGCTCCCATTGCGTCAAAGTGCGATTTCAGCCGGGATCACGCTTTTTGTTTTTTGATGATGACGCAACTCACGGCGGCGAGGACGAGGACAATGCCGATAAAGATCATTCCCGTCATCGGTTCGGCAAAGGCAAAAACGCCGATGGCGACGGCGGTGATCGGTTCCAATGCGCCGATGACGGCGGCTTTGGTTTCGCCGATGTTTTTGACGGCGACCGCGAGGAGCAAAAAGGAGATCAGCGAAGTGAAAAAGGCGAGTCCCAGCGCGTTGCCGAATGCGCTCCATGTGTGGAGCATCTGTATTTTTGTCCCGAAACCGAGCACGGCAAACATCAATACTGCCGCGAAAATGGTCGCGTAAAAGGTCAGCGTTTCCGACGGCAGATCGCGGAGATTGGTCTTTTGGACGGCGATGATGTAAAAACTGTAGGTCAGTGCGGAAAGCGTGACGTAGAGGACTCCGAGTGCGGAAACAACATTGCCGCCCCCCTTGCAGACGCAGGCGACGCCGGAAAAGGCGAGAATGATGCCGACGATGACGTTGAGCGTGATTTTTTCGCGGAAAAAAACGGCGAGGATGACCGCGATCATCGCGGGGTAAGTGTAAAGTAATGTCGCCGCAATGCCGGAACTCATGATTTCAAAACTTAAGAACCAGAAAAGGCAGGTCAAAAAGAGCATCACGCCCTCAAAGCAAAGCGGAAGCCAGCTTTTGCGGGGGACCGTGAAACTTCTGCGGCGGAGCGCCATGACCGCGCCGAGCATCGCCGAGGCGAAAAGGAAGCGGAAAAAAAGGACGCTGAAAGGCCGATACCCTTCCGCGTAGAGGTGCAAGCCGAAAAAGGGGTTCAGTCCGTAGGAAACGGCGGAAACGATCGCGCAGAGAAATCCGAGGATGCGATGATTTTTCATAAAAAGTCCTATTCTTCCGCGACGGCGGGCGCGGCGGCGAATCTGGCGCGCAGATCGGCAAATGTGCCGTCGGCGAGCGATTGACGGATCTTTGCCGCCAAGTGAATGTAATAATGAAGATTGTGGAGCGTCAGCAACCGGATGCCCAGAATTTCGCCGACATTCATCAGATGACGGATGTAGGCGCGGGTGAAATTGCGACAGGCGTAGCAGTCGCATTCGGGGTCGATCGGCGTGAAATCGGCGGCGAAACGCCCCGCTTTGACGGGAAGCGTCGAGCCGTAGCCCACAAACGCGCCGCCGTGTCTGCCGAGCCGGGTCGGCAGAACGCAGTCAAACATATCGATCCCGCGCGCCACGTTTTCGACGATCTGGCGCGGCAATCCGACTCCCATCAAATAGTGCGGAGCGTCGTCGGGAATAAAAGGCACCGCCGCATCGACGGCGCGGTACATTTCCTCCTCGCTCTCACCGACGGAAACGCCGCCGACGGCATATCCGTCGAAACCGATCGCGGAAATTTCTTCGGCGGAACGCTTGCGAAGTTCCGGATAGACCGAGCCTTGCACGATGCCGAAACGCAACTGCCCGTCGTTGAGAACTTGCTCTTTGGACATTCTTTCCCAGCGCGTCGTGCGCGCGAGCGACTTTTCCGCCTGGGCGAAGGTCGCGGGGTAGGGGGTGCATTCGTCAAACGCCATCACGACGTCGGAATCGAGCGTTTTCTGAATGTGCATCGATTCAACGGGACCGAGAAAAAAGCGCGTGCCGTCGATGTGACTTGCGAAACGGACGCCGTCGGCTTCGATCTTGCGCAACGTGGCAAGACTGAAAACCTGAAATCCTCCGGAATCGGTCAGGATCGGGCGCTGGTCGCCGATGAAATGGTTGAGCCCTCCGGCGGCGGAAATGATTTCCAGTCCCGGACGCAAAAAAAGGTGATAGGTGTTACCGAGCATAATGGTGGCGCCGAGGTCGTCGAGTTCGGCGGGGGAAACCGCCTTGACGCTCCCCCTTGTGCCGACCGGCATGAAAACGGGGGTCGGCACGTCGCCGTGACGGGTGTGCAATACGCCGAGCCGGGCGCGGCTGGAAACATCGCGTTTTTGGATTTCAAAACAGCTCATTTTTGCACGAACATCCCTTCATAAAGCGCGGGGATCTTCTCGCCGCAACCGAGCGCGGCGGCGATTTCGCGGCAGAAGTCGAAAAGCGCGCCGGGGCCGCGCCCCGTGACGATGTTGCCGTCGCGCTCGGCGGCACGGCTGGTATAAGTCAAACCATGGAGAAACGCTTCAAAGCCGGGGTACATCGTGAAGCGTTTGCCGTCAAGAAGTCCGGCGTTGGCAAGCACCATCGGGGCGGCGCAAATGGCGGCGACGATTTTTCCCTGCCGCGCCATCGTTTGCAGAAAATCGCGCAACGCGGCGCTTTGACGCAGATTTTCCGCCCCCGGCATCCCGCCGGGAAGCACCACCGCATCGAAATCCTCTTTCGCGCAATCGGCGAAGGGGCGATCGGCGTCAACCAGGATGCGGTGCGCGCCCGAAACCGGATTTTTTCCGTTGAGCGACGCGGTGACGACATCCAATTGCAACCGGCGCAAAACATCGACGGCGCCGAGCGCTTCGATTTCCTCGAAGCCGTCGGCAAGCACGACTAAAATTTTTTTCGTCATTTTGGATCTCCTTGGGTCAAAAGTCAGGCATCCGTGCGGTATTTCGCGGGCGAGATGCGGTAATATTTGCGGAAAACGCGGCAGAAGTAACTCGGCTCCTCGAAGCCGCAACGGTCGGCGATTTCCTTGACGGTCAACAGCGTATTCTGCAGTAAAGTCGCCGCCTGATCCATTTTGAGTTTCAGAATGAATTCCCCGGGGGAACATCCTTCGGCGGCGCGGAAACGGCGCGAAAAATACCAGCGGCTCAAGTTGGCGGCGCGCGCCATTTCATCGACCGAGATCGGGCGGTCGAGGTTGCGCAGACAGTAGTTGAGGACGCGTTCGCGAATGCCGTGATCGGCGGCGGCGTGCGTTTCACACGCGCCGAGGATCGCCATCATCATCCGGTAGGCGGCGGCGCTGGCGGAAAAAGCGTCGACATAGCGATGCTCGCCGCACCCCTCGACAATGCTGGAAGTCAGCCGCTTCAATGAAAGCTCGGCGGTGTCGGGAATGACCGCGCCGAAGTCGCGGAGCGCGTCAGCGGCAAGCGAAACCAGTTCCTCGCCCGCGAGATCGACGAAAACGAATTCCCAGTAAGGATGATCGGGATGGATCTGATAGGTGTATTCACCGGGGACGACGAGGAGCATCCCGTGCCCGGGGGGGATCATCTGACGGACGCCGTCGCGGATGACTTCGCCCATTCCGGCAAGGGTGTACTGCCAAATGACGCGGGCGCGCTTTGCCGCGCACGCGCCGCTGTTGCGGTAATTGGCGTGATCGCTCGTCCGCTCGTGCCCCGAACTCAAAAGCATCGCCTTGAGCGGCGTTTTGCATTCGGGCAAGACCACCGAAAAATAATGTGAAAAATCGTCTGCATTCCTTGTCATAATCAGAAAATACCGCACAAAAGTATCTTTTTCAAGCGATAGAAATGATTTCGAAACGAAAAGGATGGAAGATTTATGTGCGTTTGTGTTTCGCGAGCGTCTTTTGAGGCAACCGTCTTTTTTTATGATTTTTTTCGATTTCGAGTTCAATTCCGTTTTTATCGACGGAAACATTCGTCAGTCGTCCTGTGATGGTCAATTCGCACGGCAAGGGCAATATTTCGAGCGTTTTGTCGAGGTCGATACGAAGCAGTCCGTCATCGTCGATCCAGAGACTGGGATATTTTTGTATCGCTTCGCTGATTTTGTCCATAATGAAGGGATTGAAAACTGTCGTTTTCATATCCCATGCGGAAATCGAGAGCAACTCAACAAGGAGTGCATTGCCGTCGTCGGCAGCGGAAAGGACGATCTCAGCACAGAGTTCTGTTTCGGGGATAAGGGGAAGCGGTTTTGGGAGCGAGATCCCGATTTCGAGATTTTCTCCGTCAAAGCGCAGTTGCAGATCGTGAAGTTCGCGGACTGCTTTTGGCAATTTTTGCAGAACCGGAGCAACTTTTCCCATTATGATATTGCCGAGCGCATCGAGGTCGGCGGGAGTGATGCGTAAAACGAGTTTGCTGATTTCCATAATGCGTTTTTGTGCGATTAATCGACGATTGCGATGTCATCGGACGTGTCACCGATGACAAGTTCGATGCCATTTTCGGTAAAATCGAAGCGGGTGATGTTGCCGGAAATGTTCAAGGGCAAGGGAAGTTTCTCCAGCAATGAATCCGGTTCAAAATAAATGGTGTCATCGTCGGCGGAAGCACCGATTTTTTCCGCGATTTTTTTCGCGGTGAATTCTTCGATTGACTGAAATCCTGAATCAAGATTTACCCATCCGTGCACTACGCTAAACGCTCCGGAGAAAACTGATTTTATACCATTCCATGGCGATTTCCACAGAGGGTCGTCGGGATGTGAAAGACTGCAGTTTTTTATGACCAGTCCGAGGCTGTTTTCGTTCTCATTGATGACCGTTCCGATTTCGAGCGTGAAATCACAATTACTTATTTCACCGACGACGGTGATTTTTTCTTCGCTGCAGGTGATTGAGTCAATTTTCAGATTTTCCGGTAATGAAGCGGAATATTTTTCCAACAAAGAGGTAATGTCGTCACAGTCGATCAAAAGTTTCAGTTGTACGAGTTCCATAGTTTTTTCTCCTTAATTGCTATACAGCGGTAATATAATCACATTTTTGTTTTTTTGCCAGCGATCCGCAACGATTTTTTTTGAGAAATTATCCGATTGTAAGTTCAATTCCCTTGGGAGAAACAGAAAATGTCGTGATTTTTTCCGTGATACAGAAAGCGACTGGAAGGGTACACGTGAATGCATTAATATCAAACCAAAGAGTTTTTTCTTCCGCAGAGACTCCTGGAATGACGTTAAGGGTTTTGATTTGGTCCTCTACAGCATTTTTCTTGAAAAACATCGTAAAGGAGGAGAGAATATTGTCAAAAAGGAAGGCAGGAGGGAAAATGATTTTCCACCAAGAGGCGGGATTTAACCATGAAACGGGAGGACGGTCAATGGAAATATCGTCAATTTTGATACCGATACGGTTGTTTTCTGCGTCGACAAAAGGTTTGAGTATGGCGGTGAAATCATCGTCTTTTATTTTTCCGGCAACGATAATTTTTTCATCGTCGCAGAAAATTGATTCGATTTGCGGATTCTGCATAAGAGAGCGGACAGGATGGACAAGCGCAGGTATCACGTCTCCACCCGGTTGCGAAGACTTTTTTATCAATGCGTTGATATCGTCGTTTCCGATTAAAAGTTTCAATTGTGCGAGTTTCATAAATTTTCCTTCATTTTTACACGTGGATATGCTTTTTTATGTTCCGAAAAAAGCCGCCGAGTTTTTCGGCGGCTCGGGAAAAAGATGTGAAACTTACGGGAGATCGACCCAGCGTCTGTAACAACACCCGGAAATCGTTCCCGCTTTTGTTGCGTAATGGGGGCGGCGGTTGGGCAGCATTTTGCACGCTCCGTACTGATCTCCCATATGGATCACGCGGCAGGAAGAATTCAACGCGCAGACACAACGGTCTTTGATGTCGTAGTGCTGACACGTCGCGCACTCCGCGCGCTCAATATGCGGTTCCGTCATCTGATACATATTTTACTCCTTAACCGTTATTTTTCAAAAAAGCTGTTCCTTTAATCAATTTGCCATCCATCTTCCCCGTGACGCGCATCAAGGACTGCGGCGGCTGCCGCTTTTTGCACATAAGGATGTTGCATTACAATATTTTTTAATTGTTCATCCGATAAAAGTGTGTATTCTTTTTCCTTTTCACATAAATCATCACATAAATCAAGGACAAGGTCTTTTGCGTTGCCAGCTATAGATTTTAGAGAATTTCACATCGTTGGTGATTCATTCTCATTTCCTGTTTTTGACATAGTATCTTCAGACATGATAATACCTCCAGTTTTGTTTCATAAAATTGACAAAAACATCCATTACATAATTTCATTCAACTTTTCTCGTACACGCTTGAATGCAACTAACAATTCTTGTTTATGTTCTTTCAATTTTTCCTGTTGATGTTCGCGTTCAACTAATTGATTCTTTAGATCGCAAAGAATGGTGCCAATGGATCCTTCTGCATTTTTTACCTCCTCCATTTGCGTCTCAATTCCGTTTTCAATTTCGTTGAACGAATTGAAAATTTCCTGTCTTGCATTTTCCAAATCTCGTTGATGTTGTTCATCTTTCGCAAATTGAACAATATCTATGACAGTACCGATTATCGCAACAACGGGACCGACAAACTTGAGACACTTCATGCATTTAGTTGCTCCCCATGGTTTGAATTTTCCGCCAAAGAAGTGGACAAATTCTTTGAGACCGTCCTTGGTGATGCCTCCTAATGCCTGAGAAACTCCTGACAATCCCGTTTTGAAGGAACTTAAATCAACCGCATTGCCAATATCAATATTAGGATAACGTTGTGCGAAATTCGACATTCTTGCATCATAATTCAGCGCATCCTGTTCAATATCCTGCATGTCATTTTCAAGTTCCTCTATGATTCCCTGAATTTTGTCTGCAATTCTGGAAGGATCCATGATTTTTTCCAATTCCAATTGCGCGTTGTCATAGGCGGGTTTGAATTCATTGAGTGTTTCATCTGTCAAGAGCCCCACTAAACGGTGTTTCAATTCTTTGACTTCCTGGCGCATCATTCTGCTTTCCTCGGAAACGACTCGGTTGACTTCCGTAATTGCTCTCTGAACCGCATTGATTTGCCGTGTTGTAAAAATGTCCTTTTCCGGAGAATGCGAAAAATCCTCGATATACATGGAAAGAACCGCGTCGACTATGTTGATTCTGGATACGACTCTCCCGATCAATCCCCGTTCTTTTGTGAAGATGTTCAATTTTTCCAGAAAATCGTTGAAATGGCTTTCGACAATCAATTCCGGAAGATTCTCGTTCTGTCCCAACAGATAGTCTTCAATATCGACAATGGAAAAATAAAATTTTTTCATCAAATCTGGATCACCGAGAAAATCTGTCGTGTCTTTGACCCAATTGGATTCATTTTCAGCCGGTTCCTGATTCCGTTTATTCATAACCAGCATCGTCTTGTCGCCGTATTTGCCCAACACCAACTTTTTGAAATTGGCTCCGATTTCCCGGGTGAATCCCTGAATGGTCACCATGTATATCAGCAAATCCGCCTTTTGGATATAGTCCAAAGATAATGCATCGTGTTCCTCTCTTCCCGCATAAATTCCGGGAGTGTCCGCAATGCTCATCCCTTCCCATTCGTAACATTGCACATGATCCGTGGTGACATCCTGACCGATTGCAATTGCATTGTCATGAGTCAACGCCTTGACAAGAGTGGACTTTCCGGCGGAGTACTGACCGCATACGGCAATTTTTAATTGCTCGTCGGCTTCTTTTTTCTGCAATTCCTCCTCCATTTTCCGGATGGACGAGCCGACGACTTCGTCGTCCTTGTATACGGCAAGTTCCTTGCGCAAAGCAGAAAGGCGTTGATTTTTCTGGGTGAATTCAAATTGAGTCATAATCTTCCCTTTTATTTATGAAAAATCTTTTATTCTTTGAGCGAGGTACTGTTCATGTTTGTCCGCCTGATTCAGTAAAGAATCATTCAGCTTCAGGAATTTGTCATTGATTTTCAACATATCCTTTTGGGCTTGTTTCATAAATTCCATTTTTTGATGAATTGTGTTGAATATGGTATCATTGAGACATTGGGTCAGGTGTTCCGCAAGCGCAGAAGAGCATGATTCAAGCGATTTATCCAATTTTTTCTGCAATTCGCGAATTTTACTTGTCTTGGACTTAATGATTCCTCCGATCCAAGAGAAAAGAATACCCAACCCGGCAAATCCCCCAATAATCCATCCTCCCGGATTCCATATATTAAGGGCTGCCAAGCACGTAAGAGTCGTTGCCACGCCGCCTGCGAGGAGCCCGCTCACTTTAAAAAAGTCCCTCAAATCCGTTTGAATTTCATATCCATCGAATTGATTTTCGGTGCTTAACTCGAATCCAATATTCTCATTCAAGTCTTTTACAATATTCTGAATATCATCCAAAAGTTCATGAATGACGATTTCCGGAATTTCATTCAGATCCTCTAATTTGTTTTCCCATCCGGTTCGGATGGCATCTTTGCTACGGCCATATTCGATACAGTCGTATGCATAATCGTAGGTGTCGATACATTCTCTTGCCAGGTTAAGAACCCGTTCTGGAAGCTCTTGGATATACCGGGTCTTAAGCTTTTGAATTTTTTTGTCGGTTTGTGAAATACATTTCTGGACACGCAGAACTTTATTTTTACAAGATTCAATGGGAATGCGGTTCTGTCCTGCAAAATCCCGAATTTGCGTAATAAAATAATCCCATAGGGTTTTGCAGCGTATTTTTATCCCGTGATCAAGAATGTTTTTTACCAAGAAATTTCGGATCGCTCCGAATCGGGATAATTCATAAAGTTCTTCTTTCCCGATTCCGTATTTTTTGAAAAAAGCATCAATTTCCTGATTGTCTCTTGCTCGGCTGAAAAATGCTGCCTGCGCATGAATCGGCAGAATTTCCAAACTGTTCCCGACGGCTTCTGTAATTCTGTTGATGTGTCCGGCTTGAGCTTCAGGAGATAAATCTTTCTCCTTTTTTCGCATTTTGTACATGCGGTAATCGCTGATATCAGATTTGACGTTCAGAAGAATGAGAACCTCTTTCCCCGATTGCGCAATCTTCTGCAGATATTCAAGCTCCGGTTGTTCGATATTGTCGGAAGCAAACATAAACAACGCAATATCGGAACGCATCAGCAATTCATTTGCCATTCTCTCTTCATCGCCGATCCCGCTTTCGTCCACATTGGTATCTTTTGAAGAGAGAATGCCTGGAGTATCATAAACCTGCAAATTGTACCAATTGTATTCATGAATCTGTATCGTTGTGCTTTGTCCACCTTTGCCAATGGATTCTCCGCTTCCTTGGGTCAAGGCCTCACGAACAGTGCTTTTCCCGACTTTTGTTCGGCCGAAGAGTACGATTTTGAATTTTTTGAGTTCATCGACCTCCTTGTTGATGTGTCTAGTAATTTCCTCGATGGTTTTTATAAATTCCCCAGAGAACAACTCTATCGTGACTTTTAGTGCGGTTGCACATTCTTTCTGGGAATCCGCATCTTCTCCCAATTGTATATCGTCTACCGTAACGACATCGCTGATTTGTGACTTTAATGTTAGAACATTGTCTTTCAAGGCGGTGATGTCGGTCATTTCTCGGATAATTTGCGAATATTCATCTTCTGCAACTTTTCGACATTGTATCAAGGCATTGATGAAATTGCAATATTCGTCTACAATTTTGATATCCAATGGGAGCAATCGGAGTGTCGATGATCTGTTGTGTTTCAGCGACAAATTTTTCAGACATTGCAAAATGTCTTCAAAGTATTTTAAATCGAACTGGTACATAAACTTTAGCGACCTTTCTTTTAGCGCTGAAGGTTTAAAATGGCATCTTTCAGTTCTGCTAGCTTTTTGTTGAATTCGTCAAAATTACTTTCGTATTTGCTGATTTGATCCGTCAATGTAGCGACATACTGTTCCGCATCCTCTTTTATAGTCAGTGTTTTTTCGGTGGCGAGCTGGGAACATTCACTGAAGGAGTTTTTCATGGATTCAAATTGCTCGGAAAGATGCGCGGTTTCTGCCTGTGCGTTTTGGAGAATTTGCTCATATTTCGCAAGGAGCTCTTCTGCAACCTTTTTTTGTTTGTCAAGCACGACAATATTGTTCTGCATCTGTTCGATTTGTGAATCAAGCTTTTCGATTAAATTATTTTCGGACGACAATCTGTTTAAAATTTTGATCCAAGTGAACATTTTTTTCCCTTTCCTGTTTTTAAGGAATACTACCGTGTATTCCTAATGATTGTTTTCTCGTTATATATGGATTCCCTACGTTAATATATCTTCGGTTGTCCAAGTGTTCAAATTTTTCTTTTGGGTTCTGTTTCCCCGTCAATGCAACGCTTTTTTCTACCTCTATGTTTGTTTTATAAAAAAGCGCACCTCGAATGCGTTGCATAAGAGGCACGCCAATGCCCGGAATTCCACGCAGACGAGGTACGCAGTATACGTATCTCCGCAAGCGGATGGAGTCCCTGAAAATTTGGCGTTTCCTTATGCAACCATCGCTTGAAGATATCGGATCTTCAAAAAGCCGTTTTTCTTTTTATCGTTATTCTTTTGCCGTTTCACCTCTTGGTTTTGTTTCCGGCAATAAAATAACACCGTGCAAGGCTTTTGTCAAATCCGCCCCGCCGCTTCCGGAAAACTCCGGACACCGGCGCGCCTGTTTTTTAATTTTTTACAGCTGAAAATTCCTCTTTTAAACGCCGCCCGCCAACCGGACAACTTATAATAAAAAAGCCGTCGGTTTTTCGGCGGCTCGGAAAAAAGTGATGTGAAAATTACGGAAGTTCGATCCAGCGTTTATAGTTGCAGAAACTCCCGCTTGTCGGACGGCAGTTGACGGAACGGGGAAAATCGTTCCAGAGTGAACATTTCCCCTGATTGGAATGGTATTCGATATACATGTGATTGCCGATCATTTTGACGCTTCGCACGCATTTGAAATAATGGCAGGTCAGGCACATTTCCCGATCCATTTCCCGCGATTGATAAGCCATTTGCCCGTCGACCTTATTTTTTCCCTTTCAGGTGATCGCTCCACGATTTGAATTTTTCCGCGTTCGCCTGATATTCTTCCCTTGAACCTTTCATTCCTTCCCGGTAATTTTTTGCCGCGTATTTGCTCATCGACGACATCCCGTCGCAGAGACCGGCAAGAATGTCCGTAAGAATTCCCATTTTTATTTTCCTTTATCATTTGATTTCCGAAAAATCCGGATGATTTTTTTGTTAAAAACCTCCTCCTTTCCGAAAGCCGGGAAGGAGGAGTTTGCGATGAAATCAGAGCTTACCCGCTTCACGGGCGCAATGTTCACAGCAATAAGACATTTTCCACGATGCGCCAGTATAGCTGAGATCTGCCACATCGTAAGGGCGTCTGCAATTTCGGCATGTGCGTATCATTCCCATTTTTTTACCTCCTTTCTGTTTTTTTGTTTTTTCCGGCTGTTGCCGGACCTGATTTTGGATTTTTTGAAAATCTTTTATTTCAGCGCGCCCGATTTCCGGGCGCAATTTTCACAGCAATAAAAAACTTTCCACGATTTCGCGGTGTAACTCAAATCGCTCAAGTCATATTTCTTTCCGCAATTGCGGCAACGCCGGATATTCGCGGCGATCACTTCGCGGAACTCCGTGAAGGGGAGCGCTTTCGCCGCACCGAAGACGCTTCCGCAAAAAATGCAAATCAATAAAAGTTTTTTCATTTTTTGTCACTTCGTTTGTTTCAGTAGTAATACGCCGGGACGGGATAATACGGCGCGGGATAATACGGGACGGGATAATACGGCGCGGGATAAACGACGGGATAATATGCCGGATAGACCGGATACGCCGGATAGACGACGGGGGCGTAGGAATAGGCGAAGCGCGGTGCGTAGTACCGGTAAGGTCTGTAATAACAGGGCCGGTACCACGCCTGTGCCGAAAACGTACAGACTTCGAAAAGGACGGCGGTCAGCAGGAGCTTTTTCATTTTCATTTTCATTTTCCTTGTTTGAAGTTAAATTTATTGCGCGTAAACGATTCCGCGTTGCGGCGGAATGTGCCCGGGCGTTTGATAGTGCCAGGGGCGTCTTCCCGGGTACATCCTCACCGGCTGGACGATGACGGGTTGCGCCGCCACCGGGACGGGCGCGGACGCAACAACGGGCGCGGACGCAACAACGGGCGCGGACGCAACAACGGGCGCTCCGTAAGTTGACGCCGCATAGACCGGCATCGGCTGCGGATAATATCGGCTCATACGGTAATAATGCCGGGCGGTGACCCGGTCGGCGTGATCGACCGTCGAGATCCCGCGGTTGATGAGATTCATGATGTCGAAGGCGTTTTGCATATCCCGGCTCCTGCCGAAAACATTTGCCGCGACACCGATCGCGAAAATTACGAGAAACGCTTTTTTCATAATGTCTTTTTCCTTATATATTATCTGGGTACGCAAGTTGCCGGGTGTTCAAAGACTGTCGTGCCGTAGCGGGTCGTGATGATCCTGCGGTAACCGGGCGCAAGGTATTCCCCCGTCACGTTTCCGTCGGCGTCGCATTGCACGACGCGCGTTTCGACGATCGTCGTGTCGCAGGGCGAAAAAACGGCGCACGAAAGATCGACGACGAATTCGACCAGCGCCTTGCCGATCTCAAACGGTGCAAGTACCAATTCCCCGATGAGCGTGTTGGCGGCGAAAGCCCCCGTGCCGCAGACGGTGACAAGCAAAGCGGTCAGAAACGCTTTTTTCATGGATTTTCCCTCTCATTCGTTTTTCATTTGCGCCGGACGGGGAAACGGAGTCCCTTTCCGTCCACACGCTCATTTAACGAATGCCGGGTATGCAATCTTACGGCAAAAAAAGGGGTGAATCAGAAAAAAGATGAAAAAAAGAGAGATTTTACGGGAGTTCCCGCAAAATTTCGCCGTAACGGCGAAGCGTTTTTTCAAAATCCGAGTCTTGGACGATCTTTTCGACAGTCCAGATGTTTCGCAGTCCGAGATAGATACTCCGCCGTCTTTCCAGCCCCAGGCGCGGTTCGTCGAAATCACGCGCCAGCGTTTTTTCGTAGTTTTGCCAGTCAATACGGTCGCGGTTATTCAGGCGGTTTTCCCACCATATATTTCCGGCGTAGAAGTCGCCGATCATGCGTCCGGAGTCGTCGCGCAACTCCTTGCCGCAGACGCCGGGAAAATGCCGCAGATAAAACTTTGCGACTTCGCGCAGGCGGGGCAGATTGCATTCTTCCTTTTTGAGCCGCGCGAGCGTTTCCGCGTAAAATTTTTTCTGAAGTTTTTTCGTTTCTTCCGCGTCGCCTATAATAAACACACCGTTGTTATACGCTACAGGGTCGCCGTCGTTATACGTTTCGGCGATTTCTATCTTTCTTTTGCGGTATTTTTCCCATTCCTCGAGCAATTCGGCGTGAAGCGTTTCCAATGTTGTGTTGTCCGTCGCGGGGACGGAAGCGATCTTCGGCGGTTTCCGCATGGCGCCCGTTGCAAAATCGTCTTTTTTCCCTTTTGCCGCTTCAAATGTTTCCCGCGGTCGCATTCCCTTCTGTGCAGGCAAGTCCTCTTTGCGTATAGATATTGCGCTCTCGGGAATGATGCTTTTTTCTGCTTCCGCCATTTCCCGCGTCAGCGTTTGCGCCTGACGTTGCAAGGCATCATTGTATTTCGATACGGCAAAGTACAACGCCGCCGCGATGAAAAGGATTGCCGCCGTCGCCGCGAGCACGATGCGGAGCGTGCGCGATATTTTCTTTTCCGGCTTCCGGATGGGGCGGGGCTCGACGATCTCGCCCGCGCACAACCGATTGTACAGACGGATGACTTTTCCGGCGCCGGAAATCGTCACGTTTTCCGGAAACGCCGGATATTTTTCCGCAGGGAATCCGGTCAGCGCGCAATAAAGCACTTTGCCCAGCGCGTAAAAATCGTCCTCCGGCGCAAAAGGTCTTGTCCCCGCCAGCACTTCGCTCCGCATAAAGCCCGGAGTCCCCGCGAGCATCGTCTGCGTGTCGCCGGAAACCAGTCCGATGTCGCCGGGCACGGCGCGTCCGTCGAGCCAGAGGATATTGCCCGGTTTCAAATCGCGGTGACAGACGCCGCGCGTGTGCAATACTTTCAGCGCGGACGCAAGTTCTTCGTACATCTGAAGGATGGCTTCCGGTGCGAGGCGGCCTTCCTGTTTCAAACGGTTTTCCAAAGTCGCGGGACAATAAAGATTTTTTTCCTTGCCGAGATCGTCGGCGGCATCCATTGCGTAGAAAAAGCATTCGTCGTTTTCGTCGACGTGATAGATCTGCAACAGGTCGGTCCGCTTGCAGATCGTCATATAACTGCGGAGACCTTTCAACTCCCTTTCGCAGTTCCTGCCGTTTTTGTAGACGATTTTCAGCGCGACGCGGCCGTAAAAATCGTGTTCGGCGAGAAACACGGCGCCGTAAGCGCCCTGGCCGCATTCGGCAAGCAAGCGGAATCCGCCGACGTTGTCATGGATATGGTAGATCAAAATTCCCGACTCCCCGCCGTCTGAACTTCGTTATTGCCGCGGCTCCCAGTCGAGGTGCAGATCCTCGTCGTCGCGGTTGTAGCGCGCGATGATCTCCCTGAGGATGTTCAGACAGCGGTTTTTTGCCACGTAAAGCTGATTGGTTGTGATGCCGAGCGCGTCGCAGACGCTTGCGGCGTTTCTGCCCTGCACTGCATACATCTCAAATGCCTGATAGGTCGTTTCGCTGACGCGGTCGCGCAATTCGTTGCAGGCGTCCTGAAAAAGCGCCATGCGCCATTCGTGCATGAATGTTTCGTCGCACGCACGGGCGATGAATTCGGGATTTTTTTCATCGTCTTCAGGCGAAACGCCGCCTGCGACGGCTTCGGGCAACTCGACTTCCTGGAGTCGGGCGTTGCGCCGGATGTAGTCGATCGCCTGACTGCGGATGACGGTGGCGAAATAGGTGCGGAATTTCGCGATGCCGGGGCGGCGCGTGTATTTGCCCGAAGTGTCGTAAAATTTGCACATCGTATTCTGGATCAACTCATCGCATTCGGCGTCGTTGAAGTGGTAGCGGAAACTTCCGACGTAGCGGATGACGGGCGCGTAGCGTTCGTAGAATTCCGTCCACGAGATCTCGTCGCCGTTGCGCACTTTTTCGATCAGACTCATGCGCGTGGTCGGGTAGTTCTGCGAGACCTTTTTTGCTTCTTTTTCGGAAAAATTCTGTTTCTCCGGCGTAAGATTTTTCATAGTGTTTCCGTTCAATGATTGAAAGCGGCGGACATCGTGCCGCGTAAAAATAATATAACGCGAAAAGATGTTTTTTCAACTTGCTTTTTGCGGTGCGTGTTCCGCAAAGGAAAAAAGGAGAGTCTGACATGCTGGAATTTCTCGGGATCTGCTTCATCGTCACCGCCGGAGTCTATTTCGGCAGGAAAAAAGTGGAAAAATCAACGGCAAAGGAGGAGAAATAATGTTGAAGTTTTTCGGCTATTGCATGCTTTTTGTGATCGGGTACGAAACCGCCGGACACTGGGATGAATGGACCCGGGAAAACGAGTGACGGCGATTACGGATGATAACGCAGGAAAAAAAACGGCAGGTCGCCGCCGCATTGGAGTCCGGAGCGCAAAATATTTCGCCGGAGATCGTGCGCGAACTCGCCGGACAGGACGCCAAGGTGCGTCCGCTTTGGGAAAAACTCGGCGGCGGGTGCGAAAAATACCGGACGCTCTGGGCGATTTTGCAGGATTTCGCCCGGGATGTATCCTGCCGTGTCCCGTGGGAACTTGTCGCCGCCGCCGCCGCCGCGTTTGCCTATCTGATTTTTCCCTTTGACGTGATCCCCGATTTCATCCCCGTTTCCGGGTACGCCGATGATGTTTTTATGTTGGAACTGGTGCTTGAACGCTTCGCTGTTGCCATCACGTCATACGAAAAACGGAAAAATGACACAAAAATTCCTTTTTGAAGAAAAAATGGCATGATTTTATCATAGACGGCGCGGCGATCCTCTTGAAAACATTTTGCGGGACGGTATATTCTGTCATACCGGAAAAATTTTTTTGATTTTCAGGAGAAAAATATGGCAAAAGTAACTTTTTTAGGTGCCGGAAGCACCGTTTTCGTCCGCAATATCATCGGCGACGCGATGTGTCGGGAATCGCTTGCCGACGCGCATTTCGCGCTTTACGACATCGACCGCACCCGGCTGGAGGAGTCGGCGTACATCCTCGGCGTGATGAACCGCACCTTCAACCACAACCGGGCAAAAATCACCACGCATTTGGGCGTCCGCAACCGCAAAGCGGCGTTGCGCGGCGCCGATTTCGTCGTCAATGCGGTACAAATCGGCGGCTATGAACCCTCGACCGTCATCGATTTCGAGATCCCCAAAAAATTCGGATTGCGTCAGACGATCGGCGACACGCTCGGCATCGGCGGCATTTTCCGCGCGTTGCGGACGATCCCCGTGATGCTTGATTTTGCGCGCGACATCGAGGAAGTCGCTCCCGAAGCGTGGTTCCTTAATTACACCAATCCGATGGCGATGCTGACGGGGGCGATGCTTCGCGGCACGGACGTCAAAACGGTGGGGCTTTGCCACTCGGTACAGACGTGCGTTTCCAGTCTGCTTGAGAGCGTCGGAATGGATGCGTCGCCCCAAAGGATCGCCAATATCCGGCAGAAAATCGCCGGGATCAATCATATGGGATGGCTGTTGGAAATTTCCGAAAACGGCCGCGATCTTTACCCCGACATCAAGCGCGCCGCCGCGCGGGTGATCCAAAAGAATCTCCGCGAAAAAGATCCCGGAAAGAAATCCAAAAATATGGTGCGATTGGAGATGATGCTTAAATTCGGCTACTATATGACGGAGTCCAGCGAGCATAATGCGGAATACACTCCCTACTGGATCAAGCGCGATTATCCCGAGTTGATCGAAAAATACAACATCCCGCTGGATGAATATCCGCGCCGCTGTATCGATCAGGCGGCGGCGTGGAAAAAAGAGTACGCCGCATTGCAGACGAAGCCGGAATTGTCCCACAAGATCAGCATCGAATACGGTTCGGCGATCATGGACTCCATTCTCACCGACACCCCCTGCCGGATCGGGGGCAACGTGCTCAACGACGGTTTCATCCCCAATCTGCCGCACGACGCCGTGGTGGAAGTCCCCTGTTTCGTCGACCGCAACGGCATCCAGGGCACGGTGGCGGGCGAACTGCCGACGCAATGCGCCGCGCTCAATTCGGCGAATATCAGCGTCCAGATGCTGACGATCGAGGCGGCGTTGCTGAAAAAACGCGAAAGGATCTATCAGGCGGCGATGCTCGATCCGCACACGGCGGCGGAACTTCCGCTCGACGAGATCGTCAAATTGTGCGACGCTCTGATCGACGCGCACGGCGCGATGTTGCCGGAATATCATTGAAAAAGCATTCTTTTTTGCGCCGGAAAGGCAAAAAGCGTTTCCGGCGCTTTGCTTTTTTGTCGGAGAGGGGTTATATTACAACATAGTTGTTAATATACATCCTAATGTGACTGGAGTTGTTATGAAAAAATTTGAAGAACTTTTTGCGGAATTGCAGAGCAAAGCCGCCGCCGCCGATCCGAAATCCGGCACCGTCGCCGAATTGAACAAAGGCACCCATTTCATCGGCAAAAAAATCGTCGAGGAGGCGGGTGAAGTGTGGATCGCTTCGGAGTACGAGGGCAAGGAGCGCACCGCCGAGGAGATCTCGCAGTTGCTCTACCATCTGCAGGTGATGATGATCGACCGGAAACTCACGTTGGAAGACGTCTACAAGTATTTGTGAAAATGATGAAAAATCCATTGAAAATCGCCGTCCCCAACAAGGGGGCGCTGTCGGAAGGGACGGTGGCGTTGCTCGCCGCCGCCGGGTATCGTTGTAAACGCTCCGGTCGGGAGTTGATGATCCACGATGAGAAAAACGGTGTCGATTTCGTTTTTTTGCGTCCGCGCGACATTGCGCTTTACGTCGGCAGCGGCGTGGTCGATCTCGGCATTACGGGGCGCGATCTCGCCGCCGACAGCGGCGTCGCCGTGGCGGAATTGTTGCCGCTCGGCATCGGGAAATCCCGTTTCTGCTTTGCCGCGCCCAAAGGCAAATACAGCGATTTCCGGCAGTTCGACCAGTTGCGCATCGCCTGCAGTTATCCCCATTTGCTGCAGACGAAACTTGACGAGTTGAAACTTGACTGCAAGATCGTCAAACTCGAGGGCGCCGTCGAAATTTCGATCCAGCTCGGTGTCGCCGACGCGATCGCCGACGTCGTCGAATCGGGAACGACGCTCCGCGAGGCGGGTTTGGAGATCATCGGCGAACCGCTGATGCACTCCGAAGCGATGCTTTTCGGGCACGACGCCAGTCTTGCCGATCTGCCGGAAGTCCGGCGGCTCATCGCGCGCATCCGCGGCATCCAGCTCGCCCAGGACTATCTGATGATCGAGTACGATGTGCCGCGCACGGCGCTTGACGCTTGCTG
Organism: Victivallaceae bacterium; assembly: GCA_024405735.1. Lineage (GTDB taxonomy): Bacteria > Verrucomicrobiota > Lentisphaeria > Victivallales > Victivallaceae > UBA1784. The sequence goes on along the minus strand of JAKSOF010000005.1, from coordinate 68,160 downwards.
CCGGATCACGCCCGGGATCGAATCGCCGACCGTGGCGCCGCTTTCCAATCCCGATTGGGTCGCCGTCAAATCGATGGTGCTTAAAAACGACTGCAACCGGATCATGGATGAACTTTACGCCGCCGGAGCCCGCGGCATCATCACGGCGGACATCCGTTCGTGCCGGCTTTAAGAGGAGGAAACGCGATGACGAAATGTGTTTTGGAGCGTGCCCGCGAAGTTTTCGACATCGAAGTCGAGGGCATCGTCGCCTTGCGCGATCAGCTTGACAAAGCTTTTGAGGAATTGGTCGACCGTTGCGCCGATGCGCTCGACCGCGGCGGCAAACTGGTCATCACGGGCATCGGCAAATCCGGTTATATCGGTAAAAAAATGGCGGCGACGCTGTCGAGCGTCGGAAGCCCTTCGATTTTTATGCACCCCGTTGAAGCGCGTCACGGCGACCTCGGTATTTTGCAGAAAAACGATCTTCTGATCGCCTTGAGTTACAGCGGCGAAACCGAGGAGTTGCTCGTCGTGCTCAATCCGGCGAAACGCCTCGGCGTGGAACTGGTTTCGATCACCGGCAACGCCGAATCGACGCTCGCGCAGATGAGCGACCTTACCATTCCGATGCCGGTGCCGCGTGAAGCGTGTTCTTTCGGACTCGTGCCGACGACGACGACGACGGCGTTGCTCGTTCTCGGCGATGCGCTGGCGATGGTGTTGCTCGACCGGCGCGGTTTCACCAAAAACGATTTCGGCAGGCTCCATCCGGGCGGCGCGATCGGCAGGATGGTGACGATGCGCGCCTGCGATATGATGCGGAAACTTGACCGCACCGCATTGGTTTCTCCGGAAAGTTCGGTCAAAGACGCCATTTATGCGATGGGACAGGTGCGCAGCGGCAACGCGGTGATCGTCGACGGAGAAAATCATCTCCTCGGCATTTTTACCGACGGCGATTTCCGCCGTCTGGCGGAAAAAGGCGGCGATCTGCTTGGTTTGCCGATGCGTGAAGTGATGACTCCCGATCCGGTCGCCGTCGACGGGGAACTCCTCGCCGTCGAAGTGATGAAACTTCTGGAAAAACGCAAGATCGACGATCTCGTCGTCGTCGACCGTGACCGTAAAGTGCTCGGCTGTATCGATATACAGGATCTGCCGGGAATGAAAATGCTGTGAGAAACCTATGAAAAGAATTTTCCTCATCCTTGCTTTTTTTGCGTTGGCGTTTCCTGCGTTGCGGGCGGACGACCCTGAAGCGATCCGTCTTTATGAGGAAGGGTACGCCCTTTATCAGGCGGGAAATTTCTACGATGCGGCGAAAAAGTTCGAGGAGGTCGATTTCGAGGCGACCAGTCCTTTGATCCGCTCCAATGCGTTGCGGGCGCAAGCCGGTGCGTGGCAGATGTGCGGGATGTTCACCAAAGAGTACGAAGTTTCGGAAAAACTGCTTTCGCTTTACCCCGAATTTGCCGACAGCGACTTGATCGCCCAGCGCGAATTTGAACTTGCCGAACGCTACTATGCCGGAGAACGCGATCCCGCCTATTGGCATTTCCGCTGGATCCCGTGGCTGAATAACGGCGACAAAAGTTTGGAGTTGTACACCTCGGCTTTGAAGCACGCTCCGTTTGCCGAGTGGGCGCCGCAGGCGAGGCTCCGGCGGGCGTGGCTGCTTGACGAAGATGACAAAAAAAAGGAATCGGTCGAAGAATTGCGTATTCTGGTGCGCGATTATTCGACGCATGCGTTGCACAAGTATGCGATGCTGGCGTTGGCGAACGGGCTTTTCAATCTTTCCGAGCGCGGGGACGGTGACGGCGCTTATCTGCGCGAAGCCTATCAGGTTTTGCTCGACTTTCAAAAACGCTATCCCGATGCGCCGGAAAACGAATGGGTGCGCCGTCGGCTTCTGCATTACCGGGACGCACAGGCGCAACGACTTTTCGATATGGCGACCTATTACCGCAAGCAGGGGCGCACGGACGCCGCCGAGCGTTATCTCGCCAAGGTGCTGATCGATTATCCCGATGCCGGGGTCGCCCCCGATTCCGAGGCGGAACTGGTGAAGTTGGACGAAAACTACATCCCGGTGGACTTCCCGCCGGAATCCGGCGCACGGTTGCCGAAACTGCGCACCTATGAGATCCCTCCCGATGCGAACCGGACGTTGCTGAATCCCGGCGAAAATGGAAATCACTATCTGCTGACGGTGCCCGATCTGCGTCTTTCGCAAGGAGAAGACAAAGCAAATGAGGAGAATGGGGAAAAATGAAGACGTTGTTCCAATGGATCGTACCGCTTTGGTCTTTGTGCATGTGCTGCGGTTGCGGTTACCAGATCGGTTATCTCGGTCATCCGCAGCTGAAAACAGTCGCCATCGCTCCGGTGATCAACGAAACGCTCATCTACAACATCGCGCCGCAGGTGCGGACTGCGCTCGCGGAATGTTTTCAGACCGACGGAACGATGAAAGTCGTCAGCGAAACCAAGGCGGATTGCATCGTATATGCCAAAGTCGTCGATTGCAAATATTCGCAGGTGTCTTACAGCAGCGAAACGACGGACAAAGACCTCAATCCCGACCAGTGGAGTGCGACGGTGACGATCGAGTATTCCGTGATGATCCCGGGCCGTGCGGCGCCGTTGATCAAAAACAACTCCGCTTCGGGGAGCGCGACCTTTACTTCCGGCGCGGATCTTGAGATCAGCCGCGCTTATGCGGGTCAGCAGGCGGCGTTTACCGCCTCCAAAAACGTCGTCATTCAGGTGACAGAAGCGTGGTAAAAGGGCTCGTTTCCGTATGGCGAACCGGTTTGTCAAACGCGGGCAACTGCTCTTTCTTCTTTCTTTTGCCGTTTTGATCGCGATCGGTACCTTGCTGTTGAAATTGCCGGGGACGATGCGGGAAGGCGTTTCCCTCCGTTGGATCGACGCCTTTTTTACGGCGACCAGCGCCGTTTGCATCACCGGACTTACCAGTGTGGAGATATTCGAGTTTTCGCCTTTCGGTCAGGGATTGATCACTCTGCTCGTCGAAGTCGGCGGCATCGGTATTATGACGTTGAGCGCATCGATCCTTCTGGCGCTCGGCCGCGGACTTTCTTTCAGCGACACCTTGCTGATTTCCAGTTTGAACGACAATTTTTCTTTGCGCGGTTCGGAGGGGTTGACGCGGACCGTCATCCGCTATATGCTTTTCAGCGAACTTTGCGGCGGGATCCTCATCTACATCGGGATGCTGTGTAACGGCGCGCCCCGTTGGGAATCCGTCGGCGCGGCGGCGATGGTTTCGGTGACGAGTTTCTGCAATGCGGGCTTCACTCCGTTTGCCGACAGCATGGCGTCCCAGCACCGTCTGGCGCAAACGGCATGCGCCGCGCTGAATATCCTTGGGGGACTCGGCGTCTATGTGATCTACGATCTCGTCTGCGCGTGGCGGAAAAAAGGCCGGCTCCGGCTGCATTCGCGCATCGTTTTGTGGGGCAGTGCGTTTTTGCTGATCGCGGGGACGCTTTTATTTTACCTTTTTGCGCTTCACGCGCACGACAAATTGAGTTGGTTTGATGCGTTTTTTCTTTCCGCGACTTCGCGGACGGCGGGATTTACCACATTTCCCTTACGGGAACTTTCCTCAGGAAGCATTGCGCTCGTGATTTTTCTGATGATGATCGGCACCGGTCCCGGTTCCACCGGGGGCGGCATAAAGATCACGACGGTCGCCATTGCGTTTGCCGCGATCAAAAGCACGATCTCCGGCAACCGCGACGTATTGCTTTTTAAGCGTAAAATGCCGATGGACAACGTCTTGCGCGCTTTTTCCATCATCGTCATCTACACTTTGATCTGCGCCCTTGCCGCAGTCGGGATGCATCTCGTCTACCCGGCGGGGAGCGCGGAGGAAAATCTGTTTGAAGCGGTTTCGGCGCTGACGACGACCGGGTTGTCATTCGGTACGCCGCATAAAATGAATGAAATCGGCAAGTTGTTTATGATTTTTCTGATGTATTTCGGGAGGCTGGGGCCTTATACCATTATGCTGTTTCTGCTCGGCAGGGAAAAGCCGGGACGGCTCCACTATCCGGAGGAACGTGTGGTGATCGGTTAATCAATTTTAGGACCGGAGTGTTTTTATGGCAAAAAAAAGTTATGCGATTTTCGGGGTGGGGTCTTTCGGCAGTAAACTTGCCCGGGAATTGAGCCGTGCCGGAAATTCGGTACTCATCTGCGACATTTCCGCGCCGCGCCTTGAGGAGTTGCGCGATGAAGTGACCGACGTCGTCATCGCCGACGTGACCCACGAGGAAACGGTGCACGAACTCAACGTCGGCAAATTCGACGCCGTGATCCTCGGGATGAGTTCCTTCTTTGAAAAACAGATTTTGGCGCTGACGCTTCTGAAGCAGGAAGGCGCGCGCCGGATCCTCGTCAAGGCGACGAGCGACATTCAGGAGCGCATCCTCTACCGGCTCGGCGCCGACGAAGTGATCCAGCCCGACCTCGACGTCGCGCACCGCTTGTCGCGCCGTCTTTCGCTCGCCAACATCAGCGACATCTTTGAATTCAAAGGTTCGGCGATCGCCGAGGTGACGGTGCCGGAAAAACTCGCCGGTAAAAATCTGAAAGAACTTAATTTGCGCGGCAAATATGCGGTGACCGTCCTTTTACTGCAAAAAGCGAGTGACGCCGGAGAGATCCAGCCCGGTCCCGACACCGTTTTGGAGCGCGGCGACATCCTCACCGTTTTCGGCAATCAGAAATCCATCATTGATTTGTTTAAGGAGAAATAAGATGAGCGACTGTATTTTCTGCAAAATCGTCAAGGGGGAGATCCCGTCGGTCAAAATCTACGAAGACGAATTGGTCTACGCCTTTCTCGACCTCGGGCCGATCAATTTCGGTCATACGCTGGTCATTCCCAAGGAGCATCACGAATCAAGCGCCACCATTCCCGAAGAAACGGCGGGGAGAATGTTCCGCGTCGGCAGCCGCATCGGCGTCGCATTGAAGCGGCTTGACGCTTACGACGCATTCAATTTGCACCTCGCCGACGGCGCCGCCGCCGGACAGGTGGTGATGCACGCTCATTTGCACGTGATCCCGCGCGGCGTCGAAGATACGTTCCGCTGGAACTGGCGGCAGTTGAAGTATGCCGGAAATCAGATGCAAGAGATGGCAAAGTCCATTCAGGAAAAACTGAAAATCGATTAAGGAAACAGTTTCTATGTCTGCATTCATCATCGACGGCAAGGCGATCGCCGCCAAAATCAACGAGGAGACCCGGCTTGAGGTCGAAAAATTCCGCGCCGCGCACGGCAGGGTGCCCGCTCTCGCCGTCATCCTCGTCGGGGACGATCCCGCATCGCAGGTCTATGTCCGCAACAAGGTGACGACCTGCGAAAAACTCGGCATCGCTTCCAAAATGATCGCGCTCGACGCCGACACCGACGAAAAAACACTGCTCGACAAAATTGCCGAACTCAATGCCGACGATGCGGTCGACGGATTGCTCGTCCAGTCGCCCGTGCCGCGCCAGATCGACGAGTACCGGGTGATCCAGGCGATTTCTCCTGACAAGGACGTCGATTGCTTCAGCGAAGTCAACGTCGGCAAACTTTTGGTCGGCAGGGAACGGGGGATCATGCCCTGTACTCCTTACGGCGTACTGGAACTTTTGCGCCGTTCCGGCATTTCGTGCCGGGGCAAGCACGCCGTCGTCATCGGCCGCAGCAACATCGTCGGCAAGCCGATGGCGGCGCTTCTGATGCAGAAACTTCCGGAAGCCGATGCGACGGTGACGGTCGTCCATTCGTCGACGCCCGACATCGCAACTTACACCCGGCAGGCGGATATCGTCATCGCCGCGATCGGCAAACCGCGTTTCGTCAAAGGCGATATGCTGAAAAAAGGCGCGACCGTCATCGACGTCGGCATTAACCGCATTTTTGATGAGAAATTGCAGAAAAACCGGCTCGTCGGCGATGTCGATTTCGACGAAGCCGTCGAAGTCGCCGGGGCGATCACGCCGGTACCGGGCGGAGTCGGTCCGATGACGATCGCGATGCTGATGCGCAATACGCTCGTTGCGGCAAACTTGCGCTGTAAATAATGGATAAGGCATCCTTGCTGTTGCATATTTGCTGTGCTCCCTGCGGCGGCGGCTGTGTCGCCGCTCTGCAGCAGGAAGGGCGGCGCGCGCGGCTTTTTTACTCCAACAGCAACCTCGCCGACCGCGCCGAATTCGACAAAAGGCTCGAATCGGTCAGGAAACTTGCCGAACTCTATCAACTTGATCTTGAAGTCGATCCCTACGACCACGCCGCGTGGCTCGCCGCCGTTGCCGGACTGGAAAAGGAGCCGGAGCACGGGAAACGGTGCAGTAAATGCTTTGAATTCAGTCTGCGCCGCGCCGCATTGCGCGCGGCGGAACTTGCGGAAACGTTTGCAACGACGCTGACGGTGAGCCCCCATAAAAACAGCCGTCAGATCTTCGACGCGGCAAAGGATTTCGCCGCCTTTGAAGCGATCGATTTCAAAAAGGGGGGCAATTATACGGTAAGTTGCCGGATCGCCCGCGAAAACGGCTTCTACCGTCAGAAATTCTGCGGCTGTGAATTTTCCCGGGCGGCGGTCGCCGCCTTTGCCGGAAAGAAACAGCAATCACCCAAGGAAAAGTTGAAATGAAAAAGCCTAAAATCCTCGGCATCGCTTTCCTGTTTTTTGGTGCGGCGCTTCAGGCATTGCCGCTTGTTCTGAATGAAAAATGGTTTTTTTACCAAATCCCTTCTTCAACGTGGGAAACGCTTGATGTCGTTGATCTTACGCCGCTTGCAAAAGCGGAAAAAGAAATACTTTCACTTCCCGGCGGCATTTTTTCGCGCGAAACGAAAGAGGGGAACCCTGCGTTGCTCGTCAACGAATTCAACGCTCCATCCAACGGCACGATGTACTTGCGGTGCGGCGTCAATTGCTCTTATATGCAAGCCGGATTGAATGGCAAAATGATTTTTGACGAGCGTACCACTTCCGCTTTTTCCGCCGGGGTAGGCAACGGTTCCCATATTCTGCCGCTCGCGGTGAAAAAAGGACGCAACGTATTGAGCGTCAAGTTTTTCGGGAGTACCAACGGCTCTCCCGACGGAAAATTGCGTTATAGTTTCGCCTTTGCCGGAGCCGACGAGGAGCAGTATCAACAGGAATTGCCGACGCGGGAAAATTTTGCCGCAGTCGGAAAAATCGACCGCCACGTCGCCGAAAGGATCATCCGCAACGGCGTCGATCAGATGACGTCGACCGATTTCGCGAGATTTACCCGGCCTCACCATTTTTCCGCCGCCGATCTGGAAAGATGCTACCGGCACTATCCCGTTCTCGAATTTTACGACCGCGCATTCGATAAAATCATGCGTGAAGTGCCGGAAACCAAAGTCGGTCGCGGCGCTGTCGTCTGGCATTTGTACAATATGGGCTATATCGTCAAAACTCCGGCGTGCTGTTTCGGCATCGACATCTGTCACCGCCGCGCGGAAGAACTTGCGCCGCTGCTCGATTTTATTTTAGTGACTCACAATCATAACGATCATTATAATCTTGCGCTTCTCAAGGCGATGGCAAAGGCGAAAAAGCCCGTCATCAGCAATTTTTATCCGGCAAAAGGCTATCAGGCACCGCCGGAAAAAATTACGATTTCCGACGTTACCATTGATTCCGAGCGGTGCGACCACAATGCGACGTTCAAAAAATTCGTTTCCGTCTACCGCATCCAGTGCGGACGCTCCGATGACGCTCCCGTCATCTATCATACGGGCGACAGTTGCGACCATCGTCAGCTCCATCCGTCGGGCAGGGTGGATATCCATATCCTCCACCCCCGTGTCGGACTTTCCGTCCCCGAAGCGGCGAAGTCGCTTTACCCGCGTGAGATCTGGTTCAGTCACCTTCTGGAAATGGGGCATTGCAAACCGGGCATCTACCGTCCCATTGACTGGAGCGCCGCCTATTCCGATATGGAAATGATGAAAAAGCAGGGCATCGAAGTTTCCTGCCGTTGCCCGATGTGGGGCGAAAAGATCGTCCTTCCGTAAATCAAAGGGCAACAAAAAAGCCGTTCCCCCCGAAAACACGGGGCAACGGCTTGTGCGGCGAGATCCCTTTTGCAGTGCGCGTTTCAGAGCGTACTGGTTCTGTCGTCGGTGATCTTCATATCGTAATTGACGTCGCGGACGCATTTGTTGAGCAAGTCGACGGTGAAAATTTTCTGGTCAATGACCTGTTTGTATTCCGCCGTCGGATTCCAGCCGGAAGTGCTTCCCTCGGCGAGCATCGTGTAATAATTGCCGGAATTGGTAAATTGTCCCCACGTCGTCTGCATGATGCCCAAACCGCCGTTTTTGAACGCCTTTTCGCCGAGCGCGGGCGTCGTGTCGTACATCCAGCCGGAATTGACGACGTCGAAGCCCTCTTTGCGGAGGAAATCGAAGATCGGGAATCCCGGCACGCCGTCCTTGGGCGCACGGTAGTGATGGTCGGCAAAACGGTATTCCCAGTAGCAGATGATGATGTCGCGATCCAGCGCGGCGCGAAGTTTATCGCAGTTTTCATCGCCGTTGGCGGTCGAACCTTTCCACGCGGGAGCGTCGCGTCGCACGAGCATATCGTGCCACATCAAGATCCGGCAGTTGCGCTTGGCAAAAAGTTTCTGGAAATAGTTGAAATGATCCGCGACCTTTTGCCAGTATTTCCCGTCGGCGCGGCAGAGGGAGCAACTTCCCGCATTGTACGCTTCGTCGCCGCCGACGTGAAAATAGGGCGGACGGTCGAAAAGTTCGTAAAGTTCCAGCGCGCAATCCTCGATATACTGCCGCGCGGCGGGATTGGCAAGACACCACGTCCAGCCGCTCGGTTCAAAAAGCGGCGCGTATTCGGGATGTTTGTCCAACAGCACGTGTTTGCCCCCGTTAATACCGCCGCAACCGGCGTGTCCGAAAATCTGAAACTGCGGGATCAGCGTGATGCCGAGCGTTTTGCCGAGCGCGACAAGTTTTTTGATTTCCGATTGAGGATATGCGCCGTCGTAGGCGTATTCCGGATGGCGGTCGAACTGGATATTGCCCCAGAATTCGAGGACGAAATAATTGTATTTATAGTAGGCGGCGAGCCGGAGCGCGCGTTCGGCTTTCCAGAGCGGCTGCCTGTTGGCGAGCATAAAGTGAAACGCGCGGAATTTCATCTGCGGAAAATCGTCGATTTTGACTTGCGGAATGACGAAACCGCATCCCTTCGCGACGCCGCGTTCCGGCTCGGCGAGTTGCCGCATCGTGCACAACGCGTTGCGTACGCCGGACAAGGACGATGCCGTGATGACGATCTCCGATTTTGTCGTGTCGAGCAAATATCCCTCGTCGGAAACTTTTTCGCCGCCTTTTTCACAGATGACTTGGGGCGCGATGTGCCAGTATTGTTTCGCATCATCGGTGACGAGCGCGGAGACTTCCTCCGCCTTCAGCGGGCTTTGGATTTGAAAGACCATCTCCGTTTTCAGCGGCGTGGCGGCACGGGAAGCAACTTCGATCTTTTGCGGTACGGGAACCACCCGCGCCTCGATGTCCCGGTAATCCGCCGCCGCAGCGATTCCTGCAAGACAGCACAAAACGAAAAAAGAAAAATGTTTCATTTTATCTCCTTTTGATGTTTTTACACTATACGCCGCAGGAAGGGCGGGACAACTACATTTTTAATATAACATTTTTGCCCCGATAAATCAACTGTGGACGATCAAGTATCGCCAAATCTGCATATAAACGACTCTTGATGGAAATCTTTTATACTTAAAATTAATAAAATAATTAAATTTTTTTGATTTTCCGGTTGATTTGACTGAAACCTCGGTCTATATTTCAATATCAAGCCGGGGATCGGCTGAAAAACCGAAAGGAAAGGATGGCGAAAATGAAAGAACTGTATGTGTTTATCGACAACTCGTTTCTTTTTATCCAGGGGTACAAGTACGTAAAAAAAGCAATCCCATTGTGTGCCGGAAAGAAGCCGCAATTCAATTATGCGAAATTTAAAACGTTCTTGTCGAAAAAAGGAGAGATCAAGCGGATCGTCCTCGTCGGTTCTGAATTGCCGTCGAATATAATGGCCTCCTGCCAACGCAATGGCTTTGAAGTTTTCACGTTGCCGAGATATCCGGATATGAAATCCGCGAAGCCGGTCGAAAAGGGCGTCGATCAGAAACTTTGCTGGGAAATTGCCAAGACGATTTTTACCAATCGTAACAGCACCGCCGACAAGCAAATCATTTTATGTACCGGAGACAAGGATTTCGCTTCTATTTTCAGCGATATTCAAACTTCGTCCTGGGGATTGGAAGTTTTGCTGTGGGATAATTCGGCATCGCAGGCCTATATTCAGCAGGCCCAGGTTTTCGGAACGGTGCAAAAACTGGGGGCCGAATGGAAAAAATTCATAGACATTGTCGATTCCAAAGCGGGCAATCCGGCAACTCCGGTGCGGAAAACGGCACCGAAGAAAACGACGGTGTAAAAATCCGTTTAAAATTGACGGCGTCCGGTTTTTCAAGCCGGACGCCTTTTTGTTGCCGTAACTGCGGATGCCGCCGACTTTTTCAGACGATGTGCATTTCCCGTTGCGGCTGTCGGATTGTGTTTTGACGGGATACTGGAAATCTATCTGTCACCAGTCAAGACGCCGGAAACAGATGATCCCGTACACCAGATTGCCCAAAAGCCAAAGCAGCAGTATCCCCAGGGAAATACGCATCATCGGATAGCATAATTCCGAAGAGAAAGAAACCGGAGAATCAACCGCATAAAACTGACGGCTCGACAGATACTGGGAAACGATCAAGTCCCGGAATTGCGTGACTTTGGTATTCAGCTGTTCGAGTTCGTTCAGCATATCTTGCATATTTTTCTGGAATTTTTCCCGGGATATCAAGTTTTGTTTGTCAATCGGGAGCGCAGATTCATTTTTCCGCATTTCCAGCATTTGCTGATAGTATTCTTTTTCCGCTTCCAGCTCGGCGATCATTTCTTTATACTTCAATGACTTTTCCGCGTAGGTTTTCCGCATTTCATTTGTCGCATCATGACGGATCAGCTCTACCAGAGAATTGAAAAAACCGTTGTCCACTTGCAATGTAAGAGAGGAATTTTTATCTTTGGTATCGCTGACATTGTTATGAGGCTGCGTGTCACTGATGATCTGCATGGAATCCAGAACCCCTTTATGCTTATTATTTACCCGGGTCAGTTCATATTCCAGCTGGTTCAATCTGCTTTGCAGGAAAATCTGGTCATAGGCTCCCTGAAGCTCGCGATGGTTCAGCACAAATTGGAGAAAAACATCGATTTGATACCGTTTTAACGAAAGCAACTGTTTGCGGATATCGCCGAGATACTCGCCATCCGGCAGGGAAACGTTTTGCCCCTGCAACATTTCATTGAGTTGATCGCACATTTGGATCAGCTGTTCACAAAAGATCCTGCTCTTTTCCAGCAGGATCAACTGTCCGCCCTGTCCGATAGACCGGCGAAATTCCTGCAGTGAGGCATTCGTTTCCATTTGCGGAAATCTTTGCGCTTCCAATTTGGAATATATGGCATACCAACTCTGCGGGATGGAATTGAGAATTTTCGCCGCTTCGCTTTTTGAGATCGCAAAATCGGGAGAGAAAGAAAGCTCCAAAGGTCCCTTGCCGTTTTTTGCGATCTGTTCCCGGTATTCTTTTTCCAGTCTGTTCATATCCACGATGCTGATATTTTTCTTGTTCATTTTTTCGCTGAAAAGCGCATTGATGGCGGCAAGTTGAAAATCGGCATTGCTCACATAAAACATTCCGCAGAACTGCTCAAACGGGACACGTGTTTCCAAGTGGTTGTCCCGATAAACTTGTTGCAGAACAAGCGGAGAAAGGCAATCGGCATTGCTGAAAGGCTTCCCGCTCGGGTAGACCTGTTGATTGTTCCGGTTTTCCAACAGGATCGTTATTTTCTGACCATAGTGTGAGTTTCTGGGGAGTAAACACCAACTGATGGCAATCAAAAGCAGGACTAAAATCAATGATATTCCCGCCGGCATAAAAAGTTTTTTGGGGTGCTTTTTGATAAACAGAAAAATATCATTTAACGAAACGCCGTTGTTTTCATGATCAGCCATAAAAATTCTCCTTATAAAAAAATGTTTTCAGAAATCATATAAAATACGGACTGCCTGGACCGTGCCGTGATGCCATCGGTGTGACCGGATGACCGCTAAAATACGGGAATCTGCGGATCCTTCCGGACGACTTCATAATAAAATCACAAAAAAAGCGGGAACAACCTTTCAACGTGGGGGAGAAGCAAGCAGTTATATTTATAACTGCTTGCTTGCTTGCTTGCTTGCTTGCTTGCTTGCTTGCTTGCTTGCTTGCTTGCAATTTATTTCAAAATGCCGAAGAGAGGTCAACATCCGTTTCGACTAACATTCTTTTTCTCTGTACATACTTCAGTATGTTCTTAATGTACACTGCAAATGAAATATTTTCAAATTATAAATGTTGAAATCTCCCAAAAATCCATCTCTATTCACAATTATTCTATAAAAACGGGAAAAGTTTAAAGCGATGAAGCAGACTTTACAACCGGCGGATTTTTTCCGAAACAAACTGCCGTGCCGCCGATGCGAAAATTATTCTTTTTTTACGGGACCGCCGTTGCGCGCTTCTAAAAAATAATTGTGCGAAGCACTTAAAAATCCCGCTGTTTTTGGAAGCGCACTTCGACGAGATTCATCATTTTGACTTCGGCACGATCAATGCTTGTGACGCGCAGCGCGATTTCGGCTTTGGCGCCGGAGGGAATTCCGATCTCTCCCAATACGGTCGCCGCCGAGGGGTGTGTGCCGTTTTCCAGCATCCGGTCGGGGGTCAGATATTTCTGCGCGACGCTTTTGCCGTCAAGGAGGATCTCGACGGTGCGCCCCCCGCACCACGGGCGCGCGTGATACGCCATAAAGGTGACGACTTCGATTTGGTAACGCCCGCCCTGCGGAAAAAACGCATCCCAAACGATACGGTCGCCGGGATTTTCCCAATTGCGCAACGTGCCGTCAACGGCAAGCGTCATATGTCCCGTATCGTCGAGCGCGACGCCGTCGACGCCGAGCGTCGAAGATGATTTTCCGGTATTTCCTCCCTCGATGATCCTGCCGAGAGAGGGCGGCAGCGCAAGCACGCCGTCCTGCGGGCAAAGTTCCGGTGCGACCCGGGGAATGCCGTCGAGTTTCACGCGAATGAGCGGTAATAGCGTTTGCGCGATATTTTCGGTATGGAGCGTCAGCGTCGAATCCTTTTGCTCAAACGGGACATCGGCAGAAACGACGCGGTTGAAAATGCCGGAAATTTCGATTTTTTCCCGTTTCTGCGTCAGGAAAAAATTGAGCGTGTCACCGCTTGTCGTCGTACAGCCCCAGTCGAAGCCGGAGGGGAAAACGCCAGGTTCGCTCCCCGAAATGACATCGGGCGGCAACGTCTGCTGCCATCGGGCGAGTTCCTTGAGGATCTTGACCGTGCCGTCGGGGAAATCCCCCTCCGGGCGCGGCCCGATGTTGACGAGCAAATTGGCGTTGCGCGAAGCGAGAAACACCATCCTTTCGGCGATCAGTTGCGCCGGTTTCCAGTCTTCGTCGCCGTATTTGAATCCCCACGTGTGATTGAGGGTGATCGGCGATTCGCAAGGGCGGGTCTGACGACAGCGCATCACCTGATTGTCGCCGAGGCTCTGAAAGTCGCCGCAACCGTTGCCGATACGGCTGTTGATGCGGCAATCAGGTTGCAGTTCACGGACGAGATCGCGCAGTTTTTCGCTGTACTTCGGCGCAATGTCCAACGGACAGTCGCACCACAATTCGACGACTTCGCCGTAATTCGTGAGGAGTTCTCTGATTTGCGGCAGGACTTTGCCCTCGAAATAGCACTCGAAATCTTTTTTTCCGCAATCGGGAAAATCCCAGTCGTTGCCCCAAGACATCCCCTGGTAATTTTTCGGATAAAGCGGTCCCGGATCGCCGCCGTCAAATTCGTGCCAGTCAAGATAATGGCTGTAGTAAATGCCGAGTTTGACGCCGTATTTTTGACAGGCGGCGGAAATCTCCGCCAGCACGTCGCGCCCGAAAGGGGTCGCGTCGACGATGTTGAAAGGGGAAACTTTGCTCTTGTACATCGCGAAACCGTCGTGATGTTTCGCCGTAAAGACGATGTAGCGGAATCCCGCGTCGGCAATCATTTTCATCCACTTTTCAGCATCGAAAAGCGCGGGATCGAATTGCCCGGCAAGTTGCGCGTATTCGGCATTGGGGATCCGGCAGTGCGATTGGATCCACTCCCCGATGTAGGAAACTTCTTCTCCCCGCCAAATGCCGCCCGGTATGGCGTAGAGCCCCCAGTGGATGAAAACCCCGCACCGGAGTTGCTCAAAGCGTTCGTCGGGTGTCATCATTTAAAAGGAAACGATGGTTTTGACGCAACTCCAAAGCGGACTGTCGAGCCGGACTTTTTTGCGCGAACTCGTCGCGAGCGCGATCGGCACATGCGTGAATTCCCCGCCCCAGTGACCGACGATCATATCGGTGCGCCCCGCCATCGCCGCGTGGGCGGCGTTGTTGGCGAGCAACGTGCAGAAAACCGCATCTTCTCCGGCGGCGCAGACACTGCGGATGGTATAGCCGGGGTCGATGTATTTGATCGTCACGTCGGTATCGTGTTTTTTCATATAGCGCGCGATCTCCGATTTGAGCAAAAGCCCGATGTCGTCTTTCAGAATGTTGCCGGAAGCGTCCTTGCGCACGACTTTTTTCTTGAAAAGTTCCTGCCCCGCGCCCTCGGCGACGAGGATGACGGCGTGATGTTTCTTTTCCAACCGCCGGAGCAAATGCGGCAAAAGCGCGTGATCGCCTTTTTCCAGTTGAAATTTCTCCTCCGGGATCAGACAGTAGTTGGCAAAGGGATTGGCGAGCGCGGTAAAGGCGGCGATCCAGCCGGAATCGCGCCCCATCACCTTGACGATACCGATGCCGTTGTAGGCGCCTTTGGCTTCGCTGTGGGCGCAGGAAACGAAACTTTCCGCCGTCCGCACGGCGGTCGCGAAACCGAAACTCTGGTCGATGAAACAGATGTCGTTGTCGATCGTTTTGGGGATGACGACGACGCTGATCGCAAGTTTCCGGCGTTTGATCTCCTGGACGAGCGCGTGCGCGCCGCGCGCCGTGCCGTCGCCGCCGATGCAAAAAAGCAGATTGATGTTCATCCGCGCCAGCGTGTCGACGAGGACGCGGGGGTCCTCCGCGCCGCGCGACGAGCCGAGGATCGTGCCGCCGTCGTGGTGGATGCCGTCGACGAGATCGGGCGTGAGCAATAGCGGTTCCAACCCGTGCTCCGGATTGAGACCGCGATAACCGTAGCGGATGCCGTAGATGACGGGGACTCCGTAACGGTTGAGCGAAAGTACGAGTGCGCGGATGACGTCGTTCAATCCGGGGCAAAGTCCGCCCGCCGTCAGGATCGCCGCTTTGCTCCATGCGGGGTCGTGAAAGATCTTTTTGCGGACGCCCGCCCGTTCAAAGGCAAGCGGCTCCTCTTTGCGCGCGACGTCCGCGGCGATCACAGCGGGATCGCTCTCGTAACTTACACGCTCATTTTCACCGATGAAATACATATCGCGTATCGGATTGGTCAACGTGCATTTGCCCAGTTTCCCGATCTGAAAATCCGCTTGCGTCATCGTATTCCCCCCTTGATTTCGTTTAATTGGCAAGACCGCTCTTTAAGAAAGCCTCGATAAAGGCGTCGAGATCGCCGTCGAGCACACCTGCGGTGTCGCTCGTTTCGACATCGGTGCGCAGATCCTTGACCATCTGGTAAGGCTGTAAAACGTAACTGCGGATCTGACTGCCCCAGCCGTTTTCCGATTGTTCGCCGCGCGCCGCCGCCGCCTGCTGACGGCGTTTTTCCATTTCAGCTTCGTAGAGGCGCGCCTTGAGCATTTTCATCGCGGTCGCACGGTTTTTGTGTTGGGAACGCTCCGCCTGACAGCAGACGACGATGCCGGTCGGGATATGGGTGATGCGCACGGCGCTGTCGGTCGTGTTGACGTGCTGACCGCCCGCTCCGCTCGAACGGTAGGTGTCGATGCGCAACTGCGACTCGTCGACGTCGATGTCGATGTCGTCGTCGATTTCGGGAAAGACTTCGACCGACGAAAAACTCGTGTGGCGTCGCGCATTGCTGTCAAAGGGCGAAATACGCACGAGGCGGTGGACGCCGCGCTCGGCTTTGAAGTAGCCGTAACCGTATTCGCCCGTGACGTGGAGCGTGACGCTTTTGATGCCCGCTTCTTCACCCGGCTGGAGATCGACGATCTCGTCTTTCCAGTTGCGGCGTTCAAAATAACGGCGGTACATCCGCAAAAGCATATTCGCCCAGTCGCAGCTTTCGGTGCCGCCCGCTCCGGCGTGGATCGAGCAGTAAAAGTTGTTGCGGTCGAAACGGCCGGAAAGAAAACTCATCACTTCGAGCTTGTCGAGGCGCTTTTGCAAACCGGCGATCTCGTTGCCCGCTTCCTCGAGGAAATCGGGATCGTCGGCGGCGAGTTCCGCCATCGCCGGGAGGTCGTCGATCTCGCCTTGGAGTTTGGTAAAAGGTTCGACGACATTGCGGCAGGCGGAAAGTTTCGCGACCGTGTTCTGCGCCGACTCCTTGTCATCCCAGAAATCGGGCGCGCTCATTGATTTTTCCAAATCGGCAAGTTCGGCTTTGCGGTCGTCGATTTTCAGGAAATCGTGCAACAGCGCGATGCGTTGCGCAAGATCGTGCGACGCGGCGTGAAGTTCATCAATGGTCATGCTTGGCTTGCTCCAGACGCCACATATCATCGAGCAGACGCTGAATCGTCCCGAGACAACTGCCGCAGGCGCCGCCCGCTTTGCAGTAGTTGGTGACTTCAGATGCCTGGTGGAGATTGTTTTCCTTGGCGACTTTGAGGATCTTGACGTCGGTCACGCCGAAACAGTGACAGACGATCTTGCCCTCGTGATCGGAATCCTTTTCAAAGGGATTGGCTTCGCCGCGGTAATCGGCGATCGCCGCCTGAAGCGCCTCCATGCCCATCACGGAGCAGTGCATTTTCGCTTCGGGAAGACCGCCGAGCGCGTCGGCGATGTCCTGATTGGTGATTTTCTGCGCTTCGTCGAGCGTTTTGCCCTTGACGAGTTCGGTCAGCATCGAACTCGACGCGATCGCGCTCGCACAGCCGAAAGTCTTGAATTTGACGTCGGCGATTTTGCCGTCCTTGTCCAGTTTAAAGGTGAGTTTCAGCGCGTCGCCGCAGGCGGCGTTGCCGACTTCCCCCGTGCCGTCGGGATTTTCCACTTCCCCGATATTGCGTGGATTCATAAAGTGATCCATCACTTTTTCCGAATAGTTCCACATATCTTTTTTCTCCTTGTCGAATCAGAGATATTTGGCGAGCATTTTCTTCACTTCGGCGGCGACGGTTTCCGCCGCTTCCTGAAGAGAAAGTTTTGCCGCATCCTTGCTGCCGCGGTGCTTGTATTCCGCCTGATTTTCCGCGAGCGTCTTGGGCGAAACGATCAACCGCAACGGAATTCCGATCAAATCGGCGTCGCTGAACATCGAGCCCGCTTTTTCGCCGCGGTCGTCGAAAAGAACTTCGACGCCGAGGTCGAGCAACTCCCGATAAAGTTTTTCGGCGGCTTCGCGGACGCCCGGTTTCTGCGGGTCGAGCGCGCAGATCTCGACCTGATACGGGGAGATCGACATCGGCCAGATCGGCCCCCAGTCGTCGGCGGAAAATTCGATGACCGAAGCCATCGCGCGACCGACGCCGATGCCGTAACAGCCCATCACCATCGGATGACTTTTGCCGTCGCGGTCAAGATAATTGCAGTTCATACTGTCGGAATACTTCGTGCCGAGCTGAAAAATGTTGCCGACTTCGATGCCGCGCATCATTTCAAGGGGTTCGCCCGTTTTCGGGCAGGGGTCGCCC
The DNA here is from genome assembly GCA_024405735.1 of Victivallaceae bacterium. Lineage (GTDB taxonomy): Bacteria > Verrucomicrobiota > Lentisphaeria > Victivallales > Victivallaceae > UBA1784. Next base: position 50,104 of record JAKSOF010000005.1, on the reverse strand, counting down.
GCTCGCACGCAGACGATGTCGCCGACGACGTAGTCGACTCCGGCGAGGTCGCGTTCGGCATTGAAGTTTTTGAAGTGGAATCCCTCCTCGTTGGCGCCGGTCACCAGATTGCTGCTTTCGGCGGCGCTGCGGTCGAGGACGATCCGGACTTTTTTGCCGTCGATGCCGCAAGGCCCGGCGAAACCGGGCACCGCTCCGGCGGCGAGGATCGCCTCGTCGTCGGCGAACTTGAATTCCGGCACCTGAAGCAAATTGGCAAGTTTCGTTTCGTTGACTTCAAAATCGCCGCGGACGACGGCGAAAATCAGCGAATTGTCGCGCAGATCCTGATAAAAGACCGCCTTTGCCGTTTCTTCCGGTTTGACGTTGAGCAGTTGAGCGACTTCTTCGATCGTCTTGCTGTGGGGAGTCGGCACCTTTTCCAGCGGGAGCATCGGCTTTTTGTCGAACTTCCACGCGGCGACGGCGATCTCGCGGTTGGCGCGGTAACTGCGGTCGGGCGAAGCGAAGATCGTGTCTTCGCCGCATTCGCAGATCGCCATGAATTCGTGCGAAACTTTGCCGCCCATCATCCCGGAGTTGGATTCGATGCTCAAGACGTTGTCCAGACCGATGCGGTGAAAGATCTTTTCGTACGCGGCGTGAGCGCGGAGATAGTATTTTTCCAAGTCCGCCTGATCGACGTGGAAACTGTACGCGTCTTTCATCGTGAATTCGCGGGTGCGGATCAATCCGGCGCGCGGCCGCGCCTCGTCGCGGTATTTCGTCTGCAATTGATAGAGCATCACCGGCAACTGCTTGTAACTTGTGACCTCGGTGCGCACGAGCGCCGTGACACACTCCTCGTGCGTCATCGCAAGCAGCATCGGCTTGTCGTTGCGGTCGCTGAAGCGGAGCAATTCGGCGCCGACGGTTTCATATCTGCCCGATTCCTGCCACAATTCGGCGGGGAGGACGACCGGCATTAAAATTTCCTGCCCCTCGATCTTATTCATTTCCTCGCGGATGATCTTTTCGATCTTGTCGATGACGCGCTTGCCAAGCGGCAGGATCGAATAGATCCCCGCCGAAACCGGACGGATGTAACCGCCGCGGATCAGAAACTGGTGACTTCTTGTTTTGGCGTCCTTGGGCACTTCCTTGAGGCGGCGCCCGACCATTTGACTCATTTTCATAATCTGAGATCCTTCAAAATTACGCTTCGCGCTCGACGAATTCCCGGTGCAGCGCCTTGATCGCCGCATCGAAGTTTTCGCGCTCGATGATGAACTGCATATTGACCTGGCGCATCGACTGGTCGAGCGCGAGAATGTTGATCCCGACACCGGCGAGCGCTTGCGCCGCCCGCGACAGGAAACCGGGGAATTTCATATTGCTGCCGAGCACCGAAACGATCGCGATCGGACAGGTCTTGACGTGCGCGCTGGGCAGTTCCGCGGCGAGATCGTCGATCATTTCCTGCAAATGCGCGCTCTTTTGCGGCACATAGTGCGTGATCGTGTTGGCGTTGGTGTTTTTGGCGATGTAGACCACCTTGTGCCGCGCGAAAACGCCGAGCAGACGGTAGTCGTAACCGACCGCGCCGACCATTTCGGGGTCGAAAACTTCGACGGCGACCAGATCCTTGCGGCCGCAGATCATATCGACGCGCGGCGTCGGCGAAACGTAGTCGCCCGAGATCAGCGTGCCGGGATTGCCCGGGTCAAAGGCGTTGTCCACGCGGATCGGAATGTGATTGCGCTCCATCGCCTTGGACGCCATCGGATGGATCGCTTCCATCGCCATATCCGAAAGCTGATCGGCGATGTCGAAATTGGTATGACCGATCTGCCGCACCTTGTCGATGCCGATCAGTTTGGGGTCGCCGGTCGAGAGGTGGAATTCCTTGTGAATGATTCCCTCGCGCGCCCCGGTGACGACCGCGAGCTTGCTGAACGTGATCTCGCTGTAACCGCGGTCGAATTTCGCCATCACGCCGCCGGCGCATTTGGCATATCCGGTGACGATCGGCATGCACTTGGAAAAATCCAGATCCTTGAGGTGGGATCGGATGGTTTCCTCCATCGTGCCGGTCTCCTGATCTTTCCACCCGGAAAGATCGACGAAAACGGCGTTGACGCCGTGCGATTGCAGGATCAAAGCGGAGTTGAATGCGCTGTGCGCTTCGCCGACACTGCTCAAAAGTTCGCGGGCGGCGGGGAGATAACTCTCCTTGTTGAAGTGCCCGAAACTGCGCAACTGCATCAAGTTGAGCAGACAGTTGCGGATCCCCGTCATCCGCTCGTTGACAAAGGCGTCGGCGCGCGCCTGATCGAGCCCGATCTTTTCAAACGAACGGTTGAGGGCGATCATGAAAGCCGTCGTCGCATCGAGTTTTTCCTGCCACTCGCGGTTGTTTCCGGCGGCGAAACTCCCGTAAATGCCGGGGTCGCCGGTCTTTTTGTTTTCCAGCAGTAAATTGGTGACGCCGCCATAGGCGGAAACGATGAAAATGCGGTTGTACAATTCCTGCTTCGTGCGCTTGCCGATAAAGATGTTGTCGAGCAGTTCGCCGAAGCGGCTCATACTGGTGCCGCCGATTTTTTCTACGGTGTGGATTCCCATAGTCCGAATTTCCCGAAATTAAAATTCCTCGATGCGGAGTTTGCGCACCGGGGAGAGGTTGAAAGGCAACACGCTGATCTCGTCGAGCGCCTTGGTGACGGATTTTTCGCTGGCGGGATGCGTCAACACGACCAGCTCGGCGCATTTCGTGCTGTTTTCCGGCTGAATGACGCTCGCGAGGTTGATCTTGTGCGAGGCGAGGATCTGCGAAACGCTGGCGACCACACCGGGTTCGTCGCTGACCGTGAAACGCAGATAATAACGCGAAACGATCTCCTCCATCGAAGCGAGCCGGTCAAAAAGTTTTCCCTCGGTGAATGCGGGGAGACGGCGGACGGAGCCGGTCAGAATGTTGCGGCCGATGTCGACGAGATCGGCGACCACCGCGCTCGCCGTCGCCGCGCGCCCCGCGCCGCGACCGTAGAAAAGAGTGCGGCCGACCATGTCGCCCTCGACCATCACGCCGTTGAAAACATCGGAAATGTTGGCGAGCATCGCCTTTTTGGGGACGAGCGTCGGATGTACGCGCATTTCGACGGCGCCGTTGTTGTTTTTGATGATGCCGAGCAACTTCACGCGGTAGCCGAGCTCGTCGGCGTTGGCGATGTCGCGGCTGTCGAGATCGCGGATGCCTTCGACGTGAACGTCATCGGCGGCGAACCATTGACCGTAGGCGAGCGAAGCGAGGATCGCCGTCTTGTGGGCGGTGTCGAAACCGTCGATGTCGAGCGACGGATTGGCTTCGGCATAACCGAGCTTCTGGGCATCGGCGAGAACGGCGTCGAATTCGGCGTGCTCGCGCTCCATGCGGGTCAGAATGTAATTGCAGGTGCCGTTGAGAATGCCGCAAATGCGGCCGATGCGGTTGGCGGCAAGACCTTCGCGGAGCGATTTCAGGATCGGAATGCCGCCGCCGACACTCGCTTCATAAAAGAGATCGACGTGATTTTTTTCCGCCGCGGCAAAAAGTTCCGCGCCGTGATGCGCAAGCAACGCCTTGTTGGCGGTGACGACGCTTTTTCCGGCATTAAGGGCGTCGAGAATGACCTTTTTGGCAAACGTGGTGCCGCCGATCAATTCGACGACGACGTCCGCCGCCGCGATCGCCTGATTGCAGTCGGTGGTGAGTACGCCTTCGGGAACCTTGACGCCGCGGTCGCGGACGATGTCGAGGTCGGCGATTTTTTCGAGCTTGAGCTTCACTCCGGTGCGAATGGCCATCAATTCGGCGTTTTTGACCAGAATGTCCGCGACGCCGGCGCCGACGGTGCCGAATCCGATGATACTGACTTTGATTTCTTTCATAATTTCCTCTGACTTTGAATTTAGGCAGTAAAATACGAATTGCTTATCTTATAATATAGCACCATAACGCGCGCGCGTCAATCCCCCTTAAAATCTCCTGCGCACCCGTGAGAGGGTGCGCCCCGCTTCGCGGCTACGGTCGATTTTCGGGGGAACCCCCGCGCTTTCGCGCATCCGTTCCTCGGTGCTTCGCACCTCCGGTACTCGCGGCTTCGCGTATGGTAGTTTTTACTTTTTGTTAAAAATCCCCCATGCCCCCTTAAAATCTCCTGCGCAGTTCGTGATCCTCCGTCGCTCTGCGAGCTTTGGAGGACAGGCGGCGGCAACCGCCTCGCATCCGACGGCAATTAAAATGTATGCGGTTCTTCATTTCGTCCGGCAGGACGAGGGAAACATTGGCGTGTGAGGTGTGCACATCGGGCAGTCGGGCGGGCGGAGCGTAAAGCGTAGCATTAGCCCGCGTGGGACGCCCGTCCTGTTTGCAGTAACAAACAGACGAGACCGCGGAGATTTGCGGGGGTGTTCGTTTAGAGCGCGAACAAAACATCAGTCCGCAAATATCTGCGGCAGGTACAGATTCCCGCCTGTGGCGGGCGCTTGGGGAGTCAAGAGGGCGCGGCGTGAGCGCCCTCTTGTTCCCATCCGGCAAATTCACTTCTTAAAAACGCTCATTACGCGCGGTAAAACGCCGCGACAAGCGGAAATCGCCATGCCGTAGTTGGTGATGGGGACGTGATACTTTTGTGCGGTCTGTAGCCTTGAAAGGATCTCGCGGCGACCGATCATACAGCCGCCACATTGAATGACGAGAGCGTAGTCGGTGAGATTTTCCGGGAAGTCGTGACCGGAAAAAACGTCGAATGCCAAATTTTTTCCGGTTTTCTGGCGGATGAGCCGGGGGATTTTGACGCGGCCGATGTCGTCGGAGGTGGCGTGATGCGTGCAAGCTTCGGCAATTAAAATCCTGTCGCCGTCCTGAAGCTGATCGATCTTTTCGGCGCCGGAAGCAAGAATTGCAATATCGCCCTTGGCGGCGGCAAGGAGAATGGAAAAAGTCGTGCAGGGGATTTCCGGGGGCGTGTTGGCGACCATGAAGTCGACGACCTGGGAGTCGCAGACGACGAGATCGGGAGAAACATTGAGCTTTTTGAGGGTTTCGGCATATTGCGATTCCTTGACGACAATGACGGCGGAATCCCCGTCGAGCGCGTCGCGGATCGCCTGAACTTGCGGTAAAATCAACCTGCCGCGCGGGGCTTGAATGTCGATCGGTACGATGAGAACGACGAGACTTCCGGGGGTAATGAAATTGCGGAGCAGCGGCGGATTCTGGAGAAAATCATCGGGTACAACTTCCAGCAATGCCGCTTTGAGCGCGGATAATATCGCGTCGCGATTGTCATAAAGGGCGGAAACGGGGATGATCTGCGAAATGCCTTCCGCGCGAATGAGAGTTGAGAAATCGGGGGAAGGGGGAACTTCGTCACACTTGTTGATAATGACGATAATAGGAATTTTGTGCTCTTTTGCGGCGACAACGATTTCCTTTTCCGACGCGCCCCAAATGCCGGGAGAAGTAACGAGGATGGCGACGTCGGCGCGTTGAAAAATTTTGCGGGTGCGCTCGATGCGCAGGGCGCCGAGGGGGGAATCATCGTCAAATCCGGCGGTATCGAGAAAAACGGCGGGGCCGAGGGGATGGAGTTCCATCGTTTTTTCGACGACGTCGGTGGTGGTACCGGGTTGAGGGGAAACGATAGAAACGTCCTGACCGGAAATTTTATTTATCAGCGTCGACTTGCCGCAATTGGCTCTGCCGAAGAGCGCGATCTGCAACCGCAAAGATTTCGGTACCCCATCCATAACCACCTCGCATTTTTCATAATATACGGGTTTTTCATAAAAAATCAAAACAAATTCCGAAAGTATTTCCTTTCACGAGTGAAAACAACGAAAAGCAATATCTTCACTTTTTATTCTAAATTTATGTTTTAGACGGTAAAATTAAGTTGCAAAAAGGTGAGAATAATTATATATTCTCCACAAACAGATGATTGAAGCGTAGGAATTTGAAAGATGTCTGAAAATACCGCGAATATCGGATTTGAGAAAGAGATTTGGGATGCCGCTTGCATCTTACGTGGAAACTTGGATGCATCGGAGTATAAGCAAGTCGTTTTGGGCTTGATTTTTTTGAAGTATATCTCGGATAAATTCGATGCCCGTTATCAGGAATTGAAGAAGGAGGGCGACGGCTTCGAGGAAGATCGTGATGAATACACTTCCTGCAACGTGTTTTTCGTGCCGGAAGATGCGCGCTGGGCGAAAATTGCGGAGGCGGCACACACGCCGGAGATCGGTAAGATAATTGATGACGCGATGCTATTGATTGAAAAAGAGAACACCCGGCTCAAAGGGATTTTACCGAAGAATTTTGCCCGCCCGGAACTGGACAAGCGCCGCTTGGGTGACGTGGTCGATCTCTTCACCAATATCAAGATGAAAAATCAGGGGGATTCCCGCGACATACTGGGGCGCACCTATGAATACTGCCTTGCGCAGTTCGCCGAACAGGAGGGCAAGAAGGGCGGCGAATTCTTCACCCCGGCGTGCGTGGTGCGGACACTGGTGGAATTTCTGAAACCGTATCACGGTCGGGTTTATGACCCCTGCTGCGGTTCGGGCGGAATGTTCGTGCAGTCGGCGAAGTTCGTGGAGCAGCACTCTGGGCGCATCAACGACATCTCGGTGTACGGACAGGACTCCAACCCGACGACCTGGAAGATGGCGCAGATGAATCTTGCCATCCGGGGCATCGAAGCTGATCTGGGGCGCTATAATGCCGACACTTTTTACGACGACTGCCACCCGACGCTGAGGGCGGACTTCATCATGGCGAATCCGCCGTTCAACCTCTCCGACTGGGGCGCCGACAAATTGCGTGACGACGTGCGATGGAAGTACGGAGTCCCGCCCGCCGGCAACGCAAACTTCGCATGGCTGCAGCATATGATCTACCACCTCGCGCCCAATGGAAAGATCGGCATGGTGCTCGCCAACGGTTCGTTGTCGTCACAATCCGGTGGCGAAGGGGATATCCGCAGAAAGATCATCGAGGACGATCTGGTTTCCTGCATCGTGGCGATGCCGACGCAGCTTTTCTACACCACTCAGATCCCGGTATCGTTGTGGTTTTTGGATCGAAACAAAAAGCAGAAGGGAAAAACCTGTTTCATCGACGCCCGCAAAATGGGGTCGATGGTTTCGCGGAAACTGCGCCAGCTGACCGACGAAGACATCACTAAACTCGCGGCAGCCTTCGACACCTATGAATCCGGAACCCTGGAAGATAAAAAAGGTTTCTGTGTAGTTGTCACGACCGAAGAGATCGCCAAACAGGATTATATCCTCACGCCGGGCCGCTACGTCGGCATCGAAGAGCAACAGGACGACGGCGAACCTTTCGAAGACAAGATGAACCGCCTGACCGGCGAGCTCTTTGAACTTTTCGCTCAATCACACGATCTCGAAGTGCAGATCAAAAAGAATCTGAAAGCCATCGGCTTTGAGGTGAAGTGATGGAAAATAATCAAAATATATCAGCGGAAGATCTCAAAAGAATTTTTATAGGAAAGATCCGTGAATTTTATAACGAAGAGAATCGCTTATTAGCAGATGATCTTTGTGAAAGAGCATTGGTTTTTCGTATAGGTTGTCGTTTATACAATGCGTTTGCTGGATGTTCTGTTTTCTGCGAATATAACAAAGCGCATGGCGAAAATGGAACCACATCAAAAGAAATTCCTGGACAAATACATACATATCCTGATATTCTTATCTTCTCAGCCACAGAAACAGGAAGCTCTGCCAATAAAATAGTGGTTGAAGTCAAAAAAAGTAATAATGCTAACTCCTGGAGTTCTGATATTGATAAACTTACATGGTTTACCGCACCTAGATATAAATATCGCTATTTGATCGGATACCATTTAATTCTCGCGGAAAATATATTCATCCTCTGTTTATACGAAAGAGGACATTTAACATCTATAACGAAACATATTAAGCGTGGCACAACATGGGGTTTTCAGACAGCTCCTCCATCTCCAATAGGATATACATGTTTTAAAGACCTGATGAGGGCTGAATATGAATAATTTCAAGCAGTGCAAAATATCTGATATTGCTAACAAAATCGCGATGGGACCATTCGGCTCAAATATTAAGGTATCTACTTTCGTAGAATCAGGCGTTCCTGTAATCAGTGGAATGCACTTAAAAGGTTTTTATCTGTCAGAAGAATCTTTTAATTATATCACGAAAGAACACGCGGATCGGTTAAAGAATTCTATCGTGTATCCCGGAGATATTATTTTTACGCATGCTGGCAATGTTGGTCAAGTGGCGATGATCCCTGCGCACTGTCATTATCCATATTACATGTTATCGCAACGCCAATTTTATTTAAGATGTGACAAAGAAAAAGTTTTTCCTGAATTTATTGTTTATTATCTGCATTCTCACGAGGGACAGGGGAAACTCCTTGCGAACGTAAGTCAAGTAGGGGTTCCTTCGATTGCACAACCGTCATCGTTTCTAAAAACAATAGAAATCCCATTGCCCTCTATTCCGGAGCAGAAAAAAATAATTTCTATTCTTGACTCTATAAGCAATAAAATCGAACTAAATATTCAAACCAAAATTTGGAGGCACAGGCGCAGGCCATCTTCAAGTCATGGTTCGTGAATTTCGAGCCGTTTGGTGGTTCACTCCCTGAAGGATGGCAGAAGACTCGTCTGTCACAAATAGCCGATTTCGTCGGCGGGTATTCGTATAAAGGAAACGAACTCCAGGCTTCTGATTGCGCGATGGCTACAATCAAAAACTTTGACAGAAATGGCGGTTTTAAGCTGGATGGGTTCAAGGAAATTGTTCCATCGGAAAAACTCAAGGCCGAACAGCAAGTTGATTTGTTCGACATTTTAGTCGCCCACACGGATTTGACACAAAATGCCGAAGTTATTGGTAATGCAGAAATAATACTGTCTACAGGAGGCTATAGAAAACTGATTATGTCTATGGATTTGGTAAAAGTTATCCCCAAGTCAGGCATCTCCAGATTTCTTTTGGCTTCTTTGCTCAATTCTCCGCAATTCAAAGCTCATGCATTGGGATATGTCAATGGGACGACCGTGTTACACATGAGCAAGAAAGCATTGCCGGAATACAGTTTTTATTTCCCTGAGGACTGGTCGTCACTCGACAACATTGTCGCAGTTTTTGAGCAAACATATCGTAAGATGTCTCAAACGATAGAGGAATCAACTCGACTTGCATCTCTTCGCGACACTTTGTTGCCGAAACTAATGTCGGGGGAGATCGACGTGTCGGATGTAGAGGTGTAAATCGCAATTTAGCGGAGGAAGAATGCTATGAAAATCCAAGAGGTCACAATCCATAATTTTCGTGGGATTGAAGAACAAACGGTAAAATTAAATTCATATTCCATCTTTGTTGGGACTAATAATGCTGGCAAATCGACATTTATAGATGCGATAAGAGCATTTTATGAAAAGGATTATAAATTTACAGACAAAGATTTATCTGTATTATTAAAAAGTGAAAAAGAAGCATGGATTGAAATTATTTTTAATCTAACCGATGATGATTGCGATGGATTGAAAAAAGAATATATATTGCCAGATAAAAAGCTTAAGGTTAGAAAGTTTTTTGCGACAAATAATCAGAATTATAAAAATGGTACCATTTATGCATATTTAGCGGACACGAATCAACTCAGTACTTCTTCATTTTATGGATGGAAGGGAGTACAGCAAGGAAAATTTGGGAGTATCATATACATCCCCGCTGTTAGTAAAGTTGAGGATCATACCAAGATGACAGGGGCCTCTGCGCTTCGCGATCTCTTGCTGAACCTGATGACAACTGTCGCCAAAAGCAGTAGTGCATATGATAATTTCAAGAGCAGTGTCGACATTTTTGCGAGAGAAATAAAAGGGCTAAAAAGTAATCAGGAGAATACTCTTTTTAATTTTGAGCAATGCTTTTCTGAAAAATTGAGCAATTGGAACACTAGCTTTAATTTAACAATCACTCCGCCAACGATTGATTTAATTGTAAAAAACATGGTCGGTTTTGAGCTTAGTGATCTGTCCTTAGGGACTCAACAAGATGTGTCGGTGTTTGGCTCTGGATTTCAGCGACACTTCATCTATTCTTTGTTGGAACTGTCTTCTCAGTTTGAACCCAAAGTAACAAAAACTACAGAAAAAGAATCTTTTTTGCCCGAAATGACACTTATTCTTTTTGAAGAGCCAGAAGCATTTCTGCATCCAGTTCAGCAAGAAAACATGGTTAAATCCCTGATAAAAATGGCTAATGCGCCCAATGTTCAGGTGATATGCACATCCCATTCTCCATTTATGCTTTCGCGCAAAGAACAGGCCATTTTTTCTCTCATAAAAGCGTCTCGAGATACAGGGAAAGTTGTTTACAGACAAATTTCTCATGAAAAATGGGATGAGATTTCCCAATGCAATCTTTCCGCTACAGCCAACCTAGCCTCTCCCAGCCATGCGGAACTCCATACCCAAGAAATGGAATTAATGAGGTATTTTATTCTTTTTAACCCAGATAGGCTCAATATATTTTTTGCAGATCAAGTCATTTTTGTTGAAGGTCCTAGTGAGATCGTTCTGATTAATAAATTGGTTGATGATGATAAACTAAATATACCATCTGGTTGTTATATATTAGATTCCATGGGAAAATTCAATATGCCAAAATTTATGAATTTATGTGGGGCGCTTGGCATAACACATTCTGTCCTTTATGATTCAGACAACGGAAGTAGTAATCAGCAACAGTGGAATGATTTGATCGAATCTAGCAAAAATGAATTTACCCGTAAAACCTGTTCCTTGAATAAGGATCTTGAAAGTTTCCTTGGCCTTCCCAAGGTCGATGGGAAAGACAAATATTTAAAACCGCAGTTGTTGTTGGAGAAATATATAAATGGAACTATCTCCACTGACAAAGTCAACGATTTTTGTAGAGCAGTGGAAAATCTTGTCAAATGAATCCATACACAGAAGCAAATTATGAAAACGCGGTGATCCAGCTGATCGAACAGTTGGGCTATGCTCATGTCTATGGGCCGGAAGTTGAGCGGGATTACCGCGATCCGCTGTATTCTGCAGTTTTGGAAAGTGCGCTGATCGCGATCAACTCCGGACTGCCGCGGGCGGCGGTCGACGAGACGCTGTTCAAACTCCGCAATATCGAAAACGGCAGCCTGGTCCAGAAAAATTCGACCTTCACCGATTATCTTCAAAACGGCATCGAAGTCACATTCACCCACGAGGGCGAACAGAAACACGACCGCGTCCGCCTGATCGACTATGAAAACCCCGACCGTAACAATTTCATCGTCGCCAACCAGTGGACCTTCGTCGAACGCTCCGAAAAACGCCCCGACGTGGTCATATTCGTCAACGGTCTGCCGCTGGTCGTCGTAGAGTTAAAATCTCCCTCTCGCGAAGCAACCGATGCCTCCGAAGCCTACCGGCAGCTCCGCAACTACATGCGGGAGATCCCTTCGTTTTTCATCTATAACGCCTTTTGCATCATGAGCGACATGGCGGAAACCCGCGTCGGCACCATCACCTCCGGCGAAGACCGCTTCATGCAGTGGAAAACCGTCGATGGTTCCTACGAGAGCACCGCCTATGCCGATTTTCACGTCCTCTTCGAGGGGATGCTGGAAAAACGCCGCTTATTGGACATTCTGCGCAACTTCATCTGCTTTTCCCGCGACAACGGAAATGACGCGAAGATCCTCGCCGGGTATCACCAGTACTACGCCGTCCACAAAGCGGTCGTTTCCACCGTCCGCGCCACCGAGACCGACGGTCGCGGCGGCGTCTTCTGGCACACGCAGGGCAGCGGAAAATCCCTATCGATGGTCTTTTTCGCCCAGTTGCTTCAACGGGAATTGAAGAGCCCGACCATCGTGGTGCTCACCGACCGCAACGACCTCGACGACCAGCTTTTCGGGCAGTTCTCCAAGTGCAAGGATTTCCTGCGTCAAACGCCGATACAGGCGTCCAGCCGGGAAAATCTCCGGGATCTGCTTAAAGACCGCGAAGCCAACGGCATCATTTTTACCACCATGCAGAAGTTCGAGGAGTCCGGCTCCGCGCTCTCCGAGCGGCGCAACATCGTCGTCATGGCGGACGAGGCGCACCGCGGACAGTACGGCTTCGAGAAGATCGACAAAGACGGTAAGATCCACATCGGTACCGCCCGGCTCATCCGCGACAGCCTCCCCCATGCCACCTTCATCGGCTTCACCGGTACGCCGATCTCTCAAAAAGACCGCAACACCCGCGAAGTTTTCGGCGACTACATTGACATCTACGACATGACGCAGGCGGTCGAGGACGGCGCGACCCGCCCGGTGTTCTACGAAAGCCGGGTCGTACACCTTAATCTCGACGAGAAAATACTGAAAAAGATCGACGCCGAATATGAACTGCTCGCCCAGAACGCGGAGCCTTACGCCATCGAGAAGAGCAAAAAAGAACTCGGACAGATGGAAAGCATCCTCGGCGCACCGCAGACCATCGACGCGCTCTGCCGCGACATAGTCGAGCACTATGAGAATTTCCGCGCACAGGAATTGACCGGCAAGGCGATGATCGTCGCCTATTCCCGCCCCATCGCCATGAGCATCTTTCGCAAGATATTGGAGCTGCGCCCGGCGTGGAACGAAAAAGTCGCCGTGGTGATGACCGACAGCAATGACGATCCAGAAGATTGGCGCCCCATAGTCGGCAACAAATCTCATCGCGAGCGGCTGGCCGTAAAGTTCAAGGACAACGACGATCCTCTCAAAATCGCCATCATCGTCGACATGTGGCTGACCGGATTCGATGTGCCGAGTCTGGCGACGATGTATGTTTACAAGCCGATGTCCGGACACAACCTCATGCAGGCCATCGCCCGTGTGAACCGCGTGTTCAAGGATAAGGAAGGCGGATTGGTCGTGGATTACGTCGGGATCGCCAGCGCGTTGAAACAGGCGATGAACGATTATACCGTGCGCGACAGAAAAAATTACGGCGACACCGACATCGGCAAAGCCGCGTTGCCGAAGTTTCAGGAAAAACTGGAAGTTTGCCGGGCGCTGCTGCACAGATTCGATTATTCGGGATTTATGCAGGGGTCAGACCTCCAGCGCTCGCAACTCATCGTCGGGGCCGTGAACTTCCTGTCCGATCCCAATGAGCAGAAGAAAAAAGAACTCTTCATCAAGGAAGGTCTGCTGCTCCGTCAGGCGTTGTCGCTGTGCCGCAGTATAGTTCCGCAGGAAGAACGTTACGAGGCGGCTTTCATCGAGGCGGTGCGTACCATGTTGACGCGCATCACTGTCGACCCCAAGCATTTTTCGCTTAAAGAAATAAACGAACGCATCAACGAATTGCTGAAGCAAAGCATCAAAAGCGATGGCGTGATAAATCTTTTTGCCGATGTGCAAAAGGAATTCTCGTTGTTCGATCCGAAGTTTTTGGAAGAAATTTCCAAGATGAAGGAAAAGAACATCGCCATCGAGATACTGAAAAAACTGCTCGCCGAGCAGGTTTCGGTATATCGCCGGACCAATGTGGTGAAATCCGAGCTGTTTTCTGAAAAACTCCAGCGGGTGATGAACGCTTATTTGAATGGGATGCTGACCAATGAGGAAGTTATCGAGGAGTTGAAAAAGATCGCCGAGGAGATTGCGACTGCGGCTTCATCCGGCAACAAGCTCGGACTTTCTGCCGAGGAGCTCGCTTTTTATGATGCGTTGACCAAACCGCAGGCAGTCAAGGACTTTTATGACAATGACCAGCTTGTAGCAATCACAAAAGAACTGACGGAGATGCTTCGCAATAACTGCACGGTTGATTGGCAAAAAAAGGAAACAGCCCGGGCAAAAATGCGTTCGATGGTCAAACGCCTGTTGAAAAAATACAAATATCCGCCGGAAAGTGCCGAGGAAGCGTTACAGATCGTCATCAGCCAGTGTGAAATGTGGACCGACAATGCGATGGAGGAAAAATAATGCAAGTAGGTAAGAGTACAATTTATGCTCCTTAACGATCAGATTTTGGACTATATGGAAAACCGATTATGAAAAAGCGCGAAAAGCAAATGACAAGCGGTTATAATTTGGCGCAGTAAGTGGCGCAGTAAAGCGGGGCTTGGCGTTGGTTGAAAAGACTCCCGGATACCGCGCAAATGCGATCGCGGAATATGGCAATCCTAAAAACTCTATACCCCCGGCGGTATGGGAGTTGTGGGACTTTTGGGAGCTTGGGGAAGTGTGAAAGTGAAAAAACAAAATGATGGACGCAATATTGTGTTTGCAAGACTTGTTTTTTTGCATATCCGTGATATTTTATAACATCGTGGTTCGCGGAGCACAAATCCCACTCTTCTCATCAATCTCACAACTCTCAAAAAATCAGCTGAAACGGCACCCTCTCTCTTTCGTGCAAAACCTTACGAAAAACTGCTTTCTTATCAGCGCTCGCTTGTCGTTTATCTCGCAACGGTTTGTTTCTGTCGCCGCTTTATGAATCCGAAAGACCGTACCGTCGATCAGATGATCCAAGCCGCCCGCTCCGGCAAGCAGAATATTGTCGAGGGTGCAATGGCTTCCGCTACCAGCAAGGAAACCGAAATCAAATTAACCAACGTTGCACTCGCAAGTCTTGCTGAATTACAGGAGGATTATCGGGATTATCTCGCTACGCACAATACTGCAGTCTGGGAGAAAAATTCCCGCGAAGCAACCTATGTCCGCAATCTTTGCCGTCGTAAAAATCCCGATTACGAAAACACCTACAAAATTTTTGTCGAAACCCGTCCCGACACCGTTGTCGCCAATATCTTGATTTGTCTCATCCATCAAACGATGTTTTTATTACGGCGGCAGCTCCCCGCGCTGGAAAAGCAGTTCCTGGAAAAAGGCGGCGTCCGTGAACAGATGACTGCCGCGCGTCTTTCCTTCCGCGACGGCGGCAAGAAGTGATCCCCTCTTTTGCCGAATTTGCATTTTTCTCTTGCGCGTGCTATATTATAAAATGTTCGTGCGCTGGAATGGTTTCGGCGCGCTCAACAACCTAACAAAAAGGCGTCTTGCCATGATAAGCGCCGCAAAGAAAAAGGAATCGTTCAAATGGCTAAAATCACGATCAATGACCTCCTCGAAGCCGGTTGCCACTTCGGTCACCAGACCCGCCGCTGGAACCCCAAAATGAAACCCTATGTCTACGGCGCCAAAAACGGCATCTCCATCATTGACCTCACCAAAACTATGTATCAGATCGCGGCCGCTTGCAACTTCCTGCAGCACGTTGTCGCCGACGGCGGCGACGTCCTCTTTGTCGGCACCAAACGGCAGCTTCGCGATACCATCAAGGCCCTCGCCGAAGAAACCGGGATGTTCTCCGTTTCCGAACGCTGGCTCGGCGGCACCCTCACCAACAACGTCACCATCCGGCAGAGCATCGCCAAAATGGCGGAAATCGACCAGATCCTCGCTTCCGACAGCGTCAATTCCATGAAGAAAAAGGAAATTTCCGCTTTGCAGCGCCGCGTTGAGAAACTTCACCGCGACCTCGACGGCATCGCTTCCATGAAAAAGCTCCCCGCCGCCCTCGTCGTCGTTGACGTCTGCAACGAGATCAACGCCGTCCGCGAAGCCAACAAGCTCAATATTCCGATCGTCGCCATCGTCGATACCAACGGCGATCCCAGTCTCGTCAAGTACCCCGTCGCCGCCAACGACGACGCCGTCAAGTCTGTCGAGATCATCACCGGACTTTTCCGCGAAGCGATCAAGGTCGCCCGCGAGATCCATCTGAAGCGCGTCACCGAGGAGCGTGATGCCGCCGAGGCCGCCAAGAAGATCGCCCAGGACAAGGCGGAAGAAGCCGCCAAGGTCGAGGAAGAAAAGCCCGCCAAGAAGCCGGCTGCCAAAAAGCCCGCCGCCAAAAAAGCTCCCGCCAAGAAAGCCGCCGAAAAAGCGGAATAAGTGAACTTTTTAAGGAGTAAATAGTTATGATCACCGCGAAAATGGTTTCCGAGCTCCGCGACAAGACCGGCGCCGGAATGATGGATTGCAAGCGCGCGCTCGACGCCGCCAACGGCGATATGGAGCTCGCCATCGAGAATCTCCGCAAATCCGGTATTGCCAAGGCCGAAAAGAAATCCGGCCGCAGCACCAATCAGGGCAAGGTCTGGACTGCCGTCGCCGACGGCAAGGCCGCGATCATCGAATTGCTCTGCGAAACGGACTTCGCCGCCAAGACCGGCAAATTCACCGATCTCGTCAAGGGGATCGTCGCCGATGCGCTCAAAGTCGACGGTGACGGCGATATTGCCGCCAAGCTCAACGACGCCGTCAAGGAAACTTTGACCAGTCACATTGCCACCATCGGCGAAAATATGCAGTTGCGCCGCGCCGAAAAATGGGAAGGCGCCGGAAACAGTTTCGGTTTCTATCACCACATGGACGGCCGCGTCAGCGTTCTCGTTGAGGCGGAAGGACAGGCGGATGCCGCTCTCCTCACCGACGTCGCGATGCACATCGCCGCTTTCAATCCCCGTTACGTCGCGCCCGATGCCATTCCCGCCGACGTGATCGCCAAGGAAAAGGAAATCGCTCTTGCCGCCGATCCCAAACTCGCCGGCAAACCCGAAGCGATGCTCGAAAAGATCCTTGCCGGAAAAATCAACCGCTTCTACTCGGAAGTCTGTTTGATGCAGCAGCCCTGGTTCAAGGATGACAAGACGACCCTCGCCAAGATCAACCCCGCTCTCAAAATCAAGCGTTTTGTCCGTTGGGAAGTCGGCGAAGAACTTTAATTTCGTCTCTTTTCAGGAGGTTGTCGCAGATCCTGCGGCAACCTCTTTTTTTTGTCGGAAATGAACGGAGTACGCCCTCATGGCACCATATCTGCCGTAGAAATTTGCGGTTTTATTTCCCTTGGCAAAGACTCCTCCTAAGTGGTTTATCAAATGCGTTTGCCGGATGCCGATTGCTTTTTTAGCGGAGTATGCTATTTTATAGCAACGGTAAAGAAATGAGGCTTTTTTATGCTGAAAATCACGGATCTGCCGACAGGGAGTGCGCCCGCGGCGTTGGAAATTCCCTACTTCCCGGCGAAATTTCAGGCGGTCATCTGGCGCAACTGGGGTCTGGTTCCCGCAGAAAGACTTGCGCAAGTTTTGCATTGTACGGCAAAGGAAGTCATCGATTCCGCCGCGCAACTCGGTCTTGACGTGGATTGTCAAGTTCATCCAAAATGGCTGACGCACGGCTATCTCACCTTGATCCGGCACAACTGGCATCTGCTTGATTACGAGCAACTTTTAACGCTTCTTGACTGGAGTTGCGAAAAACTTTACCAGACGTTGCGCGAGGAAGATTTCTGTTTCATTAAATTAGGCGATCTGAAACCCGTTTGCGAAAAGTGTTTTTACCGGGAACTTTCCGCCGCCGAAAAGGAAAAAACGGTGCGGATCGCCGGAATGATCCGCCGCCGTTTCCCCGTTGAAACGCAATCTTACATCGAGCCGCCATTCGCTTTTGCCGATGCGTATCACCCGACTCCGGTCGGGGGAAAGGAACGTTTTTCTTTCAACTACATCCACTCCTATGCGGCAAGTTGCGGTGATATTTTCCTGCACGCCGATGAACTTGATCCCGTGCCGGAAAATCTTTTGTCGCAGTATGCTTCGATGGGCGTCAAAGGTGTTTGGATGCACGCCGTGCTTTATTTGCTTTCGCCGATCCCCGGCGCGGAGGAGTTTTCCGCCGGATACGAAAAACGGCTCTGTCAGTTGAAGCGCGTTTCCGAAGTCTGCCGAAAGTACGGGATGAAACTTTATCTTTATTTGAATGAACCCCGTTCGATGCCGGCGGCATTTTATTTGAAAAAGCCGGAATGGAAAGGGATCCCCGTCGGCGGCAGTGCGGCCAATTGCATTTCCCGGACGCCCGAAGTTCTCGACTGGCTGCAAAACGCCTGCCGCAAAGTGTTTGCCGCCGTGCCGTCTTTGGGCGGTGTCTACGTGATCGCGATGAGCGAAAATGCGACCCATTGCAATTACGGAAGAAAGAAAGCCGATTGCCCTTATTGCCGGGAGATCCCGGACGAGGAATTTCTGCTTCGCATCATCGGCGCGATGGAAAAAGGCATCCACGCCTCCGCTCCGCAGGCGGAAGTGATCTTTTCCGACTGGGCGTGGAGTTTCAGCGATACCGGCGATAAGGATTTCAAGCGGAAAGTCCTCGCGCGTCTTCCAAAAAACGTCTGCTACGCGACGATCAGCGAATGGGGCAAGCGTCTTTTGATCGGCGGCGTTGAAAACTCGATCATCGACTATTCGATCTCGCAGGTCGGACCGAATCCGGAAAATGCGGAGATGCTCGTTTTTGCCAAAAAACAGGGTTTGCGTACCGTCGCCAAAGTGCAGATCAACAACTCCTGGGAGCTCTCGGCGGTACCGTATATCCCTGTGCCGTATTTGATCGAAAAGCACTTGAAAAATCTTGCGGAGATCGGCGTGGACGGTCTGATGCTCAGTTGGACTCTCGGCGGTTTCCCGGGCGGTAATCTCGCGCTTTTGCGCCAGAGCCCGGAGGAGATGGCAGCGGAAAAATTTCACCCCGCCCTGGCGGAAAAAATCTGCGGGATATGGCGGATTTTCAGCGGGGCGTTTGCCGAATTTCCCTTTGACGTCGCGACGATCTACAAGGCGCCGATGAATTTCGGGCCGATGGTGCCCTTTTATCTTGAGCCGACGCATTACCGTGCGACGATCGTCGGTTTCCCCTACGACGATCTGACTTCGTGGCGCTCCGTTTATCCCGAAAACGTACTGGAAAATCAGTTCCGGCTGATGACGGAAAAGTGGCGTGCCGGATTGGAAAAACTCAAGGCTTGCGCCGCCGATGTAACGGATGCAGAACGCGCTGAATATGAAGAACTTGACACGGTTTCAACAGCGGCGTACTGCCATTTGCGGAGCGCGTATTTGCACATCGTTTTCGTCGGGGCGCGCGAGCGCGCCGACCGCGCTTTGATGCGCGATTGCGTTTGCGAGGAGATCGATTTGACGATGACGCTTTACAAAATCGTCCGGCGCGACTCCCGGATCGGGTTTGAAGCGAGCAATCATTACTACTACACGCTTAACGACTTACGGGAAAAGATCGTCAACTGCGAATACGTTTTGTCCCAAATCGGCGGCTGAGTTATTTTGCCAAAACTAATTGCGCGTGTTTCGCGTAAGCGCGGCGCGGGTCCTGCGCGTAGGCTTCGAGTGCGCGTTTGGCGATCCCGCCGGAATCGCCTAAACGGTAGAGAGCGCGCGCGAGCGTCAATTCCCGGAGACAGCGCGTCCTTTCAAATTCGGACTCGCCCGCCGCATTTTGATATTTCGCCTGATTTTCCGACTTGAAGTTGTAAATGTCGTATTCTTTGATCGGCGGCGCGCCGTCTTTTGCCCAACTGAAAGCGTGTCCGGCAACACCGGGAAGCTGAAAAAGTTTCGCCAGAATCGGCACGGCTCCCGGGGCGTTGACGGCTTCAAAATACATCGCCACCGCGCGGTAGTGCGAGTAGGCGGCATCGCTTTTCAGTTGTTTCGCCAATGTCGCGACCGCATCGAATCCGGCGGCGGATCTTGATTTCGCCAGAGCGATGATGTAACTGTCGATCGTGCTGACGGGTCTGCCGAATTGTCCCATCCCGCGATATTGCCAGCCCGTGTCCCAAGCCGCTCCGGTCAGTGCGGAAACAAGTGTTGTTTCTCCGGCATTGGAACCGAGCATCCCGAGAACGTGCGCATAAAAGAGTTTTTCCTTGCCTTCCGCGGCGCGATAAGCTTTTTCAAGAAGCGGCAGTGCGCGCGCGGGGTCGGAAAAGACCTCCGCCAGTCCCTGATAATCGTGACCGACCGCAGCGACCGCTTCCTCCATTTTTTCATCGGAAATCGGCAGCGTGTCTTTTGCCTGCAACACCCATTCCGGCAGGATCTGCTTTTGGATGAGTTCGCGCTGTAAAGATTTGATGTCGATGTCTTTAAGTGCCTTGTTTTCCTGAAGCGCGTGTGCGCACGCTTTGCCGGAAACATACCCCTGATTTTGCACATCGCCGATCATCCGCAGGATCGGCATCGCGTCGCGGCTCGCCGAAAGTCCGAGCCCGATCACCGCCAGATTGACGGTCTTGCGCGGCAGAATGGCGCGGTAGGGCAGATTGACCATCAGTTTGTCGTGCTCCGTCGATTTGATGAGAAATTGCGGCTCGACCGTCTGACCGTGCGTGTCGAAGTTGGACGCGGTGATGCAGATGATGTCGGGATAACGTCTTTCAAGCAATACATCCTGCGGCGTCACGCGGTAAAGTCCGTGAAGACGGCGGCGTTCCCTGGTGTCGATCATTTGCGACTGATCCCAGAATCCGGCATTTTCCTGATAGGAAAGCCGCCCGCGAAGCGAAAGATACCAGAGATCGTCCGCATCGCAGTCGTTGACAAAAGTCCAGTCCAAGTTGAGATAACTTTGACCGAGTTTTTTGCGCGAAAAAGTCGCGCCCTGCAAGGAAAGTTCGTCGGCGTTGATGAATTCCGTTTCCTCGCCCGCGGCGACGGCGACGTCGCAGTTTCCGGTCGCGTCGATGACCGTTTTGACGGGAATGCGCGCGGGGTAGCCCTCGGCGAGCATTACTTTGAGCGCGGTGATGCGGTCATTTTCCTTTTCCACGCCGTAGACGAAAGAGCCGGGGACGATCGTCGCCCCCTTGCGGACGCTTTCAGTACGGAAAAAGTTTTCTTTGATCTGCGAGTGGACGAGTCCGCCGGACGCTTTGAGCGCGTTGTCCAACTCCGCAGTAAAACCGACGAGATTGCCGTACCAGTAGTTGCCGATCACGCCCTCCGTCGAAACGCCGCCGAGGCGGTAACTGTACTCGAAACCGACGGCTTTGAGACCGCTTCGCGCGACGGAGATGAGAGCGGGCGCGCCGCCCGTCCCCAAGCCGACGACGGCGCAGTCAAATGTTTCCGACGTCGGCATTTCAGCGGGAACTCTAGGTGCGCCGCCTTGGGCGGTACGGGCGAATTTTGCGGCGGCGCGTCCCGCTTCGGACGGGGAGAGCGAGGCGAGGGGCCCCGCCGTGAAAACGCCGGGACAGTCTTTTACCAATTTGTCGGGCGCGGCAAAAACGCACGTTTCGGCGCTTTCAAACTGCTGATTTGTCCAAGTTTTCTCCCTCGCGAGTTGCTCCATACGGGCGAAACTCCAGGGTGTGCCGTCTTTCATCGGGAGTTTGAAAGTGCATTTCCAGAGAAATCCCTCAAGGGATCGGATCTCCGGATGGTAAACGGGACCGTTGAAAGTGTGAATGCCCGTCGAAGCGATTTTTTCCGCCGTCATATTTTCGGATTGCGGCTTTTCGCCGGAAACGACGTAGCGCGTGAGTTCGTATTCTCCGGCGGGGAAGGGGGCGAAAACGCTTCCGGCGTTTTTTGCCGCATAGGCGCGCTCCGTCGCGTCGATGACCGCCTTTGCCGGGAAAAATTTTTCGCCGGAGCGGTTGACGAGCGTTACGCCCGCAATGGCGCCGTCCGCCGTCTTGACGATCTCCTTGACGTAAGTCCAGGTGCGGAAATCGATTTTGGCGTCGAGCAGTTTACGGTCGAGCATTTTGCGGATGACGAGCGGTTCGACGACCTTGTTTTCCCGGACGGGCAGGAGCAGTTTGCCCGCCGTGTCGCCTCCGAGCGCGTGCCGCGCCTCAAAAAGGACGACGCTTGCTCCGGCATTTTTTGCCGCCAGCGCCGCGTCGATCCCCGCTTCGGTGCCGCCGATGACGACGACGTCCGCACGGGCAATCGCGCCGCAAACTCCATTTAGCGTCAGCATCTGGTTTGGCATATTTAAATCCCTTACAGCACCGCGTTGCGCCGGATGCAAGCGGCGTAGTATCGTGCGCTGAGTTTCGGCGTCCTCTGGCGCGTCGCGTAATCGACGTGGACGATGCCGAAGCGCGGGGCGAAGCCCTGCATCCACTCGAAATTATCAAGCAGACTCCACAAAAAATATCCCTTTACGGGAATCTTTTCGGCGCAAGCGCGTTGCAACGAGGTGAGATAGCCGCGCAGATATTCCAAACGCCCCGTGTCGTTGATCTCGCCGTTGCCGTCGATTTTATCGTCGGCGGCACAGCCGTTTTCCGAAACGTAAGTCGTTTTGCCCCACAATTCATAGATGAATTTCGCCCCGTAGTAAGTCGCGGACGGCACCTGCCGGAGCCAGGTCAAATTCATATAGGGATGTTCGGCGGCGCGGTCGATGAAGCGGTAGCCGCCGGGCATTTCGGCGTCCGCGACGCAGTAGCGCGCGGTATAGACGTTGAAGCCCGTGAAATCGGTCGGGGTCGCAATGATTTTCATTTCCTCATCGGTGAAACATGGCGCGTCCGCGCCGAGTTTTTCGAGAAATTCGTCGGGATAACGTCCTTCCTCGATCGCCGTATGACAGCAGGCGTTTTCCAACCGGGTGGCGCGTTTCGCGGCTTCGACGTTTTCCGGCGTTTCCCACACGGGAACGGTGATGCCGGGATTGTTGGCGATGCCGATCTCGGCGTGCGGCGCGGTGGCGCGGAGCGCCTGCGCGACGTAGCCGTGCGCGAGATTGCCGTGATGGATGACTTGATAAATATCCTTGTCCGGCAGTTTGATGCAGGGCGGATGTTTGGAGCCGTTGTAGCCGCCCGCCGTGAACATCGATATCTCGTTGACGGTGAAATAATGTTTCACTTTGTTTCCGAAAGCTTTTGCCATAAAAGAAGCGAAATCGCCGAGTTTCTGCGCCGTCTCCTTTTTGCGCCAGCCGCCCGCGTCCTCAAGGTACTGCGGCAAGTCCCAGTGAAAGATCGTCACGTAAGGCTCGATGCCCGCTTCAAGCAGAGCGTCGACAAGATTCTGATAATAGGCAAGACCCTTTTCGTTGAGGACGTTTTCGCGCGGAAAAATGCGCGACCAGTTGAGCGAAAATCGGTACGCCTTGATGCCGAGACGCTTCATCAGCGCGACGTCCTCGCGGTAAAGGTGGTATTGGTCGCACCCCGTCGTCGGGATGTCGTCGTTTTTGATGTTTCCCTTGACGCGGCAGAAATTCAGCCAGCTGGATTCTCCCGCTCCGTCGCATTCCAGACCGCCCTCGACCTGAAATGCCGCCGTTGCCGCGCCCCAGATGAAATTTTCCGGCATCGCGTACATTTTTTCAGTCCTTTACAGATTTTAAATCAGCGGAAAACGGATTTTACCGCCTGCAACGAGGCGTCGCCGATGTTTTTGTCCGGCACGAGCCAGCAACCCTCGGTGTATTCATTCCATGCGTTGATGATGACGACGCCCGGTTTCGCCGGGTCGTTTTCGGCGCGCTTTTTGGCGTCGGCAAGCAAAGATTTGAAAAGTTCCGGCGTGTTGTTTCTGACGATGCCGACGTAAGGATAAAACTGCGCCCGCCACGGGAAAGGCTCCTCGTTGCGGCAACGCGCCGAGCAGTCCCAGCCGCGGGTCACCGTCGGGAGATACATCAAGCCGCATTGGTCGAAACTTTGCCAGAAAACGCGGTGGATGTCGGCGACTTCGCGGTAGTCAAAAAGTTGCTCGCCCCGATTGAAACGCGCCTTGTAATCGGGCAGGTCGTGGCAGGTGATATTGTATGCCGCGCAGGAGTCGAATCCGGCGGCTTTGAGCATCGGGACGTGGGGCGACTTGATGTGCATCGCATTCCAGTGGATCGTCGGCAATCCCTTTTTGACCGCCTTGGCGTCGGCTTCGTCGAGCAACGCTTTCACCTTTTCGGGACCGCCCATTTTGGCGATGAATTCGACCGCGTTGAAAATCGAGAAAAAGGGATGCCCGTCCTTATAGTAGTATTCGCTCCGCCCGAGGTATTTTTCCAGTACGATGTCGAAACATTTGCGGAATTCATCGGGAGTCCCGGCGCGCATGATCAACTCCGCACCGGGATCGTCGAGCACGGCGCGGAAGCGGTTGCGGCGGTCGTGATAGCACCACATCAAAGCGAATTTCATTTTGTCGCGGTTGCGCGCCTTGAGAAAGCCGTTGTCCAGTGCTTCCTGCATGATGACTTCGCCGTCGTAGCAGTACCAGTCGTAGAGAAAGATGTCCAACCCGGCACCGGAAGCAAGATCGATCTCCTTTTCGACGTTTTCCGGCTTGGATTCGTCGTAGTAACCCATCAGCGGCTCGATGGGGACGGGATGTCCGGGATAGCGCGGCGCCTGCGTTTTGACGAATTCCCACTCGGTCCAGTTTTTGCCGAACCATTCTTCGCCGCGCGGATAGACGTGCCAGTGCGGATAATAGATCGCCATCGCCTTGACCCGCTTTTCGGCGGAGAACATCTTTTTCAGTTTCGCGCCGATGTCGCTGTTTTTCAGATTTCCGGCGAATTGGGCGGAGTCTTTGCCGATCGCGAAAAGGTAGACTTCATCGGAGGTGTGTCCGCGGGTCGACCAGGCGATCCCGGCATTGCGCGCGATGATGTGCAGTACCGTGTTGCGGATGGTGTTCCCGTGCTTGCGAACGTCCTTGATTTCAAACGCCTGATGCAGTTCGCCTTTTTCTTTGTCGTTCACATCAAGTTTCGCCGCCGCCATTTTTTCGAGGATGACGTTTTCGGCATCTTCCCCGCACGAGATTTTCAGCGTGTCGGGTGTCACGTCAAGCCGGGACAAATTGACTTTGTCCGAGAGGCTCAAGCCGCCCGTGTGGTGGTCGGCGGAAACAATGATCAGCGTGTCGCCGGGATGTTTGGCGTAAAAATCCAGCGCGACGCCGATCGCCTGATCGAATTTCCGAAGTTCGTCAAGCATATATTGCGCGTTGTTGCCGTGACCGCCGTGGTCGATGTGACCGCCTTCCGCCATCATGAAAAAGCCTTCGGGGGAATCCTGCATCAATTCGATGCTCTTTTTGACGTATTTGGCGAGGTCGTCGACGCCGGGGGAGTAGACCAGAACCGGGCGTTTCAGACTTTTGAGTGCAAAAAAGGGCGCGTCATCCTTGGCGATCACCTGAATTTCATTTCCGGTGAAATCGACTTTGACGGCGGATCCTGATTGCTCCATCTGATACGCCTTGCCGGAAAGAAAATCCTCTTGCTTGACATCCTTTTTCATCCCGTCGATACCGGAGCCCGCCAGAATGTCGATTTTGGAATCGGGGTATTGCTCCATGATTTTTTTGGACTCGTTGCGTTTCAGCACGTGAGCGTAAAAGGCGGCGGGGGTGGCGTTGTTGACGCCGACGGTCGTCAGCACGGCGCAGCGGCGTCCCTGCTGTTTCGCCAGTACCGCGCAGGAATCGATCCGGTTGCCGCCGGCGTCGATACCGAGACGGCTGTTTTTCGTCTTGACGCCGCAGGCGAATGCCGTACCGGAGGCGGCGGAATCGGTCGTTTTGCCGTCGGAGTTGAGCGTTGACACCGAGCCGCGGACGGGGAGTTTATCCATGTTGAGCAAACCGAATTTCATCCGCGCCAGATCGACGTGGGGTTTGCCCATCCCGTCCCCGATGAAAAGGAAGACGTATTTCGGCGCGTTGTCCGCGACGGCGGCAAATGCGCAAACGAGTGTGACGGTCAGTAAGAAAAATAATTTTTTCATCGTGTTGCTCCCTGTTTTACAACGATGCCGGTTCCTTGTTGACGAGAATGCTTTACTATAGCATTTTTTTGCGATATTTCAATTTCAAAGAAGCGGTTTTGCCGGAAAAGCATTGCATTTCAAACGGACAAATGCTATAATATAATGAAAATCCCGGCTCCGGCGGAGAATTTACCGATCCGCGCCGTTTGATTTATGATGGTCGGCGGGGTATTTTACATAAAAGAGTGTTATGAAAAAACGACGGGGATGATTGCGGAAATGTTCTTTTTTTTGAGTCGCGCGTTTTTTTGTCTGTTGAAATTTTGGAGTCTTTGCGCCGGTACGGTGATCGGCAATTTGAAATTGCGCTTGTGGGGTTGCCGGTGCCGCGGACTGGTGCGCTGTTTCGGCATCCCCCGTGTCGAAATGGCGGCGTCCCGGCAAATTGAGATCGGCAAAAACAATATTTTCCGCTCCTCGGTGATCTCCAATCCCGTCGGGATTTGTCATCCGGTCTATCTTGCGACGCGCGGCGCGGGACATATCAGGATCGGCGACGATTGCGGTTTGAGCGGCGTTTCGATCGTCAGTTTTTCTTCCGTTACGATCGGGAGCCGCGTTCAGATCGGGGCGAATACGGCGATCGTTGACACCGATTTTCATCCGCTTGACGCCGCATCGCGCGCGATCCCTCACGCGACCGGAAAAAGTGCGCCGATTGCCATTGCCGACGATGTTTTTATCGGAATGAATACCCTGATCCTGAAAGGCGTTTCCATTGGACGAAAGAGTGTCATCGGGGCGGGAAGCGTTGTGACAAAGGACATTCCATCCGGTGTCGTCGCGGCGGGAAATCCCGCTCATGTCATCCGCAAACTGGACGTTTGAGATGCGCATACTGCTGATCTATCATTTCTTTCATCCGGACGACGTGATCTCGTCGCGGCTATTTTCCGATCTGGCGGAGGACTTGGCGAAAGCCGGACACAAAGTGACGGTTTATTGCAGTAACCGTCATAAATGGCAGAAATGGGAACTCCCCCCGCAGGAAAATTGGAAAAACGTCGATATCCGCCGCTTTTTCCGCCCCGATCTTTCGCAGACCGGCAACTTCCGGCGGATCTTTTCGTCTTTTGTATTGCAATTGAAGTGGTTGCGCGCCTTTTGGAAAAACCGTCACTCCTACGATGCCGTCGTCCTCGGCACGGATCCGCAGTTCGGCTATATGATGTTTCCGTTTCTGCGCTGGATGAATCCCGAGGTGAAACTTGTCCATTGGTGTTTTGACCTTTTTCCCGATGCGATCCTCGCCGGCTCCGCGCTTTGGATGCGTGCGCTTGCCGCTTTGACGTTGCCCTTTGTCCATTTCGCTTTGCGGTACGTTGATTTGATGGCGGATCTGGGACCCGCGATGCGCCGCCGTCTGCAGAAATACAATGCGCAATGCCGCTGCCGGACGCTGTTGCCGTGGGCGCTTTACGAGCCGGAAACGGTTCACGCCGCCGACCCCGCTTGCCGTAAAGAACTTTTCGGAAACGCGAAACTTGCGATCCTTTATTCGGGGACGGTCGGCGCGGTACACGACATCGCGCCGTTTGTCGCCCTGGCTCGAGCGTGTCGGGCAAAGGGCGTCGATGCGGCATTTTGTTTTGCCGGGAACGGCAGTCGTTTTGAGCGGCAGACAGCCTGTGTTACGGCGGAGGATACCAATATCCGCATCACAGGTTTTGCCGACGAAAAAAAGTTGAGCAAGCGTCTGGAAGCGGCGGATATTCATATGGTTTCCTTGCGTTCTCCGTGGGACGGGATCGTTTTTCCCTCCAAATTTTTCGGCGCGCTGGCGGCGGGGAGGCCGTTGCTCTTTGCCGGAGATGCGGACAGCGATCTCGGCGCGTGGATCAGGCAATTTCAGATCGGCTGGAATTTTCAAACGGCTGATCTTGATGCGATGGTGGAAACTTTGCGGGATTTGATCGATCACCCGGAAAAACTGGAAACATTTCAGCGTGCGGCGCAGGATTGCTACCGCCGCCGTTTTTCCCGGCGGACGGAGGTCGCGCAGTGGCTTGAGGAGTTCGCGGAAAAATGAAAATCCTCTATGCCGCGGCGGAAGTTCTGCCCGATCACGACGGCGTTTCCTCGGCGTTGCTCACGTTGCTCCGCAACGGCGGTAAAGATTTTTCCGCCGACTTATGGAGTTTTTCCGGCGGCGGCAAGTACGGTGTCGCCGATGATCGGCTGACGGCTTTCGGCTTTTCCCGCAACTGGAAAAAACGCGCCGACGCACTCCGGAAAGAGGATTGCGATCTTATTTTCATTCACGGTTTGTGGCAGTATTTCGCATTGTCGGCGGCGAAAACGGCGCGGCGTTTACGAATCCCCTATCTCGTTGCTCCGCACGGGATGCTTTATCCCGAAGCGTTGCAGATCGGGGCGTGGAAAAAGCGGCTTTGCCGGAAATTCGGTTTTGATGCGTTATTGCAAAATGCTTCCGCCGTTGTCGTTTCGTGCGAACGCGAGGCGGAAGTCTATCGTGCGCTCGGTTTTCGCAATCCCGTCGCCGTCATTCCCAACGGCATTGAAATCCCCGAAGTCCCGAAAGTAGTGAAAACGCAAAAAATCGTTTTCCTCGGGCGGCTCGTCCCATATAAAAACGCGCTTTTGCTGTTACAGGCGTGGCGGGATATGGCGGACGCTCCGGCGGAACTTGTCATCGCGGGCAGCGGTGATTGTGATTACGAAAGGAAATTGAAAGATTTCGTGCGGCAAAATCACCTTGCCAATGTTTCGTTTACGGGCGAAGTCAAGGGAGGTGAAAAAACGGCTCTGCTCGCCTCGGCGAAAGCGTTGGTACTGCCGAGCGCGTTTGAAAGTTTCGGATTGGTCGCTCTGGAAAGTCTCGCTTGCGGGACGCCCGTCATCGCTTCGCTCGATACGCCGTGGAATGATTTGACGACATATCGTTGCGGCTGGCACGTGCCGTTGGAAAAATTTCCCGATGCGATGCACCGGGCATTGAATCAGCCCCCGGAGGAGCTCGCCGGACGCAGACAAAATGCGCTTGCCCTCGTCCGGGAAAAATACACGGCGGACAAAACAACGCAATCGCTGTCGGCGCTTTACCGATGGATCGCAGGGAAGGGGGAAAGACCCTCTTTCGTCCGGCTTTTTGCTGAAAACCAATCTCTTTGATACCGATTCGGGAGAGAAAAATGAAAAATCTGTGGTTCGTTTTCTTTTTTGCCGCCAATGTCCTGTGTGCCGCATTTGTCCTGACGCCAAAATCCTCCTTTTCGGCATTTTTCCGCGGGGGGAGGGGAAAAACGATCCTGTTTTCGGTGCGCCGATTGCCGAAATCAACGCCGGGATCGCCAAACTTGACGACGGCGTAAATGTTTTTTACTGCGACATTACCGGCGAATTATTGGAAAAAGACGGCACGTTGAGCCGCGAGATCATGCCGGACTTGCTCCATCCGTCGGCAAAAGGTTACGAGATCTGGGCGACGGCGATCCGTCCCTATGTGGAAAAATTCGTGAAGTGAGGCGGCAGGGGAAGCGAAAAAGCGGCAACTTGCCTTTCTTTTGGTTGCAAATTCCCCCCGCGCGTATTATATTAGGGAAATTACGTTGGAAACTACACTACAGCAGGAGAATATCAGGATGATCACCGCAGCGGAAATGCGTCGCAAGTACATCGATTTTTTCAAGAAACACGGTCACGCCGAGATCAAAAGCGCCTCTCTGATCCCGGAGAACGACCCGACCTGTCTTTTCAACACGGCGGGAATGCAGCCGCTCGTGCCCTATCTGCAGGGCGCGAAGCATCCGGCGGGGCGGCGGCTGACCGACTGTCAGAAGTGTGTGCGCACCGGAGACATCGACGAAGTCGGCGATGCGGTGCATCTCACCTTTTTTGAAATGCTCGGCAACTGGTCGCTCGGCGATTATTTCCGTAAGGAGGCGATCGAGTTTTCCTTTGAGTTTCTCACCAAAGAACTGGGCATCCCGCTCGATATGCTCGCCGTGACGGTTTTCGGCGGCGACGCCGAAGCGCCGTGGGACGAGGAGGCGTATAAGCTCTGGAATTCGCTCGGCATCCCGGAGGAACGCATCGCGAAACTCGGCCGCAAGGACAATTTCTGGGGGCCCGTCGGCGAGACCGGTCCCTGCGGTACCGATACCGAAATGTTTTACTGGACGGGCCCGAAACCGGCTCCGCAGAAATTCGACCCCGCCGACAAACGCTGGGTCGAGATATGGAACGACGTCTTTATGCAGTTCAACCGTCAACCGGACGGCACTTATGTCGAACTTTCCCAGCGCAACGTCGATACGGGGATGGGCCTGGAGCGCATCACCGCCGTGTTGCAGGGCAAAGCCAGTTGCTACGACACCGAGATTTTCGGCGGCATCTTTGCCGAGCTCGACAAGATCCGCGGCGTTGAAACGCCCAATGAGCGCACCGCGATGGAGCGCATCATCGCCGACCACTTGCGCGCGGCTTCCTTCATCATCGGCGACGGGGTGATTCCCGGCCGCGTCGGCGCGCCTTACGTCCTGCGCCGCCTGATCCGCCGCGCCATCCGCGAGGGACGCAAACTCGGCATCCAGGGGCTTTTTACCGCGCGCATCGCCAAGGTCGTTATCGACCAGTACGGAGAATTTTACAGCGAGTTGCGCACCAATGCCGAAACGATCACGTCGGAGCTGGAGCGCGAGGAAAAGCAATTCAACACGACGCTCGATCACGGGATGAAGGAATTTCAGAAAATGATCGACCGCGTGCCCGCTTTTGTCGAGCACAAGGTGATCTCCGGTAAAAACGCCTTCAACCTCTACGAAACCTACGGTTTCCCGATCGAGTTGACCGTCGAAATGGCGAAAGAGCAGAATTTCGAGGTCGATCTCAAGGGGTACGAGGAAGCGGCGCGCAAGCATCAGGAAATGTCGCGCGCCCAGAATGAGCAGAAGTTCAAGGGCGGTCTCGCCGACCACTCCGAAGCGACGGCGCGTCTTCACAGCGCGACCCATTTGCTGCAGGCGGCGTTGCGCAAGGTGCTCGGTACGCACGTCGAGCAGCGCGGTAGCAACATCACGCAGGAAAGATTGCGTTTCGATTTCTGTCACCCCGAAAAGATGACGCCGGAGCAACTTCAGGAAGTCGAAAAACTCGTCAACGACGCGATCGGCCGCGATCTGGAGATCACTTGCACCGAGATGGCGCTCGAAGATGCCAAGGCGACCGGCGCGATGGCGGTTTTCAGCGAAAAGTACAACGACCGCGTCAAAGTCTACCGGATGGGGGATGTGAGCTGTGAGATTTGCGGCGGTCCCCACGCGAACCGCACCGGCGAACTCGGACACTTCCGGATCGTCAAGGAGGAAAGTTCCAGCCGCGGCATCCGCCGCATCAAAGCGGTGTTGGAGGCGAAATGAACAGCGGCGACCTTTTGATCTCCAACCGGGACGGCGCGTTTGAAGTGACCGTTTCCGGCAGGGCGAATTTCGAGTACGCCGTGCCGTTGCGCGACATCGCGCGCAAGCCGGAAATGATCCGGAGCATCAAAATCGACCTTTCCGCGTGTCAGGCGATGGACAGTACCTTTATGGGCGTACTGACGATGCTTTCGGTCGCGTTGCGCCGCACGCAGATCACGGTCGAGTTGTGCAATGCTTCGGAGCATCTCGTCGCGTCATTGCGCGGGCTCGGCGTGCAGAAACTTTTTAAGTTCACAACGGCAAATCTGACGCAGGGAAACCCCGGTGCGGCGACCGGCAAAGCCGTTTCGCAACTTGATCTCGCCGAAACGGTCGCCGAGGCGCACAAGGAACTCGCGGCGGAAAATTCCGCCAACGCGGAAAAATTCGCCGCGGTGATCCAATATGCCGAGGAAGATGTCAAAAAGTTGCGTTCCGACGGGAAAAATTGAAAAAACTTGTTTCCCGGGGCTTGAACTATTCTGTTTTTGCCATTATAATATGACCGGCGGGGAATTTCCCCCGGCGTAGTACAATTTTTAACAAAGGAGTGCGCGTTTATGGTGACCGGTGTCGTGTTGGTGAATGTCGAGCGGTCGATGATCGAATCCGTGGTCAAGGGACTGATGGCGATCGACGGGGTCGCGGAAGTTTATTCCGTGGCGGGAGAATACGATCTGGTCGCGCTGATCCGCGTCCGCGACAACGCGAAACTTGCGGAGATCATTGCGACGGATATGACGCATCTTTCCGGCATTATCCACACCAAAACTCTGGTTACTCTCAACGCGTATGCCAAAATCGACCTGGAAAAGGTTTTTGCCATCTGACGGTCGGTTAGGAGCAAGATGAAATCGTCAAAGATCAAACTGGCGGTCGCGGCGGCGGCATTCGCCGCCTTGTTGACCGGTTGTATGCCGGATCCCGTGGTTTTCTCGGAAGTTTTTCAGCTCGGGCCCGGCGACAAACTTTATACCCGCTACAATATCTGGTATACCGATCCGTTGGACATCAGTTGCCTCAACATCCAAAGAGGGGCATTCATCCCGATCGGGACGGAGATCATTCCCGACGGGACGGATTACTGGTTGCAGCAGATCCGCTTCCACGATGCGGCGGGCAAGCAGTATGCGATCAAATTCAACGACGGCTACCGCATCTGCTCCATGCGCGATTTCGTCAAAGAAACCTTTACCACGCAGCGCGTCGAGGAGCTTTGCGAGGGGATCCAGCCGGAAGTCGTCGAGCGCATCCGCCGCGGCGAAGTGATGCCGGGAATGGATCAGCGCGCGGTCATTCTGACCTACGGGCCGCCGCCGCCGATCCGCACTCCCGATCTGCGTAACGAAACGTGGATCTACTGGGTCACTCCCGAAGAGACCATCCGTCTGGTTTTCCGAGGGGACAAGGTGCGGCAGATCATCAACATCAATCAGCGATGAAAACACAACTTGCCGCCAAAGAGATGGAAACCGCCGTTTCAGGGTACTGGAGCGGCGTTTTACTGTCGTCTGCGCTCGACGGCGTTTACACGGACAGTCGCGCCGACGGACACGGCAAACTTTTTCTCGCACTCAAGGGCGAACGCTTCGACGGGCACGATTTCCTCGAAAACGCCGCGCAGAACGGCGCCGCCGCGCTTTGCGTCGCTTCCGACCGCGAAGAGGATGCCAAAAAGATCGTTCTGCCCCGGCTCGTCGTGCCGGACACGCTGAAAGCCTATCAGCGTTTGGCGCATCTCTACCGGAAAAAATTTCCCCGGCTTACCGTCGCCGGAGTCACGGGAAGCGTCGGCAAGACGAGCGTCAAAGAGATGCTCCGCGCGATTTTCACCGCCGCTTCGACACCGGAGGAAGTCCTTGCCACCGAAGGAAATACCAATAATCAGATCGGGGTGCCGCAAAATCTTTTCCGTCTGACGGAGCGTCATCGCTACGCCGTCATCGAAATGGGGACAAGTTCTCCGGGGGAGATCGCGCCGTTGAGTTTGACGGCAACTCCCGATGTCGCGGTCGTCAACTCGATCGCGCCGTGTCATCTGGAAAAACTGATCGACCTTGCGGGGGTCGCCCGGGAAAAGGCGTCGATCATTTCCGGACTGCCGGAAACCGGGACGGTCGTGCTTCCTGCGCTTGCTCCCGAGCGCGAGGTGCTCGCCGCGGCGTGCAAAGATAAAAAAATCATCTGGTTCGGAAACGATGCAAGCTGCGATTTTTATTCGGAATATCTCGGCGGAGATTTGACGGAAAGCCGCTTTTGTCTGCATTTCCCCGACGGCGGAAAATTTGAGATCGCGTGGCATCTCGGCGGAGCGCATCAGGCGTTGAATGCCGCCGCCGCCGCCGC
Source organism: Victivallaceae bacterium (assembly GCA_024405735.1). Classification (GTDB taxonomy): domain Bacteria; phylum Verrucomicrobiota; class Lentisphaeria; order Victivallales; family Victivallaceae; genus UBA1784. The sequence goes on along the minus strand of JAKSOF010000005.1, from coordinate 16,605 downwards.
CGCCGCGTGGAGTTGCGGCATTGACGCTTCCGTCATTGCCAAAGCGTTGCCGCTGACGCAGTTGCCGGGGATGCGGATGAAGCGCACTCAACTTGACGGCATCACCTATCTCAACGATGCTTACAACGCCAATCCCGCGAGTATGAAAGCGACATTGACGCAGTTGTTCCAGACCCGTCCGGACGAAGCGCATCTTGTGATCGTCCTCGGCGGAATGCGCGAGTTGGGAAGCGTTTCCGTTGATGCCCACCGCGAAACGCTGGAGTTGGCGAAAACGCTTTTCCCGCGTGCGCGCATCATCACGGTCGGCGCGGAATTTGCCGGAAGTCCCGCTCCGGTCCATTTCGCCGACAGCGTCCGTTTTTCTTTGAAAGAGTATCTCAACTCGGGCGATCTCGTCTTTTTAAAGGGGTCGCGCGGCACGGCGCTGGAAAAACTCATCCCTGAGGAAGCGCGTTGAAAACGATCCTTTCTCTCCTCGGCGATCTCGTCGTCCATCCCGAAACGGCGCAAATCGCGTTGCCGGAAAAGATCTGTTGCGATTCGCGGACCGTTACGCCGGGCGCGCTTTTTGCCGCTATTCGCGGCGTCAACGTCGATGCCGCGAAATTCATTCCCGTTGCCATAGAAAAGGGCGCAAAGGTGATCCTCTGCGAATCCGCCGCAACGGCCGTATCCGGTGTCACGATGATCCGGGTGCGCGATGCGGCGGCGGCGTATTCCCGGTTGGAGAGGGCGCATTGCGGTTTCCCGGACGAAACGCTCGATGTGATCGGCGTTACGGGGACGAACGGGAAAACGAGCACCGCATATTTTTTACGGCATATTCTGACGACGGCGCACCGCCGTTGCGGAATGGTTTCCACAATCGAAACGGACGACGGCAAAGAACGCACTGCCGCCAATGCGACGACGCCCGCCGCCGGAGAATTTTTCTCGCTGTTGCAAAAAATGAAGCAAAACGGTCTTGACTTTGCCGCGATGGAAGTTTCCAGTCATTCGCTCGATCAACGCCGTCTGGCGGGCCTTGGGATCAAAGTCGCCGTTTTTACCAATCTGACTGGCGATCACCTTGATTATCATAAGGATATGGAAAATTATTTTGCGGCGAAAAAGCGGCTTTTTACCGAATATCTCGTGCCGGATGGATGCGCCGTCATCAACGTTGACGATCCCTATGGTGCGCGGCTTTGCCGGGAGTTGGCGGCGCTTCGATCGACGCTTTCCTTCGGGAGATCCCCCGATGCCGCGTGGCGGATCAGCGACGTCGAATTGCGTCCCGACGGTTCGCGTTTTGTCCTTTCGTCCGGCACGGCGCGCCTTGCCGTATCGACGCCGCTGATCGGCTTGCACAACATTTATAATCTTGCCGGAGCATTGCTTGCGGCGCGCGCGCTCGGCATCGGCGACGGGATTTTGCTTGCCGCCGCCGCCAACTGCGTGATGGCGCCGGGGCGGCTGGAGCGGTACGATCTTCCCAACGGCGCCGTTGCCTTTGTCGATTACGCCCATACCGACGATGCGCTGAAAAACGTGCTTGACATTTTGCGTCGGCTCGGCGGCAAACGGTTGATCGTGGTTTTCGGGGCGGGGGGCGACCGCGACCGCACCAAACGCCCGCGAATGGGGCGCGTCGTCGCCGGAAACAGCGATTTCGCCGTCGTCACCAGCGACAATCCCCGTACCGAAAATCCCGAAAGCATTCTGGATGAGATCGTTGCCGGTATTCCGGAAAATTTTGATTTCCGGCGCATCGCAGACCGCCGCGCCGCGATCGAATACGCCCTCGGCATCGCGGAAAAGGGTGATTTCATCCTCATCGCGGGCAAGGGACACGAAAATTATCAGGAAATCGATCATATCCGCCATCCTTTCAGCGATTCCGCGATCATCCGCGATTGGACGAAAAAATAATCCCGGCTCCGGAAGCGCAAACATTTTTGGAGAAAACGGGAAATCCGTCCGTTTGAATGCCGCGTGAAACGCCCCCGGCGGAACCGCTCAAATCCGGGAAATGTTTGATTTTTAGCGTTTTTGAGTGTATATTATATAAGTGACCGGGAGAAGTGTTCCCCCGGCTTTTTTAACTGCAAACGACGGGATTTCAAGATGGCTCAGACAAAATGCAATGCACAAGTGACGGTTTCCAGTCCTTTGGGATTGCACGGCCGACCCGCCGCGATGCTGGTGCAACTGGCTTCCAAGTACCGCTCCAAAATCTCGCTTTGCCGTCCGGAAGATCCGGACGAGCCCGCCGATTGCCGCAGTATCCTTTCCCTTCTGGTGCTGGCGGCGACGCAGGGCACGGATTTGCTCCTTTGCGCTGAGGGCGAAGACGCGCCGGAAGCCGTTGCGGCGATCACGGAATTTTTTTCGCAAAGTTTTCAGGAATAACGATTTGACGTTGGTGATGCAATGGGTTCTTTGATGCAGAATATCAAAGTGATCGCGATCTCTCCCGGGATCGCGATCGGCAGGGTTCTGCGCATTCAGCGGCTCAACCGCCTCGCCGAGCCCAATGCGAGTACGATCCCCGAGGAAAAAGTCGAAAGCGAGATCAGCCGGCTCCATGCCGCACTGGAAACCACCCGCAAACAGTTGCAGGAGTTGCGTTCGACGCTCGGCGCCAAACTTTCCGCCGAGGAATCGGGGATTTTCGACGCCCATTTGCTCTTGCTCGACGACCGTATGCTGTTGACGGACATCGAGAAGCATATCCGCGAGGAAAAAAATTCCGCCGAATTTGCCATTTCCCGCAGTACCGAGCATTTCATCGGCGTTTTCAGCGCGATCCCCGACCCCTATTTGCAGGAGCGCGCCGCCGATCTGCGCGACGTCACGGGACGCGTGATGGCGAATCTGACCGAGGAAGAGGTCGCCCGTCCCAGTCTTGACGACCGCCGGATCATCGTCGCCGACGCTTTGACGCCGTCGGAAACCGTCCAGTTGGATTGCACCAAGGTACTCGGTTTCGCGGTGGAAACAGGCAGTGCGACCAGTCACGCCGCGATCCTGGCGCGGTCGATGCGTCTGCCCGCCGTTTCCGGTTTGCCGCACGAAGTTTTTGACAAGTTGCGTTCCAACGACATCGTCATCATCGACGGCGTCGCGGGGCGGCTGATCGTCAACCCCGATGCGCGTACCGAGGAGGCGTACCGGCTCAAAGCCGCCGCCGCCGGGAAACTGATCGACGAATTGGGCAGGGAAACGGAATTGACCCCCGAAACGACGGACGGTTTCAAGGTGGAACTTGCCGCCAACATCGATGCCGCCGGACAATACGCCGAGGCGAGCAAAATGGGAGCCTACGGCATTGGACTGTTTCGTACCGAATTCATGTTTATGGAGCAGAACGGACTTCCTGACGAGGAAGCGCAGTACAAGTGCTACCGCGAACTGCTGATTTCCGCGGGGGAGCGTCCGGTGACGATCCGCACGTTGGACATCGGCGCCGACAAAGTTTCCGGCAATGTCTACCGCTTCACCGAAGTCAATCCCGCCCTCGGACTGCGCGGGATACGGCTTTGTCTTTACGAAAGACGCGATCTTTTTACGACCCAGTTGCGCGCGCTTTTCCGCGCCGGGGTCTCCGGCGATCTGCGCGTCATGGTGCCGATGGTCAGCAGTGTCCAGGAATTGATCGAATGCCGCGAGTTGATACGGCAGGTGCAAAACCAGTTGGCGCAGGAGAATCTGGAATTCAGTTCGCGCGTCCTTTTCGGCGCGATGATCGAGACTCCCGCCGCGGCGTTGTCCGCCGGAGATCTCGCCGAATACGTCGATTTTTTCAGCATCGGCACCAACGACCTTGTCCAGTACACGATGGCGATCGACCGTCTCAATGAAAGGGTTTCCTACCTGAACCGGGCGGCTTCTCCGGCGGTTCTGCGGCTGATCCGCCATTGTGTGGAGTGCGCCGAGCGCAAGGGGATCCCCGTTGCCGTCTGCGGGCAGATGGCGGCGGATCCGGCGGCGGCGTTGCTGCTCGTCGGAATGGGGATCCAGGAATTGAGTATGGCGTCTCCGGCGATCCCGCTGGTGCGCCGCGCGATCCGGAGCGTCAGTATGTTTGATGCGGAGCAACTGGTCGAACGGGCGCTCCGGGCGACGGACGACGACGAGCCGATGAAACTCGCCGAGGAGTTGTTGCAGAAACACGCTCCGGAATTAATTGATCTTTAAGGATTTGGCAAAATGAAAATATATCTTTCCGGTCCGATCATGGACGAACAGCCCGGCGTTGCGCGCGACTGGCGCGAATGGGTGAAATCCCGGCTTGCCGGACGTTTTTTGCTGCTTGACCCGATGCGGCGCAAATTCGTCGACCGGCAGGTCGACAGCGCCAACGAGATCGTCGAATTCGATTTGCGCGACGTGCGCGAAGCCGACATCGTGCTGGTCAACTACAACCGTCCGAGCATCGGCACGAGTATGGAAGTCTTTTATGCGGCGCACGATCTCGGCAAATTCGTCGTCGCGTTTTCACCGCTCGCCTTTGCGGATTGCAGTCCGTGGATGGCGCGTTTCTGCACCAAGATATTGCCGGATCTCGAAACGGCGGTCAACTATATTGAAAATCATTTTTCCGATTGACCGGGGGGAAATACGATGTTTTGGCGTTTGATATACAACTTGCTGATGCCGGTGGGTTTTCTCTTTTTCCTTCCCGGCGTCCTCTGCAAATACCGCAACCGCGGCGGCTGGAAAGAGACTTTTGCCGAGCGTTTCGGCAGATTCACGCCCCGGCGGATCGAAGAACTGAAAGCCTTTCACGGCGCGATCTGGATCCACGCCGTCAGCGTCGGTGAGAGCGTCGTCGCGCTTTCGCTGATCGACCGCTACCGGAAATCCCATCCCGAACGCAAATTCGTCATCTCGACGACGACGACGACGGGGCAGGAACTGGCACGGAGCAAGGCTCCGGAAAATTGCGCGGTGATCTTCTGCCCGATCGATTTCTGGTGGATGGTGCGGCGCACTTTTAACGTGTTGCAACCGTCGATGCTGGTGATCTTTGAAACGGAATTGTGGCCCAATATGATCGCCGAGGCGCACAAGAGACGTATTCCGGTCGCCGTCGTCAACGGCAGAATGAGCGACCATTCGTCGCGCGGCTACCGCCGGGCGCGCACATTTTTTGCGCCGATACTGGAAATGCTTGATCTGATCTCGGTGCAAAGCGAAGCCGACGCCGCGCGTTACCGCGCGGTCGCACCGCGTGCCAACGTCGTCGTGAGCGGCAATCTGAAATTCGATCAGACGCCGCCGGAAAATCTCGAAGCCGCCGACCTCGACGCCTATTTCGGCAGCGGAAAACGCATCGTGCTGTTGGCGGCGAGCACCCATCCCGGCGAAGAAGCGTTGATTTCCCGCAGTTTCCTCGAATTGAAAAAGCGGCATCATTCCTTGAAACTTGTCATCGTGCCGCGGCACGCGGAGCGCGGCGCCGACATTGCCGCCATTTTGACGGAATGCAATCTCTCCTTTGTCCGCCGGAGCAATGCTTCGTGCGCGGAAGAGCCGGTCGACGCGCTGATCGCCGATACGACGGGGGAAATGTTCCGCTTCCTCGCGGCGGCGGACATCGTCATCATGGGCAAAAGTCTTGCCGGACAGGACGAGGGGCACAACCTGATCGAGCCGGCATTGCTCGGCAAACCGATCGTCACCGGAAGCGTGTTGCGCAATTTCCGCTTTATTCTGCAGATATTGAAGGATGCCGGAGCCGTCGCAACGGTGGCAAAAGATGCGGAATTGACAGGGGTGCTTGACACGCTCGTTTCTTCGCCGGAAAAGCGGCGCGAACTGGGCGAAAAAGCCGCCGCCGCGATCGGCGTCCACCGCGGCGCCGCCATCAAGACGATCAACTTGCTCGAAAACTTGCTTGCCGAAAAGTAATCACCGTTTTTCTCTGCAATGCCGCTTTTTTCATTTTCAAATGAGAAAAAGCGGCTTTTTTTACGGAAAGCACTTGCTTTTTCCCGCTTGGCGGAGTAGATTTCATCAAAGATGAAACGATCATTCGCAAAAGGAGTTTTCCGATGGATTTTTATGATGTGATTTCCGCGCGCCGGAGCGTGCGTCAGTTTACCGCCGAACCGGTTTCCGCCGAAGCGCGTGCGCGCATCGCGCAATGCGTCGCCGCCGCGCCGTCGGCGTGCAACCGTCAGCCTTACCGTTTCCTCTGGATCGAAAATCCCGAGTTGATCCGGCAACTTCACAGCGTGACGGTACAGCCGTCGATCCTCGATGCGCCCGTCGTCGTCGCGGGGCTCGTCAACCGCGATGCGGCGTGGCGTCTCAACGAAAACGATTCCCGCAGTATCGGCGAGATCGACCTGGCGATCGCGGCGGAGCATTTCGCGCTCGCCGTGACGGCGGAAAAACTCGGCAGTTGCTGGGTCGCCGCCTTCGACACGGTGCGCGCCGCCGAAATTCTTCAGGTTCAGGCGCCGTGGTACGTCGACGTGCTTTTTCCCGTCGGCCATCCGGCGGGGAATTTGCGCCCCTTTGCCCGCGTTTCCGCCGATGAGATGATGAAAGTGCTGTAGTTGTGGCAAAAAGTTATACCATTGCCGGAAAAAATTTCGCGCTGACGGCGAAATCCACCGGAAAATATATCTACTCGCTCGCCGTCGACGGCGTTGAACGCCTTGCCGTCGGCAGGGTGTGTTGCGGCAAATTCACCGAACTGGGCGCATTGGATAAGAAATTCCGCGTCCACCGCGAAGAGGCGAATTTCCTCTGCGGCATCGACACGGTGTGCGTATTGCCTTTCGGCTGTGAATATGAGGTCAAGCGCACATTGGAGTGCGGCGACGGCGCGCTGGATTTTTCGACCGACGTCGCGGCGCTTCACTTCGGCAGAGTCGGCGATCTCGCGCTGGAGGAACTTTTTTTTCCGGGTGACGGGAGTCAGGTGTCGCTCCTTTTGCTGGGCGAAAACGGCCCGGAAAAATTTTCAGCGGCGGAGCAGGGGGAAATTTACCATGGCAAAAAGTTGCCGCTTCTTTTGCGCGTCGATTTTTCCGATGGCGTGTCGGTCGAATATCAGACCGGATTCGACGTCTGGCGGCACGACGCCGCAAGCGCGATGACGGGCGTCAGCGCGGAATTTTCCCTTGTCCGCGACGAAAAGGGATTGCATTTGTTTCGCCAGGTATTGCGTTACGACGAGGGCGTCGAATCGGAAAAACGCCCGTGGCGCTTCAACACGCTCGTCGCGTGGAAAAGCGCAAGCGATCAATCGTTTGCGCCGCGATCGCAGGCGGAAACCATCCCCGGGTGTCCGCTTTCCGGAGCGTGGCGCCGGGAATTGCGCCGCCGCATCCGCCGGACGCAGGGGGATTTCCTCCTCGGCGGCGTTTCGACGGCGCTTTGCGATGATCCGTCGCATCTTGACCGGGGAGGGCGCGGCGCGTTGCTCCACAGCCCGATGCAGGAATATCTTGCTTCCTACCGCTGGGCGAACCGCGAGTTGCGCAAGGCGGGTGGCGTTTTCACGCTGGATGCTGAAAAAGATCATTCGTTGCTCGGCGAGGTGTTGAGCCGTCCGCCGCGCGAACTTCTGCCGGAAACGGAGGAAATACGGTGAAACGCGCCGAATTCCGCCCCTGTATCGACTTGCACGACGGCTGTGTCAAGCAGATCGTCGGCTCCACCTTGCGCGACACGGGGGAAGTGACGACGAATTTCGTCGCCGCTTCTCCGCCGGAATATTATGCGGAACTTTACCGCCGCGACGGTTTGACGGGCGGGCATGTCATTATGCTCGGCAAGGGCAATGAGAGCGCCGCGCTTGCTGCGTTGCGCGCTTATCCCGGCGGATTGCAGGCGGGCGGCGGCATTACGGCGGACAACGCCGGGATCTTTCTCGATGCCGGCGCATCGCAGGTGATCGTGACAAGTTTCATCTTTTCCGACGGCGAATTGAAACGCGAAAAACTTCAGGAAATTTTCCGCGCCGTCGGCAAAGCGCATCTCGTGCTCGACCTTTCCTGCCGCTTGCGCGACGGGAAGTATTGGATCGTCACCGACCGCTGGCAGAAATTCACCCGTTGGAGTCTTACTCCGGAATTGCTCGCGGAACTCGGAAATTTCGCCTGCGAATTTCTGATCCACGCCGTCGACGTGGAGGGCAAATGTGCCGGGATCGATGAAACGCTCGTCGCCTTTCTCGCACAGAATTCCCCGCTTGACTGCGTTTACGCGGGCGGCATCCGCAGTATCGCCGACATCGAAAAAATCGAAACTTCCGGAAGGGGACGCATCCACTATACCGTCGGCTCCGCGCTCGATCTTTTCGGCGGCAAATTATCTTATCGCACTCTTGTGGAACGAACCAGGCAATCATAAAGGAAAATCACTTATGCACAAATTTCTCGCATTCGACCTCGGCGCCTCCAGCGGGCGCGGCATCATCGGCACTCTGGACAACGGCAAACTGGAATTGCGCGAAGTTCACCGCTTCCCCAACGGCCCGGTCAAGGTGGACAACGCTTTCACGTGGGATTATCCGCGACTTGTTTCCGAGTTGAAAGCGGGACTCAAAAAAGCGTTGGCAAGCGATCCCGACATCGAAGGCATCGCGATCGACACCTGGGGCGTCGATTACGTGCTCTTTGACGTTGACACGCACGAGATGAAGCGGCTTCCCTACAACTACCGCGACGAACGCACGCTTGCCGCCGCCGAAAAGGTGTTGCAGTCGACGACGCTTCGATCGCTTTATCAGGCGACCGGGATCCAGCATATGACGATCAACACGCTCTTTCAACTGGTCGCCCATCAGACGGAGCATCCCGAAGATTTTGAAAACAGCGTGTTTTTGCCGATCCCCGATGCGCTCGCGCTCGCGCTCGGCGGCGATTTCACGGCGGAGTACACCCATTGCTCGACGACCGAATTGCTCGACCCCGCGACGCGCGACTGGCATTGGAAATTGATCGACGAATTGAATTTGCCGCGTTCGATTTTTCCGAAAATCGTTCGTCCCTGTACGGTCGGCGGCTGTTTGAGCGATGAGGTCGCCAAGGAATGCAACTGCCGGAAACTGCCGATTTTCAAAGTCGGGTCGCACGACACCGCGAGCGCGGTGGCGGCGGTCCCCGCGCCGGAATCGGGCGACTGGGCGTACTTGAGCGCCGGGACGTGGGCATTGCTCGGCGCAGAGATCTCCGAACCGGAAATTTCGGAAAACTGCCGGTGTGAAAGTTTCACCAACGAGGGCGGACTGGACGGCAAGATCCGCTTTTTGACCAACATTATGGGCAGCTGGCTCTTTCAGGAGACCCGCCGCGTCTGGAATGAAGCGGGCAAAAATCTTTCCTTTGCCGATATGGAAAAAATGGCGCTTGCGGCAACGCCCTGCCGGAGTTTCGTCAACCCCAACGACGCCACGTTTGCCGCGCCGGGCGATATGCCGAAACGCATTCAGGATTTCTGCCGCCGCACCGGACAAGCCGTGCCCGAAAGCGACGGTGACATTTTGCGCACGATCTACGATTCGCTCGCGCTCTACTTCGCCGGGAAACTTGAAACGCTCGGCAAGTTGCGCAACGTCCGGTACGCCGCTTTCAACGTCGTCGGCGGCGGGACGCGCGACCGTCTTCTGATGCAGTTGACGAGCGATGCGATGGATCTGCCCGTCATCGCGGGCCCCGTCGAAGCGACGGCGGCCGGCAATCTGCTCGGACAGGCGATCGCGGCGAAAGCCGTCGATGATCTCGCGGCGGCGCGCCGCATCGTGCGCGCCTCCTTTGAAGTCGTCAACTACGCTCCGCGCGCGGAAATGGTGAAACTTTACCGCGATTGCCGCGCGCGCTTTGCGGAAGTCACGGCAAAATGAGTTTCCGCCGCTTTTTTGCCGCGTTTTTTGCCGTGATCGCATTGACGGTCGGCGGCGAAGAGCGCGTGATCCGCACTCCGACGGGGGGCAAAGTCAAAACGCTCGATCCGGCTCTGGCGGACGATCTCGCCAGCCGGAACCTCGTCGGCGCGCTTTTTGACACGCTTGTGGAGTACGACTATCTGGCGCGCCCCTATGTTTTGAAACCGGCGATGCTTGCTAAAATGCCGGAAAGCAACGCCGATTTCACCCGTTACGATTTCACGTTGCGCGACGACCTCTATTTTGCCGACGATCCCGGCGACCCGTTGCCGCGGGAAAAACGCCGCATCACGGCATACGATGTGCGTTTTGCCGTTTTGCGGATCGCCGACGCGCGGACGCACAGCCCGCTTTTCTGGATATTCCGCTCCAAGATCGTCGGGATCGACGAATTCCGCGCGGCGACGCAAAACCTCGCGCCGGGGGACTTTTCCTGTTACGACCGCGATTTCCCCGGCATCAAAATCACCGACGAACGTCATTTTTCCATTTTGCTGACGCGGAGCGACCCGCGTTTCCTCTATCTTCTGGCGATGCCCAATACGGGAGTCGTTTCGCGCCGCGCGGTGGAGAAATACGGTGCCGATTTCGCGCGTCATCCGGTGGGTTCGGGCGCGTTCCGTCTGGAAAAGTGGATCCCCAATTATTCGATCGACCTCGTCCGCAACGGGGATTACCGGACGGAATATTTTACCGGCGCGGAGTCTCCCGGCGACCGGAAACGTCCGCTGCCGCTTGCCGACCGCATCGAGATCCGGCAGGTGCGCCAGCCGATGAGTTCGTGGCTTTTGTTTTTGCAAGGTGAGATCGACATCAATCTGCTCGATCAGGAAAACAACGATCTCGCAATGGGAGGGGATCTTTCCCCCGTTTTGAAAACGCGCGGCATCCGTTTGATACGGATACCGGATTTCGAGATACGCTACGTCGGATTTAATTTCCATAACGAATTTTTTGCCGGGAATCCCGATTTGCGCAAAGCGTTGAGCCTTGCCTACAACGTCCGGCGGCGGTGCGAGCACTACAGCGGTCAGATGATGGCGGCGCAGACGATCCTGCCGCCGGGGACGGGGGGGTATGAAAAGGAATACCGCAATCCCTTTGCTGCCGATGATTATGAACTTGCGAAAAAGTATCTCGCCCGCGCCGGATTTCCCGACGGCATCGACCCGGCGACGGGGGAGCATCTCACGCTGACGCTGGATTTTTTCGGCAACAGTACGCTTCAGCGGCAATTGGGGGAGATCACCGCCGACGATTTCTGGAAAATCGGGATCAGGACGACGCCGGTGCTCAACAACATCGCCCGCTTTTACGAAAAAATACGTCATCACCAGATGCAGCTTTTCCGGATGTCGTGGATCGGAGATTACCCCGATGCGGAAAATTTCTTTCAGCTTTTTTATTCCAAAAACCGCGACAGTTGCAACCGCACCGGTTACTCCGATCCCGTTTTCGACCGGATGTACGAGGAGATCCTGCCGATGCCCGATTCGCCGGAAAGAAACTTGAAGTACGAAAAAATGGCGCGTTATCTCGCGGAAAAATGCCCGTGCATCCTGGAGGGATTCCCGATCTCGTGGATCTTATGCCACGAATGGCTGGAAAATTACGTGCCGGGCGATTTCACATTCAACTTCTACAAGTACATTTCGGTCGATCCGGCGCGGCGCACCGCCAAAAAAGCGACGTTTTCGCCGCTTCCCATGAGTGATCTGCGCAAGCGTTAGCGCAAAAAGTGCCGTAAGATCAGCGCACCGAGATAGGCGATCCCCGCCGTGACGACGATCACGGGTCCCGTCGGCAGCAACAAAAAGAAACTTGCGACGACGCCGACGGCGACAAAGAGCATCGAGAGGACCGCCGCCGCGACCATCATCGTATTCAAATGGCGGGCGAAACATCCGGCGGTCGCCGCCGGAAGCGTCAGCAGTGCGATGACGAGGATGATGCCGACCAGATGGATGAGCAGAACGATCGTCAGCGCGGTCAGCGCGAGGATCGAGAGATAGCACGCCGACCCTCTGATGCCCCGCAACGCCGCGAATTCGGGGTCGAAAAAGTACGCGACGATCCTGCGGTAGCAGATCACCGCGGGGATGAGGATGACGCAATCCAGTATCCCCATCCACAGGAAATCCGTCTGCGAGATCAGCAGAATGTTGCCGAAAAGGTATCCCTGCCAGTCGACATAGCCGGGCGTGCGTGCGAGAAAGAGCAATCCCGCCGACATCCCGATCGCCCAGACGACGCCGATCACGGTGTCTTCGCGCTCCCTGGCGCGCAAGGAAATGATGCCGACGATCATCGCCGCGCCGACGGCGCCGAAAATCGCTCCGTGCATCGGCGAGATGAAAGCCAGATGGCAGACGCGCTCCAGATAAAGCGCGATGCCCATTCCTCCGAGCGCGGCGTGGGCGCTTGCTCCCGCGAGCGAGGAAATGCGCTTGGTGACGACCAAAGTGCCGATCACGCCGAGCGCGGGGGCGGTCAGGACTCCGACGAGAAGCGCGTTGCGCAGAAATCCGAAACTCAAAAGTTCGCAGAAACTATTCATCGATGGTGCTCCCCGTGCTGACAGTGGCAGAAACAATCGTGGTCGTGCTGAATAAGGCTGACTTCGTGATGATAGATCTGATTGGCGTTTTCCGCCGTGAAATCCGCCGCCTGATGAAGCGTCACAAATTTGTTGACGCAGATGATGAGATCAGTTTCGCGGTTGACGAAACCGAGGTCGTGCGACACGGTCAATACGGTCATGCGTTTGCGCAAAGTGTCGAGCACCGTGTAGAATTTCTCCTCCGCGCCGGGGTCGATGTTGGCGGTCGGTTCGTCGAGCAAAAGCAATTCCGGCTCGCACGCCAGCGCGCGGGCGATGAGGACACGTTGCCGCTGACCGCCGGAAAGCGAAGCAAAGGAGCGTTGCGCCAGAGAAGAAATTTCCATTTCCTCCATCACGCGCGCAAGAGATGCTTTTTCTTCTTTTTTGGGGGCGGAAATGCCGAGCCTTCCCATTTTGACGACTTCGGCGACGGTCACGGGAAATGCGCCGTCAAGCAAATGGTATTGCGGCATATAACCGACTTTGATCCGCGATTCGCGGGGGGCTTTGCCGAAAAGCCGGATCTCGCCCGACGTCGGCGGCAAAAGTCCGAGCAAAAGTTTCAAAAGTGTGCTTTTGCCGCCGCCGTTGGGTCCGACGATACAGCCGGACTGATTGCGTTGCACCGAAAAAGTGACATTTTCCAGTACGGGGCTGGTCGCCTCGTAGCGGAAACTCACACGGTCGAGGGCGATGATGACGTCTTGTTTCATTGCGCTTTTTCCGGTTGGGCGACCGCATCGGCGAGCGTGTCGAAAAGTTGCCAAAGGTCCGCTCCGAGCGGATCGGCTTCGACCAGCGTCGCACCGCAATTCTGCCGGAGCGCGTCGGCGATGGTCGGGGAAAATTCCTTTTGGACGAAAAGGACGGGATGATTTTGCGTTTTCATTTTGGCGGTGATTTCGGCGAAATGCGCGGGGTCGCTCTCCCTGCCGTTGACTTCGACGGAGATCTGCTTCAAGTGAAAGGTGTCGGCGAAATAACCGAATGCGCCGTGATAGACGAAAAATTCCCTGCCGCGGCAGGGGGCGAGTTTTGCCGTCAACTGCCGTTTTTTGTCGGCAAGCCGCTGTTGTAAAATTTTGGCGTTGCGCTGAAATTGCGCCGCATCCTCGGGGAAAGCCGCGCATAATTCGTCGCAAATCGTCTGCGTGATGATGATGTCGAAGTCGAGCGAAAGCCAGACGTGGGGATCGCCCGTTTCGTGATCGTGATGGTGTCCGCCGTGATCGTGATGATGCGGCACGTCGAGCGGACGAAGTTGCAGATTTCTTGAAATGTCGACGACGCGCGTCGTTTCGGGGAAAGCGTGGACAAGGCGCGCTTCAAACGGAAGTTTCGTCGTAAAAAAGATCCGGCATTTCGAGGCGGCGGCAAGTTCGCGCATCCCCGGCGTGTAGTCGTGGGGATTTTTCCCTTCCGGCAGTAATGTGACGACGCGGTATTCCCGCCCCGCGATCTCGCTTGTCAGCGCGGCAATGGGAGCGATCCCGACGGCGACCGACTTGACGCTCTCACGGCGTTCGGAGCAACCTGTCAGTAAAAGAAAAGCGATGAAAAATACGGAAAAAAGAAATCTCATAACACCGTCTTTGAGTGATTTTTATTCAATAATTATAAAAATATAGCTTTTGAAGAGGAAAAAGTCAAGAAAAAGCCGCTTGAAAACGTCTCTTTCCCATTGAAAGAGAAAAGAATATTTGCTTTTCTTTGATACCTATGATATATTAAACCATTGACCATATATCAGTTGGCAGAAACCTCTAAACAATAAAAGGATTCAGAAGCTATGACTAAAGTCTTTTTGACTGGTATCACCGGGTTGGTGGGCAGTGCCGTCGTCGTCGGTTTGACGCGTGCGAGAAAAGGGGAATACGAATTCGTCTGTCTCGCCCGCGGGAATTCGGTGAGAACCGCCGAAGACCGCGTGAAGGAGATCATCGAGGACGAATGCCGCTTTGAGGGGATCCCCGAAGCCGCTCCGATGGTGCTGGAGCACGTCAAAGTGGTTTCCGGCGATGTCGTGACCCTCGATCCCGAAGAAATGGCAAAAGATCCCAAGCTCGCCGGCATCGACAGCGTTTTCCATTGCGCCGCCGACGTCAACCTCGGCAAGGACCCGACCGGCAAGACTTTCCGCATCAACTACAACGGCACGCAGAATATCGTCAAACTCGCGCAGTTGCTCAAAGTCAAGGAATTCCATTACGTCGGCACCGCCTACATCGCCGGCAAACTCATCGGTACCGCGATGGAGAATCATCCGGTCGACAACGGCTTCAACAACCCCTATGAAGAGAGCAAATTCAAGGCGGAAATGCTCGTGCGTCAGAGCGGCATTCCTTTCTCGGTCTACCGCCCCGGCATCGTCACCGGCCGCCGCTCCGACGGCCGCATCCGCAAGCCGCTGGCGTTTTACCGTCTGCTTGAATTTCTCGGCAAACTCAAGAGCCATCAGTGCTCCAAAAAGAAGGTCGATCCCCGCGAATGGGTGGATATGTCGATCCACTTCGCGGCGGAACCCTCCGAGCACGTCTATTTCGTGCCGATCGACTATGTCGCGGAAGCGATCACCGCGCTTTTCCAGAAGCCGGTCAATAATCAGGCATATCATATCACCGGCGACAGCCCGATCACGACCCGTCAGATCGAGGATACCGTCTGCCGCGTGTTGCGTCTTTCGGGGCTTTCGGTCGGCAAGGAGGAAGAACGCGAATCGGCAAACGGCAGTTTGATGGAGCGTTTCGTCGGCGACCTTTTCCCCTATTTCTCGTCGGATATCGTTTTCGACCAGAGCAACGTCCGCCGCGAACTCGGCGACGGGGTGCTCGACTGGGAATACGGCGTCAAGGGCTTGCAGACTTTGATCGTCAGTTATTACCTCGACCACTTCCCCAACGTGGAGTGGGTTCAGGACATCATCAAAGACGTGCCTGCGGTCCGCAAGTAAGAGTTTTGCGATGAATCGCCGTCCGGTTAAAATCATGCCCTGCCTCGATATGCGCGAGGGCAGGGTGGTCAAAGGTGTCAAATTCGTCGACATCGCGGATGCGGGCGACCCGGTCGCCTGCGCGCAAGCGTATTGCAAAACGGGGGCGGATTGCCTGGCGTTGCTCGACATCACGGCGACGGTGGAAAAACGCCGTACGCTCGTCGAAGTCGTCGAAAAAGTCGCAAAAGTCTGCACGGTGCCGTTTACCGTCGGCGGCGGGATCGCCGATCTGGCGGGGGCGGAAGCCGTTTTGAATGCGGGTGCGGATCAGGTCTCGATCAGCAGCGCCGCATTCCGCGATCCTGAATTTATCAGCGAATTGATCGCGAAGTTCGGCGCGGAGCGCGTCGTGCTGGCGATCGACGTCGACGTCAATCACGATCTGCCCTCCGGCTATGAAATTTTCATTGACGGCGGGCGTACCGCAACAGGGTGCGATGTTTTGGACTTCGCCGTGCGGATGGTGAAACGCGGGGTCAAAACGATCCTGCCGACGAGCCGCGCCGACGACGGTACGAAAAACGGTTACGACGTGAAACTGCTGAAAGAACTCCGGCGGGTCTGTCCGGAGGATGTGACGTTGATCGCCTCCGGCGGCGCCGGGACGATGGAGCATTTTCTCGCGGCGGCGGAAGCGGGCGCGGACGTGCTTTTAGCGGCGTCGGTTTTTCACTTCCATCTGATCGACATTCGTGAATTGAAAGACTTTTTGCGGAAAAACGGCGTTTTGCTTGCATAAAGCCACAAAAAAGTATTGACAAATACCAAAAACGGCAATATATTATAAGACAATCAAGCGCTCGTAGCTCAGTCGGTAGAGCAAATGACTCTTAATCATTGGGTCCAGGGTTCGAGTCCCTGCGAGCGCACCATCGCTTTTTGAGGTCGGTTTGAGCACAAACCGATCTTTTTTTATGCCCTCGATCAAGAGTCCTTTTTTCGACCTTTTCCGACTGTAAAAGTAAAAATAGGGGGAACCATAGGGGGAACTCCCATCAGTACCTCTGACTCAATGTACTCCCACTTGACGTCATTATCAAGCCACTACAATGAAAAAAGCGGTGTTGGCATAGAATTTTTCAAACTTTTGTTAATCGACCGTGTTAAAGCGGCTGATTATAT
>JAKSOF010000004.1 GCA_024405735.1 Victivallaceae bacterium | reverse complement strand
TCGCTCCCGGCTCAACGCGGGAAGCGGCGCCGACGTCTTGCGTCAATTTTTCAAGATAGGCAACGTCATCCCGGGAAACGATTTCCGCCGCATTGATCCCGATGCAGGAAAGCATCCAGACCGCAATAATGTATTTCCACATCGTGCATTCTCCAAAAACAGAACTTTTATGGTGAAATCAGTTTTTCTTCGGGACGTGCTGAAACGCGATGAGCAGCAGCATCAACAGATAACTTGCCGGGGTCAGAAGAAAAGATGCCGTCAACCCGATGTGATCCCCCAGTATGCCCATACACCATGCGGCGAATCCGCAACCGGGGATCCCGGCGCAACTCAACAAAATGAAGATCATCGTCGGGTCGTCATCGGGCATACACAGCGTGCAGTAACTTTGTACGCTGACCCAAAAGGGCGCTACCGTAAGACCACAGAGTGCGAGCAGGAGAAATATGACGACGAGCGCGGTTCCTTTGAAGCAAGTCGCCGCCGCCAGCGGGATCAGCGGCGTCAACAGCACGGTGACGAGCCCGAAAAAGAGCAACGCCTTGTAGAGTTTTCTCTCCTGCACCCACGCCCCGAAACCGAGTCTGCCGCAGAACATCGCGAAACACCACGTTCCGACGGAAAACGCGCTCAACATTGCGCCCGCCTGAAATTCCAGTTGGAGGAAACTCGCGATCCAAAAAGTGATGCAGAATTCTCCGACGCCGGTAAAAAACATTGCGAGAAAAAACCACCAGAAACGCATTTTTTTCACGACGGACCAGAATTGACCGCTCACTTGGCTGAAATTCAGCACGTCCGCCGGATCCCGGGCAGGGGCTCCGGCGCGGGGAAACAGTAGCAATATCCCCGGGATCAGCGTCAGAAGTCCGCAGATCAAGACCAATGTGCGCCAGGTCGCCCCGTAGCGCGGCAGCACGGCGGCGAGAATCACCATCAGCAGCATTCCGCCGGGGGAAAACGCCTGCCCGATATTCATATAGCGGGTCGGCTCCACCGGATGACATTCCTGCAAATAGGGTGTCAGCAATCCCTCGAGGATCCCTTCGCCGATTCCGGCGAGCGCAAGCGTGACGACCACGCTCCAGTATCCGGGTGCCCACGCCGTCGCCATAATGCCGAGCGCGAGCAGAATGTTCGCCCAGGCGAGCGACAGCCGTTTGCCCCACCGTCCCGCCATAAAGCCGCAATAGAGCATACTCAATACCATGCAGATGCTGATCGCCATTTGCAGAAATCCTCCGAGACCTTTGTTGCCGGATTCCAGAGAGAAGCCGAGGTCGCGGGCAAGCGCGGTCAATACCAACGGCAATACGATCGTACAGCAGGCGTAGCCGCTGAAAGAGCCGAAAACGATTCCGTCGTGCAAAGTCAGTTGCAAAGGATGATTTTTTGCCATTTTTTTTACGATAAAGGTTTATTTGATCAGATGTGAGCGCGGATAGCCGAATCCGTCCGAATATCCGGGAGTACAGGGGGCTTGGGGCACTTGTGAGGGGACAAGTTCGCCGACGCGCAACTTGCGGCGGAAAACTTTCCCCTGCGAAGCGGCGTAGAGATCATTCCCCTTGACGACGATTTTTTCCGCCGGCAGATCGCCGGGCAACTTGCCGAAAAAATGACCGCAACGCCGAGCAAAAAAGATTTGAAGTTCATTTATTTTTGTTTCTCCTGTGCTGTTTTCAATGATACTATACAATGCCCGCATGGAGATGTCAATTGCATTTTTGTAACAAGGTATGGCAATTTTGTTTCTTGAAAAAAACGGCTGGCACAGTATATTATGACTATTGAAGATAACACGGGACCTGAAAAATGATGATCGATGAAATCAGAAAAAATTTCCGCCGGCGCGAGGATGAGTTTTATCCCGAGTATGCATTCAAATCGGTAAACGCCGTAAGAGAACGGGAAGAAACGTCCGACGACGATTTTGACTTCCGCGGAGCTTTTGCGCACGACGCCGACCGGATCCTCCATTCCCACGCTTTTGCCCGCTATATGGATAAGACGCAGGTATTCTTTCAAGTCAAAAACGATCATATCACCCGGCGGTCGCTCCACGTGCAGATGGTTTCCCGGATCGCGCGTACGCTCGGCCGCTGTCTGGGACTGAACGAGGATCTGATTGAAGCGATCGCGCTCGGGCACGACATCGGGCATACTCCTTTCGGGCATATCGGCGAAAAAGCGCTTTCCGACATCCTGCGCGAAAGAGACAAGGGGCTTTTTATCCACAACGCGCAGTCGGTGCGGGTCTTGCGCAAACTGGAGACATACGGGAACCGGCATTTGAATTTGACGCTGCCGGTGCTCGACGGCATCCTCGGTCACAATGGAGAAATCGAGTTTCCCGAATATCATTACGAGCCCGCCAATCTCCGCTGGGAGATCCTCGATGAAAATCTGAAGAACTGTTTTTCCGTCCCCGGATACGACCGGAAGGTTTTTCCTTCCACGCTGGAAGGGTGCGTTGTCCGGGTCTCGGACATCATCGCCTATATCGGCAAGGACTTTGAGGACGCCGTGACATTGAAGATCATCCGGCGCGAAGATTTGCCGGAAAGCGTCCTGAAGATCTTGAAGCCGACCAACCGCGATATTATCCGGGCTCTGTGCGACGATTTGATCAAGACCAGTTACGGCAAAAATTATCTTGCCTTTTCCCCGGATGTTTTCACGGCGTTTCAGGAGTTGAAACGATTTAATTTTCGGCGGATCTACGAGTGCGCGATCATTCGCGATCAGCAGAAAATGTTTTCCCGGACGATGCGGTGCCTTTTTGACAGTCTGCTGGACGACGTGGTGACAAGAAACCGGAAAAGCGATGTTTTCCGCCGTCTGATCGACCGTCTCGGCGATGAATATCTGGAGAGCGAAACGCCGGAAAGGATCGTCGCGGATTACATTTCCGGTATGACCGATCACTATTTCCTGAAACAATTCGAGCGCCGCTTCGTCCCGACGCATTACGACTACGATGAAGTGGAAATATTGAACTGGGTCGTCGAAAAAGCTCCGGAAATCGTCTCCTATATATGGTGAAAAGCGAATTGATGCGTCGGGGAAATCGTATTGCAGTATTGTGTGCGGTTTTCATTTCCGGTGTCGCTGTTGCGGACAAGGCGCCGGAAATCCCCGTCAATCTCACCGGATGCAAGCAACTGCGTTGTCATCCTCGACGGACTTTTACGGACAAAACCGACATTAACGGACCAAACGGACGCGTCATCATTACGTGATTTTGTCCTTTTCCCATCACTTTAAGTGTCCGTTACCGTCCGTTTCTGCTTTTATTTCGCGGCGATGTCCGCGAGATAAATATCAGCGCGGAGCGCATCTTTTTTTGCGGTAACAAACAGACGGGACCGCAGAGATTTGCGGAGATATTCGTTGCAAGTGCGATAAAAGCGTCAGTCCGCAAATCTCTGCGGCAGGTGCAAAGTCCAGCCCTTGGCTGGTTGAGGGAGCCGCGAGGGGCGAAATCAGCCTCTCGTGCTCCCATCGCGTCAAAGCGTGACGACACAAAAAAGACTGTTGCTTTGCCTTTGAAAGGTTTTGCAACAGTCCTTTTTGTTGTAGATCGTTACAGCGATTTTCCCGTCAGCATCCGATAGGCTTCGAGATACTTTTCGGTCGTTTTTTTCGCCACTTCCGCGGGGAGGGCGGGACCGGGCGCGCTCTTGTCCCAATCGAGGGTCTCCAGATAGTCGCGCACATATTGCTTGTCCAGACTGACGGGACTGGTGCCGACCTGATACTGGTCGGCGAGCCAGAAACGGCTTGAATCGGGGGTCAATACTTCGTCGACCAGGATGATCTTGCCGTCGACTTCGCCGAATTCAAATTTGGTATCGGCGACGATGATCCCGCGCGTCGCGGCGTAATCGCGCGCGTCGGAGTAGATTTTGAGCGCCATATCGCGCAACGTTGTCGCCTTGTCGAGCCCGATGATTTCGGCGGTACGTTCAAAACTGATCGCTTCGTCGTGATCGCCGACCGCCGCCTTGGTCGACGGCGTGAAAAGCGGTTCGTCGAGTTTCGACGCCTGCTGATAACCGTCGCGGAGTTTGATCCCGGAAACACTGCCGCATTTCTGGTAATCTTTCCACCCGCTGCCGACGAGATAGCCGCGCACGACGCACTCGATGGGGAGCACTTTCGCCTTGCGGACGATCATCGAACGCCCCTGCAGATCTTTGGCGTAGGGGATCAATTCCTTACGCGTCGTGACGTCGGCGGAAATGAGGTGATTCGGCACATTGCCGAGCAATCCGAACCAGAAAAGCGAGATCTGCGTCAATACTTCGCCTTTGCGGGGGATCCCCGTCGGCAAAATGACGTCGAATGCGCTCAAGCGGTCGGTCGCCACAAAAAGCAGCGCATCGCCCAAGTCGTAAACGTCGCGCACCTTGCCCTGATTGACAAGCGGCAACGGTAAGTCCGTGCCGATCAATGCGCCGTTGACATCGTATTTCATTGCCGGTCAGCCCTGGATCGCGCCGATTTCGACGCGGGTGAGGCTCTGACGGTGGCCGTGGGTGCGGCGATAGCCCTTGCGGCGTTTCATCTTGAAAACGACGATCTTTTTGGCGCGGAAATTGTCGAGGACTTTGCCGGTCACTTTGGCGCCTTCGAGGAGGGGGGTACCGACATTGAGCTTTTCGGCGCCTTCTTCGCCGATGGCGAGCACCTGATCAAAAGTGACTTCGGCGCCGACTTCGAGGCCGAGCTTTTCGACTTCCACCACGTCGCCCGATTTGACGGTCATCTGCTTGCCGCCGCATTTGATAATCGCGAACATAATTTCTTTCTCCTGTATGGTTGGTAATTCTGTTGCGCATCCATTTTATAATAACAAGTTTAATAATATACTTCAAACCGCGCCGGATTGCAAATGAAAAACGTTTTTTTCCTGATGTTTTTGCCGCATTGAGCGGATGAGGACTTGAAAAGATTTTCCCCGTACGGTATAATATAAGAGTGAAACAAGTTCAGGAGAGAAATCAGATGTCCCGTAAACCGGTGTTTTTTTCCGCGGGGGAGACCAATTGCGGACTGGTGAGAGAGCACAATGAAGATGCGTTTTCGATTTTCACGGGAAAAAATCTGCTTGTTTCCGCCGTTGCCGACGGGGTGAGCTGTCAGGGACACGGTGCCGTGGCAAGCACGCTTTGCTGTGAGGTGTGGCACGACTGCGCCGAAGCCGCCGACCCCGGTTTTGAAGCGTCGCCGGAAAAAATTTCCTCTTTTCTCAACGAAACGCTGCAACTTGCCAACCGTAAAATCCTGGAGCGCAACGCCGCCGACCGCATCGAAGCGGAAACGACGCTTTGCGCATTGTGCCTTGCCGGAGATCTCATCGGGATCATCCACGCCGGAGACAGCCGCGCCTACCGCTTGCGCCAAGGCAAATTGCAATTGCTGACGCAGGATCACACGCTTGCGGAAAAATACTTTGTTGAAAAGGGCTGTTTCCCGAGGGAAAGGGAAAAGTATGCGGGGATGATCTACCGCGCCGTCGGCGCGAATCCGGAACTCGAAGGGGATTTGAAAGTGGAAAAAATTGAAGACGGCGACCGCTTTCTGCTTTGCTCCGACGGACTTTACCGGGTGGTGGACTTTGAGGAGATCGAAGCGATCCTGGATAAAAACAAGACTCCGGCGCGCGCCGTCGACCGGCTGATGCGCGCCGGATTGCTCGGCGGCGCCGACGACAATTTGACCGCGGCGGTCGTCGATGTAAAAATGGAGTGATTTATGGCGCTGTTGGAAGTTCAGCATCTTTGCGTTGATTATCCCGTACGGGGCGGACTTTTCCGCAAAAAAAAGTTTCTGCACGCGGTGAATGACGTTTCCTTTTTTCTGGAAGAGGGGGAAACGCTCGGGCTCGTCGGCGAATCCGGTTGCGGCAAAAGCACGCTCGGGCGGACGCTCGTCGGATTGATCGAACCCGCTTCCGGCTCGATCAAACTGGAGGGCAGGGAATTTGCCGGACGGGAAAACCGCGCCGCGCGCCGCGCGCTCTGCGGCAAATATCAGATGATCTTTCAGGACCCTTACGGTTCGCTCAATCCGCGGCTGACGATCTTTGAAACGCTGGACGAGATCCTGCGCCGCAGTGAAAAGGGCGCGGATAAAAATCAGCGTCGCGCCAAAGCGGCGGAATTGTTGAAGCGCGTCGGCTTGGATGCGCAACTTCTGGACCGCTATCCCCACCAGTTTTCGGGCGGTCAGCGGCAACGCATCGGCATCGCCCGGAGTCTGGCGGCACATCCGGCATTCATCGTCGCGGATGAACCGGTTTCCGCGCTGGACGTGAGCGTACAGGCGTCGATCGTCAATCTTTTGGACGACATCCGGCGCGAGACCGGGACAAGTTTTCTCTTTATCGCGCACGATCTCGCGGTGGTGGAGCATATTTCGAGCCGGATATTGGTGATGTATCTCGGCAACGTGGTCGAGAGCGCGCATTCGCACGAATTGATCGCACATTGCCGTCATCCCTATACGGAAGCGTTGATTTCGGCGATCCCGCGCGTGGACCGGAGCAAAGGGGGACGCATTGTTTTGCAGGGGGACGTGCCGTCGCCGCTGGAGCCGCCCCAAGGCTGTCCGTTTCACCCGCGCTGTCCCTATGCGACGGAGCGCTGTAAAATGGAGAAACCGCAACTGACGGAAGTTTCCCCCGGGCACGCGGTCGCCTGCTTTCACGCGTTGCAGAAGTAATTTTCCTGAAAAAAGCATCCCGTGCCGCTTGACAAACGCGCCCGATGCACCTATATTAAAAACATCCTCTTACGAGGCGTGGTAGCCAAACGGTTAGGCAGCGGTCTGCAAAATCGCGTAAACCGGTCCGACTCCGGTCCACGCCTCCATTTTTTTTGCCTCGGGCAAAAAAATATGAAGCCTGCAAGGCTTCGCTTCATGGCACGCAAGTGCCGCTTCATGCACCGGAGGTGCGCTTCATATCCCGGAGGGATGCTTCATTTTTCCGCCTTGCAGATGAAACACGGTTCCGCTTGCGCTTCACCGTATGAAACAACTCCGCTTTGCTCCGTTATGAAGCGCTCACTGTGTTCGCATAACAAGGAAGTTTTATTTTTTTGATATGAAGAAAAAACTTCTTATGAAATTTTTGACTTGGTTACGGATGCTCCGCGTGGCGAAGTTATCAAAACGAAAATTGAAAAATATTTTCCGGAAGCATCGAAAATTTCCGGGGCCGGATATATATTAAAGCTGTTGCCAAGCTATGGCGGCGATTGGGAGCAGTATTATGAGATCCGCATGGAATGGAAAAAATAAAAAAATATTATTTCTTGTGATCTTTATTGGAATGATTCTTCTTCCGGGGTGTGATGATTCACCAACACGCCCCGGAGAAGGGTTTTATTCTTATCAGGGATACCGGGATTGGTGGCGGATACCGCTGGATTATCCGTATCAAATCTATATTGCGGATTCCTTTGAACAAGGGAGTTTTGAAAAATACGATCCGTCAACCCTGATTGCAGAAGCCAAAGGCGATATTTTGATCCCTGAAATAACCGCCTTTGCAGAAAATGATAAATATTGGCTTTTCAAGTCAAATAAATCCTTTTTCTTATTCGATATTGCAACTCAAAACGTACAACAAATTAATTCAGAAAAAAAGTTGCTGGAGTTGCTTTCACAGCAAAAATGCCCCTTGCCGGTATGGAAAAAATTAGCGGTGTTTTATAAAGAACGCTGGAATGAAATTGATAAAATTTACCAAAGTCCCGATCGTGGATTTTTTACCCGGCGGAAAAACTATTACGGGAAACGAATCCCCTTGAAAAAGCCGTGGCAGATCGTTATAACTGAAAATAATGCTTTTATCAGCAAATATGATGTCAGTCAAACAATATCCGATCGGCTGCCTCCGCAGAAGCACCGGAAATACATTGAAAATATTATTGCCGCTAATTATGAAAAATGTTTTGCGGTATTTCAACAAAACAATACCGAAAAACCTTATGGATGTCTTATTTATGCAACCGGATCGGTACGGAATTTTTCCACAGCGGAAGAACTTGACCGTTTTATAAAGTTGAATTATCCGGATTCTGCCTTGCCGAAGATGATGCCGTTGGAAAAATTTTATAAGTTGATGTGGCAGGCGATAGAAAAAATAAAGCAAACCGCTCCGCAAAAACTTGCCTACTGAAAAGTCGCAAGTTCCCACTTTTTTGGGGGACATTTTGTATTGGATTTGAAATGGCGGTTCAATAAAGTCAATTAAGGCGTGATAAGATGTTTTTTCGTGGCGGTGTCAGGATAGGTACATCTCATTGGAATTCATTAAACTACACTTGGCCATTTGCCGGAGTTTCATTTGGAAATGATGGTTTCCGGATTGCTACATCATTCTTAAAAAGAAAAGAATATGTCATCTTATATAAAAATGTGACAAACATCTCATATAAAAGATCATTGTTTTGTAAAGGTGTTATTATAGAACATGATATGCCTACCGTACCTTTGCATATTATTTTCTGGACGAGACAGGCAGATATTTTTTTACAATTATGTAAAAAACATAGTTTACCAATAACAAGGAAGTGATATATTATTAGCAAAAAAGATAGGAAGATTGCATACGGGGGAAACATCATCTTCCTCTATCGTCTTCTGATATTTTGAAGTACAAAAAAGCAATAGAAAACGCCACGGGACTAAAGGATCTGATATGGAAATGGTAACTGCATTGGATAAATTTTACGAAGTTTTTAACAATCCACAAAAAGGCAAATGCACTTGTAAAGAAAGATATTCGTACTATTTTAATAATACACGAAAAATATAAGTGAGCCGGGAACGCATGTCAAGAAAATCATTGCTGTATCTTGTTTTGTTTTTACTGCTTTCAGCAGGCAATATTTATTTTGTCTGCCGATATTTTATTTTACCGCAAGCAGAGTTTCAAGTGGAAGGCAATGAAAATGATTTCCTTTGCCGTTGGTATAGTAATGCAGCTTCTGTAACAGTCGAAAATGACAATATTGTAGGCGTCGGGGCTGCTTCCGATGCAAGTGATTTCTATTGGACTGTAACGGACAGTTACTTTATGTTGAATTACAATAAGGCAATGGTTGTTGATTATAACAAAGATTTTGTTGCCGATTATGTTTTGACGGCAGACGGAGAAAGATATATTCAGGTGAATGGAGAACTTGTCAGGATTTCTGAGTTTCATTTCAAAACACGCACGGCAACTTTGCCTGATGGTAAAATTGTATATTGGAAAAATAATCGCTGGCAATAATTTTAGTTCTTCGACGGTTTATGATATAACTTCACGGCTTTTTTCCGCGGGATTCTCCGGCGTCTGAAAAAAGCGATGTGCGGAAAACAGAAACTGGAGCCTTGAAAACGTTTCCAACGAGTGCTATCTTACAGAGTGTCCGTCAGATAAAAAATTCACGGGGGGAAAAGACAAAATGAAAAAATTCAAAAATCTGATCAAAAACGGTGGCGTGTTCGCCTTGGCAATGCTTTTTTTGTCCGGTTGTTGCATCGCGGAAAAGAAAGCGAACTTGGATGAGGATCATACGCTTTGCGAATTTCCGGTGCAAGCCGGAGAAACGGACGACGCCCCGCGCATCCAACGCGCGATCCAGGCGACGCCCAATGGTGTTTTGACGATCCCCCGCGGGACTTACCGCATCGCGACCCCGATCGTCATCAACAACAACTGCTCGCTGGAAATGAATAGAAATGCCATTTTCAAGGCGGTCGCACCGATGGATGTCGTGCTTACCATCCAGGACAGAAAAAAACCGAAAGGCGACTGCGGCGGCTTCATGCGCGGAGGCACCATCGACGGCAACGGTCTGGCGTCGTGCCTGAGGATCCGTAACATCTACCCCCGTTACACGACGTCCGACGTCGTATTGCTCAACGGCAAGAATTACGGTCTGCGGGTCGACGGGGGATGTCAGATCGTCTGCAACAATTTCTATGCGCAATGCACGATGTCCGGTCTCGCCGGCAACACCGCCTTTATTATCAACGGCGGCGACAGTTACTACACGGACTGCCACGCCGTCGACTATACGGTCGGTTTCGATGTCTGGAGCGGCGGCTCGAACCGCCTCACCCGCTGCCATTCGTGGGGCGGACCGATCCCGCCGGTGAAACCGGGCGAGTTTCCCGAAATGCTGAAAGACTCCGTCAATTTCCGCATCCGCAAAGCCGGGAGCGCGACCATCCTGCGCGACTGCTACGCCGACACGGGACTTATCGGATATGAGATCCACGGCGCGGAGACCCGGTTGCTCGGATGCAATTATTTCAGCAACACGAAATTCAAGCTGGACAACATCACGGTCATCAAACACACGGATGGTCGTCTGCTGGTATCCGACGGCTCTTTCGTCAAAAGCGCGGAACATATGACGATCTACGACGGATGCGGCACCGTCGAATGGCGGAATATGTTCTACTGGGGGTGGAAACCGGAAGACAACTGCCCCGGCGCGTTGAAGTTCAATCAGCAGAATAATGCCGAGCAGCCGACGCTTAATCTGGCGCAATAGATCCGGGATTTCATAGAAATTAAAAACAAAAATATCCATCGCCGCGCTTCTTTTTTGCGCTTTGCTGACGGGGTATGAATATCACGTCTGCCCGAAAGGGGACGATGCCGGAAAACCTTTAGCGTGACCTGTTTTCAGGTGATTTCCCAAGGGGGGATCAGTAAATAAGCTTTTGCGGATCGGTTTGCCGGAGATGGTCGAGTGCCTGCCACATCAAGCGGTAAAAAATTTCAAGATTGACCAATTCCGGCAACGGTGTGTCATAATTTCGTTTGACAAATTCCGCAAGTTTCTCCTCTGTCGGGAAAAAGATCGTTTCACCGGACGCATAAATGAGGATGCCGTAAGGATCTTTTGGCGTTTTTGCTTTGAATACGGCGAATGAGCTTTCGTAGCCGATTTCCGTGATGTTTGCGGCAAGGACTTTTTGCGGCGCGACGAGCAACGTGTGCCGGTCATATTTTTCAATTTTTCCGCCGGACTTGAACGAATCCATTATTTTGATTTGATAGGGGAAACGCAATGGGATCCGCCACCAGTCGCGGTATCCCCGATAAGAGTAAAATCCTTCTCCCGGGCGTGCCGGAGACAGATCGCTTTCCGGATAATAAAGTTTTTGCGGATCGTTTTTTTGAATTTCGGCAATGTTCCCCCACCGTGAATCGTAAAACTTTTTAAGACCCATCATGGGCGGGATCGAGGCGTCGGAAATTTTTTGTTTGGCAAACGCCGCAACTTCCTCCTGATTTGAAAAAAATTTGATTTCTCCTGAATCATGAAAAATGATGCCGTAAGTGTTTTGCCCGTTTTGCCGTTTAAAGACCGTGAATTCGTCGCAAAATCCGGCTTCCGTGATGTCTTTTTCAAGCACATCGCAGGACGCATTCCCGATCCGTGAATTCGGATCGTATTTTTCCAGAAAGCCGCGATCAAACGAATCGATTATTTTGATTTGATAAGGGAAACGCAATGGGATCCGCCACCAGTCGCGGTATCCCTGATAGGAGTAAAATCCTTCTCCCGGGCGTATCGGCGCATCATCGCATCCCGAAAAAAGGATGAAAAACAGCGCAAAAAGGCAAAGCAAAGGGTTCTTTTTTCCACTCCATCCGGATATCATAGTATTGCTCCCAGTCACCGCCAAAACTCGGCAACGTATTCAATATATATCTTGATCCGGGAATTTTCGATACCCCGGGAAAATATTTTTCAATTTTCGTCCTGATGACTTCTCCCCTTGTGTTTGAGTACGGACTAAACCAGTCGCGGTCCGGGCAGTCGGGCGGGCGGCTTGTCACGGCGTAGCCCGCAGGGCGAAGACGGAAGCGCCCTCTTGCACCCATTGCGTCATGATGATACAAAAAGGGCAGTTGCTTTTCCCTCAAGGTTTTGCAACCGCCCCTTGTTTTGTGTTTGGGACGCTATTCTTCGACGAAACCGTCGTCGGATTGGTCTTCCTTGTAGGCGCGCAGATCTTTGATCAGACGGAAGGCGTCGCGGATGCCGCCGCCGACGATCCAGATGGTGCAAACCGTGCCGAGAATGGCGTAAAGCGGAATTTTGCGCCAGAATTCAAGTTCCTCCCAGAAGTGATCGGATAACGGCATCGTCAGCGCGAGGAGCGTGACGACGGCGAAAACGATCCAGTCCGCCATTGTGATGGAAAACGAAGCGTACATCAGATTCCGCTCGAAACGGGTATGCTCTGGCGTGACGCCGAAAAGGCGCGCCCAGGTGAACTTGGGTTTCTGCACCGGGGCGACGGTGTCGCCGCAGGCGTATTCGCCGCGGTGGAGCAGTTTATCCATATTGTGGACGTGTTTCGGTCCGAGAAGCGAAACGAGAATATAACTTGCAATGGATGCACACATCGCGATAAACGTGGTGATATGCGACGGGATCGGGAATTTCCTGGCATTTTCCGCGAGATATGCCCAATCGGGGAAAGCATTGTGCAGAGCGGGATAAACGTAATTCCAGAAACTCTGGCAGCCGAGACCGACGATGCAGACGATCGTGCCGACGATCAAAGCCGTCCACGCGGCATAGGTCGAACCGCGTTTCCAGTAAAGTCCGCCGATGACGACGGCGCCCGCGCCGCCCATGTAGATGGCACCGGTGATCATAAAGTACATGCTGATGAAATCTTTGAGCGGGAAAAGGACGCTCCAGAGAAAACTGAAGATCCCGACTCCCAGAATGCCCAATCGCAGATAAAGCAGATGCTCTTTTGCCTCAAAGGGTTTTTTGCGGAAAGGCATGATGATGTCCTGAATGAGGATCGTTCCCCAGCTGTGGACGTAACTTGCGTCGCTGGAAACGGTTCCGGCGAGGAGCATCACGATGAAAAGTCCGAACATTCCGACGGGGAGAATGCGTGTCAGAAGCAGCGGGATGCGCACCTGATCGATGACCGCCTTGTCGCCGATCGCATCCAGTTGCGCCCGGATGGGGGCGACGATTTCGGCAAATTGCGGCAAATGAAACATCGCGTAGGCGCCGAGCGGCAGCAAAATGAGCATCAGATTCTGCGCGTAGGTGCGCCAGCGCATGATGACCGCCGACATCAGTCCGTCGTGGGGCGTTTTCGCCGCCATACTGAATCCGCCGCCGCCCTGCCAGCAGCCGCGGGTGTAGGAGTTGAACGCCATCAGAATGACGAAGTACCAGATGTTGAAACCGTCGGCGTCAAACGCCTTGAAGGGATTGACGAGGCTCTGCGTATCGGGATTTTCGACTTGATGCAGTCCTTCAATGATCGTGCCCCAGTGAAATTTGTAGAGCATGAAATACATAAAGACGAGGCAGAGCGCGAAAGAGATCAGATTCATGAAAAATCCGGAAAAAAGAATTCCGACCTGACCGCCGACGCAGGCGATGAGGCAGGGGAGCGCGACGAGCGCAAAGACCATCAGCGGAAAGACGGGGAGCGCGAAATTGCCGCACGGAACCGTTTCCGGCAAGCCCATCAGATAGATGAAACAGCGCGCCGACACCATCGGGAATACGCCGAAGTTGAGGACGCCGCTCACCCAGCAGAGGATCCCGGCGAAAATGCGGAATTTCCGGCTGTAGCGCGCTTCGAGAAACTGCGACAAGGTCATCGCGCGCGTCTGGCGCAGACGGTAACTGACGAAACCGAAAAGGGTCAGCATCAGACTGACCGGCATCATCAAAGTGCTCCACCAGCCGGAGGAAAAGCCGTTGTTGTAATGCGCCTGGACTGACGCGATCATGCCGATACCGCCGATGATGCCGGGGGCGATCGTCAGCATATAGGGTCCCGCGAGGCGGCTGGCGACCATGAAGTCGCTGACGCTGCGGGTATAGCGTTTGAAGTAAAAAACGCAGAAAAAAATCATTGCGAGAAAGAGTAGTACGATCCCCCAGTCCCAAATGGATAAATTCATTGAAAGCTCCTCCTTTTTTTGTGTTATTTGAAGCAATGATATTGCATGTTTTCAATTTTCCGTTTCAGTTCGGCGACGTCGATATGATGAACGTCGCCCGAAGCGATCGCCATCGGCGCGGCACATCCGGCGGCTTCCCCGACCGCCATGCAGGTCGCGTTGATGCGGCTCGACGAAATGGCGATGTGGTCGGCGGAAATGGCGCGGCACGCCATCAACAGATTTTTCAAAGATTTCGGGGTGATAGCGCGGTAGGGGATGCCGTAGGATTTTTCCAGATTGCGGCTGATCCCGGTATGGACGCCCGCGGGATCGTGCACGTCGATCCCCCAGATGCCGCAGGCGATCCCGTCGTCGAAGCGGCGCGCGGAAACGACATCGTCCCCGGTGAGGAGATAATCGCCCAGAATGCGGCGGCTTTCGCGGATCCCGACTTGCGGCGCAAAGCGGCTGATCCACGCCTTTTCAAAGCCGGGGATCTCCTTGCGGAAAAATTCTTCGACAAGATAATGCGCTTGTTTCATACATTCGCGGCGGATCATTGTCAATCCCCGCGCCGAGAGCGGATCGGCGTTGAGCGCGTGCGTCATATTGACGGCGATCTCGTTGCTGTTTTCGTTGTGCGGTACGAATTGAAAGACGCTGTGGTTGATCGGGACGGGGCGTTCCTTGGATTTCCATACTTGGCGGATGTCCATGTAAGACGGCATTTTTTCCCGGTCGATGCCGCCTAAAATGAAAATCAGCGTCGCGCTCTGCACTTTGCCGTCGGACTCGCGTCCGTACGCAAAGGGCGCACCCGCCATCGCCGCGAGGTCGCCGTCGCCCGTCGCGTCGATAAAAAGTTTCGCTTTGATGCGGCGAAGCCCCTCTTTGCCCGAGGTGACGACTTCCGTGATATATCCGTCGTCGTCGGTCACGGCGGCGACGAGCCGGGTGTAAAGCAATGCGTCGATGCGGTAAAAATCAAGGAGTTCCCAGATGAAATCGCCGATCTCCGTCGGCGCGAGATTGATGTTTTGCCCGCCGTTTTGCACCAGAGCCTTGCCGCGTGCATTGATCTTGTCGGCGAATTGCCGCGCGAAGCCCGCCACGGCGACGACGCCCTGCCGCGAAAAGCCGGAAATCGAACCGAGCGCGCCGTTGACCGGGATGCCGCCGAGTTCGCCGAAATACTCGATCACGCCGACGCGCAATCCCGCTTCGGAAGCGGCGCAACTTGCGGCGATGCCGCCCATCCCAGAACCGCAGACGAGGACGTCGTAATCATTTTCGCAGGGGATCTCGGAAAGCGCGGGAAAACCTTTCATTTTTTGACCTCTTCGCTGAAAGAGTTGTCGATGTAGAGCGTCGCCGTCCAGCCGTAGTCGCGCAACGGCTGGTGATAGACTTCATAGGGGCTGTTGTACCCCTTGCGCGCAAGTTTGACGGGCGGCAGTGCATCATCGGCGTCGTAGTATTCAAAAAAAGTGCCGTAGATATGAAAATACTTTTCGATCGCCGCGCGGGTCTTCTGAACGATCTCGTCGCCGGGTTCGGCAAGACCGTATTGTTTCAGCGCGTCGGCGACCATGAAATTGATGTTGATCCAGACGGGGCCGCGCCACATATCGGTCGAATAGCAACTGGAATCGCGCGCGATGGAGGGGATCGGAAGTTCGGTACCGAATTTTTGCGGGTCGCGCAAAAGCGTTGCCATTTTTTTCGCCATTTCCAAAGTCGGCGCGCCGGAAATCAACGGCAGAAATCCCGCCGAGGAAAGCACTTGCGAACGGCAGTTTTTATAAATGTCGTAATCGACGTAGAGATTTTGCGTTTCGTCCCAGAGCCTTTCATTCATCAGGGCGTTGACCTTGTCGGCGCGCATCTGCCAATTCGCCGCGTCTTCGGCAGTGCCGAGTTTTTGGGCGAAACGCGCCATTATCTGACATTCTCTTGCGTAAAAGGCGTTGAAATCGGTCGCGTCAAGATGCGCCGCCGCGTCGAAGCGGCTGGAATTGTCCATCCCGCTTTCGCCGCAACGGCAGAAAGGGCGCCCGTCGATGAACCACTCCAGCAAACCGCCGCCGTCCTGATCGCGGTTTGCCGCGCACCAGTCGAGGAACTTTTTGTTTTTGGGGTAAACTTCCGCGAGGAAATCGGGATCGTCGGCTTTTTCCAGAATTTTGGCGATGCCGTAACCGAGCACGGGGGGCTGGGTGACCGCGCTTTTGCCGTCCGGCGTCGCGAAGTGGGGGATGAAGCCCGCTTCGTCCTGACCGAGGAAGACCGCGCGGATCGCGTCTTTTGCGAAATCAAGATCGATATGGCGCAACGCCATCGCGTGAAAGACGGAATCCCACAGCCACATATTGCGGTGCGGCCAGCGGTCGGGCGTCGTCCAGCGCGAAGTCAAATTCCCGCAGGGCGAGCAAAGTTGCGTTTTTAGTTGCGAGATCGCGCGCCTTAAAACGGGGTTGTTTCCCGTATAATGCGTATCGAGCCACTTTTTACGGGCGGCAAAGATCGTTTCGAAATCGGCGTCAAAAAGCGATGCGTCAAAGTGTTTCGCGGGGGCGACGACGGTACGGTTTTTTCGCGTTTCGATATGAAAGGCGCCGGAAATCCCCGCATTGATAAAATCGCCGTCGATCACGAGGTTGTAGGCGTCGGCGAGTGCGCCGCGCGTTTTTCCCGCCGTGAAGCAATCGCCGTAAATGCCGTCAAGATTTTCGTCAAAAAGCAGTGCGCCGCCATCGGTCGGCAGTTTCATTTCAAGCATTCTGCCGTTGACACGGCCGACGAAACCGTCGAGCCAGTCGGTCTTGCCGTCCGCCGCGGAAAAGGCGAAAATTTGCCCGCCGCGCAGATTTTCCTCTTTCATAAGAACTCCTTTGATGCTTTCTCATTAACTATAACACCGCGACGGTTTCGGCGCAATGGTAAAAATGTAACTTTTTCAGGTAATAATGAAAAATTTTAAATAAAATCAGATTTTTTGTTTGTAGTTTTACCGTGAATGTGCAGAAAATGGGTGAAACGCATTTTCCATTTTTTCCCGGCTTTTGCGATTTCCCGTAAAAATTTTTGGAAAAACGCTTTTTCCGCACTTATATTATGTTTTATTATGGATTTCTTTATTAACGCAACGTCGGGAGACGTGAAATGACGTGGTTCTGGTTGACTTTGCTTGCGATGCTCGGTTGGGGCGTCGAAGATGTTTTCCTGAAATTCGGCGCGGAGCGCGACGATGCCGACGCCCAGTACAAGATCGCCGCGTGGCTCGGGGCGATCATGGGTTTGTCGCTGTTGTTGCTCTTTCCGCTTTCGGAAAGCGGTTTGCCGCTTTTCCGGCTGGTTGCCGGCAACAAATTTTTTCTCCTCGTGCCGCTTGCCTATGCGGCGACGATGGTGTTGAGCAACGTCGGCTTGCGCTATCTTGAAATGTCCATTATGTCGCCGGTCGAAAACGCTTCCGGAGCCTTCCCGATGGTCATTATGATCGTCTATTTCCTCGCGACGGGCAAAATTTCCTCCATCGGCGATGAATTGTCTTTGCTTGACCTTGCCGGGACGGTCTGCATCATCGGCGGAATGATCGCGCTGGCGGTCGTTCAGCGTGATCTTTTTCACCGCGGAAAGGAGATCCGCAACGAAAACACCCGTTACCGCTTCGGCGCGCTGGCGTTGCTTTTTCCGCTGATTTTCTGTTTCGGCGATACGCTCGATACCGTCGTCGGCGGCATTATGCTGGAGGAGGATTCGATCGGCGAGATCGACCTTTTCCGCCTTTACTGCCTGATGTTTCTCGTCGTCGGCGTTGCCTCGTATCTCATCCTCGTCATCCGGCGCAAAAAGATCTATCATCTCTTTGCGGTGCGGGAAATGCCGAAAATGGCGGCGGGCGTCTGTGAAACGGCAGCCTACGTCGCCTATATTTACGCCCTGGCGGCAAGGCCGCTCCTCGTCGCGCCGCTGGTTTCCGCCTACTGCATCATCTCGATTTTGCTCTCGCGCGTCTTCCTCAAGGAGAAACTGCGCATCAGTCAATATCTTTGCATCGCCGTCATCGTGGCGGGGATCGTCCTTTTGGGCATTTCGGAAGGAGTTGCGGCATGATGACGCCGGAACTTCTGATCGGAAAGACTCTGGAGATCGCCCGGTGCAAAATGGTGACGGTGAGCGCCGCGCCGGAAACCGTGCTTGCCCCCCGCCTCGGTACGGGCGGCGGTTTCACCGATATTTTCCTCTGGGACACCGCTTTTTCCGTCCAGTGGGCGAAGTATTACCCGCAGGAATTTTGTGTGGAAAATTCGCTCGATAATTTTTACCGTTTCCAGTCGGAGGACGGCTTTATCGGCCGCCAGTATCTGCCCGACGGGAGAAATCTGTGGGGTAAGCGTTACGGTACCGCTTTCGCGCCGCCTCTGCTCGGCTGGGCGGAATTGGAATTGGACAAAATGGGGCTTTTCCCCGGGCGGCTGAAAAAAGTCTATCCGCACTTGTTGCGCCAGTTTGAATGGAATTTTGCCAACTACCGCCGCGCCGACGGACTTTTTTTCACCGATATGTGGGGCAGCGGAATGGACGACATCCCCCGCTGGGACGATCCTGCCGACCGCGCGACGCCCGGCGGTATGGCGATCGGACGCGACATCATCGCGCTCGACGGCGCCGAGGGCGACAAAAAATTCGCTTCGCTCCTCAAGTGGAACGAGATGTTTCACTTTGACTGGAATCGTCAGCTCGGCTGGTGCGACACCAGTTGCCAGATGGCGTTTTTCGCGTGGGTTCTTGCCGAGATCGCCACGCGGTGCGGCGACCTTGCGGCGGCGGAAAAAATGCGCGCGTTTCACCGCGAGATCGCCGATCATGTCAATCACCTTTGCTTTGACGAAAAGAAACATTTTTATTTTGACCGGCTGGGGGATCGTCTTTTGTCGCGCCGTCACGTCGGCGCATTCTGGGCGCTGATCTCTCACGTCGCCGATGAGGAAAAAGCCGCCGCGCTGATTTCCGAACTCAAGAATCCCGACCGCTTCGGCTTGCCCTGCGGCGTTCCGGGGGTCGCCGCCGACGATCCTGATTTCGACCTTGAGCACGGCTACTGGCGCGGTCCCGTCTGGGCGCCGACGATGTATATGGTGTTGCGCGGCTTGCGCGAATACAACGAGGAATCCCTTGCCCGCGATCTCGCGAAGCGTTTCTACAACGCCGTATCCTCCCTTTATGAATCGACCGGCACGATCTGGGAAAATTATCTCCCCGACCGCTCCGACGTGCCGAGCGGCAACGCCAACCGCGATTTCTGCGGCTGGTCGGCGCTCGTGCCGATCTCGATCTACCGCGAATTCATCGGCTGAAATACTTTTCCTGCGGCTTCTCTTTACAAAGCGGGAGAAAGGGTGTATATTAAACCGGAAATATTCCGGATACATTTAAGTATCCGGGCAACGCGGGCGGGAAATGCGGTTATGAAAATTCTTTTTATCGGCGACATTGTCGGCAAGGGCGGACGGGAAGCCGTGCGCCGTCTGGTGCCGGAATTGCGGCGGGAATACAACATCCAGTTCGTCGTCGCCAACGCTGAGAATTCGGCGTCGGGCAGCGGCATTTCCGCAAGTTGCGTCCGGGATCTCTCGGGCGTCGTCGACGTGATCACGCTGGGCGACCATACCTGGGATCAGAAAGGCTTCGAGGGGGAAATCTCCCTTTGCAAAAACGTCATCCGCCCGGCGAATTACGCGAAATGTCAACCGGGCAGGGGATACGGCGTTTTTGACAATCCCGCAGGCGGCAGCGTCGCCGTGATCGCGTTGCAGGGCAAAGTCTTTATGCGCGAAAGCGCCTATTGTCCCTTTGAGACCGTCGACGGGATCTTGAAAAATCTGCCGTCCAACGTGAAAACCATTCTCGTTGATTTTCACGCCGAAGCGACCAGTGAAAAACTGGCGATGCAGTATTTTCTGGACGGCCGCGTGACGGCGGTCGTCGGCACTCATACGCACGTGCCGACCCGCGACGGCAGGGTTTCCGTTTCCGGGACGGCGATGCTGACCGACACGGGAATGGTCGGCGCCGATATAAGCGTCCTCGGACGCGCCGTTCCCGATGTTTTGCAGAAATTCACGACGGGGATGCCGAATCGTCTCGCCGTCGTCGAAAAAGGCGCGATCCGTCTCGACGGGGCGGTCATCACTTACGACGCCGCCACCGGAAAAGCGTCGCAGATCGAAACGATTTCACGAATCATCGAGGTATAACATATGGCTGATTATCAATTCAATACGCCGGAGGAACTCATCGCCGAGATCCGCGCGGGGCGCATGGTCGTCATCACCGACGACGCCAACCGCGAAAACGAGGGCGATCTCATCATCGCCGCCGAAAAAGCGACGCCGGAAGCGATCGCCTTTATGGCGACTTGCGCTTGCGGGCTCATCTGCTGTCCGCTCGACGCCGACCGCGCCGCCGCGCTCAATCTGGATTCTCCCGAAGCGCACCGCGACCACTTCGGCACGGCGTTTACGCAAAGCGTTGATGCGATCGAAGGCACGACGACCGGCATCAGCGCCTTTGACCGCGCGACGACGGTCCGCAAATTGATCGACCCCGACTCGACCGGCGCGGATTTTTCCTCGCCGGGGCATCTTTTTCCGCTGATCGCCCGTCCGGGCGGCGTATTGCGGCGTGCCGGACATACCGAGGCGGCGGTCGATCTGGCGCGGCTCGCCGGATTGAAGCCCGCCGGGGTCATCTGCGAGATCATGAAATCCGACGGTCATATGGCGCGGCTCGCCGACCTCGACGATTTCCGCAAAAAACACGATCTGAAGTGGGGCACGGTCGCCGATCTTATCGCCTACCGCCGTCATCACGAGAAACTGATCATCCGCGGCACGATGGCGAAACTGCCGACCGTCTACGGCGATTTCAACGTGATCCCGTACCGCACTAAAGTCGATCAGAATGAACATCTTGCGTTGATTTACGGTGACGTCCGCGATCAGGAAAAAGTTTTGGTGCGCGTCCACAGCGAATGTCTGACCGGAGACGTTTTCGGCTCCAAGCGCTGCGACTGCGGCGACCAACTGCACCGCGCGATGGAAATGATCGTCGCCAACGGTTCCGGAGTCCTCCTCTATTTGCGGCAGGAGGGGCGCGGCATCGGGATCTTCAACAAGATCCACGCCTATCAGTTACAGGAGGAGGGATGCGATACGGTCGAAGCCAATGAAAAACTCGGTTTCCCCGGCGATTTGCGCGAATACGGCGTCGGAGTCCAGATCCTGCTCGACCTCGGCATCAAGTCGATCCGTCTGCTCACCAACAATCCGAGCAAACTTGTCGGGATCTCCGGCTACGGGCTTGAGATCGCCGAGCGGATCCCGCTCGTGATCGCTCCGGGCAAGGAAAACGCCCGCTATCTGCAGACCAAAAAAGAACGCATGGGGCACTTGCTGTGAAAATGCCGTTGCCCGGACTTCGCACGATCGGCGTTTGCGCTCCGGCGGGAGCGGTCGATCCGGCGTTGCTGGCAAATGGCGTCGGTTTTTTGCGGAAGCAGGGATTTCAAGTCAAGGTGACACCGCACGCCGGCGGCAAAAAAGGGTATTTTTCCGGAAGCGCGGACGAGCGTTTTGCCGACCTTGAAATGCTCTGGCGCGACCCTGAAGTCGATCTCATTCTCGCCGCCCGCGGCGGTTTCGGGTGCGCGCATTTGCTGGATCGTCTCGCGCAGTTGCCGCCGACGGAGAAATTCGTCGCGGGCTTCAGCGACCTCACCGCGCTTTTGTGGGCGATCGAGCGTCATCATCTGGCGGTCCCCGTCGCTCTGCCGATGGCGGCGAAATTCGGCACTTATACGGCGGAAACACAGGAAAACGCGTGGAAGGCGCTCTCGGGCATCCCGCGTCAGGTGTCCGCTTTGACCGTCTTGAAACCGGGAGATTTCAGCGGTGAAGTCCTCGCCGGAAATGCGACCGTCGCCGCCAGTCTTTGCGGTACGGAGCATTTTCCCGACTGCCGGGGGCGTGTGCTCGTACTGGAGGATGTCGGGGAGCCGCTCTATCGGCTCGACCGCGTTTTGACGCAACTTGAGATGTGCGGCGCGTTTTCCGACTGCGCGGGCGTTGTTTTCGGCGAATTTACCGGAACGGATGCGCCAGAGGAGGAATTGAATGCCTTGCTCCGCCGGGTGACCCGGCAGGTCAAAGGCGGCGTCCTCGCGAATTTGCGTTACGGGCACGAACCGGGCGATTTCGTTTCGCTCAACTACCGGGAAAACATCACTTTTTCCGGAGATACGATAAGGATCGGAAAAATATGTTGACGCAATGGCTTTTGGAGCTTTTTGTCCGCGACCGGGAAAATACCCGGGACCCCGTCGTCAGGCTTCGCTACGGAATGCTTTCCGGCGCGGTCGGCATCGCGGTCAATTTGCTTCTCGTCGCGATCAAAGGCACGGCGGCGATCCTTTCCGGCAGTATCGCTCTCGGCGCGGATGCCGTCAACAATTTGTCCGACGCGGGGAGTTCCATCATCACGCTGAGCGGTTTCAAAATGTCCGCAAAACCCGCCGACAATGAACATCCTTTCGGGCACGGCAGGATCGAATACGTTTCGGCGCTGATCGTCGCGACGATCATCACCGCCGTCGGCATCAATTTTTTCAAAGAGGCGGTCGTCCGTATCTTTTCTCCCTCCGCGCTGTTGAATGACTGGAAATTCATCGTACTGGTCGCGGGAACGATGCTTTTCAAAGTGTGGCTCTTTCTCTTCTACCGCCGCGTCGGCGGCAAAATCGATTCGGAAATGCTTAAGGCGCAGGCATTTGACAGTTTGAGCGACCTCATTTCGACCGGGATCGTTCTGGCGGGGCTGATCCTTTCGCGCTACACCGCGTTCCCCGTCGACGGTGTCGCGGGCGTCGCCGTGGCGGTCTTTATCGTCTGGGGCGGCGTCAAATTGCTGACCGGCGCCGCCAATTTACTGCTCGGCGCGCCGCCGGATGCGGAGTTTGTCGAAAAACTCCGCCGTTGTCTTGTTGCGCAAAAGGGCATTCGCGGCGTCCACGACATCATTATGCACAACTACGGTCCCGATCTCTACTTTGCGACCGCACACGCTGAAGTCGACCACGCCGGGGATCTCGTGTCGATGCACGATATCCTTGAAAGCGCCGAAGTCGCCGTCGCCCGGGAGTTGCCAATCCGGCTGACTTTGCATTGCGACCCTTTCAGCAACGATCATCCGCTCGTCAAAAAGTGGCGCATCCGTCTGGAAAATGCGGTCGCAAGTTACGATCCCGTTTTCAAAGTCTACGATTTCCGGGTCGATGAAAAAACAAAAACGCTTCATTTCCACTTGCTTACGCCGCGCACTTATTGCTGTACGAATTCGGAGATCTGCGATGCGTTGACGGCAATGCTCGTGCCCTACGATCCCGACGTGAAACTTGCCATCCAGTTCGTCTACGCCTACGTGTAGATCGCAAAAGGGAATTCCCCTTTTATTTTGCGAAGCGGACGCGGTAGAGGATCATCAGCGGCAGTAAGAGCAGCATCAAAATCGCCGCCGTGAAGTAAACTTGCCGCAAGCCGAAGTGAAAAAGGACGACTCCGCTCACTCCCGCCGCCGAAAAGATGCCGAGCATCCGCGCGCTCATCGAGAAACCGAATACCGCGCCGCGGTGTTCCGGTGCCGTTTCCTGGGCGAGAAGTTTCAAAAAGGCGGGTTCCAGTCCGCCTCCGGAAAAGTAGGTCAGCGCGCGCATCGCGGCAAGTGTGCCGACGTTGGTTGACATTCCCTGTCCGGCAAGACCGATACACGCCAAAGCGAGCATCGGCAACGCGACGATGTACGGCGCGTAGCGGTCGCAGAGTTTGCCGATGACGATGCCGGAAAGAATTCCGCCCGCCGCCGCCGCCGCGCTGATGTATCCCGTCCAGCTGATGACGAAATCGTCCTGCATCGCGGAAATGTGCCGCACCATCATCGCGAGATAGGGTTCGTCGAAACGCCGCGCAAAACCGAGCAGGGCAAAGAGCGCGAGCAGCATCAATACCGCGTGGCTCATCGCGTGAAACTGTGCGGAAAAACCCTCCTTTCTGATTTCCGGTTGCGGTACGAAATTTTCCCGGACAAAAAAGAGTACGATGAATCCGCTGATGAGATAGATGGCGCCGCAGAGCAGAAAGCCCGCCACATAGCCGAAATGGCGCACGATGACGGCGCCGGAAATGTAGCCGAGCATCGTGCCGCTCCAGATGGCGCTGGTGAGAAGTCCGAGCGCAAACCCCTGATGTTTTTCCGGTACGGTTGTCGCGATCAAAGTCTGTGCCGCCGCCGTCGTTCCGGAAAAGGAGGAGGCGATAAAGCGCATCACGACGAGCATCGCGCAATTGGGCATCGCGACGAAAAGGGGGAAGCAGACCGCATTGCAGAAACTGGAGCGCAGTAGCATCAGTTTCCGCCCGTAGCGGTCGGCGAGAATGCCCCACACGGGATTGCTCAAACAGAAACTCGCCATCCCGAAAAAGTTGAAAGCCGACACCCACGCCCCCAGTTCCGTCTGGTCGGTAATGCCGAATTTACTGCCGATGAATAGCGGAATAAAGGGCATGATCCCCGCAAATCCCGCCATGCTGAGCAGTTGGGAGATCCAGAGAAACCAGAGATTTCTCCGCCAGTTGATCTCAGCCATTGTGTGTCTCCCGGGGAAAGACAAAAGAGCGCAGGATGAGATCCTGTGCCATATTTTTCCATCCGCGTCCGTAGCGGCGGTAACTGCCGTTGAGATAAAGGCGGCCAATCGGCATCAGCCGTTTCAAAAAGTAACGCGAAAGATTTTTCCGGCTGAGCGAGTAATTGCGTCTGCCGACGGCGAAATCGATCTTGTCGTTGCCGCAGGAGCGGCTGCATTCCTTGATCCGGTCGAGAAACGCCTGATAAAGCCGGTAATTCCATTCATCGTTGTTGCTGGCGAGCGAACGGACGGCGGTGCGGTACTGATTGCGCCACTTGAACATCCCCGTGTAATTGCTTTCGTGCTGACGGTAGAGCGTGAGGACTTCCGGCACGATGCGCCACGCGTCAAAAGCGGCGAGGATGATCCCGATCCAGTTGTCGTGACAGGCCACCAGATTGGGGAAGGGCAGCAGCACATCCTTGAATCGGGCATCAAAGGCGATGTTGTGTCCCGCCATCGGCGCGACGGTACAGCAACGGCGGAATTGCTCCATCCCGGTAAAGGGTCTCTCCGGATTGAAATTGCGCAATTGCCAATGCGTATAGTTGAGCGGCTGTAATTTTTCGTTGGTGAGCAGACTGTTGCAGAAAACTCCGGTCGGTTCCGGTTGCGCGGCGATGGCATCGCGCAGTTTTTCGATCTTGTCGGGGAGCCAGAGGTCGTCCTGGTCGGCGAGAAAAATGACATCTCCGGTCGTGAGACGGACCGCCTTTTCAAAATTTTTGGCGACGCCGAGCCGCGCGGGATTTTTTTCGTAGCGGATACAGCCGCGGTAAGTCGCCATAAAGCGCGAAACGATCTCAAACGTGCGGTCGGACGAGTCGTCGTCACAAACGACGATCTCGTCCGGCAACACCGTCTGACGGAAAAGCGACTCGAGCATTTCCCCGAGAAACCGCTCCCCGTTGTAGACGGCAAGCGCGATGGAGCAGCGTTTGCGCGCCGCTGGAGTTTCCGCTGTTTGAAGGAAATCCGCCATCGC
Source organism: Victivallaceae bacterium (assembly GCA_024405735.1). GTDB lineage: Bacteria > Verrucomicrobiota > Lentisphaeria > Victivallales > Victivallaceae > UBA1784. The sequence goes on along the minus strand of JAKSOF010000004.1, from coordinate 93,654 downwards.
GAAAAAGCCCTTTTAAATCAGGCTCTTGAGCATATTGAGCAACACGCCCGCGGCGACCGCCGAACCGATGACGCCGGCGACGTTGGGTCCCATCGCGTGCATCAATAGATAGTTCGAGGGATCGGCTTCCAGACCGACCTTGTTGGCGACGCGCGCCGCCATCGGCACCGCGGAAACACCGGCGGAGCCGATGAGCGGATTGATCTTGGTTTTGCTGAAGCAATTCATGATCTTGGCGAAAATGACGCCCGCCGCCGTGCCGACGCAGAAAGCGACGCACCCCATGGCGAGGATGCCGAGCGTCTGCAAACTGAGGAATTGATCCGCCGAGAGCTTCGACCCGACCGCGATGCCGAGGAAAATCGTGACGATATTCATCAGCGCATTCTGCGCCGTCTGGTTGAGCCGCTCCGCCACGCCGCACTCCTTGAGGAGATTGCCGAACATAAGCATCCCGATGAGCGGCGCCGCGTCGGGCAGCAAAAATGCGCAGAGCAACGTGATCATGACCGGGAAGCAGATCTTTTCGACCTTGCTGACCGGGCGCAACTGCTTCATTTTGATCTTGCGTTCGGCTTCCGTCGTAAAGAGTTTCATGATCGGGGGCTGGATGATCGGCACGAGCGCCATGTAACTGTACGCCGCGACCGCGATCGCGCCGAGAAGTTTCGGGCTGAGTTTGCTGGTCAGCCAGATCGAGGTCGGGCCGTCGGCGCCGCCGATGATGCCGATGGAAGCGGCGTCTTTGAGGTCAAAGGTGATGCCGGGCACCCACGCGGAAAGCGCGAGCGCACCGAGCAGCGCCGTGAAAATGCCGAACTGGGCGGCGCCGCCGAGCAACGCCGTCTTGGGGTTGGCGATCAGCGGTCCGAAGTCGGTCATCGCGCCGACGCCGAGGAAAATGAGCAGCGGAAAGACGCCGCTTTCGATACCGACGTTGTAGACCATGCCCTGCAACCCGTCGGGACCGGAGATCCCGGCGAGCGGGATGTTGGCGAGCAACGCGCCGAAGCCGATCGGCAACAAAAGAAGCGGCTCGAATCCCTTGACGATCGCGAGGTAGATCAGCACCAGCGCGACTGCGATCATCAGCACGCGGCCGAGACCGAGGATCCAGGTCGAATGGAAATCCGATTTGCTCTGGTTGATGATGTCGCAAATACCGGTGGTTTCCCACAAGCCTTTGAAGGTTTCGCTCCAGCTCTGGTTGAGCTTTTTTGCCGCTCCGGTTTCTTCGTTGACCGCGTCGCAGGCGACTTCGACCGGCATCATTTTGGCGACGACGTCGCCCGGCTGAAGCACTTTCGCGCCGTTGAAACCGTCGATCAGGTCGATCACTTTAAGGGAAATTTCCGCTTTGACTTTGCCTTTGCTCCAACCCTCGGGTTTGATGACCATAAGTTCACGGCCGGGATTGACGATCTGATTTTTCGCCATTGCGGTCGAAAAAAGCGTCGCCTGCTTTTTGCCGTTGTAGACCAAATAGCGCATATCGTCCGCGCCGCGATACCAGGTGAAAAGCGGTTCCTTGTCCGTGCTTGTGGCGATGATTTCCGCATCCTTGGGAAGTTCGATTTTCGCACCGAAAAGCGCGAAACTTGCCGTCAGCGCGGCGAAAAGAAAGAATTTTTTCAGCATTTTTCTTTTCTCCGGGATTAGTTCAGCGTGACCAGCACGTCACCGGCGGAAACGACCGCGCCGTTGCTGACTGCGATCTCGGAAACCGTACCCGCCTTGTCGGCTTTGATCTCGTTTTCCATCTTGACCGCTTCGAGAATGAGGAGCGTGTCGCCGGCGTTGACCTGATCGCCCTTGTTGACGAGCACTTTGAGCACGGTGCCGGGAAGCGGCGCACAGACGCTGGAACCTTCCCCGCTTGCGGCGGGCGCGGCGGCAAGTGCTTTGGCGCCTTCGCCGAGCGCGACCTGATAGGTCTTGCCGTTGACTTTGGCGGTGTAACTGCCGCTCTTGCCGTCGGCTTCGACGACGATGCTCTTGCCGTTGATCGTCGCGGTGTAGACGCCCTTGCCGCTTGAAGCGGGCTTGGCGGCTTCCTTGTAGCGGATGCCGAAGGGACGGTCGCCCTGCAGGAATTTGATCCCTTTTTCGCCGCAGGCGGCGGCGATGAAAATGTTTTCATCGTTGACGGGGAGACCGGCTTTTTCCAACAGTTCCGTGTTGTATTTGATACCGAGTTTCGGGTCGGCGTCGTTGATTTCGACGACCGATTTCGTGGTCGGCTCCATACCGAGTTGCTGGCTCGCCCACTTGACGACTTCCGGATCGGGGGCGACGGGAGTCTTGCCGAAGTAGCCGAGCACCATTTTGCCGTAGCCTTTGGGGTCGAGTTTCCACGAGCCGTCGGCATTCTTGCCCTGCATCGCGTTGCGGAAACTCTGCTGGAAGTAGAACTGGCTCACCGGCGTGACCGAGGTGCCGAAACCGCCCTTGGCGACGACTTCGCGCATCGCGTCGATGCAGTCGTCGTATTTGTCGAGGCAGTTGTTGTCGCGCATCATCTGCGTGTTGGCAGTCAGCGCGCCGCCGGGCATGGGGCTGAAAATGATCTTGGGGGAAACCTGCATCGATTCGGGGGGCATGAAGTATTTGTCCATGCACTTCTCGAAAACCTTTTCGACATTCATGATCTTTTCGGGATCGATGTCGAGCGTGTATTCGGTACCGCGCAAGCGGTGGTACATCACGAGGATGTCGGCTTCGCAGGTGCCGCCGGAAAGCGGGCTCATCGCGAGGTCGATCACGTCCGCGCCGGATTCGATCGCCGCCATATTGCAGCTGACCGCCATCCCCGCGGTGTCGTGGGTGTGGAACTGGATCTCCTTGGCGCCCTTGCCGTAAGTCGAGTCGAGCAATTCGCGCGCCGCCTTGATCGTCGCGCGGACGGTCTCGGGCGTACTGGTGCCGGAAGCGTCCTTGAAGGCGAGGCTGTCGAAGGGGATGCCGGAAGCGATGATCTCATTGAGGCGGTCCATATAGAACTTCGGCGTATGCGCGTAAGTTTCGTGCAAGTTGGGCGCAAGCCCCATCATCGTGATGGTGATCTGGTGTTTCAAACCGTATTTCGCGATCGCGCGGCCGGAAACGTCGAGGTTGCGCACGTCGTTCAGCGCGTCGAAGTTGCGGATGGTGGTGATGCCGTGTTTCTTGAAAAGTTTGGCATGCAAGTCGATGATGTCGCTCGACTGCGAGGAAAGTCCGACGACGTTGACGCCGCGCGAAAGGGTCTGCAGATTGACGCCCGGCTTGACCGAGTCGACGCAGGCGCGCCAGCGGTCCATTTCCTCAAACGCATTTTCCTGCGTGTAGAAGAAAAGGCTCTGGAAACGGGCGCCGCCGCCGATTTCGATGTAGTCGATGCCGGCTTTGACCGCCGCTTCCAGCGCGGGCAGGAAATCGTCGGTCTTGACGCGGGCGCCCAGACAGGACTGGAAGCCGTCGCGGAAGGAACAATCCATGAATTTGATTTTTTTCATAATGCGTAAACTCCTGAAATATATGATTGATGATTAGTGATTGCGTTCAAGATCGACGGCGGCGACCGCCGCGGCGACGACGGCGAGGTCGTCCGTCTGTTTGGCGGGGGCAGCCGCTTTTTTCTCATCGAGCGCGTCCGCAAAGGGCGCAAGGACGACGCGGAGCAGATTCATCGCTCCGATCATGATGACGAGGAAAACGAAAACGATCCCCATCCCGCAGACCATCAGTTTGATGCCTGCCGTTAACAATTCTGCATTGCTCATAAAGACCTCTTTGGTTTATGTTTTACGGTTTGAACCGCTTTTTCGCCGTCGCGATAAAAAAAATGCCGCAGGTTTTCCGCCCGCGTGCCGCAGGGTGCGCAGAGATCACCGTTTTGCCGGAGAGGGGAGGATCTTGACGTCCCCGCAACCAAAAACCGTCGTTTCCCCGTTGCAGAGAGCGATCAGATTCCCGTCGTCGTCGATGCCGGAAAATTGCGCTTCCAGACGTTTCCCGTCGGGAAAGGACAATTCGATCATCCTGCCGAGCAGACGGTTTTCCCGTCGCCAGTCGTGCAAAATCCGCGCGCGCTCGCGTTCATATTTAATATAGTGCCGCGCGATGGATTTTTCCAGTCTTTCAAGGAGATTTTTTATCTCGAATTTTTGTCCGCAAAGCGCGAAAAAACTCGTCGCCGGCTGACCGATGGCGCAAAGCGCGTTTTCATCGCTGTTGACGTTGATGCCGATGCCGCAGACGACACCGGCAAGTCTGCCCTGACGCCAGATGCCTTCGGAAAGGATCCCGGCAAGTTTTTTGTCTGCGCTGTAAAGGTCGTTGGGCCATTTGAAAAAAAGTTCGCTTTGCGGCATTGCTTCGCGGGCGACTTCCAGCGCGGCAAGTCCGACGATCGCGCCCGCGTGGAATCCCGTTTCCAGTTTTTTGAAAACGACGCTCAGGGCGATGTCATTATTTTTTTGCTGAAGCCACGGACGGCCGAGCCTGCCGCGCCCCGCCGTCTGCTCCAAGGCGGCGACGACCGCGCCGTCGGGGAATTCGTCGAAGTGGTTTTTCAAAAACGTGTTGGTCGAATCGACCTGATCGAGCACGACGAGCATAAATCAATTCTCTTCGGCGTTGGGTAAGAGGCGCATCCGCCGGTGTCCGAGCGGGAAGCGGATCTGAAAAAGCGTCCCTTTGCCGGGGCGCGAGATCAAACCGAAATCCGCGCCGTGCTCGCGGCAGACGCGTTCGATGATCATCGTGCCGATGCCGTTGCCGCCGGATTTGGTGGTGCGGAAAGCCTGAAACATCGTCGAGAGGTTTTCCGGCGTTACGCCCGAACCCGTATCGGCGAATTCGACGACGAGAAAATCTTTTTCGGCAAAGCCGTAGATGCCGAGTTTCCCGCCGTTGGTCATCGCCTGGGCGGCGTTGCGGATGATGTTGTAAAAAGCCTGTTTCAACTGATCGGCGTTGCCGGAAATTTTGGGCAGTTGCGCCGCGAAATCGCATTTGACTTCGACGTGGCGCGCTTCGATCTCGGCGCGCATGAAATTGAGGACGTCGACGAGCAGTTTTTCCACTTCGACCGGAGCGAACGCGCCTTTGCCCGGGCGGATGGCGCCGAGGAAGCGGTGAATGATGCTGTCGAGACGCTCGACTTCGTTTTTACAGGTGCGGATCATCTCGCGCGCTTCGTCGGGATCGACCGGCTGGTCGGGCGTGCCCTCCAGCAACTGCAGATTGAGGTAAAGGCTGTTGAGCGGATTGCCGATCTCGTGGGCGACGCCCGCCGCGAGGAGCGAGACCGCCTGTGTCGTTTCGCGCTCCAATTCATCCTTGGTGCGTTTGCGCGATTCGCTGACGTCGCGCAAAATGACCGCCGCGAGGTTTTTGTCCTCCGGGAGCGGCACGAGGTAGAGTTGGACGAATTTGGGCGAGGGGTAGAGGATCTCGAGTTCCTGCCGCGCGACGCGGCTCCAGCCGTCGTCGCCGTCCTGGAGGATCGTCCGCCAGTCGAGATCGGGCAGAAGTTGGGAGACCCGCAGTTCGGCGATGTCTTCGGGAAGCGCGAGCATCTCCTTCGCCGCCCGGTTGAAGTAACGCAGTTTCAACTGGCGGTCGATCACTAAAATCCCTTCGTCGACGGCGTTGAAAACCGTTTCAAAGAAACCGCGTTCGCGCGCCAGACGCAGTAAATACGCCTGCCGCGTCCCCGCGTCGAGGTCGTCGAAGCGTTCGCCGAAACGATCCCAAAAATTTTTTTTGCCTGCCATTTACTTTTTCAAAAAGCGGTGTATATTAAAGAAATGCTTTATATAAAATAATGCGGATTGACCGTTTTGGCAAATCCGGAAAGCGGGGGAAAAGAGGAAAACGATGAAAAAATTTGTTTCGTGCGCGCACGGCGCGTCCTTTCACCCTGATTTCAGCATTATTATTATTCCGGAGGCTTTCCGCTGACCGGGATATGGAGCGATCCGCCGGCAGCCGGAAGCGGTTGCCGGTGATGCGGGCGGCGCTTCCGGTCTCCGGGAAACGCCGCCTTTCGCTTTTCAGGAAAAGGCGGCAAAGAGTTTAAGATGGCCGTCGGGCCGAAAACGAGAAAATATGGAAAATCAGTTGATCCAGTTGGGAAGCCGGTTGCGCGAGATCCGGCAGGTCAGGGATGTTTCCGTCGCCGAGATGGCGAGGGTGACCGGACTGAGCGAAAAAGAGTATCTTCAGCACGAAGCGGGCGAAATCGACAGTTCTTTCACCTTTATTCTGCGTTGCGCGGATTATTTCGGCGTCGACATCGGCACGCTCGTCACGGGGGATATGCCGACGCTTTCCTACTGTACGGTCACCCGCGCGGGAAGCGGCGACGTCATCAAACGCAAACACGGATTCGAGTATCTGCATCTTGCGGCGCGGCTGAAAAACCGTCTTGCCGACCCCTTTATCGTCACCGCTCCGCCGCAGCCGGAAAATGCGCCGATCCACCTGACGACGCACACGGGGGAGGAATTCAATTTCGTTTTGTCGGGCACATTGAAAACGCAGTTCGACAATCAGATCGAGATCCTGCATCCCGGCGACAGTATGCTCTACGACTCGTCGCATCCGCACGGGATGATCGCCATCGGCGACGAGCCCTGCCGTTTTCTTGCGGTGACGATCAACAGCGCGGGCGGCGCCGAGATCACCTATCAGCCGGAAGGGATCATGCCCCACGACCGCGAAGTTTCCTACGACGGATTGATCTATCACCGTTTCCTCACCGAAACGCTCGACGAAAACGGATTTCTCAAGGGAGTGGAATTCCACTGCCCGGAAAATTTCAATTTCGCCTTTGACGTGCTCGACGAACTGGCGAAAAAGTGCCCCGATAAACCGGCGCTGATCCACGTCGACCGCGAACACCGCACCCGCAATTTCACCTTTCAGGAGTTGAGCGAGGAATCGGCGCGCACCGCCAATTATCTCGTGTCGCTCGGCGTTCAAAAAGGCGACCGCATTATGGTCGTGCTGAAACGGCATTACCAGTTCTGGTTCGTGCTCAATGCGCTTCACCGCATCGGCGCGATCGCGGTGCCGGCTTCCAATCAGTTGCTCGCGCACGATTACGTCTACCGCTTCAATTACGGAAAAATCAAGGGGATTCTTGCGACCGCCGACGGCGACGTCGCCGATTCGGTCGACGACGCGGCAAAAGACGCGCCCGGATTGAAACTTAAGATCATCGTCAACGGCGAACGGGAAAACTGGCACAATTTCAACCGCGAAGTCCACGCTTTTCCGCCGTATTTCGAGCGTCCCGCCGATTTGAAAGCGACCGATCCCGGACTGATGTTCTTTTCCAGCGGCACGACCGGCTATCCCAAGGCGGTCGTCCACGCGATGAACTACCCGATCGGTCACATCATCACCGCCCGCTGGTGGCAGAATGTCCGCCCCAACGGGACGCATTTCACCATTTCCGACACCGGGTGGGGCAAGGCGCTCTGGGGCAAGATCTACGGGCAATGGCTCTGCGAAGGCGCGGTTTTGACCTACGATTTCGACCGCTTCAACGCGGCGGACATCCTTGCGCTTTTCAAGGAATTCAACGTGACGACTTTTTGCGCGCCGCCGACGATGTACCGCTTTTTCATCAAGGAAGACCTTTCCAAATACGATCTTTCCAGCCTCAAATACGCCTGCATCGCGGGAGAGGCGCTCAATCCCGAAGTTTTCTACCAGTTCCAGAAAGCGACCGGCATCAAACTGATGGAGGCTTTCGGGCAGACCGAAACGACGATGCTGATCGGCAACTTGCTCGGGATGGAGCCGAAACCGGGGTCGATGGGGCGTCCGTCGCCGCAGTATCAGGTGGCGTTGCTCGACGCCGACGGCAATCCCGTGCCGACCGGAGAGACGGGCGAGATCTGCGTCAAGGCGGAAAAAGGGACTGTCCCCGGGCTTTTCAAAGGCTATTTCGACAATGCCGAAGCGACCGATGCCGCGTGGCACGACGGCTACTATCATACCGGCGACACCGCGTGGATGGACGAGGACGGCTATTACTGGTACGTCGGCAGGGTCGACGATCTCATCAAGTCGAGCGGTTACCGCATCGGTCCCTTTGAGATCGAGAGCGTCATTATGGAATTGCCCTACGTCCTCGAATGCGCCGTCGTCGGCGTGCCCGACGAGATCCGCGGTCAACTGGTCAAGGCTTTCATCGTGCTGACCGAAGGCACCGAGGGCACCGAAGACCTCAAGACCGATATTCAAAATTACGTGAAACACCACACCGCGCCCTACAAATATCCGCGCAAAGTGGAGTTTCTTGCCGCAATGCCCAAAACCGTCAGCGGCAAGATCCGCCGCACCGAATTGAGAAAGATGAAAGATTAATGAAAACGTCCGTAGTCAAATTGCTCGCCCCCGCGATCGTCCTCCTCTCGCCCGCACCCGAGGAAACCGTTTCATTGTGGAGTGATTTCCAGCGCGATTTCGCGCAAAAGGAGGTGGCGCGTCAGCGCGCTCCGCGCAAGGATGTTTTCATCGATTATCTCAATCTGACGCCGAGCAAGATCGACCATTCGATCCCGGAACCGGTCGTTTTCAAGTGGAGCGGCGCTCCGGCAAAAGGACGCCGCGTGTTGGAGATCGCCGAGGGGAAAGAGCCGGAAAACGCGCGAAACGTCATCCGTCACGAAACGGAAAAAGACGAATTTTTGGTCTACAACCTCAAGGCGGCGACTTTCTACTGCTGGCGGATCGTCTGCGGCGGTTTTTCGTCGGCGTGGAGCCGCTTTTTTGTCGCGGATGAATTCCCGCGCTGGATCAATGTGCCCGGCGCAACCAACGTGCGCGACCTCGGCGGCTACAAAACGAAAAGCGGTGCGCGTGTCCGCCAGGGGATGATCTACCGCGGCTCGGAATTCGACCGCCATCAGATCATCAAGCCGTCGGGCAAACAGGTGCTTTACCGCGACATCAAACTCAAAACCGACCTCGATCTGCGCGGCGGCACGGAAGTCCCGCCCGGTTACAAGCCGACGCTCGATCCGGCAAAAGTCCAGTGGGTCAATATCGCGATCCGCCCCTACGATATGATTTTCTGCGAAGAGCAGGCGAAACAGTATGCGAAAATTTTGAAACTGCTCGCCGATGAAAAGAATTATCCCGTCTACTTCCATTGCTGGGGCAGCGCCGACCGGGGCGGTACGCTCGCCGTACTGCTCGAAGCATTGCTCGGCATTCCGGAAAGCGACATCCTCGCGGATTACGAATTCACCACCTGTTCGATTTTCGCCGAAAGGCGGGTCGGTTTCAAGCAATTCGACACGCTGCTGGAAAAACTTTACGCGCTTTCGCCCGATCTCGCCGAAGCGGCGGCGCTCTACCTGATTTCAGGCGGCGCGACGCGGGAGGAGATCGAATCTTTCCGGCGGATCATGATCGAAAAATAATCTTTCCTTGACGGCATCGTTTTTCCTGCGCGCACGTTTATTACCATAAAAATTTACAAAATTGCCATTGCGCGCGGCGGATTTCGGTGCTACAGTAAGTCCATGCCCGAAAAACGGGCGGAAAAGGATGGATTATGATTTACGACCGCTTGGAAAATTTCGCCGATTATGCGGCGCTTGCGCCCGAAGCGTGGAGCAAGATCGCCGCTTTTTTCAGCACGCTGAAAGAAAATACCCCGCCGGGGCGTTATGAATTGGACGGCGATAAAATCTACGTCAACGTCAACGATACGCACAGCCACGAGGCGTTTCCGGAAAAACTGGAATATCACGTAAAATACGCCGATATCCAGCTCGTCGCTTCCGGAGCGGAAGCGGTCTTGTGCGGACCGCTTGACGGAGAGGATACGACGCCTTATTCCGCGGAAAAGGATTGCGGATTCAAAATGCTCGGCAAAACGGATGTTTCGGCGCAACTTTACCCCGGTGTTTTCCTTTTGCTCTTTCCGGGGGAGGGGCATCTGCCCGACGTCGGTGACGGGAGCCGCGTGCTGAAAGTGGTCGTCAAAGTCGCGCTCGAATGTTTCGGTTGCGTAAAATAAAAAAATCTTTGTTTTTGTTGTGGTAAAATTCACAATGCGGTGTTATATTTGCTTGTGAGCAAAGGAGAATCATCGTGAAATATCTTGAACTTACCGTCGGAGCCGTACTGGTCTACAATTTCGTTTTGTCGCGTTTTCTCGGCATCTGTCCCTTCCTCGGGGTCTCCAAGCGGGTCTCGACCGCGATGGGGATGTCGGGGGCGGTCGTCTTTGTGATGACGCTCGCCTCGGCGATCACTGCGGCGATCTACCGTTATTTACTGCACTTCACGCTCGGCGGCGTGACCTACGACCTCGGATTTCTGCAGGTACTGCTTTTTATCCTCGTCATCGCCGCACTGGTACAGATCATCGAGATCGTCCTGCAGAAACTCAGTCCCGCGCTCTATCAGGCGCTCGGCATCTATCTGCCGCTGATTACGACCAACTGCGCGGTGCTCGGCGTCGCGACGCTCAACGCCAAGGCGAATTATTCGGTTTTGGATGCGACGATCTTCGGATGCTTTTCGGGGGTCGGTTTCGCATTGGCGATTTTGCTCTTTTCGAGCTTGCGCGAAAAATTGGAGCTGGCGACGCCGCCCAAGGCGTTTGAAGGGACGCCGATCGCTCTGGTGACGGCGGGGATCCTCGCAATGGCGTTTTGCGGATTCGCCGGGCTTTGTTAAGGAAAGGGGGGCGTAAGTTATGTCAGGTTTGATCGTCTCCGCTCTGGTGATGGGGGTGCTCGCATTGGTGCTCGGTACTGCCATCGGTATTTTTGTTAAATTCTTTAAGGTCAAGAGCGACCCGCGCGTCGAACTGGTGCTGGAGCTGTTGCCCGGCGCCAACTGCGGCGGATGCGGTTGTGCCGGATGCGCCGATTTCGCCAAAGCGGTCGCCAGCGGCAAACTTCAGCCGAACCGCTGTCCCGTGTCGAGCCGCGAACAGGTCAACGCCATCGCGTTTGCCCTTGGCGTCGATCCCGGCGAAGGTTTCGCCCGCCGCGCCGTCGTCTGCTGCTCCGGCGACAAATATCAGACGCAGATGCGCAAATTCTACAACGGCGCGATCGACTGCGCCGCGGCGAATATGATCGGCGGCGGTCCCAAGGGTTGCCGTTACGGCTGTATCGGTATGGGGAATTGCGCGCACGCATGTCCTTTCGGCGCGATCGAAGTCATCAATTCGCTCGCCGTGGTCCATCAGGAACTCTGCGTCGGTTGCGGCAAGTGCGTGACGGCGTGTCCGCGCGGCGTCATCAAACTGGTGCCGGCGAATTCGTCGGCGCACGTTTATTGCAATTCTCCGGAAAAGGGCGCGACCAAGCGTTCGCTCTGTCACGGCGGCTGTATCGGTTGCGGCAAGTGCGAACGCGCCTATCCCGACCAGTTCACCAAGACGGGCTTCCTCGCGAGCGTCAACTACGAAGCGGAAAAACTTCCCGGCGCGGAGGAAATCGAGGCGATCAAGTGCCCGACCGGCGCGCTCGCTTCGGAAGCCGGACACTACGAAAGCGAAAAAAATGCCGGTAAGGGAGAAAACAAATGAATAAAAGTTCGCGTAAAGTGATGAGTTTCACCGGCGGCATCCACCCGGTGAGCGCGGGCAAGAAACTGACCAATACCCACGCGGTGCATACGGCGCCGTTGCTGGAGCGTTATACCGTGCTCGTGCAGGAAAATGCGGGCAAGGCGCCTGAAGTCATCATCAAGCCGGGCGACAAGGTGCTGAAATACCAGTTGCTCGCCAAGGCTTCCGGATTTGTTTCGGCGAATCTGCACAGCCCGACGAGCGGCGAAGTCGCCGGCATCATCGAGGTGCCGGGACCGATGGGCGTACCCGCGCTTGCCATCGACATCCGTTCGGACGGCGAAGACCGCGAGACCGATCCTTTTGAGCCGATCCCCGACTGGCGGAGCGCGGAGCCGCAACTTCTGCTCGACCGCGTCGCCGACGCGGGACTGGTCGGTATGGGCGGCGCGAGCTTCCCGACCCGGGTGAAACTGACGATCCCGCCGGGAAAAAAGGTGGACACTCTGATCCTCAACGGCGCGGAGTGCGAGCCTTATTTGAGCGCCGACCACCGTCTGATGCTCGAATCGCCCTGCCGCGTCCTCGAAGGCGCGGCGATCATCGGGCACATCCTCGGCATCGACAAAATCTACATCGGCATCGAGATCAACAAACACGACGCCATCGCCGAACTGGAGCGTTTTTCCGAAGATTACGGCATTAAGATCATCCCGTTGCAGGTGCAGTATCCGCAGGGGAGCGAAAAGCAGTTGATCCACGCGATCGTCAACCGCGTCGTGCCGCCCGGCGGTCTGCCGGCGGACGTCGGTTGCGTGGTGCAAAACGTCGGCACGGCGGCGGCGGTTTCCGATGCCGTGACGCTCGGGATCCCGCTTGTCGAGCGCATCGTGACGGTTTCCGGCAAAGTCCTGAAAGATCCCGGCAACTGGAAACTGCGCATCGGTACGCCCGTCATCAAGGCGATCGAATTCTGCGGCGGCGTCACCGACGAGCCGAGCAAACTCATCCTCGGCGGACCGATGATGGGCTTCGCGCAGAATTCCTATGAAGTGCCGATCTCGAAAAATACTTCCGGCGTGTTGCTTTTCAGCCGCCGCCGGGCATTGAATTACCGCTCGGGCAGTTGCATCCGCTGCGGCCGTTGCGTACAGGGATGCCCGATGGGGCTTTGCACCTGCTTGCTGGCGACGGCGATCGAAGGCGGTCGCATCGACCTTGCCGAGCAGAATCACGTGATGGATTGTCTGGAGTGCGGCAGTTGCGCCTACGTTTGTCCGGCGCACCGTCCGCTCGTACAGACGCTCCGGCTCGCCAAGGCGGAGATCCGCCGTCAGCGCGCCGCCGCCGCCAAGGCCAATTCAGGAAAATAAGGGGGCTTTATGAGTCTTTTCAGCGATAAAAAAGAAAAAACGGGGCTCCGGTTGCCGGATGCCAAACATCTGGTGCTGTCGAGTTCGCCGCATCTGTCGAGTTCGGCAGATGAAGGCAGGATCATGCTCTATGTCATCGTCAGTTTGCTTCCGGCGGTGGCGGCGGGCATCTGGTTTTTCGGCGCGCCCGCATTGCGCGTGATCCTTTACAGTCTGGTTTTCTGCATCGGCGCGGAAGCGCTCTGGTGCTTTCTGGCGGGTAAGCCGGTGTGGCGGACGATCGGGGATTGCTCCGCGGCGGTCACGGGACTTTTGCTCGCCTTGAATCTGCCGCCGGGGGTGCCGTTTTACGTGCCGCTGATCGGTGCGGTACTGGCGATCTGGCTCGGCAAGCAGATCTATGGCGGCTTGGGCAACAATCCTTTCAATCCCGTGCTCGTCGGACGAGTGGGACTTCTCATCGCGCTGCCCGCGCTGATGACGACGTGGAGTCCCGCCCGCGGAATGGAGAGCGCGGAGTATCCGCAACACGCCGTTTTCGGTATGGCGGAGCCTTCGGCGACGGTGACGCACGCGACGCCGGAAGCAAAAGAGTGCGATCTTGTCACCTGCGCGACGCCGCTTGGCGTTGCTTCGACTTCGGTCGCGGCGCCGGGGAAATACCGCTTTGAAAAAGTCGATAATTCCGCGATGTGGAAAGAATATTTCATCGGCCGCCAGGGCGGTTGTATCGGCGAGACCTGCGCTCCGGCGCTGTTGCTCGGAGGGATCTTGCTCGTCCTTTTCAATCTGATCAACTGGCGTGTGCCGCTTTACTTTGCGGGGACGGTCGGCGTGCTGACGGCGATCATCCACTATTTCGCGCCGCAGATGACACCGACTCCGGTCTTTCATCTGCTGACGGGGGGGCTTCTGCTCGGAGCGATCTTTATGGCGACCGACATGGTGACATCGCCGATCAGCGGTACGGGGTGCGTGATTTTCGCCATCGGTTGCGGGATCATCACGACGGTCATCCGCATTTGGGGAAATTATCCGGAAGGGGTGAGTTTTTCCATCCTCTTTATGAATGCACTGGTGCCGTTGATCGACCGCTGGTTCGTCAAACGGCCGTTCGGCTATACCCGTCGCCGCAAGGAGGTGTAAAATGCGGTTTTCTTTGCGTAAAACGGAAAACATCTGGGTGCTCGGCGCATTTCTGTGCGCGGTCGGTCTGCTTTCGGCGCTGTTGCTCGGCGCGGTCAATGAAGTGACGAAAAAACCGATCGCCGCCGCCAAAGAGCGCGCGCTCGCCAAAAATCTGAAACTGCTCGTGCCGGATTTCGATACGGTGACGAAAGGAGACAGGAAACTTGCGCTCGCCAACGGGAGCGAAGCGGAAATTTACTATGCCAAAAAGGCGGGGAAACTCGTCGCTGTCATCGCCAAGGCGGCGACGAAACAAGGTTATGCCGGAAAAATTGAAATGCTCGTCGCGCTGACACCGCAAGGTGAAGTCCTGCAGGTGATGGTGACCGAGCAGAAAGAAACTCCGGGGCTCGGCGCGGATGTCTGTACGCGGAAATTCGTCAAGACGATCCACAACTTTACGGAACCGACGCCGGAAGGCTTGCCGCCCAATGCGTTGCTCGACCAGTATGCGGGAAAATCCGCCGACGGAAACGACTGGCGCGTCAGCAAGGACGGCGGGAATTTTGATTTTAAAACGGGGGCGACGGTGACGAGTCGCGCTTTGACGGCTCTGGTCGGCGACGTCGTGACGAGTTTCGCGGCATCCCGGAAAACGCTTTTGGAGGGATTTTAACGATGTTGACCGCTTTGAAAGACTTGGTGCGCGGCATCTGGAAAGAAAATCCGGTGTTGGTGCTCTTGCTGGGAACTTGCCCGACGCTTGCGTTGACGACACAGGCGATCAACGGCATCGGAATGGGGCTCGCGGTGACATTCGTTCTCGCGTGCAGTAACTTTGTGGTAAGTTGCATCAAAACCATCGTGCCGCAACGCATCCGCATCCCCGTCTATATCGTCGTGATCGCGACGTTTGTGACGATCGTCGACTTCCTGATGCAGGCATATGCTCCGGCGTCGCTCTATGACGCGCTCGGGATTTTCATCCCGCTGATCGTCGTGAACTGCATCGTGCTCGGCAGGGCGGAAGCGTTTGCCTCCAAAAACAATCCGTTGCGTTCCATTTTTGACGGCATCGGGATGGGGCTCGGCTTTACGCTGACGCTGACGATGCTGGGGATGCTGCGTGAATTTTTGAGTTCCGGCAGTCTTTTCGGGATCAAAGTCATCACGGCGTGGCAGACGGATTTTCTGCTTCCGGCGGCGGCGCCCGGCGCCTTTATCATCGTCGGCTGTATTTTGGGCTTCCGCAACTACCTCACCCGCCGCGCGGCGGTCAAAGCGGGCAAACTGTACATCCCGCCCGACGGTTTGGATTGCAGACATTGCATGATCTGCAATCCCGACGAGAAGTAACGGGAAATATGAAACCGCGAATAAACGCGAATAAACACGAATTAAAAAGAAAATGATTAGTGTGTATTAGTGTGAATTAGCGGTTTCAAAAAAAACGACGCTGAATTTCACTTGCGGATGAAATTGTCGCGGACGCCGCCGCGAAAATGGCGTGATACCCGCGCGGATGGGGATTAGAAACCGCGAATAAACGCGAATAAACACGAATTAAAAAGAAAATGATTAGTGTGAATTCGTGTGAATTAGCGGTTTCAAAAAACGGCACAGAATTTCACTCGCGGATGAAATTGTCGCGGAAGCCGCCGCGGAAATAGCATTTGTTCACAGTTGTCTGACAGGTATTTTTGTGCAAAACAGCAAAAACTTGATTTTGGGCGATGAAGTCCGGAAAATCGTGGGGTGCGCATTTGAGGTGTTGAATACGCTTGGATGCGGTTTGTTGGAAAAGCCTTACGAAAATGCCTTGTGCGTTGAATTTCGTCTGCAGGGAATTCCTTTTGTCCAACAGCCTCGTTATCAAGTGACTTACAAAGAGGTGCCGATAGGGGATTATATTCCGGATTTAGTCGTCTTTGAACATATTATCGTAGACACTAAAGTAATCAGCGCAATTACTGACATTGAACGTGGACAGATGCTGAATTATTTGAAAATTACGGGTAATTCCGTCGGTATCTTATTGAATTTCAAACATCCGCGTCTTGAATGGGAGCGATTGGTATTGACGAGTAGCAACAAGTAGTGATTGCCAATCGTCGTCGATAAATCACCGTTTATTGCGCAGTGTTTTCACCGCAAGCGCAGGCATATTGCGGAAATATTCGTGTCCATTCGCGTTCATTCGCGGTTTCATATTTCCCGTTATCTTCTCTCGCCGAGCTGATAAAGTTTCAGCGTGATCGCCCAGGCTTCTTCGACGGAGATCTCTGTGGCTTCGAGAGCGGTGAAACAATCGACGTAGTAAAGTTTGCCCTCTTTGGCATTGATACCGCAGATGATGCGCCAAGAGGGGGCGGGGGCGCCGGTGGCGAGTTTTCCGCTCTTGTCGGCTTTGAAGCCCATCGCGCACCAAAGCGGCAGATCGCCGCGGGAAAGCATCCTTTCGACTTCGGATCGGAAGCGGTTGAGTCCGATCTTGTTGGCGGCGCGCGCTTTGGTGAGGTTTTCCGGGTTGAGCGCGGGGACTTTGTCCGGCGGATTGTCGTCGAAATCAAGCGTTTTGACGACATCCTTGTGCGCCTTGTGATTGGCTTCCGTCGCGAAACGGTTGTAGACATTTTTCAACTTGTTGCATTGATTGCGGGTGAGGAAACTGTCGCCGTCGAGGATCTCGCGGCAGGAAATCCCGGTTTTGCTTTCCATTTTGCGGATGGCACGCCAGGTGTCGACGAGATTGGCGGCGTCTTTTCCGGGATTGACGGTGACCTTGGCGGAAGAGGAGGACTTTTTCTTCTTTTTCTTTTTGCCGTCCGGAGCGGGGGCGGGAGCGGGCGCAGGGGCGGCTTTTTGCGGTTTTTCCTTGCCGCCGACGGCTTCCTGGATTTGTTGCGGCGTCGCACTGACGCCGTAGTAAGCGGCGAGGCGCGCCGTCGCCGAAGCGAAACCGTATCCCTGCAATCCGGCGGCGCCGGCGGGAACGGGATAGAGCAACGCATTTTTATCGGCGTCGAAACAGGCACGGTAACGGAAAGAAGCCGCATCGGTGAAAAAATCGATCATCCGCTTGGGCGCGGTGCCGACGGGATAGATCCCCGCAAGCAGGATGACGGGGCCGCGTTTCAGCGTGGCATAACAGATGAGGGCTTCGCCCCAAGCTCCGCGCCGCAAAGAGCCGGAAAGCTGAATTTGTTCAAAGCGGTCGGCAAAGCGTCCGGCTTCATCGGGAAAATTTTGGGCGAGCGCGGCAATGAATTTCTGATGAAGTTCCGCGCCGTCGGCGGAATTGAGTTTTTTTTCCGCCGAAGCGTAACGGTAGGCGACGAGGACGAGTTTTTCCGGAGCCGTTTTGTCGACAAAAAGCCGGGCTTCGGCAAGCGGCAGACTTCCGAGCGTCGGCTTGTCTTCGCCTCCGGCGCACCAGATGCTTTTTTCCTCGTTGCCCGGCACCCATCCTGGGTAGGCGGTTTCAATTTGGTCGTTGGCGGTCTTGAAAAAGTCCGCCGTCATTTTTTCCGCGAGATCAAAAGCGGAAAGCGGCGAAACGAAAGCAAAAAAAGCGAGAAAACAAAAAACAGTGCGCATCGGGATTGTTTCCTTAATGTTGGTTTGTATATGTATAATATATTAGTACCGGACGTTTTTGTCAAGAATCATCGTCTGATTACGATTTTCCGACGGAATGCGGGATAACTTGAAACTAAAAAAGCGTTATGCTTTTTTCTCTCCCGTCACAAAACATCTTTCGCCGTAATCCAGTGTACGCGTAACGCTGACGCGCCACTTGTAGCGGTTGTCCCTGGCAAGTTGCGGCAATTCTTCCGCCGCCTGATTGGGTGTCTTGTAAAAAGCGTAAAATCCCGTCCGGTTGAGGAAATTCGTCGTTTCCGCGGCGATTTTCGGCGAAGGAGCGACGGCGCGTGCCGTCACCAAATCGAATTTATGACGGAATTCCTCTTTGCGGTTGAGTTCCACGGCGCGCCCTTGGATCGCGGTGAGATTGGTCAATTTCAACGCCGCCGCCGCGCTTTTGACGAAATCGATTTTTTTGCCCGTCGAATCAATGGAAGTGATGTGCAAACGCGGATACGCGAGCGCGAGGACGAGCGAAGGGAATCCGGCGCCGCACCCCACATCGGCGATCAGATACGGTTTTTCCGCGATCTCCGGAAATTCCAATGCGATCAGCAACGAATCATAAACGTGTTTCTGAAAGAATTCGTCCTTTTCCGTAATGCGCGTCAAATTACAGCGGGCATTGCCCTCGATCAGCAACGCGCGCAAAACTTCGCAACGGTCGGTAAACGCCTTGGCGTCGGCGAGATGAAAAGCCTCGAAATCAGGCATAAAGGCAACTCCACACAATGCCGTAAAGCGCAAGCAAGGCGACGATGGCGAAAAAGAGCGTCATCGCAATGCGGAAATGCCAATTGCGTGCGGCAAGCCGGACGGCGTCGCGGAAGTGACGAGGGATCCCCGACACCCAGATGCCGCCGATGCCGAGCAACCACCCGGCGATCGCAAACAAGGTATGGCACGGGATCATTCCTTCAAAGGAAAGATGCACCAGCTGATACCCGAAAATGATCGCCCACCCCGCCGCGACGCGGGCAAAAATAAAATCCAGCACGAAATACCCCGTGATCGGCACAACAATGGCAAGCGGCCAAAAAAGCGGGGCAAGGAAATCCGGGGCGACCGCTCCGGCGTGAGGGATGCACCAGACGAGCGCGGGGATCCCGAAAACGATCCCGACCCAGCGGATGCGGGCGGTTTTTTCCCGTCCGGCAAGATTTCCCGCCGATGCCGTCGCGTACCATACGCTGAAAGCACCGCAAAAAAGCGCGATCGCCAAAAACCAGAAAAAAAGCATCATTTTGTATTTAAAAAGCGATGCTTTTTTATTTTTTCTTCTTGGATTTCGCGGCGGATTTTTTTACCGGCTCGGGTTCTTCGTCGAAATCCTCGTCGAAGTCTTCGTCCAACTCAAAATCGGGGTCTTCGTCGAAGTCCTCGTCCTCTTCGGCAAATTCGTCGTCGCTGAATTCATTTTCATCGAAGTCTTCGCCGAGCGCAAATTCGTCATCGTCGAATTCACCTTCAAATTCGTCATCCTCGTACTCGTCGTCATCGTCGTCGAATTCGCTGAAAATATCGTTTTCCTGATCGTCGAGGTCGTCGTAATCTTCGTCATCCATCAACGAACTCGGCGCGCCGATCACGGCGCCGCACTCCGGACAGCACCCGTCTTCGGCTTCGATCGCGCTTTCGCTGACTTCGATGTTGCAATAAGGACAATTCACTGTCGCCATAGTTTGCACTTCTCCCGTTAATATGAGCGTTTTTACGCATTTCCGATAATTGACAGAGGGTACTATATTGGATTTTTCCGATTTTTCAATCCCGGAATGTAAAAAAATTCGATTTTTTTTGTAAATCCCGGTACTTGCGCTTGAAAAACCGTGACAATGGCATAAATTAAAGGAGAATCTACCCCAAACTTATGGAGAAAATCACAATGCGCCGTATTCACTCTTTCACTCTGGTCGAAATCCTCGTCGTCATCGCGATCATCGGCATCCTCGCCGGACTGGTCTTTCCCGCGCTCAACCGGGCGCGCGCCGTCAGTCAGGCGACGACCTGTCTCAACAACAAACGCAGTCTCGCCCAGGTCGCCAATTCCTATGCGACGGATCATAATCGCGAAATCATTTTTTCTTTCGGCAGCGACAAACCCTATTCCCTGCTTTTCCGCGGCTATACGCTTTCGGCATACGATACGGATGACCGACCGACGGGGCGGGTCTATATGAGTTTTCCCGCGATGCGTTGTCCGCTTGCCAAGATCGACTCCGAAAGAAAAGAGGAACTTCAGGTTTCCGCGATGTTCGACGTCGCCAAATGGCTGGATACCACCATCAAAGGTCAAACAAAAGCATACAAAGCGCGTTATGGTGACTTCCGCATCGACAACCGCGGAGACGGAGTCGTTTATTATTCGTTTCGGCAGATGCGCTCGACTTCCACGTTGCCGCTCTTTGCCGATGCTTTTGAGACAGCCAGCGGCAAAGAAAATCCGCTCAGCAAGACAATTTGGAAATTTGATGAACAAGGTACCGACAGTTTTGTCGCTTTGCTCCATCAGGACAAGGCGACGATCAGTTATGCCGACGGTCACGCCGATTCGCAGGACAAGGGCGGTCTGGAAGGCATGGGTTTTGAAAACAAGGCTTTCAAAACGTTAAACTAAATTTTTTTAAATCGGCATCCACCGGAAAGGTTTTTTATGAAAGTCGCGGATTTTACGCAAGATTGGGGCTTCGGCAAACTGCAGTTTGAATTCGGTTACTGCGATTCCAAAGGCAAACTCATCCTGCCGCAAAAGAGCAAGGCGACCGCGCTCGCCGACGGTCTGAAACTGGATCTCGAATATGCTTCGGGCGTACGGGAGGTGCTCTTTTTCGAGCGGTCGGGCAAGGAAGGTTTCCTCTGCCGCCGCAGTTTCATCAACGGCGCGAAAAAAATCGAAGTTTCCGAACTCAAAGTCGCCGTCACCGGGATTGATTTCAAGGGCGTTCAAAAGGACGATTATTTCTACCACGTCGAAAATCCGCGCGTCTACGAAGTCCTCGCGATGCCGATCGACTATGACCGCGTCAAAAATGCGGGTTCCCTGCGCGACACCGGCTTCGATTTTCAAGCGGGCAACCGCTGGGCGGACCCCGGCGTCGTCCACGAGCGCATCGGGCGCAGTCCCTATCAGCCCTTTCCGGCGATCCTCGTCAGCAATATGAAATCGGATCGCGGCATCGTCCACGGCACGCTTTCGCAGAAAATCTTTTATCACAACTATCTGCTCCGCCACGACAAGGCGGGCAAAATCGTCTGGGAGATCTTTTCCGGATGCAAGGCGATTTCGGCGCGCATCGTTTCCCCCGGCGAAACGCTGACCGACGCGTGGTATTTCGGCGCTACCTGCGACGCGGCGGATTTCGATCACCTTTTCGACAACTACACCAATTGTCTCCGCCAGGAACTGCCCCCGATGTACGGCGCGACGGCGGTCAACCGCGACAACGTCGTCTGGGGCACCTGGAACGACGGCATTTTCCGCGACGTTTCGGAAAAGATGATCGTCGACGAGGCGAAATATCTCGCCGCCAACTTCCCGACCTGCCGCTGGATCCAGCTCGACGACGGCTACGCCGTCTACACGGAATCCGCCCACGGTCTCGGAATGCCCTACGAGGGCAAAAAAGGCTTTGACTACAAGAAATTCCCCGGCGGTTTCCGCGGCCTCACCGACAAGATCCGCGAAACGGGCTTGCGTCCCGCGCTCTGGATCGGCGGTTTCGTGCCGACTGACTGCAAACTTTTCAAGGATCACCCCGAGTGGTTCATCGATTACAGTTACCGCGTGACCCAAATGGAGCCGCTTGACATCAGTTTGCCCGAAGTGCGCGACTACGCGACGCGCGCCCTCGACGAAATGGTCACCAAGGGCGGTTTCGACGCCGTCAAGCACGATTTCTGGAGTTACGCCTACGAGGACAGCAATCCGTTGCTCAAAAACCGCGAAAAGACCGGGTACGAGTGGCGCGAATGGTGGACGACCGAATTCCGCAAACGCCTCGCGCCGGACGGCTATTTCCAGACCGGATGCGACATCTGCATGGGCAACGTTTTCCTCGGCACGAAGTTTTCCAATTACCGCTACGGCATCGACATCGGCGGCGGCAACTGGACCAACGTCAAGATCAATTTCCTCTGGGGCATCGCCTGTTTCGCCACCCATACCGGCGACCTTTTTGTCCCCAACAGCGATTCGATCGGGCTTTTCCCGGGGCTGAACGACGTCGACGCGCAATTCTGCGTCAACTACTGTCTTGTCACCCATTCGATGGTCGAGATCGCCGGACTTTTGAGCAAAAACACCAAGCACAAGCGTTTCAAGATGCTCGCCAAGGCGGTCTGCAATCCCAACAACGGTCAGGACGTCTATCTCGCGAATTACGACTACCGCGATCATCAGCATCAGATACCGCGTATCCTTTACTTCAAAACGCCGCACTTTTCGACGGCGGAAAACGCCGCGCATCTGCCCTTGCGCACCATCGGCTTTTTCAACACCGACGACGAAAAGATCACCGTTGATTTCGCGCCGGCGGACATCGGACTTTCCAACCGGAAACTCTATCAGCTCACCGACGTCTGGAGCGGCAAGAGCTTTTTCTGGCAGGGAAAATCGTCGATTGAATTGCTTCCTCACGGCAGCCGTCTTTTTGCCGTTTCGCTCGCGGGGGACAAAGAGATCCTCGATGCCAATATGCGCATTGTGGTCAACGGCAAGGAACTTGCTTTCGACTACGCCGGAAAGGCGGAACTGGTGACCTCATCCCGCGTCGCCGAAGTCCGCATCGACGGGGAAAAAGTCAAGTCGGTTTGCCGCGACAACGGCGACAATTATCTGGTGAAATTCGAGGTTCCCAAAGCAGGCAAACTGGAATTGATCTGGAAGTAAACGCAAACGGCGGCGCGCCCCGGCTGAGAAGATCGTGTGCCGCCGCTTTTTGTTTTCATCGGAAACGACGCGGCAAATGGAAGTTGAAGTTTCTCGTTTAAAACTCGGTATTTCTTCGGCTTTGCTATTGACTTAACCGCTTTTTGGTGGCATATTATGTAACACTTTTGCGACAAGCAGAAAAAAGCATTAAACATAGGTAAAAAAAGAGAGGTTCATTATGACGAAACGGGATCTGGTGGTACGCATCGCCAACGAAACGGGCATCATTCAAAACGATGTGGCGGAGGTCGTTCAGCATACGTTGGACGCGCTGTCCGCCGAGCTGATGGCGGGCAAGAGCATCGAATTGCGCAATTTCGGCATCTTTGAGATCAAGATCCGCAAGAGCCGCAAGGGCCGCAATCCCAACGCTCCCCAGAACGAGGTGGTCATTCCGGAACGCGCCGTGGTCAAATTCCGCGCCGGCAAAGAGCTGAAAGACGCCGTCGAAAAACTGAATCCCGCCGATTTCAAATAAATCGCTCCCCGGGAGTTCAAACGATGAAATACGCACGCCTGACGAAGCCGAGCTTCCCATCGGGCGTGCTTGCTTATTTAAGATAGGACGATACGATGGCAACCTTTGCTCCGCCGCCGGGAACCGCTGACATTTTTGAAGAGGAAGCGCGCGATTGGCGCTTTTTGGAGTCGGTCGCCCGCGATACGTTCACCCGTTACGGATACGGGGAATTGCGCACCCCCGTCTTTGAGTACACCGAGGTCTTTCAAAAGGGGCTCGGCGATGAAACCGAGGTCGTGCAAAAGGAAATGTACACCTTTACCGACCGCGGCGGACGCAGTCTGACGCTCCGACCCGAGGGGACCGCCGGGGTGATGCGCGCCCTGTCCAACACCGACGTGATGAATGGCGTCGAGCAGAGGGTGTTTTATCTCGGACCGATGTTCCGGGGGGAACGCCCCGCCGCCGGACGCCGCCGCCAGTTCCACCAGATCGGCGTGGAAAACGTCGGCCGCTGTGCGCCGCTGTTGGATGCGGAGTGCATCGCGATGCTCGCAAGTTTCCTGCGAGGCGTGGGATTGGAGGGATTCACCATCGACATCAACACCCGCGGCGCGATCGCCGACCGCGCTCCCGCCGTGGAAAAACTCCGCAATTATTTTGCATCGCATATCAACGATATGTGCGACGACTGCCGCTCCCGTCTGGAGCGCAATGTCTGGCGCATCTTGGACTGCAAGCAGGAAAAATGCCGCGCCATCGTCGCCGATGCGCCCGATTATCTGGCAAGTTTCGGCGAAGCGTCGCGGCTCTACTTCGATGAAGTGCGCCGCGCGCTCGACCGTTTGAAAGTGCCTTATCAGGTCAACCGCAATCTGGTGCGCGGTCTCGACTATTACGTCCACACCGTTTTTGAAGTGACGCACCCCGCGCTCGGCGCGCAGACGGCGATTTCAGGCGGCGGCAGGTACGAACTTTATCTCCCCGGCGAAAAGCGTCCGGTGCCGGGCGTCGGCTTCGCCGCCGGAGTCGAGCGGTTGTTGCTCTGCCGCGAAGCGGCGGGGATCAAGGCTTCCGGCGATTTCGGGGCAAAGGCGTTTCTGATCGGACTCGGCGCCGAAGCGCGGCTCGCCAATCTCGAACTCGCCGAAAATCTCCGCAATGCGGGCGTCAAAGTCGAGTTGGAATTGGAGGAGCGTTCTTTCAAGGCGCAACTTCGCTCCGCCAACCGCTCCGGCGCGCCGCTCGCAATCGTCCGCGGGGAATCCGAGATGGCAAAACACATCGCGATCGTGAAAAATATGGCGGACGGCTCCCAGGCGGAAGTCCCCGACCTTGAACTGGCAAATTTCATCAAACAGGCAAGTTTGAAGTAAAAAAAAGGATTTTTACGATGTCGCTTACCAAAAAAAATCTGATTTTTCTCGGGGCTCCGGGAGCCGGAAAAGGGACGATTTCCAATTTGCTCCTCGCCAAAGTGAAACTCGCGCACATTTCGACGGGCGATCTGCTCCGGGCGGAAGTCGCCGCCAAAAGCGAACTCGGTCTTGCCGCCGGCAAAATCATGGCTTCGGGCGGACTTGTGCCTGACGAGATCGTCGCCCAAATGGTGCGTTCGCGCCTTGCCAAAGACGATTGCAGAGAAGGTTTCATCCTCGACGGTTTCCCGCGCACGATCCAGCAGGCGGAGTTGCTCGACGCCGCGCTCAAGGAAATCGATTCGCAGATCGACGCCGTGATTTATTTGCACGTCGATGACGAAACTTTGATTCAGCGGCTTACCGCCCGTTTGAACTGCCGCGGCTGCGACGCGATCTACAACAAACTTTTTATGCCGCCCAAAGTCGAGGGCGTTTGCGACAAGTGCGGTTCCGCGCTCTATCAGCGCAGCGACGATTCGCTGGAGACCGCCAAACAGCGGTTGAGCGTTTTCTACAAGCAGACCGAGCCGCTGATCGAATTCTACCGCAAGGCGGGACTGCTGATGACCTTTGAAAAGGGCGATCCCAACTTGATCGTCGAACAGATGATCTCCGATTTGAAGTAGGTGATGCCGATTTATGCCTGAACGCGTGATCATCCATACTCCGGCGGAAATCGAAAAGATCCGCCGCGCCGGTGCGGTGACGGGCGAGGTGCGCGATGCGATCGCCGCTGCCGTGCGCCCGGGGATGACGACGTTTGATCTCGATCAGATTTCCGGTGAGATCATTCGCGCGACGGGGGGGCGCAGCGCCTTCCTCGGTTACGGCGATTTCCCCGGCAACGTCTGCATTTCGGTCAACGACACCGTGATCCACGGGATCGGTTCGCCTAAAACCATTATTGAAAACGGCGACATTGTCAGCATCGACGTTGGTGTCGCCATCGGCGGTGCGCTCGGCGATTGCGCCGTCACGGTGCCGGTCGGCGAAATCTCCGCTTCCGCGAAGCATTTGCTCGACGGCACCAAAAAAGCGCTGTTTGCCGGGATCGACGCGGCGCGCGCCGGAAATCCGTTGCGGAAAGTTTCCGCGGCGGTGGAATCGGTCGGCCGCCATTACGGGCTCGGCATCGTGCGCGATTACGTCGGGCACGGATGCGGGATCCAACTGCACGAACCGCCGGAAGTCCCCAACTTCACGGGGTGGGGCGGCGGTCCGGTGTTGCAGCCGGGAATGGTGATCTGCATTGAGCCGATGTTCAATCTCGGCGGTTCGGCGGTCAAGGTCGACCGCCGCGACGGATGGACGGTTCGTACGCGCGACGGTTCTTTGAGCGCGCATTTTGAGCATATGATCCTTATAACCGAAAAAGAAGCGGAGATTTTAACGTGGCAAAAGACGATGTGATCCGGGTGGAGGGCGTAGTCAAGGAACTGCTGCCCAACACGATGTTCAAGGTGGAAATTCAGACGGGGCACGTGGTAAGCGCCCATATTTCCGGCAAGATGCGGATGAATTTCATCCGCATTCTGCCCGGCGATCAGGTGACGCTGGAAATGTCCCCCTACGATCTGACCAAGGGGCGGATCGTTTTCCGTAAAAAATAATTCATCCCAACGACAGGAAAAAAGAAAATGAAAATTCTCGTTATCAACGCCGGAAGCAGTTCGATGAAATTCACGCTTTTCGCGATGGAAAAAGAGGAAGTCCTCGCCAAGGGCGTCTTTGAACGCCTCGGCACCGACGCTCCCAACCTCGTCTACAAGCGTCCCGACGGTTTCAAAAGCGAAGAAGTCATCCCCGTCAAGGATCAGGTCGAAGCCGTCCGCGAAATCTGCGCGAAACTGGTCGATCCCGCCGTCGGCGTGATCAAAAGTCTCGGCGAGATCAGCGCGATCGGTCACCGCGTGCTTCACGGCGGCGAAAAGATCACGGCGCCGATGATCGTCGACGGCAACGTCAAGGCGATCATCAAGGAGTGCTTCCCCCTCGGACCGCTGCACAATCCCGCGAATCTCGCCGGGATCGAAGCGTGCGAAGCGTCGATGCCGGGCGTGCCCAACGTCGCCGTTTTCGACACCGAGTTCCACCAGACGATGGCGCCGGAAGCCTATTTGTACGCGATCCCCTATGAATACTACGAAAAGCACGGCATCCGCAAGTACGGTTTCCACGGCACCAGCCATCACTATGTGACGCAGGCGACCGCGGCTTTCCTCGGCAAAAAGGAGGAAGAAGTCAATCTGATCACCTGCCACCTCGGCAACGGTTGCAGTATGGCGGCGATCCAGAACGGCAAAGTCGTCGATACGACGATGGGGCTGACGCCGCTTGAAGGTCTGATGATGGGCGGCCGCTCCGGCGACATGGACCCCGCCGCCGTCATCCGGATGATCGAACTGGGCAAGACGCCCCGTGAAGTCGATACCATTCTCAACAAGAAATCCGGTCTTTACGGGATGGGCGGCATCGAGTCGGGCGATATGCGCGACCTTGAAGCCGCGGCGGACAAGGGAAATAAGCGCGCGCAACTTGCTCTGGATATGTTTGTGCGCCGGATCATCAAATACATCGGCTCCTACTTCGTGCTGGTGAAAAACCTCGATGCGATCGTTTTCACGGGCGGCATCGGCGAATTTTCGCCCTACGCCCGCGGCCGCATCCTCAACGGTCTTGCCAATTTAGGCATCACTTGCAACGAGAGCGTCAACGCCGGTTGCCGCGGCAAAGTCTGCGTCATTTCCGGCGGTGACAGCAAGTACAAGGCGATCGTGATGCCGACCGACGAGGAATTGATGATCGCCCGCACGACGAAACAGCTTACGACGAAATAAAACCGTTTTTACAAAGGAGAAAAAAATGTCTGCGATCGAACTCTTTGCCGAACGCGCCCGCACGGTGGCGCGCACCATCGTGCTTCCCGAAGGACAGGACGCCCGCGTCGTCGCCGCCGCCAACAAGGCGGTCGCCGAAAAAGTGGTGAAAAAAATCATCGTTCTCGGTACCGAGAAGGAAATTTCCGCCGCGTGTGCCAAAGCCGGTATCACCGAACGCGCTTTTGAGTGCCTTGACTACACCAAAAGCCCCTTGATGCAGGAATACGCCAACGAGATGTTTGAGATGCGCAAGGCGAAAGGCTGTACCCCCGAAAAGGCGGCGGCGATGCTTTCCAGCCGCATCTATTTCGGCGCGATGATGTGCCGTCACGGTCTTGCCGACGGTCTGGTCGCCGGCAGTATCGCTTCGACGGCGGATATGCTCCGCGCCGCGTTTCACTGCATCGGCACCGCGCCGGGGATCAAGAGCGCGAGCAGTACCTTTGTGATGGATCTCGCGACCCCCGCGCCCGCAGGTGACAATGTGTTGCTCTTTGCCGATTGCGGTGTCAACCCCAATCCCGATGCCGATCAGCTGGTCGACATCGCGATGGCGACCAGCAATACCTACCGCGCGCTTTTCGGCAAGACGCCGAAAGTCGCTTTCCTCTCGTTCTCGACCAAAGGCAGCGCCAGCAACGACATCCTCGTCAAAGTGACGGAAGCCGCAGATAAATTCGCCCGGCGCATCGCCGATGAGAAACTCGACATCGTTTGCGACGGCGAGTTGCAGGCGGATGCCGCACTCGTGCCGGCTGTCGCCGCGCAGAAAGCGCCGGCAAGTCCGCTCGCCGGAGCCGCCAACGTGCTGATTTTCCCCGACCTCAACGCCGGAAACATCGCCTACAAACTCGTCCAGCGTCTCGGTCACGCCGACGCCTACGGCCCCGTGCTTCAGGGGTTGGCGAAGCCGCTGAACGATTTGTCGCGCGGTTGCAGCGCCGACGACATCTACGGCGAAATCGTCATCACGGTCTGCCAGAGTATTCAGTAAAACCGCCCTTTTCCCGGGAAATTCCGATGGCTGATCTGGATCGACTGCGGCAACAACTCGGCTTCGTGCCGTCGGACGGAGGCGACCGTCTGATCGAAGCGTTGACGCATCGCAGTTTCGCCGTGGAAAATCATATTTCCTGCGACAATCAGCGACTGGAATTTCTCGGAGATGCGGTTTTGGAGATCATCCTGACCGATTATCTCTTTGCGCTCTATCCCGACGCGCAGGAGGGGGAGCTGACCAAAATGCGCTCCGCTCTTGCGCGGGAATCGACTCTCGCGCACCTGGCGACGGCATTGGAACTCGGCAGTTTTTTGCGCATCGGTCGCGGCGAAGCGGAAGCCGGCGGCGACCGCCGCGCTTCGACGCTCGCCGACCTCTTTGAAGCGGTGCTGGGCGCGCTTTATCTCAATGCGGGTTTTGACCACGTCAAACGCTTTTTTACGGCGCTCTTTGCCTCACATTATCCCGATCCCCGCGCATTGCTCGACGTCATCAATCCCAAGGGTGCGTTGCAGGAATTTTCCCAGGCGCGCTGGGGGGAGACCCCCGTCTACAAAGTTCTGCGCGTCGAGGGACCGGAGCATCAGCCGAATTACGAAGTCGAAGTCGCGCTCCATCATTACGTCGCCCGCGGCAGCGGCCACAGCCGGAAACTTGCCGAATGCGACGCCGCCAAAAATCTCGGAAATTATTTTCATTCTCCGGAGTTCGGGAGCGACGATGCAATTTGATTTTTCTCTGCCATCGCATATTGATTTCGGACGGCAAGTCCGCTTCAAACTTGCCTCTTTGCTTCCCGACGGCGCGGTATTGGTGATCGCGGGCAAACACAGTGTAAGCCGGATCGAAAAAGAAAAAACACAGCTTTTCGGTACGCGAAGCGTCCGCATTTTTTCCGGACTTCTGCCGGAAGTGCCGCTTGCGGCAGTCGATATTGCGCGGCAGATGGCAACTGAGATCAATGCCGCTTCCATCGTCGGCATCGGGGGCGGCAGCGCGATCGACGCCGCCAAGGCGGTCGCCGCGCTCTTTGCGGAAAGCGCGCCGACGGCGGATTTCTTTTACGGGAAACGTCAGGCGATGCCGCGCCAAGTTGCCTTGGCGGCATTGCCGACGACGGCGGGAACGGGCGCGGAAGTGACCGCCAATGCCGTCTTGCACGACGATGCGACCAACGTCAAGCAATCGCTTCGCACGCCCGGTATGGCGCCCGACATCGCGCTGGTCGACCCCGAACTTGTGGAAAGTGCGCCGCAAAGCGTGATGGCGGCAAGCGGGATGGACGCCTTGACGCAAGCGATCGAAAGTTTCACCAGTTGCCGCGCCGATGCGCTCACGCGCCAGATCGCGGCAGTCGCGGTGAAAATCCTTTTGGAAAATCTGGAAGCGGCGGTGCATCACGAAAAATCCGCCGTCGATGCGGTTTCGCGGGCAAGTCTTTTGACCGGGATTGCTTTTTCCCGTTCGGGGCTCGGCGCAGTTCACGGACTGGCGCACCCTCTGGGATGCGTCCGGCAAGTGCCGCACGGCGTCGCCTGCGCGGTGTTGCTCACGGCGGTGCTTGACGCCAATGCGAAGCGCGCTCCTCAAGTTTACCGGGATTTAAGTTTCGCGTCGGGGTTTGCGACGGGCGAAGAACTTTTTGCGGCAGTCGCGGCGTTGCGGAAAAGACTCGGCATCGCGGAAAAATTCGATTTCGCATTGAAAGATCAGGAACGCCGTTTTATCATCGGACACAGCCGCTCCGGCAGTATGAAGTGCAATATCGTTCCCTATACCGACGAGGAACTCGGCGCGATTTTGGATGCGGTCACGCTCTGATTCAGCGGACGACTTCCGAAATCTCTTTTTCCGTTACGGCGCACTTTTTCAATTCAAGCAGAAGTTTGCGCCATTGTACCGCGAGATCGATCATCTGGTCGCGGTTGAGTTTTTTCGCGTGCTTCAACGCCGCCTGAAACGCCGGACGGTCGTTGTCGCGCAAATAGCAGAGAGCGGAAACAAGTTCCCCCTCGATGCTTGCGCGGTGCAGGGAAAGTTCCTCCAGCGCCGCCGCCGTTTCGCCATTCATATAACGGGCGAAGGCAAGCTGGGCGCTTTCCGTTTTTTCGTCGCGCTTCATTTCCGCCGCCTGACGGCGATACCAGACGGCAGTCGCCCAGTCGTTACGGCTCGCCGCCTCTTCGGCGGCGTCATTGAGAAAGAGGGCGAGTTCCCGCCTTTCATCGAGCCGTCCGGCAAAGCGGATCTCAAGTTTCGCTTCGGCGGGGGCTCCGGCAATGCGGAGACTTTCGTAAAGCTGAAGCGCCTCTTCTTCGCGCGTCGCGTCGTCGGCGAGAAATCCCGCCAGCGCCATTTGCGGAGCGAAACTTTGCCGCCCGAAATAGCGGACCGCAAGTTGCAGGAGTTCCTCCGCCTTGGCTTTTTTGCCGCTTCCCGCGTAGGCGGTCGCTCCGACGAGGAGCGCATCCATGCCGGGACGGGGATCTTTCAAAAGTTTTTCCAGATAAACCAGCGCGCTTCCGTAACGCTGACAGGCGTTGGCACAGCGTGCCGCCGCCACGGCAACTTCGGGATCGTCCGGCGCAAGCCGGTTGGCGATCTTGAGCGCCGCCGAAGCGCGTTCAAATTGCTCGCGTTTCAGTAAAAGGATACCTAACCGCTTGGCGGCAAAGGTGTTGTGCTGATCTTTACGGAGGGCGTTTTCATAATTCCAGATCGCGGTGGAAAGACGATTTTCCTTTTCGGCGCGCATCCCGGCGGAAATCAGGACTTCCGGTGTTTCCAGAAGTTCCGTCGTCGAATCGAATTGAAAAGATTTCTCCTCCGGACGCAAGACGGCGAGTTCCAGGTCTTTGTTTTCTTTGCGCAATTCCTGATTGAGCAAGCGCAGTCTTTCGGCTTCACTGCGGAAACTTTCCGCTTCGGCAAGCCGGGTTTTCAGCAATTCGATCTCCCTGCCGGATGCGTGATTTTGGATAAGGTTTTCATTGAGCGCGCGCAGTTTTGCGATTTCATTTTCGGCAAGTTTTTGTTTTTCAACAAGTTGCGCGAGTTTTGCCCCCTCTTTTTTCAACGCGGCGATCTGCGTGTGAAGCCGGTCGATTTCCAATTGCAGCGGAATTGCTTTTTCCTGATAAAGTTTGACGGATTTTTCCATCTGCGCGAGGCGAAGTTCCTGTTGAGATCGCGCTTTTTGGGCATCGGCAAGGTTGTTTTGAAGCGTGGTGCGCTCCTGCTGAAGCGCCGCAATTTCAGTTTGAAGCGCGCTGTTTGCCTCGCGCAAGGAATTTTCCTCCGACGATTGTTTTTTCAAGGAGCCATCCTGATTTTTTTCCGCCTGCAGTTGTTTGATTTTGCATTGCAGATCGGAAATGGATTTTTCCTTTTCGGCACGGATCTGCGCGGATTCCTGACGCAGAGCGTCCAGCGTCTGCTTTTGCGCGGCATTGCGCTTGTCGCTTTCGGCAAGGATTTCCGTTTGGGCGGCAAGTTGCTGTTTCGCCGTGTTGATCTCCTGTTGCAAAGCGTCGATTTTTTGCTGATCCTGCGTTTGCTGTTGCAACGCGGCATCCAGTTTTGCCGAACGCGATTCCAGAGCGATGATATTTTGTTTTGCCGCGGCAAGTTCTTTTTCCAGATCGCGGTATTTCGCCAGCGTCTGATTTTGCGCTTTCAACCGTTCGACGGTAGTGCGCAAGACGGCAATTTGCGCCGCTTCGGCGCGGAGTTTGACGACTTCGTCCTTGAGTTTCAAGGCTTCGGCGAGGCGGTCGGTCAGCGCGGCATTGGCGTCGGCAAGCTCGGCGGAAAGGCGTTCTTCGTCGCTCAATTTCGTTTTGAGTTGCTCGATGCTTTTTTGCTCCTGTCGCAAGGCGAGCAACTCCTTGTGCTCTTTTTGCGCCGTTTCCAAGCGGGTATGACATTGCGCCAATTCCTTTTGCGCGGCGCTGAAATTGCTCTGCAACGCCGTATATTGCTTTTGGATCTCAAGGAGCGTTGCCAGTTGCTGTTGCAGAACATCTTTTTCTTTGACGAGCTGATCGCGTGATCGCGTCATCGCCGCAAGTTGAGCGGAGGTTTCTTTCAGCAGATGCTCTTTTTTGGCGATTTCCCCTTTGCCGGAGGCGATTTTTTCCTGCAGAGAACTTCGTTCCTTGTCCCATTCTTTCTGCTTGGCGGCGATGTCCGCCGTTGCGCGGTAATCCTCGGCGTCACGCTGTTGAAGCCGTTTTTGAAGGATCTCCTTTTGGGCGACGGCGGTTTTAAGATCGTTTCCCAAAGTGGCGATACGGGTCTTGGCGGCGGCGATCTCTTTCATCTGATTCGTCGTTTCCTCGCGCAGATCCTTGAGTTGTTTTTCCTGCGAAGTCTGTTGTTTTTCCAGCATCCGGCGCACGCTTTCACTGCGCTCGGCGACACTTTTCATCTGCGCGGCAACGGCTTGCTCCGCCATCATTTTCTGGCGCAATTCCTTGAATGCCGCATCCAGTTGATCGTAACGCATCTGCAACGCGGCGAGCTTGTCCGAAAGCGTACGGTTTTCCGCGGCGAGGACGTTGCCTCCCGCTTGATTTTCCTCGGCGGATTTCCGGAATTTTTCCTGCGTTTCAGCGAGATTTCGGCGCGCTTCTTTCAATTCGGTTGCCGTATCGGAAAGTTCTTTTCTGATTTCGTCAAGTTCTTTTTGCAGATTTTCCCTTGCGGCGCGGCTCTCCTCTTCGGCGCGGCGGATGTCCGCCGTTTCGCGCTCCTGCCGCAAAAGTTTTTCCTGCGTCGCCTGGATGGCGGCTTCGGCGAATTTGCGCTGTCCCAGCGTCTTTTCAGCTTCCGCTTCGGCTTTTTTTGCCCGGCTTTCCATATCGGCAAGTTTGCCTTTGAGCGATTCACACTCCATTTTGCTTTGCAAAAGCTGATTTTGCAGTTCCTTTTGCGCTTCCTCGCTTAATGCCGCGCGGTTTTTCTCCGCCCGGCGCAATTTTTCCTCCAGCATCGCCTGCCGTTCCTTGGCGAGGTGCTGATCCCGGATCAGCATCGCGATTTCCGATTCGAGGTCGCGGCGGGATCTTTCCTTTTGCCGGAGCGTCTGCAATTCCAAGTCAAGCGCGGCGATTTTTTGCTTGAGCGCGGCGACTTCCGGAGAGTCGGCTTTTACGGCGGGAACCATTGGTGCGGAAACGGTTTTGCTCACGGGGGAGGGGGCAACGCGCGCTCCCGAAGCTCCGGAAGCCGGATTTAAAAAACCTTCCACTTTGCCCAATTCCTGCTTGCAGTCGGAAATGCGGCGCAGAATGACTTTCTGATTCCAGTCGGGACGCTGCTGACGGACAAACTGGTAAAGTTCCAACGCCTTTTTGAAGCCCTGCGCGGCGGCCAAATAGTTTCCCGTATCGCGCGCTTTTTCCGCTTTTTCAAATTCGGTATAGGCTTTGCGCCACGCGCTCCATGGCGTTTCTTTCGCCGGAGCGGCAAAAGAAAACAACAGCAAAAGGATCAGGAAAAAGATTTTTTTCATACGAGATACTCCGCGTAGAGATGCCGGTGTTTGGCTTCGATGCAAAAGACAAGAAAACATTTGCCGTCGTCATCATATTCACACTTTTCGACCTGTCCCGTCTGGTAGGCGAAAGCGACAAGATCACTGCGTTGTGCGGGCAGTTCCGCCGTCAGCCGGCACCGTTTCCCGGCGACGATCAGGGCGATTTTGCGGCGCAACTGCTCAAGACCTTCCCCCGTCGCCGCCGAAACAAAGAGCGCATCGGGAAAAAGACCGCGCAGACGGGCGGTGAGAAAAATTTTTTCTTCCGCCGGGATCTTGTCGCATTTGTTGAAAACGATGACGATCTTCTTTTCGTCGGCGCCGAGTTCGCGCAAAACGCCGATGGTGGTTTCCCACTCCAAATCGACGTCGCGGCTCGACGCATCCAGTACGAGCAAAAGGAAATCGGCGATCACCGATTCTTCCAGCGTCGATTTGAAAGCCTCGACCAGAGTATGCGGGAGTTTCCGGATAAAGCCGACGGTGTCGGTCAGGACGGCTTCAAGATGTTCCGGCAACGCCACCTGACGCGCCAGCGGATCAAGCGTTGCGAAAAGCTGATCTTTTGCCATCACATCGGCACCGGAAAGCGCGGCGAGCAGACTTGATTTGCCGACGTTGGTATAGCCGACGATCGCGCCTTGGGCGACCGGGCGGCGCAAACGCGCTTTGCGCTGGGTGTCGCGACTGCGGCGGACACGGGAAAGTTCCTCCTCCAGTTGCCGCACCTGATCCCGGAGCAGACGGCGGTCGGTTTCGATCTGCGCTTCGCCTTTGCCGCGGGTCGTCGCGCCGCCGCCGCGCTGACGCGAGAGATGGCTCCACGCTCCCGTCAGCCGCGGAAGCATATATTTGGCGCGGGCGAGTTCGACTTGCAAAACGGCTTCCCGCGTCTGCGCGCGCGAAGCGAAAATTTCAAGGATGACTTCCTCGCGGTCGATCACTTTGCACTGCGACAATCTTTCCCAGTTGCGCTGTTGCGACGGCGTGAGCGGTTCGTCGAAAACGAGCAGATCCGCTTCGCACTCCTGCGCGATTCGGGCGATCTCCTCCGCTTTGCCCGTCCCGACTTTGAAACGGGAATGATTTTCGCGGTTGCGGACGGCGAGCGGTTCCAATACCTCGATGTCGAGATTGGCGAGCAATTCCGTCAATTCATCCAGTTGCGGGATCAGCTCGGCAGTGTCTCCTTCGGTGATGCCGATGGGGAGCGCGCGGGTGCGGATTGCGGCGTCGGCGGCAAGTTCGATCATTGCAACTTACAGCTTTACATAGTGCTTTTCGATCTGCGGCGTACGGTCGGCGATGTTGGAAAGGCGCGCCCCGATCTTGGTGATCTCGCCGAGCATTTCGATGTAGATGACGCCGGTCGCGGCACTGCAGCGTCCGTCGCGGAGACGGTCGATATGCTCGGATTCAAAGCGATCCGCCATACGGGTCACTTCGTGCCCTTCGGTGCGCGCGGCGCGGACGACTTCCTCACCCGCGCCCTCCAAGCCGGAAATGACGTGACGCGCCTGCTGATCGAGCACCTGCCACACCTTTTTCAATTCGCTGATCGCCGTTTCCGAAAGCGGATTCTGCTCTTTTTTCAGGCGGTCGGCGAGACCGAGGATCGTTTCGCAGTGGTCGGCGATCCTTTCAGCATCGTTGGTACAGTGCATCAGAAGCGGCACCAATTCCGACTGGGGTTCGCTCAACTGCCGCCGCGTCAACCGCACTAAATAGGCGGTCACCTCTTTCTGGCGGGCGTCGATGTCCTCCTCCTCCTGCTCCAGACGGGAAATATTCTGCGCTGAAGCGTCGCCCCCGATGAAGTGGGTGTTGACGGCGGCGTCGATCATTTTCCATGCGTCGATGACCATTTTCTGAATGGCGCTCGTCGTCAGTTTCAGCGCGATCGACGGCGTGTTGAGCAAGACCGGCTCCAAGGTGCGGGTCTGCCGCTCGTTGTCGCCGCGGATCGGCAGCAGGATATTGGCGATCCGCGCGAACCACTCCAGAAAAGGCAACAGTCCGACGGCGGAAACGACGTTGAAAAGCGTGTACGCCATTGCGATATGACGCTCGATATTCTGCGGTACGGCGGCGAAGGGATTGCCGGGAGTGATGTAATTGGTGAAAGCAAGGAGGACCGGCGTGTTTTCCTCCCCCCACGGCACGTAGAAAAGGGCGATCATCAGTGCCGCCGCGAGAATCTTGAAAATCGTATGCGCCAATGCCGCCTGTTTGGCGACGCGGTTGCCGGGGATCGCCGCTAAAATGGCGGTGATGGTCGTGCCGATATTGGCGCCGAGAAGCATCGACATCGAGGTGTAGAAATTGATCAGTCCGCCCGAAGCGAGGGCGAGTACGATACCGGCGAAAGCACCGCTTGACTGGATGATGATCGTGATGACGACCCCGATCAGCACCGCGCCCATGATCGCGCCGAAAGGCATGAAGCCGCCGGACGTTTTTGGCGCGCAGTCAAAGAGGTGAAACGCATTTTGCAACGTCGGCATATCGCCCAAAACTTTCAATTCGTTGCTCATCATCGTCAAGCCGTAAAAGAGCAAGCCGAAACCGAGGATCATCGCTCCGACGTTGCGGACTTTACGCGTCGCCGAAAGTTCCATGAAAACGCCGACGATCACGGCGGGGAGCGCAAATGCCGACAAGTTGAAAGAGATGATCTGTGCCACCACGGTCGTACCGATGCTCGCGCCGAAAATGATGCCGAGCGCCTGTTTGAGCGTCAGAAGCCCCGCGTTGATGAAACCGACCGCCATCACGCTTGTGGCGGAGGAGGATTGCAGTACCGCCGTGACCGCGATGCCGGCAAAGAGCGCGACGACGCGGTTGCTGGCGAAAAACTGGAGGATCTTGCGCATATTTTCCCCGGCGCAGTTTTTGAGACCGTTGCTCATCAACTGCATACCGAAAATGAAAATCGCCAGTCCGCCGACGACCGCGATCGCGACGTGAAGGAAATCGACCGCCATCAGATCGACGCTTTTATCCTTGATCGAAATGTTTTTGCCGTTGTCGACGTCGATGTTGATGCGGTAAGCACCGGTTTTTTTGCCGAGTTTGACCCGCGTGGAAGCGCAACCGTCGGCATCGGTTTTCGTTTTGGGGGTGAGGAGCGAAGCCGTTGTCGAAGAGCCTTCGGCGGTCGCCGTCAGCGTAAAAGTTACGGGGATATCGGCAAGCGGTTTGCCGTCGGCATCGGTCAGACGGAGCGCGACGGGGTCGTCGAGCAAAGAGTCCGCCGCGCCTTCGCTGTGAGTTCCGGTCAATTCCACGCCGCTGATGAAGCGGACTTTGATCGCACGCTCCGGCGCTTTTTCGGGAATGACCAGCAAGATCTGGTCGCCGATCTTTTTACCGGCTTTGACACGGATCGAAGCCGTACCGCCCGCATCGGTCACGGCGCGTTGCGGCTCGATTTCCAGATCGGAATTATCGGCGACCTTGAAATTCAGCACGGTGTTGGCGAGCGGTCCGCCGGAACTGCGGACTTCGATGAGAAGCGGTTCGTCAAACGTTTTTCCGGCGGCGGCGCATTGATCGCCGCCTCGGAGCACCTTGACCTGCCGGACGTTGCGGTCGTGATTCTGGGAACATCCCGCAAGCGGAAAGAGTACCAGCGCCGTCAACAGCGCTCCAACACGGAAAAAAAGCGTTCGTTTCGTCATTGAAATACCGGGTTTCTTCAGGTGGATATTATATGTTATATAATATAGCCCGGCAACCGCAGGATTGCAAATCAGGGATGCGCCGCAAGGTAGGCGTCGAGCGCGGAGGGGAAGTCCACATGCTCCTCCGTCTGGACGACAAGTTTCCAGTTCGCCTGCGCGGCGACGGGCGCGAGATAACGGACGATCCCCTCGTTCAGCGAAGCGAAATCCAGAATTTTGTAAAGTTGTGCGTCGCGCCGCAACGCATCTTCAAAAAGTTTGCGGCGGCGGTTTTCTTCCGCCGCGCTTTTATGCATAACCGCGGCGGCGACGCTGTGCCGCTCCATGATGATCCGGTTGGGACTCCAGGAGAGCGAGAGGATCTCCGCCTTGGGCAAACGGAGCGTGAGCGTCCGGCTCGCCGTATCGATCAGAATGTCTTTTTGGGGATCCAGTTTGGTGAGGTCGAAGCCCGCCTTGATGGTCGCCGTGCGCCCGATCACGCTGTAACGCGCGGGGAAATTCTGGTTTTCGGTAATGACGCTCTGCCAGACGACGGTGCGGACGGCGAGTTCCGCCGCGGGCAGTTGACGGGAAACGAGATTGCAGACGACGGCGTCGCGCCGGTTTTCATTGTAACGCAGGAAAAAGTATCCGCCGGAAATCATGGCTCCAAGGACGAGCAGAACCAAAAGAAAAATAAAAATTTTTTTGATCATTTTGGGGATCTCCTTAAAAAGTGACGCAACAGATGAAATAAAACAGGAGAAGCACGGCGAGGATCGCGCCGGATGTCCAGAGTATTGTTTTCATAAAAATTTCCTTTCCGCAGTGAATTGCCTTGAATTTTGTATCATGAAATTCTGTCTACGCTCCGGCGACCGCCTTTTCGCATTTTGCGGCAAAATCTTTCATGACTTTGAATATCCGGCGTTCCCGGACTCCGGCAAAATCTTCAGCACAGCCGAGAACTGCCAGCGACGCGATGATTTTGTCCTCAAAACGGAGCGGCAACGCCATTTCCATCACCTGCCAGCGGCTTTTGCCGACGCAATCAAGCAAGTAGCCTTTTTTCTTGCATTTTTCGACTGCTTGGAGCAACGCTTCCGGTTTCGGAGTTCCGCCGGAAGCGGCGCAGAGATCGCCGAGCTGACCGGGCGTTTTGTCGAGCAGCAATGCAATCCCCGCAGGATCGCCGGAGACGGGAAAAACCGTCCCCTGTTTATCGGCAAAGAGCATATATTCTTCCCCGGGCGCGGCATAGTGAAGCGTGACGTGATGCAAATTGCCGCAGGGGATACTCAATTTGGCGAAAAGTCCGGTTTTGGCGGGGATCTCCGCGACGATGTCGCGCAATATTTCCATTTTGGCGACGTCGCGGTGAAACGAGGCAAGCAGTAAAAGCATGCCGCCACCGAGCTCATAACTTGAATCCGCTTTTTTTACGATCCACCCTTCAGCGAGAAGCGTGCGGAGGATGCGGTAAGTCGTGCTCATCGTGATACGGAGCTTTCGGCTCAGCTCGGCTTGCGTGCAATTTTTTTCCGAAAGCTGACGGATCAGTTGTAAAGCCTTGCGGAGAGAAGGAATGATGTTGTTCATATGCTAACCGTTGTTTTTTCACCGCTAATATAACATAGGGAACGAAATATTTCAAATCAAACACCGTTTTTAAGGGAAAACCATCTCCTTTGTTTCGCGGCGACTTGTCCTCCATAGCGCTTTGCGCGACGGAGGATGTCCCGCGAGACAAACACCAGCGTAGAGATTGCCGCAC
This sequence comes from Victivallaceae bacterium, assembly GCA_024405735.1. Classification (GTDB taxonomy): domain Bacteria; phylum Verrucomicrobiota; class Lentisphaeria; order Victivallales; family Victivallaceae; genus UBA1784. The sequence continues at coordinate 54,304 of JAKSOF010000004.1, read as the reverse complement.
CTCAAGCAGTCGGGCGGACGAAGCCGATAGGCGAAGTATTAGCCCGCGTGGGGCGCAGGTCTATTTTCAGTAACAAATATAGACGGTCCGCGTAGATTTGCAGGGATAAGCGTAAAGAGTACGACCCAAACAATTGTCGCAAATCTACGCGGCAGGTACGGATCCCGCCTGTGGCGGGCGCTTGGGGTGTTAAGAGGGCGCGGCGTGAGCGCCCTCTTGCTCCCATTGCATCAAAGTCGGCTGTCTACTTCGCAAACGCTTCCGGCACTTTGAAGTCGTCGGTCTTCGTCGTGAAAGTCGGACGGGGTGCCGGCGGATTGCTGTGATTGTTGCAGACGAACCAGGTGATCGACTTGGGGCATTTCAGATTGTGATACATCCGGGCGATCCCGGCGGGCGGACAGATGAAATCGGTCAGTCCGGCGCGAGTGATCTCCACGGGGCAGTGGATGCGTTTGGCGAAATTCGCCGCGTCGAAATAACGGGCGCCGGCGGTGTAGGTGACGCCCCACGATTTCGGCATGAAACCGAATTTTTCCGTGCCTAAATTACAGCACCAGGGGACAAAGACCCGGCAGAAGGAAACTTTTTCGTCAAGAGCTGCCGCCCAGAGCGACTGCAAGCCGCCCTGACTGCCGCCGTAGACCATCAGGTCTTTGCCGTTCCATTCGGGGAGACTGCGGACGAATTCAAGGGCGCGGAGAACGCGAAGCGCCATACTGCAGAAATAGGCGTTTTGGGGATCGGCGGTGTCGTCGAGCGCGTAGCGGTTCAGTTTTTCGGCAAGTTGCTTGATGCTTTCGCGGGTCTGGTGAAGCGGCATCCCGTGCGCGTTGATCTCAAAATAGATGCCGCCTTCGTGAGGGAAAGCGCAAGTCGGGGTGCGGACGCCGTAACCCTGAAACGCGACGGTGGCGGGCAGAGTTTTCGCCTTGGCGTCGCGCGGAACGACGAGAAATCCGGTGACGGGCGCGTTTCCGGGGCAGGGGACGGTCACTTCAAAGGTGCGGAAATTTTTCGGATCTTTGCCTTCGATCTCTTTCAATTCCGGTTTGAGCGGCACGGTGGCAAGGCGCGCTTTCTGCTTCGCCCAAAAGGCATCGAAATCCTCCGGCTCGGCGATCTGAAAGATTTTTTCTTCATCGGCGCCGACGCAACTGTCGTATTTTTCCGAACCGAGATAAAGTTTGCCGTCGTCATCGTGGATGGTGAGGATCAGCCGGACGAATCCGGGCTTGGTCAGCGTCGTCGTCACGCGGACGCTCTTGCCGTCGAGTTTGACGGAACCTTCCGATTTTTTACCGTCGTCGCCGATCAAAGAATAGATGACCTGACCTTTGTCGAGCGGTTTGCCGTCAAGCGTCGGGTGGACGACGAAAACGATCGGCTCGTTGCAGTGATAAGCGCCGAAAGGGGCGCGCTCCGGCGCGCAGTTGAGTTTGAATTCACCGAGATGCTTCGTACCGTTTTTGGTCGTGAGCGGTCGAAATTTTTCCGGCATCGAATCGTCGGGGATCGGTTTGGCTTCGCCTTTGACGAGCAAAAGCGCATCGCACCGGGCATTGGGCCCCGTCGATTGCAGAATGATCTGATGCTCGCCTTTGGTGAGATGGACTTTGGCGATCTTGCACCATTCCAGTGCCGGACGCGTTTCTCCGGGCGTGTCGCCGCCCGAGCCTACTTTTTTGCGGTCGACGTAAACGTCGAAAGTGCGCAATTTGTCGCCGAAACTTAAATTCCGCAGAAAAATGGTGTAGTCGGCTTCCTCCGGAATGTCGTAGGTTCCCCGCGCGAAAAGTCCGGCTTCGTTGGCGCGGATCAATGCGTTGCCGGAGCAATCTCCCGTGTGCGTTTCAAATGCGCCGAGGTCGTCCATTTCCTCGGCTTCGATGAGGTAACTGGAGGGCTGACAGCAAGTGCATCCGGCGGCGAGCAATGCCGCGAAAAAAGAAAAAAGCGTTTTTTTGTCCATTTGTGAAACTCCTTTATTTTGCCGATGGGAAATCGTCGCTTTGATAATGGTATTCCCGCGAACCGGGGAGCGGTGCGAAATGATCGTTGTTTTCGATCCACGTGATCGCTTTGGGGCATTTTAAATTGAAGTAAAGCCTTGCGACGCTGGATGGCGGACAGAGCGTGTCGCACAATCCGGCTCTGGAAATGTTGACGGGACATTTTATGCGTTTGGCGTGATTGCCGCCGCTGTAATAAGTGAGGGCGGGGAAGTATTCAACGGCGCATCCGACGGGCTTGATGAGTCCGAGTTTTTCGCCGCCGAGGTTGCTGTTCCAGGGGACGGTGACGTTGCAGAAAGTTACTTTGTCGTCGAGTGCCGCCGCCCAGATCGACTGGAGCCCGCCCTGACTGCCGCCCTCGACAACGAGATCGGCTCCGTTCCATTCGGGGAGGGTGCGGACGAATTCCAATGAGCGCATCACGCGCAATGCCATCTGGTGAAAGTAGCAAGTCAATGGATCGGCGCCGTCGTGCATCGCGTAGTTTTTCAACGGTTTGAAAAATTCACGGTAGAATTCGTCGCTTTGACCGAGCGGCATCCCGTGGGCGTTGACGATGAAGCGGATGCGTTTTCCGTAGGGATTGGGGAAGCCCTGCTTGTGAAGCCCGTAGCCTTGGAAACAGACATTCGCGGGCAGACTTTTGGGCTTCGCATCGCGCGGCATCACCATATATCCGGTCACGGGGCGCGGTCCGGCGCAACGGACGCTCACTTCAAACGTGCGGTAATGGTCGGGATCGACGCCCTTGACTTCGCGGAGCGTCGCGTCAAGCGGCGTTTGGGCGAGTTCCCTTTTGCGCGCCGCCCAGAATTCGTCGAAATCCGACGCTTCGGCAAGTTGCGGAATGTTTTCCACGTCCGCTCCGGCGCTGGTCGTGTAGAGCGCATTGTAAAGTTTGCCGTCCCTGCCGCGGCAGAGGGCGAGCGCGCCGTCGGTGTGGGCTAATTTCCCGTAACACCAGACAAACCCCGGTTTCTGGAGCGTCGTGGAAATCGTGATCTCCTTGCCGTTCAACGGGATAAGTCCTGAAATATCCTGTCCGTCGTCGCCGTGGAAACGGTAGGACAAAGCTCCCGTCGCAAGCGGTTTCCCGTTGGCTTTGGGGAAAAAGATGAAATCGATTTTGTCGCCGCAACGTTTCGTTTCAAAGGGGGCTTGTTTCGCGCGGCCGTTGAGTTTGACGCGCCCATGATAGATCATGCCGTCGAGACAATCCAGTTTTACGGCGTTTTTTTCGCCGGACGCGGCATCGGCTTCCTGCGTGAGCAGTAAAGCGTCGGGCTTGGTATTGGCGGATCTTGCGGCGAGGCGGAATTCGTGCTTTCCCGCCGTCAATTCGATCTCGCCTGCGCGGCTCCAGATGAAACCGTGCGTTTCGTCGCCCGCCGCGCCGATCTCTTTGCCGTCGATGGAAACCGCGACTTTGCGGCGGTTGTCTCCGTAACTTAAATTGCGCAGATAGACCGTGTATTTCCCGGCACGCGGGATTTCGTATTGTCCGCGGCAGGCGGTGTCGGACTGCGGCGAGTCAAGATAATAGCCGCCCGACGCCTTGGCGTTGGCGCAAAGCGCGTAGAAGCCGGTGCGCGCCATCGTTTCCGCTTCGATCACAAAGGAGGGCTCCGCCGCCGTGAGCGCAAAAGAAGCAAAAACGGCAAATAAAAAATTCCAACGTTTCATGATTTTTTCTCCGGAAATTGGGAAAAGCATTTCTTATTACTATAATTGAATGTTGCCGGAAAAACAAGGTTTCCGCTTGTAAAAATCCCTCTTTTGTTTTACTTTATGCCAAGGACAAGGAGAACAAATTGACGACAACTCAGGCGACCGAGAGAATTTTGACGGTGAGCGAGGTCAACCGCGTGGTGCGCGACTTGATCGAAGGCTCCTTTATGCCCTTTTGGCTTGCGGGCGAAGTGGGCAGTCTTGTCGTCCATAATTCGGGACACGTTTATCTGACGCTCAAGGACGGCAAGTCGCAACTGCGCGCTTGCTGGTTCGGCGGCGCGGCGGCGTGCCGGAAACTCGGCATCGCCAACGGTTCGCTGATCGAAGTTTTCGGGCAAGTCGGCGTTTACGAGGTGCGCGGCGAATATCAATTCAACATCCGTCAGGCGCGTCTTGCCGGAGTCGGCGACTTGCAGAAACGCTTTGAAGAACTCAAATCGAAACTCCATGCCGAGGGACTGTTTGACGCGGCGCGCAAAAAGCCGATCCCCCTTTTGCCGGGGCGCGTCGGCGTGGTCACGAGCCGCGACGGTGCGGCGCTGCGCGACTTTTTGCGCATCATCGGCGAACGCAATCCGAAACTTGACATCCGCATTTATCCCGCCGCCGTACAGGGCAAAGGCGCGGCGCGGCAAGTTGCGCAGGGAGTCCGCTTTTTCAATACGGTTTTTCCGGTCGACGTCATCGTCGTCACCCGGGGCGGCGGCAGTATGGAGGATCTCTGGGAATTCAACGAGGAAATTCTGGCGCGGACGATCGCCGCGTCGCGCATCCCCGTCATTTCCGCCGTCGGGCACGAGATTGATTTCACCATCAGCGACTTCGTCGCGGACTTGCGCGTGCCGACGCCGAGCGCGGCGGCATTGCTCGTCAGCGGCAAGATCGAGGAATTGACCGAAAGACTCCGGCGCGCCGTCAAGGATATGAAACAGCTGACGACATTTTCGCTCGACCGCTCGAAATTGAAATTGCAGAATCTTCTTGCCGGAAGCTGGCTTCGCGACCCCGTGCGCTTCATTTCCGACAAAAGGCAGTATCTTGATGAATTGTCGAACCGCGCCGGGCGCGCCGCCGCGACCCTTTTGAACTCCAACCGGGAAAAAGTGGCGCGCATCGCGGCGACGCTCGAAGCGCTCAATCCGCACCGTCAACTGGAAAGAGGCTATGCCATCGTCACCGACGAGGCGGGACACGTCGTTCAAAGTACCGCCGACGCTCCCGTCGGAAAACGCCTTGCGTTGCAACTTGCCGACGGCAAAGTCGGCGTGACCGTCAGTGCTTCGGATCGCCCGGAAAAAGTTCCCGCGCCTTAAGTTGCCACATTTGCATTTCTTCCTGATTTCCGCGTAACGCCGCGACGGCGGCGAGCCTCCGGCAAAGCGACGGCCGCGTCGGAGATAAACGCCACGCCTCGCGCCAGAAACTTTCCGCCGCCGCAACGTCGTGCCGGCGCCACGCGGCATCTCCCGCTTTTTCACGGATAAAGGGGGCATCGGGAGCGGCGGCAAAGGCGGCGCGCCGCCACGCTTTTTCCTCCTGAAGATTTTGCCGTTCAACAACTTCGCAATAGCGGCTGTAGGTGTAATCGCGACGGAGCAACTGAAGCGATAAAGTCAACGTGCAAAGCCCCAGAATGAATGCGAAAAGGAAATTGAAAAAAATCATTTTCCCAGTTGGCGGGATTTCTTTTTGCGAAGTCGTCCCGGCGACGGCGAGGATGCCGAAAAGTCCCCAGCTTGCCGGGACGAGGTGATTCAACTCCGCCATCGAGTGAAGCAAAAACGCCGCGCTTCCGAAAAAAAGCGCGCCGTGCCACGCATCAAGGTTTTTCATCCGCCGGAGGAAAACAAGCGTCAGCAATATTGCCGATATGACCGCCAGCGCGCCTGCGGCACCGCATTGGGCGAGAAAAGATACGATCACATTGTGGGGATCGCGCGGCGTTTCATCGGTGGAAGTGGTCTTGTATTTCATATGATCGAGGAAAAAACTTCCCCATCCGCCGCCGGTAAGCGGGGAGTGCGCGGTGATGCGGCAGGAAGTTTCAAGGTAACTCATTCTTTCCGCCGCCGAGGAAAAACCGCGTCCGCAAATTTTTATATAGTACGCTCCGGCGCAGATCGCGGCGACGAGGAGCGTGGTCGCGGCGATTTTAAATATTTTTTTGCACGGTGCAAGCCAAACGGCAAGCGCCAAAGTCAGCAAGGCGGCGAGAAAGGCGCCGCGCGTTTTGGTGAGGAGAAAAACCGTGCCGAAAAGAAATGCGGCAAAGCCAGCGCAGATCTTTCCCGACCGGGCATCGGAAAAGATTTTTTCGCCGAATTTCGCCACCCCGACGACACCGATCGGCGATGTCAACAGCAGAAATCCCGCCAACACGTTGGCATTGGTCATCGTCGCGAAAACACGGTCGTCGGCGATTTTGGCGAGCATCGGTGCGGAGAAGGAAACGCCGCGCGCCATTTCCGATGCAATAAAAGCGCGCATTCTGGCGAAGCCGAAAAAGTATTGCTCGATCGCCGCCACGCTGACGAGCAATGCGGCGACTCCCGTTGCGGCAAAGAGAAAGCGCACTTTTTTCTCATCGTTTCCGACGTAAAATTTCGTGGCGACGGCAAATGCGCCGCAACTGAAAAAGTAGCCGAGATAATCGCGGACGATCCAGCCAAGCGGCGACGCGACCGCGCCCAAAAATGCGGCAAGAGGGATCGCAAATCCGAAAAGCAGGGCGATCTTACCGGATTTTCCGTCAAACGAAACCCGTTTGGTCGCAAGCACTTCCAAAAGCAGGACGACGGCGGAAACGATGCCGAAAACGGATTGCGGCAAGCCGGTCAGCAAAAATCCGGTGAGATTTTCGGGGAAAATCACCGGCATTTCCGGTATGGCGGCAACGGTGCCGAATTTGAGCGCCGCCAGCGCGACGGCAAGCAAAAGGAGCGCTTCCGCCGTTTTATCCGCGATCTTCCGGAAAAATTTCATCTGCCGAAAACGATCGTCCGGCGGTTGGAAAGGATGATGCGGTGCTCCAGATGGGCGGCGACCGCCCGCGTCAGGACCCGCCGCTCGATGTCGCGCCCGATCTCGCGCAGTTTTTCCGGCGTGTCTTCATGGGAGATGCGCACGACGTCCTGCTCGATGATCGGGCCTTCGTCCAGTTCCGCCGTCGCGTAATGGGCGGTCGCGCCGATGATCTTGACGCCGCGCTCCCACGCCTGACGGTAGGGGTCGCTCCCCTGAAAGGCGGGCAGAAATCCGTGGTGGATGTTGATGATCCGCTGAGGATAGCGCCGGATGAAATCATCGGACAAAATGCGCATATAACGCGCCAGCACGATAAGATCGATATGATGTTTTTCAAAGAGGGGATGAAGTTCCGCTTCCTGCTCCATTTCCCTGCCTTTGACGACGGGATAGCAGTAGAAGGGGACGCGGAAACGGTCGGCGACCGCTTCGAGGTCGGGGTGGTTGCCGACGATCATCACGATGCGGCCGTTGCCGAGCGTGTTTTCCTCGGCGTGCATCAAAAGATCGTACAGGCAATGCGATGTCTTGGTTACCATGACCGCGATATTCTGCACTTCGTCGGAATAGTGGATCGTGTATTGGAGGCGCAGTTTTTCAGCAAGGGCGGCAAATTGCGATTCCAATTCGTGCCGGGTGCTTTCGGTCGAGAGGTCGATCGCGATGCGCATGAAATAGCGTCCCTCGTGCAGATCGGTGTACTGGCGGCACTCGATGATGTTGATGTTGCGTTCCGAAAAGAAACTTGTCGTCGCCGCGAGAAGTCCCTGACGGTCATCTGTCTGGATGAGAAAAATAGCGTGTTTCATGACAAATCCTTATCATTTGAAATTAAAGTAATTCTTCGTCTTTCAGCACCCGCGGGACTGTGAATTCGCCCGCGCTGTGGAAATCTTCCTCGTGATTTTTGAGCAACAACCGCACCAAGGTCGGCACGGGCAGTGTCGTCACGATCGAAAGCACGATGATCGCGTTGAAAAAGACCGGTTGCAGAATTCCGAGATTTTTGCCGATCGCCGCCGCCGCCAGCGTCGCGGAAAGTTGCGGTACCGTCATCAGTCCGGCGGCAATGCTCGCTCTCCGCTTGAAGCCGCAGAAACGCAACGCCCCGTAGCCGGAAATCATTTTACTGCCGATCAGTCCGGCGACGGTCAAAACGGTGATCGTCCAGCCGCTCATTTCACCGAAAACCGAGAAATCCGTACTCATTCCGATCGAAATAAAGAGAAAGGGGATCAGAAATCCGTACCCGATGCTCTCGAACCTGCGGAAAAGCAATGCGTTTTTGCCTTTGACGACCGTCGACAGCGCCAACCCGGCGATAAAGGCGCCGACGACGAGGTTGATGCCGCAGAGTTCGCCGAGGACGACGGCGCCGAGGATGACGGCGAGCATAATGGTGATCAGGACGTCCTCGCCGGGGGTGAAATATTTCATCAGTTGTTTGCCGATGATGTTGACGACGAGGATCGTCGCGCAGAGATAGCCGAGTACGACAAGGAGAAAGGCGAGGATCATCGCGTGTCCGGAAAAATGCGCGGCGAAGCGGTCGAAAAGGGAAAGCCCCGCCGCGACGGGCGAAACGGCATTCTGCGACTGGCGGAAGATCTGTACGCTCACGGCGAGCAGAATGATACTCGAAATATCGGTGATCACCGTCGAGATCAGAACCGATGCGCCGAAGCGGCTTTGCGACAATTTGAGTTCGCGGATGACGGGAAAGACGATGCCGACCGAGTGCGAGGCAAAAAGCGAGGCGTAAAGGAGTTTCCCCGCAAGATCCTGCGGCAGAAAATAGCGGTAGACGAAATAGCCCGCCACCGCCGGTATGGAAAAGGTAAGGATGCTCAAAACGATCACGGGGATGCGTACCGATTTGATCAGTTTGAAATCCGCTTCCATCCCGGCGAGCGCCATCAGAAACATCAGTCCGAGCGAGCCTAAAGACGCGATCAGCGTGTTGAAGTGGCTTGCCGTCGTCGCCGCTTCTACGGCATCTGCTCCGTGAAGCCACGCGGTAAATTGCGAGAGATTGCCGACGAGATCGATGCCCGAAGGTCCGATCAGCATCCCGGCGAGAAGCAACGCGATGACTTGCGGGATCTCCCAGCGTTTCAGCAAAAACGGAATGACCGCCATCAAGGCGATGAGGGCGATGAAAATGATCAGAAAACTGCCGCTGGTCATAGCGCGAAAAAATCCTTTCTCTCCTGAATGGAGGATCGGCAGTTAATATATATCGCGGGCGGGTTTTTGTCAACGGCAAAAAAGGGGGCTTTTTCCAGTTTTGAAACTTGAAAACCGCAGACAAAAAGAGTATTTTAAAATAAAGTATAGCAATAACGGTTTTACAGAGAGGTCTGATATGGCGGAAGAATTGCAGAATTTGTTGGATAAAATTTATTCCGAGGGCGTGAAAAAAGCGGATTCCGAGGCGGAAAAAATCATTTCCGCCGCCAAGGAAGAGGCAAAGGAGATCCTTGCCGGGGCGAAAATCGAGGCGGATGCGATCCGCGCCCGGGCGCAGGAAGCCGCCGACAGTCTGCAACAACGCGCCGAGAGCGCGGTGCGTCAGGCTTCGCGCGACATTTTACTGCAACTCAAAGCGGAGTTGGAAAAACGGTTGCGCGCGGCGGTTTCCGGTGCGGCAAAGGAAGCATTGACGCCGCAGTTGATGGCGCAGATCATTTCCGGGTTCGCCAAAGCCGATCCCGATGCGGAGATCTCCGCGCTCTGCTCCGGGCGCGACGTCGAAGCGTTGCAGGAGGCGCTTTACGCTTCGCTCGGCAAAAGTTTCGCTTCACAGCCGAAGGTCTTTGCCGACGCTTCGATCGAAGGCGGGCTGGAAGTTTCGCTCCGCGACGGCGAATTTTTCTTTGATTTCACCGTGCCCGCGGTGACGGAGTTGGTCGGCGAACTGGTCGGCGACCGCATCGCCGCGTTGCTGGAAAAGTAAGATGTACACTTTTTTGCTCGCCTCTTTGCCGCCTCTGGCGCCGGAAACGCCGCCGCCTTTGACGCTTCGCCAACTGGATGATGCCGCCGAAGCCGCGTTGATCCCCGCTTCCGAATGCGCGGCGCTGCATTCCTTTGACGGCGTCTTTTCCCCCGCCGATACCGGGGAAGATCTGCCGCGCGTCTACCGGGAATATCTGGAATTTGAACTTTTTCTGCGGATGCGGATCGCCCGCAAGCGCGCCGACCGCAACGGCGTCGCGCTCGAATTGCCGGCATCGGATCTTTTTGACGCTGAGACCGCGCTCCGCGTCGATCAGGCGGCGGCATTGCCGCCCGTCGAAAGGGAAAAATCGCTCGATGCGTTGCGCTGGCGGAAAATCGGGGAGATCGCGGGATTTCACGAATTCGACTTCGACGCGCTCTGCGTCTACCGTCTGAAATTGATGCTCCTTACCGCGCGCAGTCGGCGCGACACGGCGCGCGGGCGTGCGGCTTTCGCGTCGCTGCTCGATGAAAAAGCGGCAATGGCTTAAACCTAATTTGAGGATAATGAATATGGCTGAAAAAAATCCGGTTATGGAAAAGGTGATTTCCGTCAACGGCAATATGATCACCGTCGAATACACCCGCCGGGTGATGCAGAACGAGGTCGCCTTTGTCCACGTCGGGGATTCCCGGCTCAAAAGCGAAGTGATCCGCATCCGCGGCAACCGCGCCGACTTGCAGGTCTTTGAAAGCACCAACAAGATGAAAGTCGGCGACGAAGTCGAATTTACCGGCGAATTGCTGAGCGTCGAGTTGGGTCCAGGTTTGCTGAAACAGGTCTACGACGGCTTGCAGAATCCGCTCAATTTGCTCGCGGAAAAGTCGGGCTTTTTCTTACAGCGCGGCATTTATCTTTCCGCCCTTGACCGTACCGCGCTCTGGGATTTCACCCCGATCGCGAAAGCGGGCGACAAAGTCCGGCGCGGCGACCGCCTCGGCTCGGTGCCGGAAGGGATCATCAAACATTACATCATGCTGCCCTTTGCGTGGCGCGGAGAGTGGACGGTGAAATCGGTCGTCCCCGCCGGGCAATACAATATCGATACCGCGATCGCCGTCGTTGAAAACGAGCGCGGCGAAGTCCGCAACGTCACGATGACCCAGTTCTGGCCGGTCAAGATCGCGATCGACGATTACAGCGAAAAACTTCTTCCGGAGGAAACGCTCGTCACCCAGCAACGGTCGATCGACACCTTTTTCCCGGTCGCCGTCGGCGGCACGTTTTGCACACCGGGACCTTTCGGCGCCGGCAAGACGGTTTTGCAGCACGCGATCAGTCAGCACGCGCAGACCGACATCGTCGTCGTCGCCGCCTGCGGTGAACGCGCGGGCGAAGTGGTCGAGATCCTCCGCGAATATCCCGAATTGGAAGATCCCCGTACCGGGCGTTCGCTGATGGACCGCTCGATCATCATCTGCAATACGAGTTCGATGCCGGTGGCGGCGCGCGAAGCGTCCGTCTACACGGCGGTGACGCTCGCGGAATACTACCGCCAGATGGGATTGAATACGCTTTTGCTTGCCGATTCGACTTCGCGCTGGGCGCAGGCGTTGCGCGAAATGTCCGGACGCTTGGAGGAGATCCCCGGCGAAGAAGCCTTTCCGGCATATCTGGAATCGCTGATTTCCGGCTTTTACGAACGCGCGGGACTGGTCAAACTGCGTACCGGGGAAACCGGTTCCGTCACGATCGGCGGTGCGGTCTCTCCCGCCGGAGGCAACTTTGAAGAGCCGGTCACGCAGGCGACGCTCAAAGTCGTCGGCGCGTTTCTCGGGCTTTCGCGCGAGCGTTCCGACGCCCGCCGCTATCCGGCGATCCACCCGCTCGACAGCTGGAGCAAATACAAGAGTCTGGTCGATCCCGCGAAACTTGCGATGGCGCGCTCCATTTTGCGCCGCGGCTCCGACGTCAATCAGATGATGAAAGTCGTCGGCGAGGAAGGCACGGGCATCGACGATTTCATCATCTATATGAAAAGCGAATTTCTCGATTACGTCTTTTTACAGCAGAATACCTTTGACGCCGAGGACGGCGCTTCCTCCGCGGAGCGTCAGCGCGAGATGTTCGACGACGTCTGCCGCGTTTTGGAAAGCGATTTCACCTTTGCCGACAAGGAAAGCGCGCGCGTCTACTTCCTCGAATTGCGTCAGCTTTACCTTGACCGCAACTATATGGCAATGGGCGGCGAGGATTACCGCAAACAGAAAACGCTGATCGATCAGAAAATTTCGGGGAATGTGAAAAATGCGTAAAGTTTATCATAAGATCATCCGCATCGCCGGCAACGTCATCACCGTGGAAGCCGACGGCGTCGCCTACAACGAACTTGCCGAGGTTTCCGGTCTGCGCGGCGTGTCGCTCGCGCAGGTGATCCGGCTCGACGGCCGCAAAGTTTCGCTTCAGGTCTTTGCCGGAAGCCGCGGCATCGGCACCGACGACGAAGTGCGCTTTCTGGGGCGCGAGATGCAGGTTTCCGGCTCCGACGCATTGCTCGGACGTGTTTTCAACGGCCGCGGCGCCGCGCGCGACAACCGTCCCGACATCACGGAAAATCTGATCGACATCGGTACGCCCTCGGTCAATCCCGCCAAGCGCATCATCCCCCGGCATATGATCCGCACCAACATCCCGATGATCGACATTTTCAACACGCTGGTCGAATCGCAGAAACTGCCGATCTTTTCGGTCGCGGGCGAGCCGTACAACGAATTGCTTTCGCGCATCGCGCTGCAGGCGGAAGTCGACGTGATCGTCCTCGGCGGCATGGGCTTGAAGCACGACGATTATCTGACATTCAAGCGCACGCTTGACGAACAGGGCGCGCTCTCGCGCACGGTGATGTTCATCCACACCGCGAGCGACCCCGTCGTCGAATGTCTGATGGTGCCGGATATGTGCCTTGCCGTCGCGGAATCCTTTGCCCTCAAAGGCAAGCGTGTCCTCTGCCTTTTGAGCGATATGACCAACTTCGCCGACGCGCTCAAGGAGATCGCGGTGACGATGGAGCAGATCCCCGCCACCCGCGGCTACCCGGGCGACCTTTACAGCCAGTTGGCGGCGCGTTACGAAAAAGCGGTCGACTTTGACGGCGCGGGTTCGATCACGATCCTTGCGGTGACGACGATGCCCGGCGACGACGTGACCCATCCGGTGCCGGACAACACCGGATACATCACCGAGGGGCAGTTTTATCTGCGCAACGGCCGCATCGAGCCTTTCGGCTCGCTGTCGCGTCTGAAACAGCAGGTCAACGGGCGCACCCGCTCCGATCACCGCGCGATCATGGACGCGATGATCCGGCTTTACGCCGATTACAAGAGCACCCTGGAAAAGCAGTCGATGGGCTTCAAGATGTCCAACTGGGATAAAAAACTTCTGAAGTACGGTGCGCGTTTTGAAAAGGAAATGATGTCGCTCGACGTCAACATCCCGCTGGAAGCCGGACTCGACCTCGGCTGGCGCATCCTCGCCGATTGTTTCGAGCGCACCGAAGTCGGTGTCAAAAGCGATCTTTTGTCGCAGTACTGGCCGGAAAAATAGCGTATTATGGCAAAAATCAAATTCACCAAGCAGGAATTAAAGCATCAGCAGGACGCGAAAAAGCAGTTCGAGCGTTTCCTGCCGATTTTGCAGTTGAAAAAACAGCAGTTGCAGTTGGAGGTGCGCTTGAGCGCAGATGCGCTCAGCCGCAATCTTGAATCCCAGCGCCGTCTGCAGTTCGACCTCGCTCCCTCGCTCGTTTTTTTCGACGATCCCGCCACGGTGGAAGCGGTGCGCGATGCCGTCCAAATCGAAAAGGTCGAGACCGGAGAGAGCAATATCGCGGGGATCAACATCCCGACTTACGACAAAGTCGTTTTCAAACCCGTTGCGCTTGACTTGTTTGCGACGGAGTGGTTTCTTGACGACGCCGTCGAAATGATGAAACGCGCCGTCGAGTTGCGCGAGGAATACCGCGTGATCTCGCGTCAGCACGAATTGCTCAGCAAAGAACTGGATACGACCAGTCAGCGCGTCAATCTCTTTGAAAAGATCAAACTTCCCGAATGCCGCGAAAACATCCGCCGCATCGGGATCATGCTCGGCGACGCGCAGACCGCTTCGGTCGCGCGGAGCAAGATCGCCAAAAAGAAAAGTTCCGCTGAAGCGTTGCAGTAATTTATTGTCAAAGGAGCAAGTCGGTCGATGTGCGCGATTTCCGGTATCGTTGACGCCGCGCTTGCGCCGGAAAATGCGCGCGACGTCATCGGCGCGATGAATTTGTGTCAGGCGCGGCGCGGTCCCGACGGCGAGGGCGTTTTTGTGGATTTTCCGGTCGCCTTGGGACACCGGAAACTTGCCGTTATTTCTCCGCAAAACGGGGATCAGCCGCTTTTCAACGAAACGCGCGACGTCGTTGCCGTGGTCAACGGGGAATTTTACGATTACAAAGCGATCGGCGAAAAATTGCGTAAACGCGGTCACGTTTTCACGACGCAAAGCGATGCCGAGATCCTCATTCACCTCTATGAAGAATACGGGATCGACTGCGTCCGGAAACTGGACGGTATGTTCGCCTTCGCCTTGTACGACAAAGCGAAACGCCGTATTCTTTTAGGACGGGACAAACTCGGTAAGAAACCGCTTCTTTACCGTTTGCTGCCGGGGAAACTTTGTTTTGCTTCGACGCTTGACGCGATGCGCTGTGCGCCGGATTTTTCCGAGGAACTCGACCGCGAAGCGATCTCCGATTTCCTCTCTTTCGGGTACATCCCGCATCCGGCGACGGTCTACCGGCAGATCCGGAAACTGCCGCCCGCGCATACGCTTATATTTGATCTCGCCTCGGGCAAGGGGGCGGTTTCCCGTTACTGGCAATGCGATTTTTCGGAAAAAAGTCCGCTTTCTTTTTCCGATGCGGCGCGCGAATTGCGCAAGCGTGTGGAAAATGCCGTTTCCAAACGACTTCAGGCGGACGTACCGCTCGGGATTTTTCTTTCCGGCGGCATCGACTCCTATCTCATCGCGGCGACGGCGGCGAAACAGCTCAAGGGCAAAAAATGCGATCTTTTTACGATCGGTTTCCCGGAGCGCGCCTACGATGAGAGCGATGCAAGTTGCCGTCATTTCAAACTGCTGAAAGAAATCAACCCTAATTTGCGGCATCATCTGCGGCAGATCGATCCGGAGCATTTCAATCTGATCGATTTCTGCTCGTCGCACTTCGGCGAACCCTTTGCCGACGCATCGATGATCCCGACCCACTTGTTGAGCGCCTTTGCCGCCAAGGAGGTCACCGTCGCTCTTTCCGGCGACGGCGCCGATGAACTTTTCGGCGGTTACGACCGTTACCGCGCCATTGAAACGATGGCGCGGTTTCAGCGTCTTTCACCTGTGATGCGGCAGGCGGTGCTGTTGCTCGCCGGACTTTTGCCCGCAGGGGGCGAAAGAACTTTCTGCGGCAGAGCCCACCGCTTTTTCAACGGCTTTGCCGCGACTTCGATGCGGAGTTATTTCAACTGGCTCGACCGCGCGCCGGAAGACAAACGGCAGTTGCTCTACGGACGCCGTGCCGGAGTTTCGCCTTACCGCCACTTTGAAACATTTTCCTTTACCGCGCAGGGCGATGCCGAAATGATGGCGGAATTCGATCTCGCCAATTACCTTTGCGCCGATGTTTTGACCAAAGTCGACGTTTCGTCGATGTATTACGCTCTGGAAGTGCGTTCGCCTTTTCTGGACGATGCCGTCGTCGATCTGTCAAGACAGTTGCCGTGGCGTTTCAAAGTGGACGGCTCCAGCCGCAAAAAAATCCTCTGCGCGGCATTTGCCGATCTTTTGCCGTCATCATTCAAGCGGTCGCGCAAACGCGGTTTCGGTGTGCCGGTCGCGCTCTGGTTGCGGTCGGCGTGGAAAGATTTTGCCGGAGAGGAATTGTTGCACGGCGCACTCAGCCGCACTTGCGTCGTCGATCCTTTCGGAGTGCGGCGACTGTGGAACGAGCATCAGTCGGGGGAAGCGGATCACAGTTATCTTTTGTGGCATTTGCTGATCCTTTCGCAATTTTTGGGCAGAAATTAACAAAATTTCATCATAGGAGTTTGACGATATGGAAAAATTAGTGATCATCGGCAACGGTCCCGCCGGAGCGACGGCGGCGATCTACGCGGCGCGCGCCAACTTGAAACCGCTTATGTTTGCGGGCAATCAGCCGGGCGGGCTTCTGACGATGACGGGCAAAGTGGAAAACTTCCCCGGCTTCCCCGACGGCATCGAAGGCTTCGACCTCGTGATGAAAATGCAGGAACAGGCGGAAAAATTCGGCGCCCGCATCGAGTATGAAACGATCGAGCGTTTCACGCTTGATCCGGGCGGGATCCACCGCCTTGAGATCGCGGGCGGCGGCGTGGTGGAAACGCAGGCTCTGATCGTCGCTTCCGGCGCAAGTCCCCGTTATCTCGGACTTGCCGGAGAGGAAAAATTCCGCAATCACGGCGTTTCCGCCTGTGCCACCTGCGACGGCGCATTCTTTGAAAATATGCCGGTCGCCGTTATCGGCGGCGGCGATTCCGCGATGGAGGAGGCGAATTTCCTCACCCGTTTCGCGAGCGTCGTCTACGTGATCCACCGCCGCGATCAGCTGAAAGCATCGCCGATCATGGCGGAGCGCGCCCGGAAAAATCCGAAAATCAAATTCATCTGGAACAGCGTCGTCACCGACCTTCTCGGCAACGGCGATCTGGAAAAACTCGCATTGCGCAACGTGGTGACGGGGGAGGAAAGTTTTCTTGAGTGCCGCGGATATTTCTGCGCGCTCGGGCATATTCCGAACACCAAAGTTTTCGACGGACAGCTCGATGTGGACGCTTCGGGCTACATCAAACGCATCGACGGTACGACGCGCACCAGTTGCGAAGGCGTCTTCGCCGCCGGAGACTGCGCCGATCCGCGTTACCGTCAGGCGATCTGCGCCGCCGCTTCGGGGTGTCAGGCGGCGATGGATGCCGAACGCTATCTCGAAAGCCGCGCGTGAGCAACTTCCGACTGGTTTATTCGGCGCGCCGCCGCCGTATTGCGCTGCAGATCGCACCCGACGGCGTACTGGAAGTTCTTGCTCCGCCGGGTGTCGGTATGGACGAGGCGGAAAGTTTGATCTCCCGTCACCGCGGGGTCGTCGAACGGTTGATTTCCCGTTACCAAAGGACGGTGCCGGATGCGCTCGGGGAGGGGACGCTCTGCTTTTACCGCGGAACTGCCTATCCCGTGCAACTTAGTTGTCGTCTTATCGCTTTTGACGGGAAATTTCTGCTGCCTGCCGGAACTCCCGGCGCGATGAAAACGGCGCTGGAAAGTCTTTACCGCAAACTGGCGGCGGCGTATATTCTGCCGCGCGCCGCGTCGCTTGCCGCATCGTGCGGCGTGGAGATCAAAGGTTGTGCCATCTCCGGGGCGCGCACCCGTTACGGTTCCTGTACGGCGCAGGGCAAATGTTCCTTTTCCTGGCGGCTGATCCAGTATCCCGACGATCTCATCGACTACGTGATCTGTCATGAACTCGCCCACCGCCGGGAAATGAATCACTCGCCGCGTTTTTACCGGGTGCTGGAAACCTTTTGCCCCGGTTCGGAAGCCAAGCGCAGACAACTTGCCGATTTCAGCGAAAATCATAAACTTTTTTGAAAAGATTGACGGAATCCCGTCGCCGTGATATATTAATATGTCAATTGGAGGATTTCACGATGACGATTGCATTGGCGATTATGAATTTTTACGATCACGGCGCGACCCGCCGCGATTTCCGTGATCTCGCGCAGGAATTGGTTCAGCGCGGTCATCAGGTCGTGATCCTTTCCCGCAAATGGCACGCGGAAATGCTTCCCCGCATCCATCACGTCAAAATTTCCGCTTCCGGGATCGGCAAAACGGGCAAACTGCTTGCTTTCGGCAGAAAAGTCCGCAGTTATTGCCGGCAAAATTCCGTTGACGCGCTGATCGCGTTTTCCCGCATTGCCGGAGCGGACTTCTACTATCTCGGCGACCACGCGATGCACTTGCATGCTCCGCACTGGAGCAATTATCTGTCGCCGGATTTCTGGTTGGGGAAATATCTGGAAAGAAAACTTTTTGCGCCTTCCGCCAAGACCGGGATTTTCGCTCTCGCGCCCGGACAGATCGATTTTCTGACCAAAAAATACCATACGCCGGAAAAACGTCTTGAATTACTGCCTTTCGGCGTCCCCGCGGAAAGCCATCGGCTGAAAGAAACGGATGCCCATTTTTTCCGCACTTCGCTGCGTGAAAAATATTCGATTTCAGACCGGGAAAAAGTGCTGTTGATGATCGGCTCGGGATTTCGCAACAAAGGGGTCGACCGGGCGGTTACCGCGTTGAGTTATCTTTCCCGCGAGCATTTGCAGAAGATCCGTCTGGTCGTCTGCGGCAAGGGGTCGGTTTCCAAAATGGACTCTCTTGCGCGCCATTACAACGTGCGCGACCGGGTGATTTTTGCCGAAAGCATATCGCGCGGTGCGCTTTTGTCGGCGGCGGATATGGTACTTTGTCTTTCCCGACGCGAATTTCTGGAGGAAACGCCGTTGGAAAGCATTTCCTGCGGAGTCCCGGTCGCTGTGACCGCCGCCAATGAATTCAACGCTTTTGTCGAAAAAAACGGAGGCGTCGTCTTGCCGGAACCGTTTGAAATACGCGCGCTGGCGGAACTTTTGCATCGGATCGCCGATGAGGCGGATTTTCTGGATGGTTTGAAACAAAAAGCGATGGCGCTGGATCCCGATTGTCTTTATCACCGGGTGGAAAATATGGCAGACCGGATCGAGGCGGGGAAAAAATGATCTTTTTGACGGAAATTCTGGCAAAAGCGTGGCAAAACCGCGATCCCTTTGACGTGCTTTTTTCGCTCGAAGGAGAGGAATACCGCCGGGTCAAGAGCCGTCGCACTTTCCGCTTTGAGATCGACGGACAGGGATTTTTCGCCAAGGTGCATCGGGGGATCGGCTACCGTGAAATTTTCAAGAATCTCTTTTCGCTGAAACTTCCGGTCGCGGGGGCGGAAAACGAATACCGCGCCTTGCTTCGTCTCAAGGAACTCGGCATCCCGGCGATGGAAGTTGCCGGTTTCGGTACACGCGGCAGAAATATCGCGCACCGGGAGTCGTTTCTGGTCACGCGCGAATTGAAAAATATGCAAAGTCTGGAGGAGATCACGCTCCATTGGGCGGAAACGCCGCCCGACTCGGCATTGCGTCATACGCTGATCCGCCGTCTGGCGGAAACTTCGGGCGCGATGCACCGCGCCGGGATCAATCACCGCGACTGTTATCTCTGTCACTTTTTGACGGCGGTGGACGATCCGGAAAAAACGCTCCATATCATCGACTTGCACCGCGCGCAGTGCCGCAAAAAAGTCCCCTATCGCTATCAGGTCAAAGACGTGGCGGGACTGCTTTTTTCCAGTATGGATTGCGCGATCACACGGCGCGATGTGCTGCGTTTCGTCCGGCTTTACTCCCGCACCCCCTTGCGCGAGGAATTTGCCCGCAACGGCAAATTTTATTGCGACGTCGCGCGCACTGCGGAAAAACTCTACCGCAAGGAATTCGGCAAGGAGCCGCCGCGCTGGTTCTGATTATTCCCCCGCCGGGAAACGGGCGACTTCCACTAAAAAACGCGCCGCCATCTGCGGCCATTGCCACGCGGTCGGGAGTTTTTTCGCCAGATCCTTGCCGTGATTTCCGGTGGTGAAAATGTGCAACTCCGCCGTCAATTTCTTTTCCCACATCGCCTGGGCAAAGACGATGCTGTTTTGCGCCGGAACGCTGTTGTCGGTCGCCGTATGCCACAAAAATACGGGAGGCGTATTTTGATTGACGAGATGCTGAAGCGATAATTTTTTCAGGTTTTCCGGCGTCGCGTTTTCTCCCAAAAGATTTTGTCCGCTGCCGCGGTGCGCGAAATCATCGGCGAGCGAGATGACGGGATAGCAGAGGATCATCGCGTCGGGACGCGCGCTTGCCGCGTCCGCTTCATCACCGGCTTTGACTTCGATCCGGTCGTAAAGCACCCCGGCGCATCCGGCGAGGTGTCCTCCTGCGGAAAAACCGAGGACGGCGATGTGATTGGGGTCGATCCGCCACTTGGCGGCGTTGGCGCGCAGAAGTTTGATCGCGCGCAAAACGTCGCGTTGTGGCGCCGGATAACGCGACGGAGCGACCCGGTATTCCAGCACGGCGGTGTTGAAGCCGAGTTCCTGAAATTTTTCGGCGACTTGCACGCCCTCTCTTGCTGAAGCGCGGGCGCGGTAGCCGCCCCCAGGAAGGATAAGCACCGTGCCGCGTTTGATGTCGGCGGGATAAAGAAGCACATAAGGGGCGAAATTTTCACCGTCGATTTCCGGATGACCGGGGGGATAGAGCATGATTTTTTGCGCTTCCCCTGCCGGAAGCGTGAATGCCGCGCACACCGCGATGAGAAAAAAGATGATTTTTTTCATAAAAATCCTTTCTGTATGCAAAATAATATAATTTCAAAGCCACGCTTTTGCAAACGGGGGTTGATTTCCGATGCAAAGTATCTTATATTATACTTTATAATATAAAGGAATTTTGTATGCAGCAGTTTATTTCTCCGGCACGGAAGATTTTTTTCGTCGGCGACCGGGTCACCATCAAATTGACCGGGATCGGCGGCAAAACCGAGGGCAAAGCCGTTTTACGCACCAATTTGGGGCGCGCGGCAGAGCATCGGCTTGAGATGATGCTGGAAGCCACTGACGGTATCCCCGTTTCGGGGTTGGATTGGAACGATATTGAACTTGTCCGCGACGGCGATACGGCGTCGGTCACGCTGGGATTGCCGGAAGTCGGCGTCTTTGAGGCGAAATGCTGTTTCATCCCTTCCGACGGCTCCCCGATCATCTGGGCGGAAAACGAAAATTTCTTTTTGAAAGTCGAAGCGGCGGAATCCGTCTGCGGCAATTCGATTTATTCCGCCTTCGTCCGGCAATTCGGTGCCGGCATGGAGCGGGAATCCTCGGGAAAGCCCGATCCGTCGGAAGCGGTGCTGGACGATCTGCGCTACACCGTGATCCCTCCGGGCGGGACTTTCCGGCAACTGATCGCCCGGCTCGATCACATTTTCGGCGAAATGCACTGCCGCATTCTGCAACTTCTGCCGATCCATCCGATCCCGACGCAATACGGCAAAATGGGGCGGTTCGGCAGTCCTTTTGCCGCGCTGGATTATTTCAACGTCGACCCGGGGCTCGCCGATTTCGACGAAACGGCGACGCCGATGGAGCAATTCTGCGAGCTGATCGACGAAGTCCATGCGCGTCACGGCAGGATCATGATGGACATCCCCGTCAATCATACCGGATGGGCGTCGAAATTGCAGACGGAGCATCCCGATTATTTCGTCCGCGAAAAAGACGGACGCTTTGTCAGCCCCGGCGCGTGGGGCGTCGTCTGGGCGGATCTTTGCCGATTGGATTATCAGAATCCGCGCGTCACGGAAATGATGGCGGAGGTTTTCCTTTTCTGGTGCCGCCGCGGGGTCAACGGCTTCCGTTGCGACGCCGGATATATGGTTCCCGAAAAAGCGTGGAATTTCATCGTCGGACGGGTGCGGAGCGAATTTCCCGACACGATCTTTTTGCTGGAAGGTCTCGGCGGTCCGCCCGACGTGCAGGAGCGTCTGCTCGGTGTTTCCGGTTTGGACTGGGCGTACTCGGAACTTTTTCAAAATTACTCCCGCGACCAGATTTCGGGATATTTCCCCTATATGCTCCACGTCGCCCGCAATTGCGGCGCGATGGTGAGTTTCGCCGAAACGCACGACAATCTGCGGCTTGCCGCGACTTCCAAACGCTACGCCAAAGTGCGTTTCCTCGTCTGCGGACTGATGGCGCTTGACGGCGCATTCGGTTTCGCCAACGGCGCTGAATTTTTTGCGACCGAAAAAATCGACGTCCACGGGTGCGGCGCGCTCAATTTCGGCGCCTCTTTTAATCTGATCGACCTGATCCGCCGGATCAACGACTGCCACACGTCGTTGAGCGCGTTTGCTTCCGGCGCGGAACTTTCTCTGATCCAGAGAGGCGGCGGCAACGTCATCGCGTTGCGGCGCGTCGGCGTCGACGGCAAACGCGCACTGGTGCTGATCAATCTGGATTGCGACAATCCGGCGACCGTTTCATTTGCCGCCGAAAAGTTGCCGCAGGAAGGTCTCGACGTCCTCAGCGACAAAGTGGTGCGGTTTGAGAAAAAAGGCGATCATTATTGTTATTTGCTCCCGGCGGGAGAGGGCGTCTGCGTTTCCTTTGATGAAAACATTTCCGGTGCGGCAAAGGAACCTTTGCGTATTTTGCGTCAGCGCGCTTCGGCGATGGCGCAGCGGCTGGCTTTCCGTATGAAAGGCTTTACCGCCTGCGGCGAAGTTTCCGGCGAGGAATTGATGGCGTCCCCTTTGAAGTTCGCGGAGCGTCTCACCGGCATCAGTCCCGCCCCCGTCACCGTCTGGAATGCGGATTGCCGCGATGAGAACCGCGAAGTGATGATCCCGTCGAGCGACGCGCTTTTCGTGCGCAGTTGCGACCGTTTTCACTGCACGATCACCGATCACGGCAAATGTATCGCCTCCTGCGAAAGCATTCCCGGTCAGCACGGCGAAGAATTCATTTTGATCGCGCTTTTGCCCAATACCGGGACGGAAGTGCGGATACTCGACATCGAGGTCTGCCGTTTCCCCGCCGGAAAAGCGGCGCACCGCTATCACGGTACGCTTTGGCAGTTGCCGCAGAGCAACAGCGACCGCATCGAAATGGTCTGCGACACGCAGAAGGCGAAAATCTGTCAGTTTTTCGCCGCCGACAAGCGCGGCGGCTACACGCTTTTTCCCGCCGACTGGCGCAATCCCGACAGCAAGTACAATGCGTTGCTCGCCGTCAACTGGGAAAAACGCTATCCGACCGACCGCAAGGTGATTTTCAGCAACTTCAAGGCGTGGCTGGTCGTCAACGATTTTTCGCAGGAGATCAACGGAAATTCGCTCTTGAAGTTCGTTTCCGGATACGACCGCTGCGGCAAGTGGCTCTTTTTCGTGCCCGCCGGGCAGGGACGCCGGACGCAACTGGAAGTGACGATGGCGCACAGCGAGGAAAATTGTGCCGTCAAAATATCCTTTTTCCGCCCGTCGACCGCGAGCGACGCTCTGCTTGCCGACGATATTTCCGTCAAATTGATCATCCGTCCGGAATTGGAAAACCGCGTCAATCACGAATTGACCAAAGCCTATCAGGGCGCGGAGCATATTTTCCCTCACGCGGTGCACGCGCGCGACGACGGTTTCGGATTTTGCGGCATCGATTTCCGTTTCCCCTCCGGAAATTACCGGAATGCCCCGGAGTGGCACTACTGCAATCAGCTTCCGCTTGAGGCGCACTACGGACAGGATTGTCAGACCGACCGTTTCAGCCCCGGCTATTTCGAGGCGGAACTTTTCGGCGAAGACTGCGTGGAACTGACGGTCGCCATCGCCGGAGAAAAACCCGTCTTTGAAATGGGCGCAGAGAGGGAATATCCGACGCTCCGCGAAATCGAGAAAAACAGCCTCGATGCCTTTATCGTCCGCCGCGACGATCTTTCCACCGTGATCGCGGGTTATCCGTGGTTCCTCGACTGGGGACGCGACACGCTGATCGTTTTGCGCGGCTTGCTCAAGTGCGGTTTTGTCGAGGAATCCGCCAAAATCATCTGCGCGTTTGCCCGCTTTGAGAAAAACGGCACGATCCCCAATATGATCCGCGGCAACGACGATGCCAACCGCGATACGAGCGATGCGCCGCTCTACCTTGTCATCGCCGCGCGCGATTATGTCCAATCGACCGGAGATCAGGAGTTTCTCTCGCGCGATTGCGGTTCCGGCAGGACGCTCGGCACCGTATTGCGGTCGATCATTCAGCACTACCGCGAGGGGACGCCCAACGGGATCAAAATGGATGAGGAAAGCAAACTTGTTTTCAGCCCCGTCCACTTTACCTGGATGGATACCAACTATCCCGCCGGAACGCCGCGCGAGGGCTATCCGATCGAGATCCAATCGCTCTGGTACGCGGCATTGAAATTTCTCCGCTACGACGAACTTGCCGCCAAGGTTTCCGCGTCGATCGAAAAACTGTTTTTCTGCGAAGAAAGGGCGTTCGCTTCCGATTGTCTGCATTGCCGACCCGGAGAATCTGCGGCGCGCGCGGTGCCCGACGACCATCTGCGCAGCAATCAGTTGCTCGCCTTGACGCTCGATGCGGTCAAGACGCCCGCCTTGCGCGAAAAGATCCTGTTTTCCTGCGCCGAGTTACTCGTCCCGGGCGGCATCCGAACCCTTGCCGACCGCGATGTCTGCTACGAATTGCCGATCGACTTCCACGGACGGCGGCTCAACGATGCGCGTCACCCCTACCGCGGGCGTTACGAAGGCGACGAGGATCATTGCCGCAAAGTCGCCTATCACAACGGCACCGTCTGGTGCTGGCCTTTCCCCGCCTACTGCGAAGCGCTCTACCTTATGGGCGGCGAAGCGGTGCGCGAAAGGGCGCTCGCGCTTTTGCTGTCGGGGAGGAAATACCTCGAAACCGGCGTGCTTGGGCAGATCCCGGAAGTCGCCGACGGCGACGCGCCGCACCATATGGGCGGATGTATCGCGCAGGCGTGGAGCACTTCGGAATTTTTCCGTGTCTATGAGATCCTCGCTCAAAATCAGTAACGCCTGGATCGCCGACGGGAGCGGCGCTCCGCTTTTCAAAGGCGAAGTCCTGATTTCCGGCGGTACGGTTTCCGCCGTCGGCAAGGACGTTTCCGGCGGCGCCGCCGCTGACCGGACAATCGATTTGCGTAAGCAGGTGCTTGCCCCCGGTTTCATTGATGCGCACGGACATTCCGATCTCGCGTTGCTGGCGCATCCCGACGGATTTTCCAAAGTTTCCCAGGGGGTGACGACCGAGATCGCCGGAAATTGCGGGCTTTGCGCGTTTTGTCTTTCCGGGCGCAACCGCGCGCACCTTGAAAATCTTTATGCGAACTACAATTATCCTCTGGCGTGGCGGGATTACCGTTCTTTTCAGACCGCGCTGAAAAAACGCGGCGTCGCTTTGAATTTGCCCGCGCTCTGCGGACACAATTCGCTGCGCGCGGCGATCGCGGGGTACGAAAAGGAAAAACTTTCCGAAACGGAGTTACAGGATATGTGCGCGTTGCTTGACGCGCAACTGAAGCAGGGGGCGGTCGGGCTTTCTGCCGGATTGCTCTATGTGCCCGGTATCTTTGCCACGACGGGGGAATTGGTCGAATTGATGCGCGTCGTTTCCCGGCACGACAAAATTTTTACCACCCATTTGCGGAGTGAAGGTAAGACGTTGCTCGAATCTCTCGAAGAAACGCTTGCCGCCGCCCGCGCCGCCGGATTGAAGCGCATTCAGATCAGTCATTTCAAGACCGCCGGACGCGACAACTGGGGAAAACTTGACGCCGCCATTGCGCTGATCGAAAAGGCGCGCGCGGAAAATATCCGCGTGACCGTTGACCGCTATCCCTATACCGAGTCGATGACCCAGTTGAGCGTCGTCCTGCCCGGGAAATGGGATGCGCTTCCCGACCGGACGATCCAGCAGAAACTCCAAAATGATGAAGAGTGCCGTCAACTTGCCGCCGATCTGCGCGCCGCTCGCGCTCCCGGTTACTGGCAGGGCGTCCGTCTGGTTTCCACGACGGGAAATCATCGCGCCGATTCCGGAAAATTCCTTGCCGGGATTTCCGCTGATCCCGCAATGCTCGTCGTCGAATTGCTCCGGCACGACGCTCCCGGTACGACCGCCGCCTTTTCCGGGATGTCCCGCGAAAATCTTGAGCGCATCCTCGATCTGGACTATTGTATGCCCGGCAGTGACGGGAATGCGCTTCCCGTTTCCGGCGACCCCAACGGCACCCATCCCCGCGCTTTCGGCGCGATCGCCCGGTTTTTACGCCTCCGGCTCGACCGGACGGGCGATATTGCCCGAAGCGTTTACCGCGCCACCGGTCTCCCCGCGCAGACATTTCAGTTGGATGCCGGAAAAATCGCCGTCGGCGCCGCCGCCGATCTCGTCGCATTCGATCCCGAAACGATCAACAGTTTCGCCGATTTCACAAACCCATGCCGCATCGCCGACGGCATTTTGTTTACCATTCATCAGGGCGGGATCGTCTATCAGGCGTGACGAAGCGGGAGCAACATTGGCGAGGGGTGTGTCACACATCGGGCAGTCGGGCGGCTTGTCACGGCGTAACAGAGCAACTGCGTTGTCATCCTCTACGGACTTTTACGGACAAAACGGACGTGTCACCATTGCGTGATTTTATCCTTTCCTCATTACGTTAATTGTCCGTTAAAGTCCGTTACCGTCCGTTTCCGCCTTTATTTCGCCCGGCAGGGCGAGAGAAACATCAGCGTGGAGAGTATCGCATCTCGGGCAGTCGGGCGGACGGCGCGCGAAAGCGCAAAGTATTAGCCCGCGTGGGACGCCCGCCCTTTTTGCGGTAACAAACAGACGAGCCCGCGGAGATTTGCGGAGATATTCGTCGTGAGTGCAATAAAAGCGTCAGTCCGCAAATATCTGCGGCAGTACAAAATCCAGCCTGTGGCTGGTTGAGGGTGTCAAGAGGGGCGAAATCAGCCCCTCTTGCTCCAATCACGTATGAAAAAAGGCTGTTGCTTCATGAGATGCAACAGCCTTGTCAATATGGATGCTTCTCTTCAGGCGTTTTTGCCGCAACACTTTTTGTATTTCTTACCGCTGCCGCAAGGACAGAGATCGTTGCGTCCGACTTTGGGGGCTTCGCGGTGAAAGGGCAGGATCTCAGGCGCTTTTTCCTCCTGCGGAGAGGGGAGAGCGTCTTCCTGCGGCACGGCGAACTGACCGAAAGTCTGATGCACCATTTCCTGCGGCATGGAGGCGAGCAGTTCCTCCAGACTGGAGAGCCTTGTCATCGTGACGCGGAAAAGGCTGTGGGCGACATCGCGGTAGATCTGATCCATCATCGCCTTGAAAATGCCGAAAGCCTCGTGTTTGTATTCGACGAGGGGATCTTTCTGCGCGTAAACGCGGAGCGACATACTGGAGCGCAGATTGTCCATCGCGTAGAGATGCTCCTGCCAGAGCCGGTCGATGGCTTCCAATACCGTGTGGCGGCGCAGATAATCGAATTCGTTTTCGGGGAGATCGCGGTTGCGCTCCTGATACGCGGCTTCGATGCGGTCGACGATCTGCAAGGTCAGTTTTTCGGCGTCGGCAAGATGGCCGTTTTCGATGCCTTCGGTCAACTCCGACTGCTGGAAATTGAGCGGGAAAGTCGTGTTGAGGTAAGCGAGGAGTTTCGGGAAATCGAACTCCGCTTTTTTGCCGTCGGCGGCGCTTTCTCCGGCTTTGAGGATCTCTTCTTCGACGACTTGCTCGATGATGCCGAAAAGGACGTCGCCGGGCGTTTCGGAAAGAAGCGCATCGCGCCGGAGCTGATAGATGATCTCGCGCTGTTTATTCATCACATCGTCGAAATCGAGCGTGCGTTTGCGGATGGCGAAGTGCTGTTGCTCGACGCGGCGCTGGGCGGTTTCGATCGACTTGTTGAGCCAGGGATGCTGTAATTCGTCGCCCTCTTCCAAGCCGAAGCGTTCAAAGATCTTGACGATCCGGTCGCTGCCGAAAAGACGCATTAAATTGTCTTCGAGCGAAACGTAGAACTTGGAGGAACCGGGGTCGCCCTGACGCGAGCAGCGGCCGCGCAACTGGCGGTCGATGCGGCGCGAATCGTGACGCGACGAACCGATGACGTGCAAGCCGCCGAGTTCGGCGACGCCGGGGGCAAGTTTGATGTCGGTGCCGCGCCCCGCCATGTTGGTGGCGACGGTGACGGCGCCGACCGTGCCGGCGCGGGCGACGATCTCGGCTTCGTGCTGATGGTTTTTGGCGTTCAGGACGTTGTGGACGATGTTGCGCATTTTGAGCATACGCGACAGGATCTCCGAATCCTCGACCGAGATCGTGCCGAGCAAGACCGGCTGTCCTTTGCCGTGCCGCTCGATCACATCTTTGATGATCGCGTTGTATTTTTCGCGCTTGGTCTTGAAAATGGAGTCGTTTTCGTCCTTGCGGATGCAGGGACGGTTGGTCGGGATGACGATGACGTCGAGTTTGTAGATCTCCTGAAACTCGGCGGCTTCCGTTTCCGCCGTACCGGTCATACCGGCAAGTTTTTTGTACATGCGGAAGTAGTTCTGGATCGTGATCGTCGCCATCGTCTGGGTTTCCTGCTCGATGGGGACTTGCTCCTTGGCTTCAAGCGCCTGATGGAGACCGTCGGAAAAGCGGCGACCCGGCATCAGACGGCCGGTATGCTCGTCGACGATAAGGACTTTGCGGTCCTGGACGACGTAGTTGACGTCCTTTTCAAACAAGCAGTACGCCTTGAGCAACTGCGACAGATCGTGGAGCCTTTCGCTCTTGGCGGCGAATTCCTCCTGAAATTCGTTTTTGCGCGTCACCTTTTCCTCGTCGGAAAGTTCCTCGTCGGTGTCGATCTTGTGGATCTCGCCGAGGAGATCGGGGACGATGAAAGCCGCGGGGTCGTCGGGTGAGATCTCGTGACGGCCCTTGGCGGTAAGGTCGGCTTCGTGGGTCTTTTCGTCGATGACGAAAAAGAGGTCGCTCTGCACTTCCTGCAACAAACCGCGGTTGTTGTCACTGTGGACGCGCGACTCGACTTTTTCCAGTTCCTTGAGGATCTCGCCGTCTTCGAGGATGCGGAGCAACTGCTTGTGGGTCGGCATCCCGAATTTGATTTGAAGCAGTTTGACGAGCGCGGCATCGCGTTCCCCGGGGGAAGCCTTTTCATTGGCGAGCACGCTCCGCGCCTCATTGGCGAGCCGCGAGCAAAAGAGGTTCTGCTTGCTGTAAAGCGAGGCGACCAGCGGCTGAAGTTCATCGAACTGGTTGTCGGAACTCGGCACCGGACCGGAAATGATGAGCGGCGTCCGCGCTTCGTCGATCAGGATGCTGTCGATCTCGTCGATGATGGCGTAGTAGTGATCGCGCTGGACAAGCTGTTCTTTTTCCGTCGCCATGCCCATGTCGCGCAGATAGTCGAAGCCGAATTCGCTGTTGGTGCCGTAGGTGATGTCGCAGTTGTACTGCTCGCGGCGCACGTCCGGAGGCTGCATATTCTGCAGACAGCCGACGGTAAGCCCGAGAAACCTGAAAATCTGCCCCATCCAGGAGGAGTCGCGCAAGGCGAGGTAATCGTTGACGGTGACGAGCTGACAGTTTTTACCGGTCAGCGCATTGAGGTAAAGCGGCAAAGTCGCGACCAGCGTTTTGCCTTCGCCCGTCGCCATTTCGGCGATGTTGCCGCGGTGAAGCGCGATACCGCCGACCAACTGGACGTCGAAAGGGATCATATCCCAGCGGATCGTTTGACCGCAAACCTCGAATTCCTTGCCGACAAGGCGGCGGCAGGCATTCTTGACGGTGGCGAAAGCTTCGCACATGATGTCATCGAGCGTTTCGCCGTTGGCGAGACGTTCTTTGAATTTGACCGTGTTGGCCTGCAATTCCTCGTCGGAAAGTTTCTGGTACTCGACTTCGATCGCATTGATCTTGTCGACGAGCGGCCACATTTTTTTGAGGTCGCGTTTGGATTTGCTGCCGAAAATCAGCTTGAGGATAAAATTGATCATAGCAAACTGCAATAAACTTATTTGGAGCCGGGACGGTCGATCGGGAGATTTTTCGCGCAGAGCTGGCACTTCGCCGGATCGAAAGTCGGCAGATCAAGTTTCAGCGCGCTCTTGAAAAGCGGTACGTCGAATTTCGCTTCGCCGCCCGAACGGTCGACGATGACGGCGACGCCGACGACTTCCGCGCCGAAACTGCGGACGAGGTCGATCGTCTGCTGCACTCTGCCGCCTTTGGTGACGACGTCTTCGGCGACGAGAACTTTTTCCCCCGGACGGAGCGTGAACCCGCGTTTGAGAATGAGCTGACCGTCTTCCTTGTCGGCGAAAATCGCGCGGCAGTGCATCGCGCGCGCCATTTCCTGACCGACGATCAGACCGCCGACGGCGGGACTGATGACGGTTTCCGCGCCGCATCCGGCAAACGATTCCGCGATGTGTTTGCAGACGGTTTCCGCCTTGTCGGGGTACTGGAGCAGCAATGCCGCCTGAAAGAAGTGATCGCTGTGGAGTCCGCTGCGGAGCTGAAAGTGTCCGGAAAGCAGTGCGCCGGAGGATTTGAGAATGTCGATGATTTCCTGTTCTGTCATAAAAATACCTCGTTGAAAAAATCGGGGGGAGCGCACCGGATGCGTTTCCCCTTTTTGAATTGGGATTAACGGAATGTTTTTTCCGCCATCGGCTCGGCGCGGAAACGGAAATCCACTTTTTTTCCGCCGAAATCGAGCGTGATGACCGTGTTGAGCCGGGTCAAGAGCAAGGCGTAGGGAATGCGGACTTCGCCCCCCGCGACGTTGACGGAAACCGCGCTGTCGCCGAGGATCTCCTGGGAA
Source organism: Victivallaceae bacterium (assembly GCA_024405735.1). Taxonomy (GTDB): domain Bacteria; phylum Verrucomicrobiota; class Lentisphaeria; order Victivallales; family Victivallaceae; genus UBA1784. Next base: position 23,948 of record JAKSOF010000004.1, on the reverse strand, counting down.
TCGCGGATCGCGGTCATCAGAGAGACCATCTTTTCCAGTTTGGCGCGCAGGGTCTCGTCAAAGGAGTACGCACGATGGCATTTGGGGCAGACGATCTGAAAATCCTTGTCGGAAATTTCCGCCAGATCGAATTTCACTTCGCCGCCGCATTCCGGCTCGACGCAGATGAAATCCATTTGCGCTTTTGCGCCGATCGCGCTGTCGGGAGCCATTTTACGCCTCGGCGTGGATCAGCGCGTCGATCTGATCGATGTTGCCGTCGGTCTCGATCAGTTTTTCGATCAGTTCGGGGTTGCGGAAACGGCGGGAAATACTGCTCAAAAGCTGAAGGTAGGCTTCCTGGTTTTCATCGGGGGCGACGGTGAAAACGATCACGCGCACCGGCTGATCGTCCTGTCCCTGATAATCGGAGATCGGATTTTCGCAGACGCCGACGAGGACGAAAGGATGGAGAATGTCGTTGACGCGGATGTGGGGCAGCGCCAGTTTGCCGCCGACGCCGGTCGTCATCATCTGCTCGCGTTTCCAGATCAGGCGGAAAATGACATCGCGGTCGAGTTTGGTCAATTCCGCGGCGCGGGTGATCAGTTGATCCATCACTTCCAGTTTGTTGCGGCCGCTGAGCGACATGATCGATTCTTTGGTGACGAACTGGGCAAAATCATTGTTCATTCTAACTTCTCCCGAAAACAAACTTCAGTAAAATAAAGTAGATTTTTTATACAAATAAACACCCCGTTCTGAAAATGGAGCGGGTGTACACTCAATAAAATAACCCTAAAAGATTATTTGTCAAGGATTTTTCCCGCTTAAAAGAGAAAAAAAAGATATTTTTTGCGCTTTTTTTTCGTTGCTGTCAACTTGAAAAGTATTTCCATCTCCATTATGTTAGATGACACGCCCGGCAAAAGAAGCGGGCAGATCGGGGTTTTTATGCTTAAAAATATTGTCATCAAAGGTGCATCCCAGCACAATTTGAAACATATCGACGTGACGATACCGCGCAACAAACTTGTGGTGATCACAGGATTGTCCGGTTCCGGCAAGAGCAGTCTTGCCTTTGATACGCTTTACGCCGAAGGGCAGCGCCGTTACGTCGAGAGTCTTTCCGCTTACGCGCGCCAGTTCCTCGACCGGTTGCAGAAGCCGAAAGTGGAGCATATCGAGGGGCTTTCCCCCGCCATTGCGATCGAGCAGCGCACGGCGGGCGGTACGCCGCGCTCGACCGTGGCGACCGTGACCGAGATTTACGATTATCTGCGTTTGCTCTACTCCCGCGCAGGGACGCCGCATTGCCCCCAATGCGGCAAGGAGTTGAAAGGGCAGAGCGCCGATGCGATCGCCGACCAGTTGCTCGCGTTGCCGTCCGGTTTGAAAATGAGCATTTTAAGCCCGGTCGTTTCCGGCAAAAAAGGGGAGCACCGCGACGTGCTCGGCAATCTGTTGAACGACGGTTTCGTCCGGGTGCGCATCGACGGCAAAATCGTTCTGCTCGACGACGGGATCCCGAAACTCGGTAAGACGCTCCGTCACTCCATCGACGCCGTCGTCGATAGGATGGTCACCGGCAAGATCGACCGTTCGCGACTGATCGATTCGATCGAAACGGCATTGCAGAGGGGGGACGGCGTGCTTGAAATCCTCCTCGACGGCGACAAAGCCCCCTTTGAAAGCAAAAAATTCAGCGAAAAATTCGCCTGCGCCGACTGCGGGATTTCTTTCGGCAAACTGGAGCCTCGGGATTTTTCCTTCAATTCGCCCTACGGCGCCTGCCGTTGCTGCAACGGGCTCGGCATCGAGCAGTATATGGATCCGGCAAAGGTGATCCCCGACCCCTCGAAATCCATCCGCAACGGCGCGATCCCCGACTGGCGGAGGGGACCGCGGCATCTCATCATCTATTACAATATGCTGTTGAGAAAACTTGCCGAACAGTATAACATGCCGGAAATGCTGACGACGCCTTTCGGCAAACTGCCGGAAAAGATCCGGCATCTCATCCTCTACGGCAGCGGGGAAACGCCGCTGGAATTCGATTACTATATGCACGGCCGCAAGTACCATTGGAGCAAACCGTTTGAGGGCGTGCTGGAAAATCTGCGCCGCAGGCTCAACGAAACGGAATCCGAGTCCGTGCGCGAGCGTTTGAGCGCCGATCTCTCGCCGCGCCCCTGTCCGGCGTGCCACGGCGCGCGTCTCAATCCGGTATCGCTTGCAGTGACGGTCGGCGGACTTGCCATCGACAAATTCAATGCGTTAAGCGTCGAAAAAGCACTTGATTTCATCTCCGAACTGAAACTGGATGCGGAAAAAAGTCAGATCGCCGCCGATCTGGTCAAGGAGATCAAGTCGCGGTTGCGTTTTCTTGCCGATGTCGGGTTGACTTATCTGACGCTTGACCGCGTGAGTTCCACGCTTTCCGGCGGCGAAGCCCAGCGCATCCGGCTGGCGACCCAGCTCGGCTGTGCGCTTGTCGGGGTGCTTTACATCCTCGACGAACCCTCGATCGGCTTGCATCAGAGAGACAACGACAAACTGCTTGACACGTTGGAAAAACTGCGCGACGCCGGCAATACGGTGTTGGTCGTCGAGCACGATCTCGACACCATCCGCCGGGCGGATTTCCTGCTCGACCTCGGTCCCGGGGCAGGGCGGCACGGCGGTGAACTCGTCGCTTGCGGCAAGCCGGAGGAGGTCGCCGAAGTTTCCGGCTCGCCGACGGCGGATTTCCTCGCCGGACGGCGCGGGATCCCCGTGCCGGAAACGCGCTTTGCCGGAAACGGCAAATTTTTGACCATCCGCAAGGCGGAGCATCACAATCTGAAAAAAATCGATGTTTCGATCCCGCTCGGGACGCTCACTTGCGTCACCGGGGTTTCGGGGTCGGGCAAAAGTTCGCTCATCAACGGGATTTTGGTCCGCGCGCTTAACGAACACTGCAAAATCCAGGATGCGCCCGCCGGAAAATGTGCGGGGATCGACGGTCTGGAATACATCGACAAGGCGATCGTCATCGATCAGAGTCCGATCGGGCGCACGCCGCGCTCCAATCCGGCGACCTACACCGATGCTTTCGGCGCGATCCGCAAACTTTTTGCCGAACTGCCGGAATCCAAGGTGCGCGGTTACGGTCCGGGGCGTTTCAGTTTCAACGTCAAAGGCGGCCGATGCGAGGAGTGTTGCGGCGACGGCATCAAACGCATTGAAATGCAGTTTCTTTCCGACATCTACGTCGAATGCGGCGCCTGTCACGGTCAGCGTTTCAACAGCGAAACGCTCTCGGTGCATTACAAAAAGTACAATATCGCCGAAATACTGGATATGACGGTCAATCAGGCGGTCGAAGTCTTTTCGGCGCATCCGGGTTTGAAACGCAAACTTTCGACCTTGCAGGAGGTGGGGCTCGGTTACATCAAACTCGGGCAGAGCGCGACGACGCTTTCCGGCGGAGAAGCCCAGCGCGTCAAACTTGCCGCAGAGCTTGCCCGGGTGCCGCGCGGCCACACCGTTTACATTCTTGACGAACCGACGACGGGTCTTCATCTCGCCGACATCGATCAACTGCTGAAAGTGCTTTTCAAATTGCGCGATCTCGGCAATACGGTCATCGTCATCGAACACAATCTCGATGTCATCAAGACCGCCGATTATGTGATCGACCTCGGGCCCGAGGGAGGCGACGCCGGAGGAAAACTCGTCGTCTGCGGCACGCCGGAAAAGGTCGCCGCGTGCAAAAGATCCCATACGGGGAAATTTCTGAAGCCCTATCTCAAATAAGAGAAGCGTCTACTTTTCGTAGAAAATGATTTCCGGTATCCCGACCGGAAATTCGCGGACGTTGCCGAATTTTGCCGAGATCGCCCGGAGCGCGTAGGGTGTGAAAAGAAAAGTGTAAGGCTGGTCTTCGTAGAGGATCCTCTCTATTCTGTGCGCGATGTCAATGCGTTTTTTCAGATCGAATGTGACGCGCATTTCCTCTATGAGACGATCGACTTCGGCGTTGCGGTAGCCGATGAAATTGCTTCCCGTGCCTTCGATCTGCGAGGAGTGCCAGATCTGATAGAGATCGGGGTCGAAAGAACCGCTCCAACCGAGCGTACAGGCGTCGAAAGCGCGTTCGTCGAGCTTGCGAACGTAAACCGACCATTCGACGGTCTGGATCTGCATGTCGATCCCCGCCGCGGCGAAACTTTCCTTGAGAAGCGGCAGCATTTTCTGCTGGATCGGATGATTGGCGACCTGTAAGATCGTAAAGGAAAATTTTCTGCCGGATTTCTCCCGTATGCCGTCGCCGTCGGTGTCGCGCCATCCGGCTTCGTCGAGGAGCCGCTTCGCCCGCGCGGGATCGTAACTCCAAGGCGGCAGACTTTTGTCGCAGTAGGCGCTTTGCAAGTAAAAGGGCCCGTTGACGCATTCGGCGAGGTCAAAATAAATATCGTGCAAAATGCGCTTGCGGTCGACAAGCAGTGTCAATGCCTGCCGCACTTTTTTTTCCTGAAAGAGCGGATTTTTCTGATTGTAGCCGATATAGGTGTAGACGGGGGTGAGATAGTGGAATTTTTGGAATTTCCCGTCCGTAAAGATACGGTCGCGCGCGCGATTAATCCATTGGTCGGGGGTGAGGCTGAGCGCATCGAGCATATGGGCGCGCAACGCCTGAAACCGGGTGTTGGGATGCTTGATGATCTTAAAAAGAAGCACGTCGATCTTTGGAGCGATGCCGTAAGCCGCGCCGAAGTAGTTTTCATTGCGCACGAGCCGGATGAATTGATCGCGTTTCCATTCGTCGAGGCGGTAGGGACCGCAACCGACGATCATCTGATTGCGACGGTGATCCAGATTGAAACGCGCCCCGTCGAATTTACCGGGGTAATTCCAGTAGAACTTTTTCGGCAGCGGCGCCATCGAGAGCGTTGCCGCGAGCGAACCGTAAAAGGGGCGTTTCCAGATGACGGCGAAATGGAAATCATCGTACACTTCGACCCGGTCGAGATCCTGATAGTAGACGCGCAACGGCGCGGCATTGACGCTTTCATCCCGGATGACGTCGGTGAAAAATTTGAAATCGTGCGCCGTGACCGCCGTTTTTTTTACCATTTCTCCCGTGTCGGGGTCGCGGTAGTCGCAGTAAAAAAGATTTTTCCGCAACGTGATGTCGTAGCGGAGATGGTCGCCGGAAATTTGCCACGACTCGGCGAGCATCGGCTGAAATTCCTCGGGGTGCTCCCAGTCGCGTTCGCCGAGCGTCGCATTGCAGAGCGCGGAAATCTCGGCGGCAGTCGCCTCGTTGAGGATCACGGTATTGAAATGCGCCGGTTCCGCCGCAAGCGCCTGCGTGAGGATACCACCGTCGGGCGCGCCGTGCGGGAAAAACTTCTGATTGGCGAAATTGCCGGAAATTCTTGCGGGAGCGGGATAAAGACCGGCACGACCGCGTTTTTCCGCCGTTTTCCCGCGATGCGCGGCGCGCCACGCGATACAACTGGAAAAAAGCAGAAACGGTGTCAGCGCGAGAAACAACAGTTGAAGCCGGAATTTCTTTCGCATATCAGCGTCGCGAAATACGCATGATCATATGAGCGCCGAGCAACTGAAAAACGATGTTCGGCAACCAGAGCAGATATTGGGGATAAACGTGCGGATAGTTGGCGAAGGATTCGCACAAAATGATCGAGAGGAAAAAGATCCCCGCCAGAATGACGCTGAGAAAAAGCCCGATCGACGTTTCACGCCGGTTGGTGCGGATGGCAAGCGGCAGCCCGAGCAGCAGAAACGCGATCGGCGCCAGCGCGAAAGCGATGCGCTGATTGAGTTCGACTTCCATTTTGGTCGTGTCCTGACCGCGCAACTTGGTGATGTGGATCTGCGCCATCAGATCCTGCAAACGCATATATTTCGGACGGATGCTCAAGTTTGCGGCGTTGGCCTTGCCGCCGTAACTGATCGGGATCTCCATGTCGCAGGTGAAAATGCGGTCGATGGAATCGTTGTTTTCCTCGTCGGCGGTACCGAGTGAACCGGTCTTGCTGGTGGCGATCGCGTTGAAAAGTTTGATCGTCAGGATATGGGTGGAGGGGTCGGCGGAAAGATTGCCGCTTTCGGCGGAAATGTCCTGCTCGACCTGATCGCCTTTGGCGTTGAGCGTGTAGAGCTGGACACCGTAGATGTCGCCGTTGGCTTCCTTGCGGTCGATGTAGATGAGCTTGTTGTCGTACATCACCGGTTTGCCCGGTTCAAAAATGGCGAGGGGCTGATCCATCACGGCGTCCTCCATCATCGTCCGCGATTTCAAAAGAAGCGGCGGCCCGACTTCGACCTGCAAATAAAGGCAAAGCCCCGTAAGCAAAAGCGTGATCAGCACGATCGGGGAGATGATCTGCAGGATCGACACGCCGCAGGCGCGCATCGCCGTGATCTCGTTGTCGGCGGAAAGCCGTCCGAAAACCAGCATCACGGAAACCATGACCGCCCAGGGAACGGTAAAGGTGAGGATGTTGGGCAGGATATAAGCGGTGAATTTGCAGAAAGTCCACAAACTGATCCCGCGGGAAAGATAGTCGATCACTTTGATCAGATTCGCTCCCGTAAGTCCGAAAGTCAAAATGGCGATCGCCATGAAAAATGCGACCAGAAAGCCGCGCAAAACGTACCAGTTGAGAATTTTCATCGGCGGTTCGCTCCTTTTTCCGAAATACCATTCACTATAAGATACACGCCGAAGCCGCATTTGGCAAATCACACGGTGAAAAAAATCTCTTTTCACTTGAATTATACCTTTTGACGGACTATTTTAATGGTGCTACCAAAATGTAAAGCCGGAAACGGCAAAGGAGAATCATTATGTCTATTGCAAAAATCAACAAAAAACCGCTTGTCATCATCGCCGTGATCGGAATTGCCGTTGTCGTGGCGATGAATTTCCTTTTCGGTCACGCGGAGTGGCTGCGCGATCTTTTCTCCGGAAGCAGTACGGTCGGAGAGGTTTCCGCCGGGAACGGGCAGTCCTTTGCGGCGCGGAATGAACTTGCGGCGCGTATTTCGATGACGATTTTCGTCGCGATCACCGCGTTGCAGGTGCTCGCTTTCGGCATCGGCTACGCGGTCGTCAATGCGATCCGCCAGAGCGATGAAGCCCCGACGCTGAAACTGGTGCGTCTGGAGGGATCGGAAATTTTCTTCGACGTGCCGCTTTACGTCGGTCTTTTCGGGACGATCTCGGCGTTTCTCGTGATGTCCTATTCTCCGCAGAGCAGCCGGCTGATCGCCTACAGTTCGACCTTGATCGGCATCATTTTCAGTCTGGTGCTGCGGATCTCGCTGCATTACCCGTTGCGTCAGAAACTGGAAAGTGAAAAAGCGGGGATCAACAAGTGAATCGGTCAATTCTAATCGTCATTTGCGACTTTCTCGTATCGTCGATGCTTTCGATGATGACGGGAATGGTCCCGGCAAACTCAAGCGGCAGCGGCATCGGACTTGACGCCAACAGTACGCGCGTGCTGATCGTCGAGCTGGAGCGCAGCCGCGGCGAGCTTCTGCAACTGCGCGCCGCTTTGCGCGAAAACATCGAGCGCGGCAATATGACGGCGGAAAACGAGGCGAAACTGGAGGAATTGAACCGCAAACTCGCCCAAAACGAGATGGAAATGGAGCGGCTTCAGGAACTCGCCAAGAGTACGCCGGAAAACACCGGAAATCTTTCCCGCGAGGAATTGGAAAAACGGCTCAATCAGGAAAAACTGCGCCGCATCGAGGCGGAAGTCCGCGACCGCGAAAAAAACGCTTCGATCCGGATGGTGCGCGAAATGCTTAAGGAAGCGCAGGGCGCATTGCAGCAGACGCGCGAGAGCGAGGCGAAATTGCGCTACGACGTCAACCGGATGAGTTCGTCGTTGAGCAAAGTAACGCAGGAAAATGAGAAAAAAACCGCCGCTTTGGCGCAGTCGCAGGCGGCATTGACGCTGTCGGAAAAAGCCTTGGCAAATTCGCGTCAGGATCTCGCCAAAACGCAGACCGCGTTGGAGAAATCACGCTTGCAGAGCACCCGTCTGGAGACGGAACTGGACGCTTCCAAAAAGAATGCCGCCGCCAACCGGGATGCCGCGGAAAAATCGAAAACGGAGTTGATCCGCACCCGGACCCGGCTCGATCAGACTCAGCGGGAATTGCAGGATGTGCAGGGACAAGTGAAAATCACCATCCGCCGCAATTCGCAGACCGAGGAGGAATTGAATCGGCTCCGCGGACAAAATGCCGCCACCGCGCGGGAACTGGCGGAAATGAAGGACAAGGCGGGGAAACTGGAGCGTGAATTGACTCAGGCGAATGTACGTCGCCGCGAAGCCGAGATCGCCCGCAACAATATGGAAAATCTTTCCAAAATCGCCGCCGTCGAACTGGCGGCAAAAGGCGCATCGGAAAAAGCCGCGCAAACCGCGCTTGCCGTAACCAAAAAGCAACTTGTGGAGTCACAGGCGGCGGAAAAAGCCGCCAAGGAGCAGTTGCAGTTCTTGCGTCAGCAGACCGGGACGAATTTATTCGACCATTATCAGAATGCCGTCGTGAAACTCGGCATTGAGATCCATGAAAAGCGCGTGTTGAGCGATCTCGGCCGCAATTTTGTCCACTATCTGCCCGTCGTGAAACTCGGCGACAAAAGTTATCTGATCGGCGCATTGCCGATGTTTGCCGGCGGCGATGGCGAGCCTTTCCACTTCCAAAAAGTGGACAAACTGGCATTTCACCTTTCCGGCGGCAAAGCGGCGGCATCGAAAATAACAACCCCGTTGCTCGTTTCCAAACGCGAACCTTATCTCGGCGCCTTTGAAATTGCACAAATCGCCGGAGTTCAGCCGCTTCGCGCCGTTCCGGCGGATAAACTCCGTCAACGCGGGGTCCAGCGTCTTACCCTTTTCAAGACGACCAGTTGCGGCAAAGACAGTACGCCGCTCGGCGACCGCTGCTCACTGGATCTTCAACCGGGGGCTTCCGCATTGATCATCCGCAACAACGCCCGCAACGCCAACGAGATCAAGGCGAAAATCGGCGATTTCGTGATGACCAACGACGGTGATTTTGTCGGTGTCGTCGTTTCGCTCGCCGAAGCCGGGCGTTACGAGGAAGCGCGCGTCGCCCTTTGCGATGCCTCCCTCTGGCAGGATGCGGAAAAAATTCAGATTTCCGCCGAAGTGACCGATCAGTTGTATCACCAGTTCGGCGATTATATGCGTACGCACCTCAAACGCTGAAAAAGATCATTCGGCAAAAGCCGTCGCGGGAAACCGCGACGGTCTTTTTTTTGTTCTGTGAGCAGGCGCAAAAAAAAGCTGTTGCCGCACCCCCGTCGGATGAGGCAACAACCTTTGCTTTTTTGCGTAAATCAGTACTGGATCTTGCGCTGATCCGCTTTGGGGATCGCAACGCCGACGCAATCGTTGACGTAGGCGCGTTCCGGCAAAACGATCATCACATCAAGCGGCTGATTGTCGATGGCGAAGGCGGCGTGATGCCAGACGCCGGGACGGATAGAGAGGATCGTGCCGCGCGGAACGAGGAAAACTTCGATTTTGTCGACGGGCACGTTTTTGGAACAATCCGCAGGGGCGACCCAGACGAGCGCATCCGCGTTGAGCGGCATCGAAACTTCACAGGTGTGATTGTGATATTCTCCCGCGTCGATCACCATCGGACGCGGTTTCATGCGGCAGGTGGAAAAAGAGGGATTCCGTCCGAAAAGTTCCTGTTGCACCATATCGCGGTAAAAGACGATCGACGCATCCTTGGACCCCGTGGTTTCGGCATCGGGATTGATAAGAGCGGCAAAACTGCCGTACTTGGCGAATTTTTCGACGCTGAGCTTTTGAACTTTGACGCTTTTCATTGCAACACCTCTTTTTTTGATTTGGGGTCAACGCTTCCTTGAACTTCTGCCGGAGCGGCCGCGACGGCCGCTTCCGGAATGGTGAACTTCTTCAAAACGGGGTTTGACGCCGGGGACTTCGGGAGGAAGCTGTAACATTTCCTCCGTCGGCAAGGTGCTGGGAAATTGCGTTTTGAGCATTTCCTCGATCGCGGGGAGATAGTAGGCGCCGTATTCGCAAAGAAAACTGATCGCGATGCCGGTATGTCCGGCGCGCCCGGTGCGTCCGATGCGGTGGACGTAATCTTCGGCGCGTTCGGGCAAATCGTAGTTGATGACCATCGACACGTCGTCGACGTGAATGCCGCGGGCGGCAACGTCGGTGGCGATGACGATCTTTTCCGCGCCGGAACGGAATTTTTCCAGGATTTTGATGCGTTTTTCCTGCGCGATGTCGCCGGAAAGCACCGGCACGTCGAAACCGTACCGGGCAAGGTCGTACTGCAAACGCAGATTGACATCTTTGCGGTTGCCGAAAATCATCACGCGCTCGTAAGTTTCGTGGCGGAGCAAGTAGAGCAACAATGCGAGTTTTTCATCGCGCAAGACCGAGTAAAATTCCTGACGGATGTTTTCGCTGACGAGTTTTTCCGGTTCGCTCTCGACGACGGCGGGGTCGGCGAGCCAGCCCGAAGCCAGACGCAAAATGCTTTCGTCGAGCGTCGCCGAAAACAGCAACGTCTGACGGTTGCCCTTTTTCGGCAACCGGCTGACGATCCGCTTGACATCGGGAATGAAGCCCATATCGAGCATCCGGTCGGCTTCGTCGATGACGAGGATCTCCACTTGAGAGAGATCAAGATCGCCGCTTTGACAGTAGTCGATCACGCGCCCCGGGGTGCCGACGAGCAGATCCAATTCCTTGTTGAGCGCGCGGCGTTGTTTCTCGTGATCCATGCCGCCGAAAACGACTTCTTTGGCAAGTCCGGTGAAAATGCCGAGTTGAACCGCGTCTTTGTGGATCTGGGCGGCAAGTTCGCGGGTCGGGGCAAGCACGAGGATGCGCGGCGTGTTTTTTCTGCGCTCCGACAACGGGTGGTTCAAAAGTTCCGTGAAAGAAGCGAGCAAAAATGCCGCAGTTTTGCCGGTCCCGGTCTGGGCGCGCGCCGCAAGGTCGCGCTTTTTGAGCAACTCCGGCAACGCGAGCGACTGGATCGGCGTGCAGTATTCAAAACCCGCCGCCTGAACTCCGAAAAGAACGTCCTTGTGCAACGCAAGATCGGTGAAACGCAATTTTCCCTCGACCGCCGGAGCGATTTTCAACTCGGCAGGTTTGGGCGGGATGACCGGCTTCGGCGCGGGCGATGGCGAAACACTTTCTTTTTTCGGCTTCGTCAGATTCTTTTTTCCCTCTGTCGCAACGGGACGCCTGGACGCGCGCGGCTTTTTTTCCGCCGGATGCGAAGATTTTTTTTGATTTTTCTTTTCCGGCGCCGTTTTTTCCGTGACGCCAAAAATTTTCCGGACGATCCGGCTTAACGATGTCAACACTTTTTACCTCTCAAACAACTATGAAATACAGAAATCATCGGCAATGATACGATATTATTACCATAATATACATCCGGTTGGGGATTTTTACAAAATAGTTATGAGTTATGAGAGATGAGAGAATCCCGCGCAGATGTTTGCCCCGCCCTGCCGGGCGAAAAAAAGCGGGAATGGACACTAACGGACAATCAGCGTAATGAGGAAAGGATAAAATCACGTAATGATGACGCGTCGGTTTTGTCCGTAAAAGTCCGTAGAGGATGACAGCGCAGTTGCTGCATTTCCCAAAGCAACTGAGAGCGCGAACGTGAGAGAGCGCACGTAATTATAGCGGCGAGCGTGAGCGAAGCGAAACGCAACCCCCCAAGAGAATCATGGCGCGTGATAACGCGCAAAAGAACAAAATAAAAGAGATGGTGCAAACAAGTTTGCGACCGACGGTGAGTGTTTGAAAACCTTTTGTCGAGGCCCATTAAGATGGCACACCGCGTAGCGGTGAGCGCGAGAGAAACGAGCGCAACCCCCCAAGAGAATCATGGCGCGTGACAACGCGCAGGAAGTATAATAAAAAAGTCGGTGCAAACAATAGTTTGCGACCGACGGTGAGTGTTTGAAAACCTTTTGTCGAGGCCCATTAAGATGGCACGACGCATAATGGAGGGCGCGAACGATAGAGAGCGCACGTAATTATAGCGGCGAGCGTGAGCGAAGCGAAACGCAACCCCCAAGAGAATCATGGCGCGTGACAACGCGCAGGAAGTATAATAAAAAAGTCGGTGCAAACAATCGTTTGCGACCGACTTTTGTTTATACGCATGATTCTCGGCGTACAGAAGCCATAGATGGCAACCCCGCCAGGATTCGAACCTAGACTAACTGGACCAAAACCAGTTGTGCTACCATTACACCACGGGGTTACCGGGAACGAGTTATAAAATAGCCTCATTTTGAAAAAAAATCCATTGAGCAATCGCATTTTTTGCAAAAAAAGTGTATATTAAGGAAAAAAGAAGATTTTTTGCGGAATGAAAGGATGATAGATCATGAATCCGATAGCATTTCAGATCGGGGCATTGCAAGTCCGCTGGTACGGGGTGATGGCGGCATTGGGATTTCTGGCGGCGACGTGGATCGTGAACCGTTGCCGCAAGCACGCGGATCTCACGTCGGATCAGGTGTCGTCGATGCTGTTGGTCACGATCATTTCCGGGGTGATCGGGGCGCGGATCTTTTATGTGGTGCAATTTTTCGACGAATACCGCGACAATCTGTGGGAGATCGTGCGGATCGACCACGGCGGGTTGGTGTTTTACGGCGGATTTCTGGCGATCCCGGTATTGTGGATATGGTCAAAAGTGCAGAAACGGGATTTCATCCGGTTGCTTGATCTGGCGGCGATAGCGTTGGTTTTGGGGCACGCGTTCGGGCGCGTCGGCTGTTTTCTCAACGGTTGCTGTTACGGCAAAGTGACCCATAGCGCGCTCGGCGTGATCTATCCGAAAACGACGGCGCCGGAGTTTCAGGACGGTTTGGCGCGTTACCCGATCCAGCTGTTTGAAACGGCGGAAAATCTGGTCGTATTGTTTATTTTGCTTGCGATCGTGAAAAAGGGCAAACGCGGCACGACGGTGGCGGCATACTTTGTGCTTTACGGTATTTTGCGCTTCATCAACGAATTTTTCCGAGGGGACAACTACCATTATTTCGGTCTTTTCACGATCGCGCAACTGATCGGCATCGTACTGGTGCCGACGGGGGCGCTGCTTTACTGGTACTTCGACCATGGCGCAAGGGAAAAGAATTGAATTCCGCGTTGCGGAAAATCAGGGAAAAAGCCGCCTCGATAAAATTCTGGCGGAAATGATTCCGTCGAGTTCGCGCAGTTTTCTGCAAAAACTCATCCGCGATCACCGGGTGTCGGTCGACGGAGTTCCGTGCGACGTGCCGCGCCGGTTGCTGACGATCGGGGAAAAAGTTCAGGTACTTCTCCCGGAGGAAGCCGATACGACGCCGTCGGCGGAAAATTTCGCATTTCCGATCCTTTTTGAAGACGAGGTGATGCTGGTCATCAATAAACCTTCCGGCGTGGTCGTGCATCCCGGCGCCGGCACGCACGAAGGAACTGTCGTCAACGCGCTTTTGGGGCGTTATCCCGATATGGCGACGCGCTTTGACTGCTCCGACAGCCGTCCCGGCATCGTTCACCGTCTGGACAAGGAAACAAGCGGCGTGCTCGTCATCGCCAAAACGCCGGAAGCGCAATTCAAGTTGAGCCGTTCCTTTGCCGAGCGGGAGACCTCCAAGACTTATCTTGCGATCCTCTGCGGAATTCCGGCAAAGGCGAGTCAGGAAATCACGACGCTGATCGGGCGTCACCCCGTCAACCGCAAAAAGATGGCGGTCGTGGAGCGCAACGGCAAGACGGCGGTTTCGCGCTACCGTCTGCTCGGATCGGCGGAGATCGGCGGCAGAAATTTTTCGCTTGCCGAAGTCGCGATCGCGACGGGACGCACCCATCAGATCCGCGTGCATATGGCGCATCTCGGATTTCCGGTGCTCGGCGATGCGCTCTACGGCGGAAATAAAACGCATCTTGACGGCATTGACCGCCAGATGCTCCACGCGTGGAAACTGGTCATTCCCCATCCGCTGACCGGGGAGGAAATGAAATTCACCGCTCCCATACCGGAAGATATGGCAAAGGCGGTGAAAACAATCGCGGGTGAAAAGGCGGATTATTTCTGCTGATACGCCCAGTCGATCAGTTTGCGGCAGAATTTGTCGCGGTCGCGTCCCGTTTTGAATCCCGTGACACAGCCCATGATACGGCGCTGATTGCGCAACACGCTGAAAGTCAGACAGGAGCCCGCTTTGCGGGTGTATCCGGTTTTCATCCCGTCGACGCCGGGATAGCGGGGATTGATGAGCTTGTTGGTCGAAACGAATTTCGTCTTGCCGTTGCGGATGGAAAATTCCTGAAGTTTCATCATATCCATGACGACGGGGTATTCCAGAAGCCGTTCGCCGAGGAGCACCATATCGAGCGCGGACGCGGTCGAAGTGACGCCCTTGACCGTCAGCCCGTGGGGATTGGTGAATTTCGCCGACAAACCGAGATCCTGCGATTTCTGATTCATTTTTTCGACGAAATTGTCAACGCTGCCCGCCGAAACTTCGGCGATCTGCTGCGCCGCATCGTTGGCGCTTTTGATGACCGCGCAGCCGAGCAACTCGCGGAAAGTGATCTTTTCGCCGGGCTCCAGAAAGGCGAGCCCGGTGCGTTCGATCTGCATCACGCATTTGGTGACGGTGATCTCGTCGTCGAGCGTGCGCGCGGGATCGGCTTCGAGCGTTTCCATCGCGACGAGCAAAGTCATCATTTTCGTCATCGACGCGATCGGCACGTCTTTGCGGCAATTGCGTTCCCAGAGGACGCGGCGCGTGTCCATGTCGACGATAATGCCGCTCAACGCTTCGGAAGCGTAGGGGATCTTTTTGTCGAGCGCATTGCCGTGTAATGCGCGGGAAAAGTCCAGCGGCGCGCCGAAATTCCCGGCTTGCGAGACTTCGCGGTAACGGAATTTCGGCGGTTCCGGCTTGGGCGGCTCGGTCTGCGCCGCCGTTTCCGGTTCGTTCAGAGAGGGTCTTTGCGATTTCGGGATGCAGAAATAAAGGATCAACGCCGTGATCGCCGCAAAAATGAGCAAAAGGACGAGGAAACGGGGGATTTTGCCCTGCGGCTGGTTCGATGGGGATTTGCGGTACGAATTGCGGGCGGAATCATTCAACATTTTTATTAATCCTTTGGTCAAAAAGCAAAAAATCCATATCAAAACAAAATATACCGTTTTTTGCCGACAATATCAAGTGCTTTTTCCGGGGAAACCGCTTTTTTTGCAAATTCCCGAAAAACTCTTCTTTTTACAGGGAAAAAAGGGTTGATTATTTGAAAAACTTTGCTATAATATATCAGAGGATTTTTTTATCAGGCGCCTTGTGAAAAAAAGCGCGAAGCCAACAGGAGGTTTTTATGGCTGATTTCAAGATGAATGAACCCGTCAACCGCTATTACAGCGCAATGCCGAAAATCGGTATCCGCCCGACCATCGACGGCCGTCGCCGCGGCATCCGCGAAAGTCTGGAAAAACAGACGATGGCAATGGCGAAAGCCGCCGCGAAACTGATTTCCGGCAAGTTGCGCCACGCCAACGGTATGCCGGTCGAGTGCGTCATTTCCGACGTGACGATCTCCGGCGCCGCCGAAGCGGCGATCTGCGCGGAAAAATTCCGCAAGGAAAACGTGATGGCGACGTTGAGCGTCACCCCCTGCTGGTGCTACAGCGCCGAAACGATGGATATGGATCCGCTGACGCAAAAGGCGATCTGGGGCTTCAACGGCACCGAGCGTCCCGGCGCGGTCTACCTTGCCGCAGTGCTGGCGGCGCATTCGCAAAAGGGCTTGCCCGCTTTCGGTATCTACGGTCACGATGTGCAGTCGGCGACCGACACCAAGATCCCGGCGGACGTCGAGGAAAAGATCTTGCGTTTCGCACGTTCGGCAATCGCGGTCGCGACGATGCGCGGCAAATCCTATTTGTCGATCGGCTCGGTCGCAATGGGCATCGGCGGCTCGATCGTCGATCCCGCTTTCTTTGAGGATTACCTCAATATGCGCTGCGAATCGGTCGATATGACCGAGATCATCCGCCGCGTCAATGAAAACATTTACGATCCCGAAGAATTCGCCCGCGCCCAGAAGTGGGTCAAAAAATACTGCAAGCAGGGCGCCGACGTCTACAACGGCAAAAAAGGCAAGAGCGCCGCGCAGCAGAAAGCGATCTGGGATTACTGCGTCAAGATGACGATGATCGCGCGCGACCTCTTTGTCGGCAACCCGCGTCTGAAGGATCTCGGCTTCGGCGAAGAGGCGATGGGGCACAACGCGCTCGCGGGCGGTTTCCAGGGACAGCGTCAGTGGACGGATCATATGCCCAACGGCGACTTCATGGAAACGATCATGAATACCAGTTTCGACTGGAACGGCATCCGCGAAGCCTTTGTGCTCGCGACGGAAAACGACGCGCTCAACTGCGTGGCGATGCTTTTCAGCCACCTGCTGACGGGACGCGCTTCCGCTTTCAGCGACGTGCGCACCTACTGGAGTCCCGATGCGGTCAAAAAGGCGACCGGCATGAAACTCCCCGTGCCCGGAATGATGCACCTCATCAACTCCGGCGCGACGACGCTCGACGCGACGGGCCGTGCCGGCAAGGAGCCGGAAATGAAGCACTTCTGGGAACTCACCGAAGCGGAAGCCAAGGCGTGTCTCGCCGCGACCGAATGGGTCCCGGCGAACCTCGGTTACTTCCGCGGCGGCGGTTTCTCCAGCCACTTCCTCACCCGCGGCGGTATGCCCGTCACGATGAGCCGCGTCAATCTGGTCAAGGGGCTCGGTCCCGTGCTTCAGATCGCCGAAGGCTTCACCTATGAACCGCCCAAGAAGATCCACGAGATCCTCGATCAGCGCACCGATCCGGGCTGGCCGAGCACCTGGTTCGTGCCCAACACGACCGGCAAGGGCGCGTTTGCCGACGTTTACAGCGTGATGGCGAACTGGGGCGCCAATCACGGCGCATTCACCTACGGTCACGTCGGTGCGGATCTCATCACGCTCGCTTCGATGCTCCGCATCCCCGTCTGCATGCACAACGTCGACGAAAGCAAGATCTTCCGTCCGAGTGCGTGGGCGGCTTTCGGTATGGACAAGGAAGGCTCGGATTACCGCGCCTGCGCGAACTTCGGTCCGCTCTACCGTTAAGCGAAATTTCCGTCAATGGGCTGTTGCCAAAGTGGCAACAGCCCTTTTTTATGCCGAAATCAGGCGCAGAACTTGCTTCACGGGAGTTTCGGTGCTATAGTATCCAATCACCGAAGCCAAGGAGTTTTTACTGATGAAAAAAATTTTGTCGCTGACATTGTTGGGAGCGGTCGCTTCGATTTTTGCCGCCGGACCTGCGCCGGATCGGCCGCGGATGATCATCCGTTTCAGTTCGGGGGAGGAAAGTCCGGAAGTTTGGCCGCGGATGCTCAAGCAACTGGAAAAATATCGCGCCGGTTGCGATGAAGTGTGGTTTTCCAACGGGACTTCCGTCGTGTCGCTTGAAACGCATCGTCAACGAGCCGGTTTGATGGCAAAAGCGGCAAAGGATTTGCGGAAAATCGGCATTGTGCCGAGTTTGCAGATCCAGTCGACGATCGGACACGCCGACAATCTCCACGCGGACAACAGCGCGTTGAAGTGGGGCACTTACGTCGGCAGAAACGGCGAGAAGTGCAAAACGATCAACTGTCCGCGCCAGAAGGCGTTTCATCAGTACCTTTATGAAATGTCGAAAATCTACGCCGAGTGGCATCCCGGTTCCGTCTGGATCGACGACGATTTGCGGTTGCGCAATCACGCCCCGGCGGGGGAGCCTTACGGCTGTTACTGCGCCGAGTGTCTCGCGGAATTTTCCAAACGCGAAAAGCACGACTATACGCGGGAGGAACTGGTTTCCGCCTGTGAAAAAGATGCCGCACTTTATCGGCGCTGGATGGATTTTGAGGAAGAAGGTCTTGCGATGATTTCGAGCGCGATCGCCCGTGGTTTCAAGGAAATTTCGCCCGAAACGCGGATGGGACTTCAACATTGCTACGACCTGGAGCGCAACGCCGTCTTCAAGGCGTTGTACGAAACGAGCGGCAAGCGCGTCGCTTCGCGGCCGGGGGCGGGGACTTACAGCGACCACGATCCCTATATGATCCTCCTCAAAGGGATCAAAATGTCGCAGGAGATCTTTTCCCAGCCGGGATATGAGATGCTCGATCAGGTCGCGCCGGAAATCGAAGACTATCCGCGCGTTTTCAGCAGCAAGAGCGACCGCGGGCATCAGCTGGAAGCGCTTTTTTACCTTGCCATGGGCGGCGACAGTCTGACTTATTACTCCATTACGCCGAATTTGGAAACGCCGGAGTTTTACGGGGAACACATTTTGAAACCGCTTGCCGGAGAAGCGGCGTGTTACCGCGATTTCGCCGATCACAATCTTCATACCGTTCCCGTCGGGACGGGGATCGTCAAGGCGCTTCCCGCCGTTACCGAACTCGGCTTGCCGCTCGTCGGGATCCCGTTTGCTTCCCACTCCACCGGGGCTTGCGCGATACAGCTCAACAAGAGGGTTGTCGACGCTTTGAGCGATGCGGAATTAAAGAAAGTGCTCAAACGCGATTTGATCCTCGACGGCGAAGCCGCGGCATTGATCGCCAAACGCGGATTCGGCGACGCGATCGGCGGCATCCGGAGCGTTTCCGGCGCGGAAGGGATGGAAGTTTATCCCGATCATCCTTTCAATGCGGGAATTGCCGGAAAATTCTATCGTCTGACATCGCCTTTCCGCTATTTCTTCGAGTGTCCCGAGTCGGACAACGTGCAAGTCCTTTCCCGTTACACCGTGGGAAACAAAGCGGCGACCGTCCTTTTGACGCGTCCCGACGGTACGCGCGTCGCGCTGATCGGTTTCGACGGCTTTCAGACGATTTTCGTTTCAACTTCGCGCGTCGAATTTCTGACGCGCATCGCCGACTGGGTCTCGCACGGCAAAATCCCCGTCTTTGCCGCCGTGCCCGTGCAATGCTGTTTCGTGCCGCGTATGACGCAAGAGGGCGTATTGCGGAGCGTTACCGTCATCAACACGGTGATCGGGCATCAGAAGCCTTTTGTCCTTAAAATGCGCGGCGTCCCCGCCAATGCGGTCAAAGCCGAATGGCGCATCCCCGGCAAAGCGGCAGAGCTCTTGCCGCTGACCCGGGAAGGGGATTTCACCTGCGTCACGATCCCCGAACTCGAAGGCTGGCAGGGCGGTTGGGTGAAAATAGAAAACTTATAACTTATAACTTATAACTCAAAAACTGTCGCGAGCGACAGTTTTTTCTCTCTAATGATCTCGACGACCATCTTTGCGGCGAGACGCGCGCCGTTTTCACTCAAATGGACGGTGTCGTAATCGAGCCAGTTTTTGATCGGAACTTGACGTTTCAGGACAAAATAACGCTCCGCATCGGCGGCATTGTCGATGAAAGGCAGAAATTTCGCATTGAGGTCGATGAGTTCCACGTCGCCCTTTTTTGCGGCGCGGCGCACCGCGTCGTTGTAACGCGCGTGGCGTTCGCGGATCTCCGGCTTTTCCTGATAGGTCACGGTCGACGTGAGAAAAATGGGAGTCGCTCCTTTTTTTTGCACGTCGGATGCCATCAGAAGCAGATTTTTCTCAAATTGCGTTTCATCGCAAAAGGCGGCGGGATTGGTGGCATCGCCGTCGTTGAAGCCGAAACCGAGCAAAAGGAAATCCCCTTTTTGAAGTTTCGCTACCGCGTTTTGCCATTTGTCGCCGTTGCGCCACGATGCCGTGCTGGAGCCGGGGATGGCGAGATCGAAAACTTTGACGCCGCTTTTGCAGTAGCCTTGAATGAATTCTCCCCACCCGTAGCAGGGGCGCGGGTCGCGTTTGCTGTAATCCGCCATGATCGAGTCGCCGCAAAGATAGACGTCGGCGGCAAAAAGCATCGTGCCGGCGCCGCACAATACGGCGGAAAGAGTCTGTTTTATCATTATTTTTTCTCCAGTAAGTAAATACTGTCGGCTTTGACGTCGGTCAAAACGTTGCCCTTTACGCCTTTGATTTCCCATCCGGCGGGCAGATCGACCGTTACTTTTTTGGCGGGATCCCAGAAAAAGAGCGCACCGCCTTTTTCGCCGATCCAGGTCGTGCCGAATGGCGTTTCGCGGACAAACGGCATCCCCGTATTGTCGAGCGCTTCGTTGAATTTCGGGACGAGGCTCACCATCCGGTTGGCGCGCACGACTTCATCCTTGATGCGGTCGAATTGGAATGTGTAGCCGGAAAGTTCCGTCAGCGGGAAGCAACCGTACATCCCCGTCCGGAAAAAATCCAGTTCCAGCCCCTCGTAGAAATTCGCCGACGGCACACTGCCCACGAGGCAGAATTCATTTCCGGCAAAGGGCGTGTAAAGATGCGGACGGTACCAGTACTCGTCAAGCACGAGGGGATTCATCCCCTCGATCGCGACGCGGCAGTCGTTTTCATGGAAAAAGCGGTAGATCCTGATCTGCATTTCCATTCCGTGCGGACTTTCCTTTTTGGCAAAGTTGATGCAGTTCGCCGCCGCGCCGTCCATATCGCGGTAGACCCAGCGCACGCCCGCGTCGATCGCAGGTTTGACCAGTTCGCGGAACCACTTGAAATAATCCTCGTTGTTGACGTCGATCACGGGATAGCGGCCGTTGCCGTAGGCGAAAATTTTGCCTTTGCTGTCGCGGACGAACCACTCCGGGTGATGGTTGTAGATCCAGCCGCCGTCGCCCTGGACGTAACTGCCCGCCGTCCAGATGCGCGAACCGACGTTGTTTTGCCGCATTTCGTTGAAAATCGGGAAGCGGGCGGGGCTGAAAGACGCATCCGCCGGTTCTTCGCATCCGGGGTGGGAGAGATAACGGTACCCCGCCTTGATCGCGGCGGCGCGTACCTGCGCGGCTTCCTCTTTGGTGATCTGATGGGTATAACTGCAGATCGGGTAGGCGGGGTATTCTTTCAATCCCGCGCGGCGGCGCAAGTCCTTGCGGACAAACTGATACATCGCCAGATAATCGTTGTGGCCGCGCTCCGCGCCGCGGCTGAACCAGTGCCAGTAATTGGCTGTCGCGCAGGGGGCGAAAACGCGTCCGAGCGTATGACGGCGCAAATTGGCGATCGACTTCGCGCCCTTTTTGCGGATGAAACGCACGATCACCGCCTGCGCGCTCTCGACGTTGCCGAGGTAGACGCCGTCCTCGCAGACGAGGTGTTCAAACGGCTGACCGGAGCCGAAATAACGCCAGGTGTAGGTGTCGGAATCGACTTTGCCCGTCATATCGAAGTCGACGTAGCCGCGCGGCGGCGAATAGCAGGAATTGCGGCGCGCGAAAAGCGGTTTTTCCGGCGTCAACTCCGAATGAAAGACGATCTCGTTGAGGAGAAGCGGACTTTTGACCATTTCAACGCGGTCGGCAAATCCGGCGAAATCCCTGCCGTCAAGGTGCAACGTCCCCGCCGTGAAGATCCAGCGCATTTCGGCGTCTTTGGCAACGTAGGTCAAGATTGCCGAATTTTTGTTGACGGCGACGTTTTTCAAACTCCATTTGATGTCGGCGGCTTTGACCACCGCTTCGCCATCGGTCGCTTCGGCGGTCTTGGCGTCGAAGAAGGAGCGTTCTTCGGAAAAACCGATCTCGGGGATCGCGTAATCGCGGATCAAAGGCTCTTTTTCGCCGGGGTAGGTGACGGAAACTTTGCCGTCATCGGCAATATCAAGCACGATGCCGTTGCCGAACGTGACTTTTTTACCGTCGATGCGCGGCGCGCTTTGATTTTCCTCGATGCCGAGCGCGGGAGTCTGGACGGAAACGGCGACTTCGCCGACTTCCTTGCGCTCGGGAATATCCTGCATCTTGGCGATGAGTTTTTCCGGTGCCGCCTTGTAATTTCCCGCATCGGCGGCGACTGCCGTCAAAAATGCCTTGCCGTACGCCCAGTTGGAAAAATCCTGAAGCGTGTGGGCGTAACTGTACTTTGCATTGAGGTACGTCACCGTGCCTTTGCCGATCGTTTTACGCACCAGAAACGGCGTGACTTCCATATCGTTGGCGCGGATGGTGCTCAACACCTCGGCGCCGGGGAGTACCGTCAACTGCCGATAATTGGAAAGCACCGGGAGTTTTTCCGGGAAAAATTCAAATATTTTTCCGGCGGGGCGGTCGGCGAAAAGCGGCACGTCGACTTCCATGGTTTCCCCGACGGAAACGGGCAGGAGATCGCCGACGCTTGCCGGGCAGTCGCGGGTGAAAAGAATATGACCGCCCTTTTCCACATAACTTTTCAACTGGGCGATACGCTCCTCGTTGAGCATCTTTGTCAGCATCGCGACCGGGATGTCGTTGAAAATCACAAGTTTCTTATTGCCAAGCTGTTTCAACGCCGGTGTGATCCCGTCGAAAGGCGTCGGCTCGACTTTGTCGGTCATATTGATGCGGATCGGCGACCCGGAAAAACCGTCAAGATAAGTCCCGTTGACGTTGACGACTTTGCATCCCGCTTTTTCAAAGATCTGGCTGACGATATTGCCCATTCGCGGACGACCGCCGTTGAAAAGCACCACATAAGGGCCCTTTTTGCCTACGACCGGTGCCTTTTTCTGCGGGCCCGCCGTCACAAGCAATGACGAGAGCAGAAGAGAAAGGAAAATGATTTTTTTCATAGCGGCTCCTTGGTTGAAAATGGAAATACCATACTATAGCATTTTTGCCGGAAAATACAAGACGCGAAATGGTAAAATCCATTTTCTGACACCGGAAAAAAATAAAGTCAAAAAATTTTTTTACCGGCTTGTTTTTTCTTTTTTTCTTATTATATTATCACCCCACCCCCTAAAAAGCAAAGGAGAAAAAATGAAAAAAATCACCGTCGTCGCCGCAGTCAGTATCATCCTCGCCGTTGCCATTGTCGGCGGCGCATTTTGCCTTAGCCGCTTTATGCTGAAAATCGAAAAGACGACGGAGAAAAACATTACCGTTAAAGGAGTTGCGACCCGCGAGATCACTTCCGACATCGCCTCTTTTACCTGCCGCATTTCCTGTAATCACCTTGATATTGCGGGGGGCTATCAGGAATTGGAACGCATCACCGCCATTTTCAACAAAAAACTGGCGGAACTCGGTGTCACTTCCAATGAAGTCGAGGATATTTCCATTTCCTGCGACCGGATGGAAAAATCGATCACTGCGACCGAAAACAACCGCACGACGACCCGCAGCGTTTTCAGTCATTACCGCTTTAACCGCAGTTGCCGCATCGTCACCCGCGATGTTCAAAAAGCCGCGCTTGCGGTCGTTCAGCTGTACGCGCTTTCCGGACAGAAAATCGACATTTTTGTTTCCAATCCCGTCTATATGATCAGCGACCCGGAACAATATAAACTTGAACTCGTCGACCGGGCATCGCAAGCCGCTTATAAACGTGCGCAAGTCGTCGCCGAAACGGCAGGGAGCAAACTGGGCAAACTCCGTGTCGCCCGTCAGGGCGTCATCCAGATCACCCGGGTCGGCAGCAACGATTCCAGCGATTACGGCACTTACGACACCGAGAGCATCAAAAAAGAAATGCGGATGGTCGTTACGCTTGATTTCGCTCTGGAATAAGGATATAGTGCCATTGATGTGATGGGAACGAGAGGGGCTGATTTCGCCCCTCTCAACACCCCCAACCAGCCACGGGCTGGACTTTGCACTGCCGCAGATATTTGCGGATAATCGTTTGTCCGCGCTCTAAACGAATGTCCCCGCAAATCTCCGCGGTCGTCTATATTTGTTACCGCAAAGAGGACGGGCGTCCTACGCGGGCTAATGCTTCGCTCTGCCGCTTCGCCCGCCCGACTGCCTGATGTGCGA